>JAUXZO010000101.1 GCA_030692685.1 Acidovorax sp. | reverse complement strand
ATTTCCTGCGCGCCTGCCTGCGCCAGGCCACCGACTACACCCCCGTCTGGCTGATGCGCCAGGCCGGGCGTTATTTGCCCGAGTACCGTGCCAGCCGCGCGAAAGCCGGCAGCTTCATGGGCCTGGCCACCTCGCCCGACTACGCCACAGAGGTCACGCTGCAACCGCTGGAGCGTTACCCGCTGGACGCCGCCATCCTGTTTTCCGACATCCTGACGGTGCCTGACGCCATGGGCCTGGGCCTGTCGTTTGCGCTGGGCGAAGGCCCGCGTTTTGCGACGCCGGTGCGTGACGAGGCGGCGGTGGCCAAACTGGAAGTGCCGGACATGGAAAAGCTGCGTTACGTCTTCAACGCCGTCACCTCCATCCGCAAGGCGCTGAACGGGCGCGTGCCGCTGATCGGCTTTTCCGGGAGCCCCTGGACCCTGGCCTGCTATATGGTCGAGGGCGCCGGATCCGACGACTACCGCCTGGTCAAGACCATGCTGTACCAGCGCCCCGACCTGATGCACAAAATGCTGGCCATCAACGCCGACGCCGTCGCCGCCTACCTGAACGCCCAGATCGAGGCCGGCGCCCAGGCGGTGATGATTTTCGACAGCTGGGGCGGTGTGCTGGCCGACGCGGCCTTCCAGACCTTCAGCCTGGCTTACACCCAGCGCGTGCTCAGCCAGCTCAAGCGCAGCCATGACGGGGTGATCATTCCGCGCCTGGTGTTCACCAAAGGCGGCGGCTTGTGGCTGGAGCAGATGGCGCAGCTCGACTGCGAGGTACTGGGGCTGGACTGGACCGTGAACCTGGCCCAGGCGCGCGCGCGGGTCGGTGCCCGCATGGCGCTGCAGGGCAACCTGGACCCGAACGTACTGTTTGCCCAGCCGGCGCAGATCGAAAAGGAAGTGGCCGCCGTGCTGGACAGCTTCGGCCAGCCGCATGCCGACCTCCAGAGCAAGGGCCCGACCCACATCTTCAACCTCGGCCACGGCATCAGCCAGCACACCCCGCCGGAAAGCGTCGACGTGCTGGTACGCGCAGTACACGCCCACTCCCGCAGGATGCGCACCGGCACGCCGCATTAAGCGGTTTTTTCGTATCGCCGATAACACAAAACCAGGCTCCGGAGACAAGACTTATTCACAAAATTCGTGCTGCGGTGCGACATGACCGCGGTCAAGACGATGGTTTCGCTATCAAACCCATAGCGCCGCTAAGTGCTTGATTCATATGACTTCTTTAAATTGCTTTTTTTCCGGGCAATTTAGGAAAAGCCTTGATTTACAAGGCTTGGGCCGGGCCCAAGGCAATCTATCAACAAAGTTATCCACAGAAATTCTGGATCACCTTCAAAGTAGTTTGAAATCAAGCACTTACGGCGTTTTCCGAAAATGTATCTCAGCACTTACGACTTTTTACGTAGTTCCCGGCTTCAGCGCTCATGAGCTACTGGCTTGGCGTTGTGGTTGCCACTCCAGCCCACAGCAATGTGGCTGGCGCGCTGACCTATGCCAGCGAATGGCCGCTGGCACCCGGCACACTGGTACGTGTGCCGCTGGGCAAGCGCGAAGTTCTGGGTGTGGTCTGGGAGTTGCTGCCGGACAGTGGTGAGCTGCCGCCGGCGCAAGCCCGTGCCGTGCTGGGCGCGCTGGACGGCCTGGCGCCGCTGTCGGCGACCTGGCGCCGGCTGGTGGCCTTTACCGCAAGTTATTACCAGCGCTCGATTGGCGAGGTGGCGCTGGCCGCGCTGCCGCCGCAGCTGCGCGAACTGAGCACGGCGCAACTCGCACGCCGCCTGAAACGACCTGGGGCGGCTGTGCCCAGCACCCCGGATACTACTGATTTGATAGCACTCAGCCCAGGGCAGGCAAGGGCTATCGCCGAATTTGATGCCGACACCCGGCCTGCCCTGCTGTTTGGCGCGACCGGCAGCGGAAAAACCGAGGTTTACCTGCGCGCTGCCGCCTGCGTGCTCGCGCAGGACCCCGGCGCCCAGGTGCTGGTGATGGTGCCCGAGATCAACCTCACGCCGCAGTTGCAGGCGCGTTTCGAGGAGCGTTTTGCCCACCTCGGCAAGGCCCAGGTGGTCGCCCTGCACAGCGGCCTGACGCCGGCGCAGCGCCTCAAAAGCTGGCTGGCCGCCCACGCCGGCCGGGCCCGGTTGGTGCTGGGCACCCG
>JAUXZO010000093.1 GCA_030692685.1 Acidovorax sp. | reverse complement strand
CGGGATGGTGGTGCCGTTGACGCGGTTGGCCACCAGCTTGGCCAGGTCCACGTCGGCAATGACGATCTGTTCCATGTTGGGCACGCCTTCGGCCGCGATGCCGTCGCGCGCGAAAGGAAAGTCCGACGGCGTGATGATGGCCGCTTGGCCGTAGTGCAGCCCCGGGCCCTCCACCGCCAGGTTGCCTACCGTGCCCGTGACGGCTACATACACCTGGTTTTCGATGGCGCGCGCATGGCAGCAGTAGCGAACGCGCCAGAAGCCCTGGCGGTCATCGGTGCATGACGGCACAAAGATGATGTCGGCGCCTTGTTCGCACACCATGCGCGACAGCTCCGGGAACTCGATGTCGTAGCAGATCAGGATCGCAATGCGGCCATGGGGGGTGTCAAACACGGTCAGCTGGTGGCCCGGGTCGCCCTTCCACTTTTCTTTTTCCCAGCGGGTCAGGTGGATCTTGTCCTGCGTGAACACCTTGCCCTGCGGGCTGAACAGGTAGGCCGTGTTGAGCAACTTGCCGTTGGACAGCGTGGGGTGGCTGCCACCAATGATGTGCACGCCCCAGCGCTTGGCCAGGTCGGTGAAGAGTTCGATGTAGCGGTCGGTGAACTCATCCATCCGGCGCACCGCCGTGCGCAGGTCGGAGGTGTCCATGAACGACAGCAACTGCGTGGTGAAGATCTCGGGGAACATCACGAACTGCGGCTTGTAGTCGCCCGCCGCTTTCATGACAAAGCGGACCTGGTTCTCGAACCCCGCCCAGTCGTCGATGGAGCGCAGCAGGTACTGCACTGCCGCAATGCGGACAATGCCCTGGCTGGGGCTGAAAACGGGGTGCATGTCTTGTGCTTGAACGGTCATGAATGTCCTAGGGGCTGGCAGCGATGGCCGATTGCAAGGCCGTCGGGCGCGACGGGTCGTAGTCCGGGTTGATCCACACGATCAGCGCCGCCTGGCCGCAAGACTCCTGGTCTTGCGGCAGGTAGTCCTTCATGATGCCGCAGTAGCGAAAATCTTCGCGCAGCTGAAAGCTCAGCACCGGGTCTGTGAAGTCGCCCCACAGCACCTTTTTGGCATATTGCTCGGCCGTCATGTCTTTGGAATACGGCAGATAGCCCGGCAGCCGTCCGCAAGCAATGATGCGCCGCAGGTTCAGGGTTTTGCACAGCTGGCGGCGTCCTTCGTACAGGTAGTGGCCAATCTGCAGCCCACGCATTTCCGGGTCCACAAAAACCTCGGCGCCGTACAGCGTCAACCCCTGGGGGTTGTGGGTGCGGAAGGTGCCTTGGGCCGTAATGTCTTGCCAGGTGTGTTCGTCCGACCATTCATTCCACAGGATGACCAGCGAGCTGGCGCAGCCCACCACCCGCCCGTCGATTTCAGCCATCAGCTGGCCTTCGGGGAACATGGTGAGCTGTTCTTTCAGGTGGTCCCGCTGCCAGGGGTCGATGGAGGGGTAGACGCGCTCCTGGAGTTTCAGGAGTTCATCGATGTCGCTGTGAAGCGTAGTTCTTATGCGCAAGTCGTCCATAGGTTGCCAAATCAGTTGGCTGGCGTGTGAGTGTTGGAGGGAAAAAGCGTGGAGAGGCTGGATGCAGTCCTGTCAAGAAGGGCATGCCATGGGTGGACTGCCGGTCCGCTGAAGCCCCATCGAGCCCGCCTACGTGCTGACAGGGCAGACCAGTACGGGGATGGTTGACCGGGAAATCAACCCAGGAATGAGGTTGCCCGTGAGCAGTCGAACGACGGCGTTGCTGCCGGGCGCTGCAATCACGACCAAGTCACAGCCCAAGGTGGCTGTGGCCTGCACCACGTCGTCTACCGTGGCATCACTAGGGGCCATGCTGCATTTGGAGCCTATGCCCGCCGCGTGGGCCACATCCTGAGCCGCCTTCAACAGCTTGGATGCTGTGGTTTGCACTTGTTGCCCAAACTGTTCGGCGGTGTGCGATGCAAATGCTGCCATGCCGCCACCGGGCATATCCACAACAGGAAAGGTATACGCCGGCGGCACATACAGGTAAGCCACTTCTGCTCGGTGGACGCTGGCGATCTCAACACCTGTTTGGATGGCCAATTGGGCTGGCGGGTGCTCATCCAGCAAAACCATGATTTTTTTGAACATGCGCGTCCTTTCACTGCAGTACATCTGTTGATGCCGCATGAAGGATGGCATGCGCTGGCTGGGTGGTATGTAGCTGCGTGCGCCAAAAGTCTGTGGGACTCGGGCGCTAATCGGTGCCAGTCAGTGCAAATCGGCCTGAGCGAGGACGGCTTGGGCAAATGGCAGCTTTGTAGGCAAGCTATGGAGCAAAAAGGCAAAAAAAATGGACCGTTGCGGTCCATTTGCAGCCGCCGTTTTATAAATCCGGCGGACTCCTCGCGTTCAAATGCGGCGGCGCGATAGCACTACATCTCCTCGCTCCAGCAATACCCATCGCGCGCAATCATCGCGCTGGCCGAACTGGGGCCCCAGCTGCCTGCCGTATAGGGACGCGGTCCCACAGGGTCGTTCTTCCAGTGCTGCAGGATGGGCTCGACCCAGCGCCAGGCTTCTTCTTGTTCGTCGCTGCGCACAAACAGGTTCAGCCGGCCCGCAATCACGTCGAGCAGCAAGCGTTCGTACGCGCCCACGCGCTCGGTGCCAAAGCGCTGGTCAAAGTCGAGGTTGAGGTGCACCTGCGACAGAGCGGGCTCGGTCTGGTGCTGCGCGGCACCCTGGGCCAGCAGGTGCAGCTCCAGCCCGTCCTTGGGCTGCAGGTTGATCACCAAGCGGTTGGCGGCACCTGCAGGGGTCTTGAAGATGGGGTGCGGCACCGGGCGGAAGTTGACGGCGATGTGTGCATCACGCCCCGCCAGCCGCTTGCCGGTGCGGATGTAGAACGGCACACCGGCCCAGCGCCAGTTGGAGATCTCGGTGCGCAGCGCCACAAAGGTTTCGGTGGTGCTGCCGGGGGCCACGCCTTTTTCCTGCAGGTAGCCGGGCACCGGGGTGCCGTGCACGTTGCCCGCCGCGTACTGTCCGCGAATCACATGCTGGCCAATGGTTTCCATGCTCCAGGGCTTGAGCGACTGCAGCACCTTGAGCTTTTCGTCGCGGATGGCGTTGGCGCTGGAGTTGATGGGCGGCTCCATGCCAATGGCGCACAGCAGTTGCAGCGCATGGTTTTGCACCATGTCGCGCAGGGCACCCGTCTGGTCATAGAACGCGCCGCGGGTTTCCACACCCAGTTCTTCGGCAATGGTGATCTGGATGTTGGCAATCGTCTCGCGCCGCCACAGCGGTTCGAACAGGGCATTGCCAAAGCGCATGGCAAACAGGTTCTGCACCGAGGGCTTGCCCAGGTAGTGGTCGATGCGGAAGACCTGCTCTTCCTTGAGCACGCGGCGCAGCGTGTCGTTGATGGCCTGGTTGGATTGGAGGTCGTGGCCCAGCGGCTTTTCCAGCACCACGCGGGTGGTGGGGCCGTTCAGGCCCACGGCCGCGATTTGCTCGCACACGTTGGTGAACAGGCTGGGCGCGGTGGCCACATACATCACCACCGAGTCGGCGCCGCGTTCATGCAGCATGGCGGCCAGCTTGGTGTAGTCCTCGGTTTTGGACAGGTCCATGCGCAGGTAGTGCAGCAGCGCGCCAAAGCGCTCGAACTCGTCCGGAGTGGGGCGCTTGGCCAGCTCCACGCTGTCAAACCGCGCCTTGATCAGGCTGCGGTATTGTTCATGGCTCAACTCGTCGCGTGCCACTGCAATGATGCGACCCCCTTCGGGCAGCGTGCCGTGCCGGAACGCCTGAAACAATGCGGGCATGAGCTTGCGCCAGGCCAGATCACCTGTTCCACCAAACAGGACAAGGTCAAAACTCATGGGGTCTCCGTATCAGGGTGTTGTTGTGCACGTTTGAGGCTAGAAATTGTAATCTCGTTACATCGATTTGTGCGGTCTGTGTGTAGGTCTATGGCTTGCAAACGTTTTTTCACACTTTGCATGCGACAGAGTACCAAGATGTTTTTGTAATCAAGTTACCATTTCGGCCGCGTTGACCACTTCCTTCGACTGAACCCATGTCCCTCCGTTGCGACCAAACCCCCGAATGGCCTTTGCTGCAGGCCCATTTTTCGAACGGCGCCAGCCAGCAGGATCTGCGGGAGTCCTTCGCGCAGGACGCGCAGCGGTTTGAGCATTTCAGCCAGTCAGCCCCGCATGTGTTTGCCGACCTCTCCAAAAACCTGTGGAGCCGCGACACCGAGGCGTTGCTACTGGACATGGCCCGCCACAGCGGCCTGGAGCAACACCGCGACGCCATGCTGGGCGGCCAGCCCATCAACACCACCGAAGGCCGCGCGGTGCTGCACACCCTGCTGCGCCGCCCCGCGGGCTTGGGGCTGCCGGGCGATGAAAGCACGATGGCCGCCGACCTGGTGCGGGTGCATGCCACGCTGGATGCCATGCTGGCCTATGCCGACACGGTGCGCGCGGACGAGTCCATCACCGACGTGGTCAACATCGGCATTGGTGGGTCGGACCTGGGCCCGCACATGGCCGTGCTGGCGCTGGAAGAGTTTCGCGCGCCGGGCAAGCGGTTTCATTTCGTATCGAACGTGGACGGGCACGAGCTGCACACCACGCTGCGCACGCTGCGGCCTGAGAACACGCTGTTCCTCGTCGCGTCCAAGACCTTCACCACCGCAGAAACCATGACCAACGCCCGATCGGCGCTGGCCTGGTTTGCTGACAACGGCGGAGCCGATGTGGCGCGCCACTTTGCGGCGCTCACCACCAATGTGGATGCCGCAAAGACGCTGGGCATCACCACCACCTTCGGCTTCTGGGACTGGGTGGGGGGGCGCTATTCGCTGTGGTCGGCCATTGGCCTACCCATTGCGATCGCGATTGGTTCGGCGGGCTTTCGGAACCTGCTGGCCGGAGCGCACGCCATGGACGAGCACTTTCGCACCGCCCCCTTGGCGCAGAACCTGCCCGTGCGCCTGGGCCTGCTGGACGTCTGGTACCGCAACTTCCATGGCTTTACCAGCCGCTGCATCGCGCCCTACCATGCAGCGCTGCGCCGCCTACCGGCCTATCTGCAGCAACTGGAGATGGAGAGCAACGGCAAGCGCGTGGGGCTGGACGGCCAACCGCTGCCCTATGCCACGTCACCCGTGCTGTGGGGCGAGCCGGGCACCAACGGCCAGCACGCTTTCTTTCAGATGCTGCACCAGGGCACCGACGTGCTGCCGCTGGAGCTGATCGCCGTGCGCAAGCCCAGGCGCTGATGGTGGGCAAGGTGAGCGCCGACGACGGGCACCGTCACTTTCCGGGCAACCGGCCCAGCACCTTCTTGCTGCTGGATGCGCTCACCCCAGCATCGCTGGGCGCGCTGATTGCGCTGCAAGAGCACCGCGTTTTCGTCAGCGGCAGTCTGTGGGGCATCAATAGCTTTGACCAGTGGGGCGTGGAGCTGGGCAAAGTGCTGGCCAGGGACATCGAGGCTCGGCTGGGCTCGGGTGACGCCAGTGGGCTGGATGGATCCACCGCAGGGCTGTTGAAGCGGCTGCGTGGATAGCTGATACTTCAAAATAGATAGCTACTAGCGCTTATGGGATAAGCGTTAGAGGCACTTTTGACCCATATTTTTTAAAAATGGTTCTGGCCGGGCACCAAGTCAACGCGCCAGCCGGAAGAAGTTCACCGGCAAGCCCGGTGTGGTGACCGGGGTGCTGAACAGCGAGCCGGCAGCTATGGCGGCGGTCTGTTCGTGTTCAGGCCGCCCGGCGCGGGCCGACGTGACGTACAGCGTGCGCAAATCTTCGCCCCCCAAACACACCATCGTGGGGCAGGTCACTGGTGTGGCAATGCGCTGCAGCACAGCGCCGGATGGCGACAGTTGCAACACGCAACCGCCTTCGTACATCGCCACCCAGTAGTTGCCGTTCACATCCACTGCTGCGCCATCGGGGCGGCCACCGTAGGGCTGGCCGTCCACCTTGCGGTCAAACTGCATCCAGGGCTGGCGGTGGGCGATGGCACCCGTGGCCACGTCGAAGTCAAACCGGTCAATCCGGTGCTCGGGCGTGTTGGACCAGTACATGAACCGGTCGTCCGGGCTGAACGCCAGGCCGTTGGCTGTGAAGTTGTCGCCCGCCATGTAGCGCACGGAGTAGCCGCCGTCGTCGGCAACTGCCAGACACCACAGCGCTGCGTCGGGTGCGGTGCGCGGCGTGATCACCGACCCGGCCCAGAACCGGCCTGCTGTGTCACAGCGGCCATCGTTCAGGCGCAGCATCTGGGTGTTGTGCTGTTCGGCAGGCAGCAGTGCCAGGCAGGTCAGTGCGCCTGTGGTGGCGTTCAGCAGATAGAAGCCGTCCCGTAACCCAATTACCAAGTGACCGCCTGGCGCGGGGGCACAGCAACCGGGTTCGCTGTGCATTTTCCAGTGCCGGTGCTGTCCCGTGGCGGGTGTCCAGGCATGGACAGAAAAGCCCTGAATGTCACACCAGTAGAGGCAGTTTTCCTCGGGGTGCCAGAAGGGCGATTCGCCCAGTTCGGACGGTGGCAAGGGCAGGGTTTGCAGGGTCATGGGTTGAAGTGCAATGGTTATCGAGTTACATTCTAGGACACTCAAATTGTGGCCCCGTGTCCGATCCGGGTTCGAGGGCCCACCCACCGATGGAGCATCCCATGCATTCAGTTGTAGCGCGCGTGACGGCCCGCATCACGCAGCGCAGTGCTGACACCCGCGCTGCTTATCTTGCTGGCATCGACAACATGCTGGCCCGCAAACCCACCCAGGACCGCATGGGCTGCGCCAACCTGGCCCACGCCTATGCCGCGCTGCCCAGTGCTGACAAGTTCAAGATCACCGTCGAAAAGGCGCCCAACATTGGCGTGGTGACGGCCTACAACGACATGCTGTCGGCCCACCAGCCGTACCAAAGTTACCCCGCCATCCTGCGCGACGAAGCCGCACGGAATGGTGCGACGGTGCAGGTCGCAGGCGGCGTGCCCGCCATGTGTGACGGTGTCACGCAGGGCACGCCCGGCATGGAGCTGTCGCTTTTCTCCCGCGATGCCATTGCCATGGCCACTGCGGTAGCGCTGTCCCACGATGTGTTCGACGGCGCGCTGCTGCTGGGCGTGTGCGACAAGATCGTGCCCGGCCTGCTCATTGGCGCGCTGCACTACGGGCACCTGCCCTGCGTGTTTGTGCCTGCAGGCCCCATGGGCACTGGGCTGCCCAACAAGGACAAAGCTAAGGTGCGCGAGCAGTACGCGCAAGGCCTGGTGGGACGTGATGAGTTGCTCAAGGCAGAATCGGCCGCGTACCACAGCCCCGGCACCTGCACATTCTACGGCACCGCCAACAGCAATCAGATGCTGCTCGAGGCCATGGGCCTGCACGTGCCCGGCGCGGCCTTTGCGCCGCCCGGCACCGAAGAGCGCGAAGCCTTCACGCGCCAAGCCGTGCGCACGGTGCTCGACATTGGCAAGCGCGGATCGCGCTTCACGCCCATTGGTCATGTGGTGGACGAGCGCTGCATTGTCAACGCCATGGTGGCTCTGCTGGCCACGGGCGGCTCTACCAACCATTTGATCCACTGGGTGGCCATTGCGCGCAGCGCGGGCATCCTCATCGACTGGTCGGACTTTGACGAGCTGTCATCCGCCGTGCCGCTGCTGGCCCGCGTGTACCCCAATGGCGATGCCGATGTGAACCAGTTCCAGGCCGCAGGCGGCCCCGCATGGATCTTGCGCGAACTGCTGTCGGGTGGCTTCATGCACCCCGATGTGATGAGCGTCAACGACGGCGGCATCGCCGCAGGCGGGCAGGGTGCTCCGGCTGTGTCCGGTGACGACAGTGTCTTGCGCCCGGTGACACATCCGTTTTCTCCCACGGGTGGTTTGCGCCTGCTTCAAGGGCGTTTGGGCCGCGCGGTGATCAAGGTGTCTGCCGTGCCCGAGAACCTCCACATCATCGAGGCCCCCGCCCGTGTGTTTGATTCGCAAGAAGCCTTGCTCGCCGCCTTCAGCGCGGGTGAGGTGCAACAAGACATGGTGGCCGTGGTGCGTTTTCAGGGCCCGCAAGCCAATGGGATGCCCGAACTGCACAAGCTCACGCCCCCGCTGGCCGTGCTGCAGAACCAGGGCTTCAAGGTGGCGCTGGTCACCGACGGGCGCATGAGCGGCGCATCGGGCAAGGTTCCTGCCGCCATCCACGTCACGCCCGAGGCACTGGCCGGTGGCCCGCTGGCCAAGGTCCTGGATGGCGACATCGTGCGGGTGGACGCGGTGGCAGGCACGCTGGATGTGCTGGTCGATGAAGCCACCTGGGCCGCTCGCCCTTTGGCACCCTACACCGCGCCTCCCGCCACTGGCTTTGGCCGTGAGCTGTTCACCAACTTTCGCCGCCATGCGGGCGGCGCCGAGCAGGGCGCCTGCACTTGGCTGTAGGCAAGATGCTCCCTGAGCCGCTTCGCGTCGTCCCCCCTCATGGGGACGTTACCAGTGGCCTGACAAAGCCAGTTCCACGGTGGCACTCGCAGGGCGTCGTGCCAGTTTCAACCGCCGCTTGCGGTACTCAAAATTAAGGAACAACCCATGAACCCGCTCGATATCGCCAGCTACGGCCCCGTCATCCCCGTCATCGTGATCGACCGCGTGGA
Source organism: Acidovorax sp. (assembly GCA_030692685.1). GTDB lineage: Bacteria > Pseudomonadota > Gammaproteobacteria > Burkholderiales > Burkholderiaceae_C > Acidovorax. The sequence goes on along the minus strand of JAUXZO010000093.1, from coordinate 3,861 downwards.
AGACGCGCTGCCCCTTGCGGAAGCCCTGCTCGCCGGTGGGGTGAAGGTGCTGGAAGTGACGCTACGCACTGCGGCTGGCCTGCCCGCCATCGAAGCCATTGCGCGCAACCTGCCTGAGGCGGTGGTGGGCGTGGGCACGGTGCTCAACGCCGACGACGCCCGTCGTGCCAGCGAGGCCGGCGCGCGGTTTGCCGTGAGCCCGGGCTATACCTCCGAAGTGGGGGGCGCCTGCAAGGGCCTGAACCTGCCACTCCTGCCCGGCGTGGCCACGTCCAGCGAAATCATGGCCGCGCTGGCCGATGGTTTTTCGTTCCTCAAGCTCTTTCCGGCCGAGGCTGCGGGCGGCATTCCGCTGCTCAAGTCCTGGGCAAGCCCGTTTGGCCAGGTCAGCTTTTGCCCCACAGGCGGCATTAGCAACGCCACGGCACCTAACTACCTGGCGCTGCCCAATGTGCGCTGCGTAGGGGGCTCGTGGCTGACCCCTGCGGACGCGGTGCGGTCCGGCGACTGGGCGCGTATCACCGAGCTGGCGCGTGCCACGCAGGCACTGCGCACGCCAGGGTGAGAGAAAATAGTAGTCAAAAATGGCTCTAGCGCTTGATGGGTAAGCGCTAGCAGCTATAGAAATAGTAGTTCTTGTTCAAGAATGGTCGGGCAAGAGGTCGGGTGTTCCTGTGGTCATCGTGCACAGAAGGCCGTGGGCCTGAAGTTCTGGACGGCCTTGAACCAGGTCGTACTCCGAAAAGCCAGACAAAAAAAGCCCCGCAGGCTTTGCAGCCTGCGGGGCTTTTTTGATGGAGCTACCAGGCAAAACCAAAGTTTTGCCGGGAGCAGCCAGGCAATTACATGCCCATGCCGCCCATGCCACCCATGCCGCCCATGTCAGGCATGCCGCCGCCAGCACCGGATTCATCCTTGGGTGCGTCAGCAATCATGCACTCGGTCGTCAGCAGCAGCGATGCCACGGAGGCAGCGTTTTGCAGGGCTGTGCGGGTGACCTTTGTAGGGTCCAGAATGCCCAGTTCCAGCATGTCGCCGTAGCTGTCGTTGGCAGCGTTGAAGCCGAAGTTGCCCTTGCCGGCCAACACAGCATTCACCACCACCGAGGCTTCGCCGCCGGCGTTGTTGACGATTTCACGCAGAGGCGCTTCGATGGCCTTCAAAACCAAGGCAATGCCGTGGTCCTGGTCAGCGTTGTCACCCTTGATGGAGGTGCCAACGGCTTGCTTGGCACGCAGCAGGGCCACGCCACCACCGGCCACAACGCCTTCTTCCACAGCTGCGCGCGTTGCGTGCAGTGCGTCTTCCACGCGGGCCTTCTTTTCCTTCATTTCGACTTCGGTAGCAGCGCCCACCTTGATCACGGCAACACCGCCAGCCAGCTTGGCCACGCGCTCTTGCAGCTTTTCGCGGTCGTAGTCGGACGAGGCTTCTTCGATTTGCACGCGCACTTGCTTGACGCGGGCTTCGATGTCAGCAGCAGCGCCAGCGCCGTCGATGATGATGGTGTTTTCCTTGCCCACTTCGATGCGCTTGGCTTGACCCAGGTCGGCCAACGTCACCTTTTCCAGCGTCAGGCCCACTTCTTCAGCAATGACCTTGCCGCCCGTCAGGATGGCGATGTCTTCCAGCATGGCCTTGCGACGGTCGCCGAAGCCAGGAGCCTTGACAGCCACAACCTTCAGGATGCCGCGGATGGTGTTGACCACCAGCGTAGCCAGGGCTTCGCCTTCGACTTCTTCTGCCACGATCAGCAGAGGACGGCCAGCCTTGGCAACTTGCTCCAGGGTGGGCAGCAGGTCGCGGATGTTGCTGATCTTCTTGTCGAACAGCAGCACGAAGGGGTTGTCCAGAATGGCAGATTGCTTTTCTGGGTTGTTGATGAAGTAGGGCGACAGGTAGCCGCGGTCAAACTGCATGCCTTCCACGACGTCCAGTTCGGAGTCGAGGGACTTGCCGTCTTCCACGGTGATCACGCCTTCCTTGCCAACCTTGTCCATGGCGTCAGCGATCAGCTTGCCGATGGTTTCGTCGGAATTGGCAGAGATCGAACCGACCTGGGCAATTTCCTTGGAAGTGGTGGTGGGCTTGGAAGCCTTCTTCAGCTCGGCAACCAGGGCCGTCACAGCCTTGTCGATACCGCGCTTGAGGTCCATCGGGTTGATACCGGCGGCCACGTACTTGAAGCCTTCGCGAACGATGGCTTGAGCCAGAACCGTAGCGGTCGTGGTGCCGTCACCAGCGTTGTCGCTGGTCTTGGAGGCCACTTCCTTCACGAGCTGAGCGCCCATGTTCTGCAGCTTGTCCTTGAGTTCGATTTCCTTGGCCACGGACACACCGTCCTTGGTCACGGTAGGGGCGCCGAACGAGCGCTCCAGCACTACGTTGCGACCCTTAGGGCCCAGAGTCACTTTGACCGCGTTGGCCAAAATGTTCACGCCTTCAACCATGCGTGCGCGGGCTTCGCCGCCGAAAACTACGTCTTTTGCTGCCATTTGGAGCTCCTGAAAATCTAAAAACTTGAAACGAATAGCGGGGTGTGGGGGAAGAAAGCGTAGCGAGCAGGTGTCAGGCTAGGCGCACGGAGCGCAGCAACCGCAACGTACTTCCTGTACGTGAGGATTGCGAGCACCGCGCAACGACGCCTGGCGCCTGCGCAGTAGCTTTATTTCTCCACAACTGCGAACAGGTCGTCTTCCTTCATGACCAGCAGCTCGTCGCCGTCGACCTTGACGGTCTGGCCCGAGTACTTACCGAACAGAACGCGGTCGCCGACCTTGACGTTCAGGGCCATCACTTCGCCCTTGTCGTTCTTCTTGCCAGGGCCTACGGCCAGCACTTCACCTTGATCAGGCTTTTCAGCGGCGTTGTCAGGGATCACGATGCCGGAGGCGGTCGTGGTTTCGCTTTCGATACGCTTGACGATCACGCGATCGTGCAGAGGGCGAAGTTTCATTGAATTGCTCCTGTTTTCAGTAAAAAGCTGACGTACTTAACAAGCGCCCGGACATCCAGGCACTACCAAACTTCCGACAGGCGGCGTGGTGTTAGCACTCGTCTGTGGTGAGTGCTAATGATAGGGGCATTCGCGGCGGTTTCAAGACACTCCCCAAACCAACAAGGGGACTTTGGTGTTGGGAATTGAAACGTCATGGGGGTAAATGGCCTTGGATTGTTTCTAAAACCAGAACAGTTAGTTTGCGACTAGGTGGTTTTTCTTTAAACACCAACGGCGTACAGTTCAACCCATCGATGAGCCGAACCCGCAAGGCGACTCACCGAACCCGGTTCAGGAATAGTTTTTGGCCCGGATTTTTTGAGACGCTTTTTTAACTTCAAGGATTTTTCATCATGAACACCACCGCCCGTTTCCTCTCCATCGCCGCTGTTGCCGCTTTCGCTTCTTTTGGCGCACAGGCTGACGAAGCCGACGCTTCGCAGTTCGCCACCCAGTTTGAAACCAACCGCACCCGCGCTGAAGTGGCTGCTGAGGCCGCTACCGTGGCCCAGACCCGCTCCATCGAGCCAGCTGGTTCACGTGTGGTGACGTATTCGTCTACCGCTGACCGCTCTGCCGTGCGTGCCCAGGCTGCTGAAGCCGTTCGCACTGGCCAGATCCCTTCGGGTGAGCGTGGTTGATTCTTTTTGAATCCATCCATCACAACGTCCCGTATTCATTAGTACCTGGCTACGCAAGTACCCAACCCCCTTTTTTGACCCTTTCAGGAGTTTCACCATGAACAAGACTGCACGTTTCCTCTCCCTCGCCGCTGTGGCTGCTTTCGCTTCTTTTGGCGCACAGGCTGACGAAGCCGATAGCTCGCAATTCGCTCTGAAGTTTGATACCAACCGCACCCGTGC
>JAUXZO010000091.1 GCA_030692685.1 Acidovorax sp. | reverse complement strand
GCCGCAAAGGCGTGCTCGACGGCATGGGCCTGCCCGGCAAACTGGCCGACTGCCAGGAAAAAGATCCGGCGATGTGTGAGATCTACATCGTCGAGGGCGACTCCGCCGGTGGCTCTGCCAAACAGGGCCGTGACCGCAAGTTCCAGGCCATCTTGCCCCTGCGCGGCAAGATCCTGAACGTGGAAAAGGCCCGCTACGAAAAGCTGCTGACCAGCAACGAAATCCTGACGCTGATCACCGCCCTGGGCACCGGCATCGGCAAGGCCGGCGGCACCACGGGCGGCGATGACTTTGACGTCGCCAAGCTGCGCTACCACCGCATCATCATCATGACCGACGCCGACGTTGACGGCGCCCACATCCGCACCCTGCTGCTCACCTTCTTCTACCGCCAGATGCCCGAGCTGGTCGAGCGCGGTCATATCTACATTGCGCAGCCACCCCTGTACAAGGTCAAGGCCGGCAAGGAAGAGCTGTACCTGAAGGATGCCCCCGCACTCGACGGCTTCTTGCTGCGCATCGCACTTAACAATGCCAGCGTGACCACCGGCGGTGCCAACCCGCAAACCCTGAGCGGCGACACACTGACCGAGTTGGCCCGCAAGCACCAGATCGCTGAAAGCGTCATTGCCCGCCTGGGCAACTTCATGGACGCAGAAGCCCTGCGCGCGATTGCCGACGGCGTGAGCCTGAAGCTCGACACCGTGGCCGAAGCCGAAGCCAGCGCCGTGGCCCTGCAGGCCAAGCTGCGCGAGCTGAACGCCACCGGCGCCCCCGCCGAAGTGGCGGGCGAGTTCGACGTGCGCACCGACAAACCCCTGCTGCGCATCAGCCGCCGCCACCACGGCAACATCAAGAGCAGCGTCATCACGCAAGACTTTGTGCACGGCGCCGACTACGCCGCCCTGGCCGAGGCCGCCGAAACCTTCCGTGGCTTGCTGGGCGAGGGCGCCAAGGTGACGCGCGGCGAAGGCGAAAAAGCCAAGGAAGAAAAAGTGGGCGACTTCCGCGTGGCCATGAAGTGGCTGATCTCGGAAGCCGAACGCACCACCAGCCGCCAGCGCTACAAGGGCCTGGGCGAAATGAACCCCGAGCAGCTGTGGGAAACCACCATGGACCCCAACGTGCGCCGCCTGCTGCGCGTGCAGATTGACGATGCGATTGAGGCGGACCGGGTGTTCACGATGCTGATGGGGGATGAGGTGGAGCCGCGGCGGGATTTCATTGAAACGAATGCGCTGCGGGCGGGGAATATTGACGTATGAGGCTGTAGGAGGCTCGCTGACATCGCTCCAACGATCCCCTCCCTACACCCCTTGCCCTAAAACATGTCGACATACGCCCGATGCAAGTCGCCGCGACATTGATCGACACGCTGCGGCCGCCAAGCACCAGTGACCTGTCTGCTGCCGGTCTGGCGCCGCTCCTGAATCTGACTTTCGCGCGCCACCGCTTTGGCGTGTCGGTGATGCCCGCGGTGGCCGTGCCGTTGGTTTGGTTCTTCTCGCGCAACAACGATGCGACCGGCCTTGTCCTGTGGGGAGTGTTCTTTCTCGTATTCGCCTTGGGTTTGCAGTGGGCGCGACACGTTCATACGCAGGACGTGCAGACGCTGGATGCCGAGCAGATGGTGCGACGATGGAAGCCGCGCCTGGAACTCATGGGGCTGCTGCACGGTGCGGGTTTAAGCGCTGCTGTGGTTTTAACGGCCGGGCGGGCATCGTATGAGTTTCAACTCCTGCTCTACATCTCAATCGCTGCCATCACGGCGGGCAACGCCACGCACCAGAACGCTTCGTTGAGCGTGTTCCTGCGATTTTTCTGCAGCGGTTGGGTGGCCTGTATTTTTCTGAGCGTCTGGGCGTTTCCTGATCACTGGCACTACGTCGTGCCTCTGGGGCTGTTGTTCGGCTTGGCGATTTACCGCGATGCGCTGGCCGCCCACCGGTTTTTCATTGATCAGGCTCGGCTTGAACAGCGCAGTCAGCAGTTGATCGCTGAACTGCTGATTGCACGCGGAAGCGCCGAGGCGGCACTGCATGAGAAGAACCAGTTCCTGTCTACCGCCAGTCACGACCTGCGTCAGCCCATCCACGCGATATCCATGCTGGTCGAAGCGATTGCTCAGCGCAACCGCGACGCAGGTTTGGCACCTCTCCTGACCGATCTCAGGAACGGCATGGGATCGATGAATTTCATGTTCACCTCCCTGCTTGATTTGACAAAGCTGGAAGCCGGTATGGTCACGCAACGTGCGCAAGCGGTTGCGCTTCACGGCCTGCTGCGCGACATCGTCACCATGTTCCGTGAACAGGCGAGCCAGCGTGGTTTAGTCATTCGCATGCACGCACCTCGCTACGAGGCATGGGTGTGGGCGGACCCAACTCTTTTGCGCCAGGCGCTCGTGAACCTGGTGCACAACGCTTTGCGCTACACAGAGCGTGGTGGGATCTTGATGGGCCTGCGACAGCGCGAAACGCATTGGCAGATCGACGTGTGGGACACGGGCGTGGGCATTACTGCAGAGGACGGCCTGCAGATCTTCTCTCCCTACTTCCGCAATCAGCACGCCTGGCGCTTAGACAGTGCTGGGCATGGCCTCGGACTTGCTGTGGTGGCCCGCTGCGCCAAACTTATGGGCGCTGACCTGGGATTTCAGTCGCGCCTGGACCGTGGTTCGCGCTTCTGGCTGCGTCTCCCAGTGCAGCCATCCACATTGCCGAGCGTGCCGCTCAAACCAAACGATGCGCAGCAGGCGGCACCGCCTCTGCAGCGCCTGCAAGGACGCTGTCTTGTGCTCGACGACGATCCGCAGGTTCTCGCAGCCTGGAAGGCCCTGCTGACGGGCTGGGGAGTGACAGGGTGTTACGCCAGCAACGCGCTAGAAACAATGCAACACTTGGATGCGGGCTTCACCCCAAACGCCGTGTTCTGTGACCAACGTCTGCGGGCGGGCGAGAGCGGATTCGACATATTCAAAGTGGTCTTGACCCGATGTCCCCAAGCCGGTGGGGCCATGGTCAGCGGCGAATTTTCGTCACCGGAGTTGCAAGAAGCGGAACGCGAGGGTTACCTTGTGCTGTACAAGCCGATTGACCCGGCGGTGCTGCATGCACTGCTGTCGACGTGGCTGATTGGTACCCCCCGCGTCAACACTGAACCTGGGATAAAGACTCCCGGACCGCTGGCTCCGAAGCGCATTTGATCAAAGGCAGGGCTCTGGGCGCTGCCTGCGTAAAGAGGCAATGGTTCACTGAAACCCGGCACCTAGGCGGATCACACTGGCACAATCCCACCCTCATGCGCTCCCCCCTCTCCATCGTCGACGTCGACCGCATAGACACCTGGACCCGGTACCGTGCAGGCTTGTGTGACACCTGCGCGGCCAACTGCTGCACGATGCCGCTGGAGGTGCAGATGTCTGACTTGGTGCGACTGGGCTTGGTAGACCCGTTCGAGGCCGAACACGACGAGCCCCGGCACATCGCCAAGCGGCTGCAGAAGGCACGGTTGATTGACCACTTCAACCACAAGAACGCCATCTTCACGATGGCGCGGCGGGCGAGTGGGGACTGCAACTTTCTGGACCCCAAAACACGGCGGTGCACGGTGTATGAACAACGGCCCGAAACCTGCCGCCTGCACCCGCAGAAGAAGAGCCCCAAGCCAGGGTACTGCGCGTACGGCGCGCGGGACCTGCAGCGCAAGGGCTGAGTCTCTATCTGATCCTGTAGCCCCCTCGCGTATCCAGTGCGCGCCTGCTGCCTCCGCTGGCTCGGTGACAGAGCAGATGGTCTACACCGTTTCGCGTTGCGCAAAGTCTGCGAATGGGTCTGAAGGTGCAGGCACGTTTCTGACTTCCACCCCATCCACGCTCGCGTGGGGCGGGCCGTGGTGGGCCCATTCGACAAGCGATTGCACCGCGTCTGCCGGGCCAGTGACCAAGGCCTCCACACAACCATCTTGGCGGTTGCGCACCCAGCCCTGCACGCCACGCTGGTGCGCGGCCTGCACCATGGACCAGCGGTAGCTCACGCCCTGCACATGGCCACGGATGAGGAGATGTTGGGTCAAGGTGATGGTCGGGGTGATGTTGTCGGGCATGGCAGCACTGTATCGCTGGCGGCAATGGTGAGGCGCGTTATCAGAACTGCACAGGTCGACCTGCAACGTGCCGCGCGCTAAGCTGTGGCGCAACGGTCAAGACGCACCCGCTCCTGTACATCACCAAGTCTCCTCGCTCCATGAACGCTTCACGCAAAGCGCTGCCCGACATCGACACCACCCGCTGCACGGGCTGCGGCTGGTGCGTGGCAGTGTGCCCGCCGCATGTGCTGTCGCTGCAGGTGCAAGGTACGGCAGCATGGGGCCCCAAGCGGGCGCAATTGCACGATGCGACTGCTTGCACAGGCTGCGCATTGTGTGCGGTGCGGTGCCCTTTTGACGCGATCCGCATGGTGCGCATCGCAGACGCCCATGACACCGGAGCGACCTGTGTTGATTAATGAAATGTTCATCGGTGAAGTGCCGTTTGCTTTGCAAACGCCACGCGCGACAGGGCGGTAGCGGTTGATGCTGGCGAGACAGTGGCTTGAACCGCGCTCGCCAGACCGTTCTTGATTACTCTTGTTTGGTCTGCTTCCAGATGCGATCTGCACGCTCCCACGCCGCTTTTGCAGCGGGTTCTGCATCCAGCCAGTTCAATCGACTGGTTTGGCGATCCGCCTCCCAGCGGTGTTGCAGGTCGGTTCGGGTGGCGCTCCAGTCTGCACGGCCATCCATCGCGCTTTGGTAACCCGCCCGGTAGGCGGGTGCATAGTCGTCGTAGCTGTAGGCATCGGAGTAGTAGGGCTCTTTCACGTAGGTTTCACGCCAATGGGCGTCTTCTACCGTGGGGTTGACTGCTTCGGCGGCTCCCTTGCCCGCCAATCCGCCGACGATCGCTCCCACGACAGCACCTACCGCCGTGCCTACGGGGCCGCCGAGGCTCCCTGCTGCGGCGCCGGTAACAGCACCGCCTGCAGCGCCGATACCGGTGCCGATGGGATGCGCACCGGGTGCGTCGGTAAGGGGATCGGGATTGTGGTCAGCATCTGAATGGTTGAGGTCTTGGTTCATGGCGGGTCTCCTTGGGTGGTTTCTGGCAGATTGCAGCGTCCCATGATCCCCACAGCACGCAGGCGTTCTTGTAGGCCATCAACGTGCGCAGGCGACAGGCGGGCTTGTCCATCTCTTACGAGGTTCGGACCAAGGCATCCGATATCAGCGGTTGATCCACACACGGAATCGCCGCTGCGCCCGTGCATTGCGCGACAGGCTGACCGGAACGGGACAGCGCCATGCGACAGAGTCCCACATGCCGACGCCGCAGGGCGTGTTGAGATGGTCAGTTCTTTCAACCACCCCAAGGAGCACACCATGTCCGAAAAGAAAGCCAGCGTCCATTGGGAAGGTGCCGGCAAGTCCGGCCAAGGCCAGATCAGCACCGAGACCGGCGCGCTGAACAAGTATCCCTACGGCTTTGCGAGTCGATTCGGCGACGACCGCAAGGGCACCAACCCTGAAGAAATTGTGGGGGCAGCACACGCAGCGTGCTTCACCATGGCATTTGCGTTTGCTGCAGAGAAGGCAGGCGTTTCTACCGAAGTGATCGACACAGAAGCCAGCGTGCGCCTTTCCAAAGAAGGAGATGGTTTTGTGATCGACCGCGTTGCCCTCACGCTCACCGCCAAAGTGCCGGGCATGGACGATGCAGCCTTTCAGAAGCTGGCGGCGGATGCAAAGGCCAACTGCCCGCTGTCGAAGGCGCTTGCAGGGGTGCCCGAGATCACGCTCAGCGCCACCCTGATCCCCTGATACCGGGATCCCTGGCCCGCGGATGTGCCGCGATCCATACGCCAGGGCTAGCGGCAATTCACCTCCCTGGATCTTTCATCGGGAACGCGGATGCACGCGCACCCAAGGACGCCAAGGCCGCGTTGAAAATACCAAAGACAACCCCTTGCTGACTTCTCACTGGCTCGGGGTATCTCGGTGAAATGTTGCGATCTCAGCGCAGCGCGCTAGCCAGCGCTGCAAATGCCTGCCGGTCCACCCCATGCGTGAAGGCCGTGTTGGGCACGGGATGTGTGGACAGCTTGACCACCACCAGCTCCGCAGCCGGGTTGATGTGAATGTGCTGGCCCATCAAACCCTTGGCCTCATAGGTGCCGTCCGCATCGTGCGCCACCCACCACTGGTTGTGGTACGAGTAGCCCGCCCGCATCGCCGTACCGGGAGCCTTGCTGAACTTCTCGGGTGAAGCACCCTTGCGCAGCTCAGCAATGGTGGCGGGCGAGATGATCTGCTGCCCGTTGAACTTGCCGTTGGCACGCAGCATCTCCCCCAGGCGCCCCAGATCGCGCAGCGTGGCGTTCACGCCCACACTGGTGGACTGGCCGCCATTGGCGTCGGCAAACACATACGCATCTTCCTGCGCGCCCAGGCGCGCCCAGACCCGCTCGGACAGCAGCGAGGCATAACTCTTACCCGTCACGCGTTGCAGCAGCCAGCCCAGCACTTCCGTGTCCACCGATTTGTAGGCAAACGCAGTGCCGTGCTCGCCCTCCTTCTTCAGCGTGGGCAAGAACTCGGCCATGCTTTTGGCCGCATTGCTGCCGGGCGGCGCGGGCTGCAGGCCTGCGGCGGCCAGGTACTGAAAGACACTGGAGGTGGGGTCTGCAAAGTTCTCGGCGTACTGCACGCCGGTGGTCATGTCCAGGGTCTGCTGCACCGTGGCATCCTCCCAGGCGCTGGTGGCCAGCTCGGGCAGGTAGCGGGGGATCAGCGCTTTCGGGTCGATCATGCCCTCCTGGATGAGTTCGGTGGCTAACAGGCCGGTGAGCGATTTGCTCATGGACCACAGCACATGCGGCTGGTGCGGCTGCATACCGATATGGTGGCGCTCGTAGACAACGCGGCCCCTGTGCAGCACCAGCAGGCCGTCGGTGTAGGTGGACTTTTGCCAGTCCGCCAGCGTGGTGGTGCCACCCTTGCCATCCGGCACCGGCAGCGCGTCGTCCAGCGCCCGTGATGCCGTCGGCAGCGCGCTGGGTGTTCCCACGCCGCGCCACACGGCCGCCGTGGGCCCCAGCTCGCGAAGGTGGTGCGCAGCCCAGCGCACGTTGGGGTATTTAAGGATATTGGCCAGGCGCACGACCTTGTCGGGCGGTGGCGGAAAGCCCTGCATCAGTTGCAGCGTGGCGGGATGGGTGGCGTCCGGTGGCGGCAGTTGGGGCGCCTGGGTATGGCTGGCGGACGCCATACAAAAGGCTGCTGCGGAAGCGGCGAGCGTGGCCAGGGCAAATTGAAGTCGGGGGAACGGCATGGTGTGAAAGTCCTGCAAAAAGTGAATGCGACGGGGTGAGAGAAACGAAGGAAAGGATGAGGAAGGAGCGCCAACGTGGAAAGCAGCCTCTAGGGACCCTCTGCACGAATCAGCGTGCTCCTAGCCGCGCGCCGCCAGCAGCGCGCGGATCACGGCCTCGGTGCGCTCGTATTCGCCTTCGCCAAAGTGCTTGTAGCGAATGCGGCCCTGCGCATCGATGAGGTAGACGGCCGGCCAGTACTGGTTGCTGTAGGCCTTCCAGGTGCCGTAGCGGTTGTCCTGCGCCACGGGGTGCTTTACCCCGTGGCGGCGAATGGCCACCTCGACGTTGCTGGTGGCGCGCTCAAACGGAAACTCCGGCGTGTGCACACCCACCACCGTGAGGCCCTGGGGGGTGTACAGCTCTGCCCAGCGGTTCACGTGAGGCAGGGTACGGATGCAGTTGATGCAGGCGTACGTCCAGAAGTCCACGAGCACCACGCGACCGCGCAGCTGGGCCAGGGAGAGCGGCTCGGAGTTCAGCCAGCGCTCGATGCCGGTGAACTCGGGTGCCGCGCCAAAGTCGGGCAGCGTGGCGGCCTGGATGGCGGGCCCTGCAGCGTGGGAGAGGCCGGGTACCGCCACGGCGGCGGCCACAGAGGCAGCAGACGCGAGGAACGTGCGGCGCTGATACGAAAAGGGTGAGGAAGGGCGCGATGTCATGGTGAAAATCCTTGCTGCGGGCCGCTTACAGACCGCCAGAACCCGAGGGATAGAACTGCGAGAGCCAGACCGTGACCTGGCCATCGACCTGGAACAACATCGCCAGCGCCACGGCGATGACCACCACGCCAAAGGCCTGCTGCACGCGGTGCGCGTGGCGGGCAATACGGCGCACATGGCTGGCCGCTGCCTGGCCGCCGTAGGCAATGACCAGCATGGGCAGCGCGGCGCCAGTGGAGTACGCGAGCAACAGCACGGCGGTGTGCACCCCAGGTGGCTCGGTGGCGATGAGCGTGAGGATGGAGGCCAGCACTGGCCCGGCGCAGGGCGTCCACACGGCGCCCAGGCTCAGGCCGAGCAACAGCCCACCCCAGTTGCCACCCCCGCTGCCCATTCCCAGGCTGGCCATGCGGCTGAGCACACCGCCCGCGTGCAGGCTGAGCCACTGGAATGGCGTGGGCCACACCGTGAGCACGCCAAACACCAGCAGCATCACGGCGGCGAACCGGCGCAAGCCCTCGGGCGACACGCCCAGCACCTGCGTGAAACTGCTGAACAGCAGCGCCACGGCCGCAAACGAGAGCGCAAAGCCCAGCGCGATGAACAGCGGACGAGTGCGCTGCGCCGTACCACCCGCCACCGAAGCGCCCAGCACCACCGGCAGCATGGGCAGCACGCAGGGCGCGCCCACGGTGAGCATGCCGGCGGCCACGGCCAGCCACGGCGAGGTGGGGGTCATTGCGGCGCCCCCTGGTCGGCGGCGGGGCGGCGCCACACCTGCGTCTTGCCGAACAGCGGAATACCCACGTAAGCACGCACCAGCAGCTGATCGGGCTCGGCGGGGGTGAGCGTGGCGCGGTAGGTCTTGGCGTTCTCGCGGTTGTAGATTTCGCCCTGGTATTCGGTGCTGCCGCCATCGTTGGCGCGCAGGCCAGACAGCAGGGTCATGCCCAACGCGGGCCGCGCGTCGGCTGCTGCCATGTCAGCGCCCGGCGCGCCCATGGAGCGGTTGCCCAGCACACGCACCACCTTGCCGCACAGGTTCTCGCCCGCACAGGGCGCTATGTCCACCTCCAGGTTGCCGCTTTCGGTGATCCAGCGGCCCAGCGGGGCCTTGGCAGGTGCAGTGGCCAGGGATTGCTGGGCGCCAGCGTATTGGGCCAGGCACAGGGCGAGCAGCCCGGTCGTGGTTATCCAGGGGTTCATCTTCATGGCAAGGTCCTCGTGAAGTTCAGGAAGACTGCATTGAAGCCAACGCACGTATCGGTGATGTTTCCTGGCAAGGCCTTTTGGTATGCGTGCATGTCTGACGCACCGCCAGACAAGTTCAGATACATACGGCGCGCCGCTACCCCACCACACCCAGGGCAAACCCCGGAGAATCACGGCCTATGAGCACGCCCACCGAAGACCACATCCTGATCGTCGATGACGACGCCGGCATCCGCGAGCTGGCGGCCGAATACCTGCAGCGCCAGGGCCTGCTGGTGAGCGTGGCGGCCGATGGCCGGCAGATGCGCGAGGTGCTCGCCACGCAGCGCATCCACCTGCTGGTGCTGGACCTGATGCTGCCGGGCACCGACGGCATCACCCTGTGCCGCGAGCTGCGCAGCCCTGGCGCGCCGCCACTGCCCATCATCATGCTCACCGCGCGCTGCGACGAGGCGGACCGCATCCTGGGCCTGGAGCTGGGGGCGGACGACTACCTGACCAAGCCCTTTGCCGCGCGCGAGCTGCTGGCTCGCATCCACGCCGTACTGCGGCGCACGCGCATGCTGCCGCCCAACCTGGCAGCCGCAGAGCCCGCGCGCCAGCTGGCGTTTGGCGACTGGCGGCTGGACACCACGGCGCGACATTTGCTCGATGCCACGGGCGCGGTGGTGGCGTTGTCGGGCGCCGAATACCGCCTGCTGCGGGTGCTACTGGACCACCCACAGCGCATTCTCACGCGCGAACAGTTGCTGCAGCTCACGCAGGGGCGCGACGCCGATGTGTTCGACCGCTCCATCGACCTGCTGGTCAGCCGCGTGCGCCAGCGGTTGGGGGATGACGCACGGGGTGCCCGCAGCTCGCGCTACATCAAGACCGTGCGCAACGAGGGCTATGTGTTCTGCGCCGATGTGCAGGCCGCCACGGCATCAACGCCAGCACCAAAGGGGGCCGCTGCATGACGCTGCGCTGGTGGCCCCGCTCGTTGTTCGGGCGCATTCTGTTGGTGCTGGCGCTGGGCCTGGCGCTGGCGCACGCGCTGACTTTTGTGCTGGCGGTTACCGAACGCAGCATGACGATGCGGCGCGCCATGGTGTCGTACCTGGCAAGCGACGTGGCCAGCTCTGTGGCCATGCTGGAGCGCCTGCCCCCCGGCGAGCGCACACAGTGGCTGGAGCGCTTGGCGCGCCGCAACTACCGCTTCGTTCTGGCCGAACCCCTGGCCGCTCCCGACAACCCCTCGGCACTGGCGCGCATGGTGGCAGGCTCGGTGGCCGCTGCGCTGCCGCCCGATCGCGCTGTGCGCGTGGTAGACCCGGGCCTGCCCGGCACCGAGCTGCGCCTGCAGCTGCAGTTGGCCGACGGCACCCCGCTGGCCGTGGACATGGACGAGCCCCGGCTGCAGGTCTCGCCCTGGGTGATGGGCGCGCTGGCACTGCAGCTCGCATTATTGGTGGGCCTGTGCGCCTGGGCCGTGCGCGCGGCCACGCGGCCTTTGAGCACGCTGGCCGACGCGGCCGATGCGCTGGGCGCCGACCGCCCCGCCGTGCCCCTGGCCGAGGACGGCCCGCGCGAGGTGGAGCGCGCCGCCAAGGCCTTCAACCGCATGCAGCAGCGCATCCAGGCGCACGTGCACGAACGTATGCAGATCCTCGCGGCCGTCTCGCACGACCTGCAAACGCCCATCACCCGGCTGCGCCTGCGCGCCGACTTGCTGGACGACACCACGTTGCGCGACAAGCTGCACGCAGACCTGGCCGAGATGCAGTCGCTGGTGGAGGAGGGCATTGCCTACGCGCGCTCGTCCCAGGCCGCCAAGGAGCCCTTGCAGCGCGTGGACCTGCGCGCGCTGCTGCAGAGCATTGCGTTCGACTACGCCGATGCAGGCCTGCCCGTGCAACTGCTTCAGGCAGACCAAGGCACGTGCGACACGCGCCCTCAGGCGCTGCGCAGGCTGGTGTGCAACCTGGTGGACAACGCGCTCAAGTTCGCGGGCGCCGCCGAGCTGCGCCTGGAGGCAGGGGCGCACGGCCCCTGGCGGCTGCGCGTGCTGGATCGGGGCCCTGGCATCCCCGCCGCCGACCTGACTGCTGTGCTGCAGCCTTATGTGCGGCTGGAAGACTCGCGCAACCGCAGCACCGGCGGCACGGGGCTGGGCCTGGCCATTGCGAACGAGCTGACCCAGGCGCTGGGTGGGCGGCTGGTACTGGGGCCGCGCGAGGAGGGCGTGGGGCTGGAAGCCCGTGTGGAACTGCCGTAGACCAAGGAGCCTCTGCACAACTCGGCACACGTGTGCTTTTGCGACCTTGCGCAGCCAGAGACGCCCCCCCGAACACGATTCACGCAGAGTCTCGCTGACGTTGCAGCAGCCGGGGCGGCGCTGCTAAAGTGACCATCCCGTGGACTCTCAGAAAGGGAACACCGTGGAAACCACCCCAAACAAGAGCAGCCAGCACCTGCGCATCGGCATCGGCATCGGCGGCTGGACCTTCGAGCCCTGGCGCGATAACTTCTACCCCGCTGGCCTGGCGCACAGCAAAGAGCTGCACTACGCCAGCCGCCAGCTCAGTGCCATCGAGGTCAACGGCACCTACTACAGCACCTTCAAGCCGCCCACGTTTGCCAAGTGGCGCAGCGAGACGCCGGACGGCTTCACGTTCTCGCTCAAGGCCAACCGCTTTGCAACCAACCGCCGCGTGCTGGCCCAGGCGGGGGATTCGATCACGCGGTTTGTCGAGAGCGGCATCGCCGAACTCAAGGACAAGCTCGGGCCCATTGTTTGGCAGTTCATGCCCACCAAGGCGTTCGAGCCCGACGACTTCGAGGCTTTTCTCGCGTTGCTGCCCAAGGCGGTAGAAGGCCGCAGCCTGCGCCATGCGCTGGATGTGCGCCACCCCAGTTTTGCCACACCGGCCTTCCTCGCACTGGCCCACCGATACGGCTGTGTGCCGGTGTACACCGATTCAGACAAGTTCCCGGCCATCGCTGATGCGCAGGCCGACTTTGCCTATTTGCGGCTGATGCGCAGCCAGGCCGATGTAGACACCGGCTATACACCCAGCGCCATCGCGGAATGGGCCCAGGGTGTGCGCACCTGGACCAGCGGCGAGCGGCCGCGCGATGTGTTCGTGTACTTCATCAACGGCGCCAAAGAGCGCGCCCCGGCAGGGGCCATGGCCTTGATGGCGCAGCTCGGTCTACGGGCCCACGACCAACCGTTCGGTTAGTGAAGGTGTTCAAGGCGTTGTGCCCGTCACCCACAGGGCCTCAGCGCAGCGCAACGCAACGCAACACAACACAACCCTCGCACCGGCTTGACGACAGCCCAGGGGCTTCAAGTACACTGCCCCTCCTCATGTCGTACACCTCCATCCATTTCACTGCACCTGCCGCTGCCAGCCATGGCATGTGCATGATGCTGCCCGCATTTGCGCGGGCGATGGGTGCACGAATGATTACCACCAGTACCCCCGCGGCCACCTGAGCACGCGCAGGTGGCCGTGTCGGCAGCCACCTGGTGATCGCTCTCTTCTCCCCCAAGACGAATGTGAATGAAACCCAGCTCTGGCAGCTGGGTTTTTTGTTTGTTCGTTCGTTTTTGATACCGGAGAAGTCCATGTTCCGCGATCCCGTCCAGTCCCCAGAAGCCCCACCGCTCCATCCCGCCACCGTGGCGATGCGCCCCCTGCGCGTGGGCATGATTGGCATTGGCACCGTGGGCGCAGGCACCTTTCGGGTGCTGGCGCGCAACCAGGCGCTGATTGCCGGGCGCGCAGGGCGGGGCATTGAAATGGTGGTGGTAGCGGCCCGCAACCTGGCGCGCGCCGCCAGTGTGGTGGGCACCGATGTGGCGCTGACCAACGACCCGATGCTGGTGGCCACACACCCCGATGTGGACGTGGTGGTGGAAGTGGCTGGTGGCACCGGCCCCGCCCGAGCATGGGTGCTGGCCGCCATCGCTGCGGGCAAGCATGTGGTGACGGCCAACAAGGCGCTGCTGGCAACCCATGGCAACGAGATTTTTGCCGCCGCACGCCAGCACGGCGTTGCAGTGGCCTACGAAGGCGCGGTGGCAGTGAGCATCCCCATCGTCAAAGCGCTGCGCGAGGGCCTTACGGCCAACCGCATTGAATGGGTGGCGGGCATCATCAACGGCACCACCAATTTCATCCTGAGCAAGATGCGCGATGAAGGCCTGGGTTTTGCCCAGGCGCTGGAACAAGCCCAAGCCCTGGGCTATGCCGAGGCCGACCCGACCTTTGACATCGAGGGCGTGGACGCCGCGCACAAGATATCGCTGCTGGCGGCCAACGCGTTTGGCATGCCGGTGCGCTTTGCCGATGCGCAGGTCGAAGGCATCACGCGCCTGCAGGGGCTCGACGTGGCCTGCGCCGAGCAGCTGGGCTACCGCATCAAGCTGCTGGGCGTGGCCAAGCGCCGAGTTGATGACGGCGTGCAGGGCGTAGAGCTGCGCGTGCAGCCTGCGCTGGTGCCCGCCACGCACCTGCTGGCGCATGTGAACGGGTCGATGAACGCGGTGATGGTCAAGGGCGATGCGGCGGGGGTGACGATGTTCTACGGCGCAGGCGCGGGGTCAGAGCAAACCGCATCGGCCGTGATTGCCGACCTGGTGGACGTGGCGCGGCTCGATGGAACCCACGCGGGCCAGCGCGTGCCGCACCTGGGTTGTCATGCGCACGCACTGGACGAACAATTGGCCGTGTTGCCACGCGCCGCCGTGTTCACACACCACTACCTGCGTGTGCCGGTGCACAGCGCGCAGCAGATCGAAGTGGTTGTCGCGTGGCTGGCTGCGCAACAGGTCCCGGTGTTGCAAATACAACGGGCGCACGACAAAAACCTGCCGTCGGGCAGTGGCCCTCAAGTGCTGGTGCTGACGGATCGGGTGGCCCAAGCCACGGTGGACCTCGCGGTGAACGCGCTGGCGGCGCACCCTGCAGTGGCAGGGCCGGTAGTGACGCTGCGGGTGGAAATGCTGGAGGGGTGAGGGGCCCACAAGCCGTTCGGGCTGAGGCGGCCAAAGCCGGGACGCAGACCCGTGACGGCCTTCGACAAGCTCAGGCTGAACGGTTGGGGGGCAATGGCCGGACTGCTTTTTCCTCCACCCCACCCGTTCGGGCTGAGCCCGTCGAAGCCGGGGCACCAATCCATGGCAGCCTTCGACCAGCTCAGGCTGAACGGTAGCAGGAGATTCAAAAATATATTGCCAAAACAAGCTCTAGCGCTTATTCAACAAGCGCTGCAAGCTATGAATTTTGATAGCTCTTCATTCCAGTCCTCAAGGCATCAACCCACTTTGCACCAACACGGCCATGTCTTGCGCTGCCGGTGTGCCCTCACCCAACAGGCCTTGCACCACACCCGTGCGGTCGGTGTCGCTGCGGTTCTGGCTTACCTTCCAGATGCCGTCCCACCGGTCCACCGTCATTTCAATGCCGACGATGGCGCGCAGCAGTTGGTGGATGTAGTCGGGCGGGGCATCGTCGATGCGCCAGGGGTTGGCTCGGTGCGCCTCGTGCCGCTCGCTCAAGGTGTGCAGGATGGCGCGCAGGCGCACCGGGTCCTCTACTGCGCAGAGCGTGCCGTGGGCGTGCACAGCGGCGTAGTTCCAGGTGGGCACCTGTTTGCCGTCGATGGCTTTGGACGGGTACCACGACGGCGACACATAGGCCTGCGGCCCGTGGAACACCGCCACGGCCTGCTGGGGCAGCAGGGGCCACACACCATTGGCACGGGCCACGTGACCGATGAGCGTGCCGTGAAGGCCGCGATCCGGGTCCAGGTACAGCGGGATGTGGTTGGCGTGCAAGGCGCCTTCGTGGGCAATCACCAGCGTGGCCAGTGGCTGCGCGTGCACCAGGGCCTGCAAGGTGGCAGCGTCGGTCACCTGAAACTGCCGGTTGGGGTTGGCCATGTCAGAGTCCTTCAGAGTGAATTTCAAGCACGGGCGCGCAGTCGATCTGCGTCTTGACCGAGTTGGCCAAAAAGCAGGCCTCGTGCGCCCGGTGGTGCAGTTCAGCCAGCGCGGCTTCGCTCGGCGCGTGGGCAGCGTCA
Source organism: Acidovorax sp. (assembly GCA_030692685.1). Lineage (GTDB taxonomy): Bacteria > Pseudomonadota > Gammaproteobacteria > Burkholderiales > Burkholderiaceae_C > Acidovorax. The sequence goes on along the minus strand of JAUXZO010000091.1, from coordinate 64,788 downwards.
AACACGGTGACAGGACGCAGCTGCACGTGGCTGACGATCAGGCGGCCCAAGGCATCGTTGGCCATGGTGCCCATGGCCGCGTCGGTGTAGCGGTTCACGCGCAGGCCGGCGCGGCAGGCCAGGTCCAAAAACCACAACATGTGGCAGCTCGACAGCGCGGCGACGTAGGCCTCCTCGGGGTCTACAGCGGCGGCGTCGGAATAGGGCAGAGGCACCACGTGCGGCGACGACGAGGCGGCCACGGTGGCGCCGCCATCAAAATGCCAGGTGTGGGCGCGGGCATAGCGCTTGTCCAGAAAGTCGTCGGTGCCACGGGTCCAGCGGACGGTGGCGGTGTGCTCTGCCATGGGGTGGTTCTTTCAACAGAAGCGGCGCTTTGCGGGGCCGCATGTTTCTAAAATGGTTCTTCAGTTTATGGATGCAGCCACGCATTGAAGGAGCCAATTCGTGCCGATTGCCAGAACCAATCCCGCCAGCCCCCACCCTTCCAGCACGCTGCGCCAGCGGGTGTACGAGCAACTGCGCAGCGCCATTGAGCAGGGCCGCCTGCGCGCGGGCACGCGTCTGCCGCCGTCGCGTGAGCACGCCAGCAGCCTGGGCGTTTCGCGCAACACGGTGCTGTGGGCCGTGCAGCGCCTGCAGGCCGAGGGCTACATCGAAGCGCGTGTGGGCGATGGCACCTATGTGTCGCGGGCCGCAGCTGCCGCCACCGCAGCGCCCACACAAGGCCTGGTGGCGCCGCCCAGGGGGCTGTCGCGGCGCGGGCAGCTCATTGCGGACACAGCTGCCCGCTGGCGCCCACCGCATGTCGCGGCCCGCGCGTTTCGCATCGGCGCACCAGAGGTAGCTGCGTTTCCCTTTGCGGTGTGGGACCGCCTGGCGCGCCAGGCCACGCCCGGCCAGCGCAGCGCCCGCGCGCAGTACCTCGACCCGGCGGGAGATCCCGCTTTGCGCCAGGCGATTGCGCTGTGGCTGTGGGCCTCGCGCGGCATTCGCTGCGATGCAGCGCAGGTGGTGGTGTGCTCGGGCTCGCAGCAGGGCATCGATTTGATCGCGCGGCTGCTGCTGGACGTGGGCGACGAGGTGCTGGTGGAAGACCCGGGCTACCCCGGCATCCGCGCCAGCCTGCTGGGCCACGGCGCCGTGGCGCGCCCGGTGGAAATGGATGCCGACGGCATGCGCATCGATGACGCAGCCATACGCTGGCCCGCTGCGCGCATGGCGGTGGTCACGCCCACCCACCAGTTCCCGACCGGCGTGGGCATGGGCCTGGCGCGTCGGCAGGCGCTGTTGCAGTGGGCGCGCGCACAAGACGCGTGGGTGGTGGAAGACGATTACGACGGCGAGTTTCAATACGGCAAGTCCGACGCCACGACGCAGCGCGTGCCCGCGCTGTGCAGCCTGCCGGGCTCGGAGCGCGTGCTGTACGTGGGAACCTTCAGCAAGACGCTGCACCCCGGCCTGCGCCTGGGTTTTGTGGTGGTGCCACCCGCGCTGGTCGAGGCCTTTGCCATGGCCCGCGCCATCACCGACCGGCATGCACCGGGCGATGCGCAGGCCGTGCTGGCGCGCTTCATTGCCGAGGGGCACCTTCTGCGCCACCTGCGGCAGATGCGCGAGCTGTACCAGGCGCGCCAGCAACTGTTGATCAATGCCCTGGCCGATGCCAGCGACGGCGCATTTCAATTGCTGCCCAGCGACCGGGGCATGCACCTGCTGCACGAAGTGGCACCGGGCAGCGATGACGAAATCCTGAGCCGCAAGGCACTGGCCGCCGGCGTGATGCTGGCGCCGCTGTCGCGCTATGCAATGCAGTCACCGCGCCGGGGCTGGCTGCTGGGGTACGCGGGGTTTGATGACGCAGAGATCCGCGCAGCGGCGCGGGTGGTGGGCGGCCTTGTGCGCATGTCGCGCGCGGCGCGTGGCGCGCCCCGAGCGGGACCCGTGAGTCATGCCTCAGGCTAAGGCGCCAGGGCTTTGCTGTTGCTGTTGCTGTTGCTCACGGGAGAGGTTTCAGCTTGCAGCTCCACCTTGCGCCACCAGTGGCTGGACAGCGCTGGCGTGCGAATGTCGAGCCGCTCGCCCATGATCGGCGCGACCAAAGGCACCTGCGCGGCGGCCGCCAGGGCCGTGATGCGCTCGAAAGGCTCCACCCACGGGTGCAGCGACAGGTCAAACGTACCGTTGTGGATAGGGAACATGTGGCGCCCCTTCACGTCCAGATGGGCCTGCAGGCTCTCTTCGGGCTGCATGTGAATGTCGTGCCAGTCGGGGTTGTAGGCGCCGGTTTCGATCAGCGTCAGATCAAAGGGGCCATAGCGCTCGCCGATGGTCTTGAAGCCATCGAAGTAGCCGGTGTCGCCGCTGAAGAAGATGCGTGTCTCACCGGCGATCAACACCCACGAAGCCCACAGCGTGCTGTTGCCGTCAGACAGGCCACGGCCCGAGAAATGCTGCGCGGGTGTGGCCACCAGCTGCAGCCCACCAATGGTGGTGCCTTGCCACCAGTCAAACTGCTGCACCTTGGCGGCAGGCACGCCCCAGCCAATCAGCCGGTCGCCCACCCCCAGTGGCGTGATGAAGTGTTCGACCTTGGGCGCCAGCTTCTGGATCGCGGCGTAGTCAAGGTGGTCGTAGTGGTCATGCGACAGGATGACGCCGGTGATGGGCGGCAGTTCGTCGATGGTGATCGGTGGCGCATGAAACCGCTTGGGGCCCATGAACTGAAAGGGCGAGGCGCGCTCTGAAAACACCGGGTCGGTCAGCCAGAACTGACCCTTGATTTTGAACAGCAGGGTTGAATGCCCCAGGCGCCACAAACTCAAGTCGGGCGCGGCCAGCAGGTCTGACCGCATCACGGGGTACACAGGCACGGGCTGGCGCGGCACCGAGTCGTCGGGCTTGCCGGTCAGAAACCGCCACATCACGGCCAGCGTTTTGAGCGTACCCAGCGCGTGGCGGGGCGCCGCGTTGCGAAACTTACCCTCCACAAACTGCGGCGATTGTGTGTACGAGTCCACCGGCGAGGCGGCGCGGGCGAGGGGGCTGTGGGCCATGGTGATCTGGAAGAGGGTGAACAGCAATAACAACCACAACGCCTTCAACGGGCTGCGGTGGCGGGAGGTGAAGCTAGGCACTGACAACGGCCTTGTTGAAATGTGCACTACTCAGTGTAGTGCACTTTCTCAAAAAGTAAACTCTCCGGTGTAAACTTGGTGCATGACTGCTGCATCCCCACCCACCCGCCTGACCGACCGCAAACGCGACGCCATCGTGCAGGCAGCGATTGGTGAGTTCCGCGAGCATGGCTTCAACGGCACCAGCATGGATCGCGTGGCCGCTGCGGCCGATGTCTCCAAACGCACGGTGTACAACCACTTTCCCAGCAAAGAAGAGCTGTTTGAGGCCATCTTGCTGTTGATGTGGGAACGCAGCCAAGCGGTAGACGAGCCGGCCTACCAAACGCAACAGCCCCTGCGCGTACAGCTGCTGGCACTGCTGGGTCAAAAAATGAACCTGCTCAACGACGCCAGTTTCATCGACCTGAGCCGCGTGGCCATGGCCGACATGATGCACACGCCCGAACGCGCCCGCGCCATCACCGCCAAGCTCTCCGCCAAAGAAGAAGGTCTGCCGCTGTGGCTGCGCGCAGCCCAGCAAGACCGACGCTTGCGGGCCACCATGGACGTTCCTTATGCCGCGCAGCAACTGCAGGGCATGGTCAAGGCCTTTGCCTTCTGGCCCCAGCTGGCCATGGGGCAACCTGGCTTGGCGCCTGCGCAACAGCAACAAGTAGTGAGCGATGCGGTAGACATGTTTTTGGGGTTTTACGCAGTGCCAAAGACTGCGGCGGCGGCCACAGCAAAAAAACCTGTGCCGATGGTGGACGCCAAAACCATCAAAACCATGAAAACCGCCAAGGCCACCAAGGCCACCAAAACTACCGCAGCCGCACCGGCAGCAGCAGCCATCAAAGGCCGCGCTTCACGGCGCTAAAGGCACCTCACCAGCGCCCAGACCACGGGTCGATTTGCACTGGGCTTAGCCGCTATCCCTCCACCACTTTCGCACCCATGCCCCTCGCTCCCTACCTCGACACCGCACCGGTTTTGGATACCGGCGTTTTCATCCACGACTCCGCCCAGATCATCGGCGACGTCACCCTGGGCGCCGACAGCTCCGTGTGGTGCAACGCCGTGCTGCGCGGCGACGTGAACCGCATCACCGTGGGCCGCCGCAGCAACGTGCAGGACCTGACCATGGGCCATGTCTCGCACCGAAACGCCAGCAAGCCCGAGGGATCGCCACTGGTGATTGGTGACTACGTCACCGTGGGCCACTCGGTCATCCTGCACGGCTGCCGCATCGGCAACGAATGCCTCATCGGCATGGGCTCCATCGTGATGGACGACGCGGTGATCGAAGACCGCGTGATGCTGGGCGCGGGCAGCCTGGTCTCGCCGGGCAAGGTGCTCGAAAGCGGGCACCTGTACATCGGCCGCCCGGCGGTGCGCCAGCGGGCGCTGACGGACGCAGAGATCGCGTACCTCAAGTATTCGGCCGAGCACTATGTGCGGGTGAAAAACAACTATTTGGCGGGCGCCCCAGACGCTGCGACACAGCCCCCGGAGCCGCCAGCGAACAAAGGATAAGGCTGCGCCGGGATAATCGGGGGCTTCCACGATCTACAGCGGCGGCACCCCTTCGCCCGATTGCCCCCTGCCCACCATGTCTGCCGTCGCCCCCGATTCAAAAATCTTGCGTGTCCTCTCCGTCATCCCCCCGATGACGCAGCTGAACACGCCGTACCCGTCTACCGCCTACCTCACGGGGTTTCTGCGCTCACGCGGCGTGGCGGCGGTGCAGGAAGACCTGGCCCTGGCGCTGGTGCTGCAACTGCTGTCGCCCGAGGGCCTCAAAGCCGTGGCCGCCAAGGTAGACGCGCTGCCCGCCAAAAAGCACAGCCCCGCCGTGCAAAGCTTTGCTGCGCAAAAGGACCGGTATCTGGCCACCATTGGCCCCGCCATTGCCTTTTTGCAGGGCCGCGACAGCACGCTGGCGCACCGCATCGCAGGCCGCAACTACCTGCCAGAGGGGCCACGTTTTGCCACGCTGGATGTGTATGTGGACGACGACGGCGGCGACCCGCTAGGCTGGGCCTTTGGCGCCCTGGGCCTGCACGACAAGGCCAAGCACCTGGCCACGCTGTATTTGAACGACCTGGCCGATGTGCTGCGCGATGCAGTGGACGAGCGGTTTGAGTTTGTGCGCTATGCCGAGTCGCTGGCGGGCAGCCAGCCCACGTTTGACCCACTGGCCAACGCACTGGCCAAGGCCCAGGTCTCGCCCACGCTGGTGGACGACATGCTGCAGCAGCTTACGCACGCGGCCATGGAGCGCCATGCGCCCGACGTGGTGCTGCTGTCGGTGCCATTCCCTGGCTCGGTATACGCAGCGTTTCGGATCGCGCAGGCCATCAAGGCACGCTACCCGCAGGTCGTCACCGTGCTGGGCGGAGGCTTTGTGAACACCGAGCTGCGCGAGCTGGCCGACCCGCGCGTGTTCGACTTTTTTGACTACGTGACGCTGGACGCGGGCGAGCGCCCGTTGCTGGCGCTGCTGGAACATGTGCGCGGCGAGCGTGGCCGCCAGCGGCTGGTGCGCACCTTTGTGCGGGGCAGCAATGACGACGGCGGCGCCGTGCAATACATCAACATGATGGAAGCCGACATTGCGTTCGCCGAGGTGGGCACACCCACCTGGGACGGCCTGCCGCTGGACCGGTACCTGTCGCTGCTGGACATGCTCAACCCCATGCACCGGCTGTGGAGCGACGGGCGCTGGAACAAGCTGACCGTAGCGCACGGCTGCTACTGGAAGAAGTGCAGTTTTTGCGACGTGAGCCTGGACTACATCAGCCGCTACGAAGGCGCCAGCGCCGAGGTGCTGGCCGACCGCATCGAACAAATCGTGCGCGAAACGGGGCAGACGGGCTTTCACTTTGTGGACGAAGCCGCCCCGCCCAAGGCGCTCAAAGCGCTGGCCACCGAGCTGATTGCACGCAATGCGGGCATCAGCTGGTGGGGCAACGTGCGGTTTGAAAAAACATTCACGCCCGACCTGGCCGAGCTGATGGCTGACAGCGGCTGCATCGCGATCTCGGGCGGGCTTGAAGTTGCGTCAGACCGGCTGCTCACGCTGATGAAAAAAGGCGTGTCGGTCGACCAGGTGGCGCGTGTGACGCGGGCGTTTACCGATGCGGGCATCCTCGTGCATGCGTACCTGATGTACGGGTTTCCAACCCAGACCGTGCAAGACACCGTGGACGCGCTCGAATACGTGCGCCAGCTGTTTGCCAACGGCTGCATCCAGAGCGGGTTCTTTCACCGCTTTGCCTGCACCGTACATTCCCCCGTCGGCAAAAACCCCGAGGAATACGGCGTAACCCTGGCGCCGTTGCCCCCGGGCGACTTTGCCAAGAACGACGTGGCCTTCATCGACCCCACAGGCGTGGATCACGACGCGCTGGGCGGCGCGCTCAAGAAGGCCATCTACAACTACATGCACGGCATCGGTCTGGAAGAAGACGTTCGCAGCTGGTTCCCGTTCAAGGTGCCCAAAACGACGGTGCGGCGCGACCGGATTGAGCGGGCGCTGCGGGAGCGCGGTTAGCGGTTGTTGGGCCGACAATTTGAATGAAAAGTGGCTGTAGCGCTTATTCATCAAGCGCCACCAGCTATCAATAGCAGAGCGCAACATGCCCCAGCCTCCTAACCATCAACGTTTCACCGCAGCCATCTTCGATATGGATGGCCTGCTTGTCGATTCCGAGCGCGTAACCCTGCGCGCCTGGCTCGGCGCTGCCCAGGCACGGGGCGTTGCACTGTCCGAAGCCGACTACCTGCAGGTGGTGGGGCGCGCTGCCACCGACTCGGACGCCCTGCTCACCGCACTGCTGGGCGGCCCGCAGGTGTTCGAGCAGGTGCAGGCCGATGTGGCGGCGCGGCTGTCGGACGCGGGACCAAAGCCGCTGTTTCCGCTCAAACCTGGCGCAGCATCGCTGCTGCACGCGCTGCGACAAGCAGGCGTGCCGTGTGCGGTGGCGTCATCGTCGCGGCGCGACGAGATCGAACACCGCCTGGGCAGGGTCGGGGTGCTGCGGCACTTCCAGGCATGGGCTGGCGGCAATGAGGTGCCCCGCGGCAAACCCGATCCGGCACTCTACCGGCTGGCAGCTGAACGGCTGGGCGTGGAGCCCTCGCAGTGCCTGGCTTTTGAAGACAGTGAGAACGGCGCACGCGCTGCGCAGGCGGCGGGGGTGGCAGTGGTGATCGTGCCGGACCTGCAACACCCAGCTGGCGACGTGGCTGGGCGCAGCCATGGTGTGCTCGACTCGCTGGTGCTGGCACAGGGACATCTGCAGCGCTGGTTCCGGCAATCGGCAGCATCGGGAATTGATAGAAATTAGCCTCTAGCGCTTACCCATCAATCGCTAGCAGCTATAAAATTGATAGTATCTCTCGCTATCGTCACCACTATCGCTGTCGCTATCGCTATTGCTTTTGCTTCTGGTACGCCTTGTCAGCCGGTGGACCCCGGTCCGTGTCCTGCAGGCCGCGTTTCACGTCGCGGTAGGCTTGCTCTATCTGGGCATCGGGCTGGCCATGCGTCATGTCCACTGATTCATCCCTCTCATGAGGCAACTTGGGCTTTTCTTGCGCATTCGACGACGATTTGCCAGCCTCCGTCGCAGACCCCTCCGTGCGGGTTGCTGGGGCCTGGCGTTTGGTCGTGTCCACCGAGGGCTCTGGGCCCGTGGGCGCTGGGGCGGGATGGTTGGTTGTGGGGGTACGGGGCATGGGGGATCTCCTTGAAGTGCGCAGTCTTCACTTGATCGTAGGAAAGGCCGCGCTGCTGACCTGTAGGCCCGGACGCCCTGGGTGCGCCGGGCCAAGGCGCCTGTACGTCAGGCCGATGGCTTCTTCGCAGCCTTGATGGCCTTGCCCGGCTTCACCGACTTCTCTGCACGTGCAGAGGAAGGCGGTAGATAGTTGGCCCCCGTCACCACCGACTTGCCGGTTTGGGTTTCCAGCTGGTTGCGGGCCTGGCCTGCAATGCGTCCACCGGTTTTTGCGGCGGACTTGTTTTGGGCCATGCCGGTGGCGTCCACGCTCTCGGCGATCTGGCGCGTGGACAACTCGGCCAGCGCGGTAAAAATAAGTTCTGCTCCACTCATGTGGTCACGCAGGTTGTGGCTAGCAAGGCCCTTCATCTCCTTGTGCTGTGCCACGCTCACATCTTCAACTGGTGACAGGTTGTCACCAGTTGACTGCCCTCACTGGCAAGCCGCCGCTTGAGTTGGTTCGAGTATTTACGGGCAGTCAAATCATCTGGCTGCTGCGTCAGTACCTGCACCACGTCGATCACGGAAAACCACCAGGTTTCGGTGTTCTCGTCGTACACGCGACGGATGGATTGGCCGTCGAATTCCGCGGGCAGGGTTGTCAGGTGCGCTCCAGCATCAATTTCAAGATATTACTGTATAAATCACCAGTTATTGTCCATTATTCCGGGGCTGTCTGTTGCTACACAATGGATAGCTTTCAGCGCTTCACCACAAAGCGCTACAGCCACTTTTCACCCAAAGACCCAGGCCGCTGCCTGTGTCAAACTCTCCCCCCATGTCTTCCCCAGAATGGGCCGCAAAGGCCCTTGAATCTTTCGATGCGGTGGTGTCTGCAACCCCCGGTTTTCGCAGCCGCGCTGGCCAGCGGCTGATGGCCGAGCAGGTGGCGCGCACGTTCAGCAGCGCCACGCTGGGCAAGGTGGACGAGGAAAGCGGAGAGGCCGCGCCCACGCGGTCCATCGCCGTCATCCAGGCGGGCACGGGGGTGGGTAAGTCGCTAGCGTATTGCGCGCCGGCCATTGCGCTGGCGCTGGCGCGCGGCACAAGGGTGTTGATCTCTACCGCCACGGTGGCGCTGCAGGAGCAGCTGGTCAACAAGGACCTGCCCGCGCTGTTGGCGCTGATGCCCCAGCCCTTCAAGTTTGCGCTGGCCAAGGGGCGCGGGCGCTATGTGTGCAAGCTCAAGCTCGACCGGCTGGCGGGCACGGGCGAGGCCGAGGGGGAAGGCGAGGGCGACGACGACCTGTTTGCCGACGAGGAAGCCGCCGCCCGCGCCAAGCGCCCCCGGCATGAGACCGAGGCGCGCATGCAGTTTTATTCGACGATGGCGCAGACGCTGTCGAAAGGCGCGTGGGATGGCGACCGCGACAGCCTGGACACGCCACCCAAGCCCGAGGTGTGGAGCCCCGTGGCGGCCGAGGGCGCGTCGTGCACGGGCAAGCACTGCCCGGCCTTCAGCCAATGCACGTACTACGACAAACGCAAGGAGCTGGTGGGCGCGCAAGTCATCGTGGCCAACCATGATTTGCTGCTGTCGTCGCTGGGCGCACGGGTGCTGCCCGAGCTGGACAACTGCCTGCTGATATTGGACGAAGCCCACCACCTGCCCGCCACGGCGCTGCAGCAGTTTGCGTGCAGCATGGATCTGTCGCGCGTGACATGGATCGAGCGCTTGTCGAGCCGGGGCCTGCGCATTGGCGCGCTGCTGGAGGTCGAAGAGATTGCCGACATTCCGCGCCACGCGGCCCAGTTGCGGCAGACGATGCAGGACCTGGCCCGCATCGTGATGGACGTGTATGGCGACAACCTCAAAAGCCAGCGCGACACCTGGGGCCCGGCCCGCGTGCGCGTGCCGCGTGGCGAGCTGCCCGAACAACTCATCGCGCCGCTGGGCCTGCTGGCGGCCAGCGCCGATGGTTTTCTCGAAGCGCTGCGCGCCATCAGCAAAGCCCTGCGTGCCGAAATGCGCGACAAGCCCGATGAGGCCAAACGCCTGTCCACGCTGTACGCGCAAATCGGCATGTTGGCGCCCCGGCTGGAAGAGCTGCACGCCACCGCACAGCTGCTGCTGCAAGATGCGCCCCAGGGCGCCGACCGCAGCTTTGTGCCAGCCGCCAAGTGGTTCACGCTGGAGGTGGATGGGGACTTCATTGTGGTCAAGGCGCACGCCAGCCCCATCTTGCCGGGCACCACGCTGCGCAACCACCTGTGGAGCGCCGTGCGCGGCGCGGTGCTGACATCGGCCACGCTGACCAGCTGCGGCAACTTTGAATTTTTTCTGCGTGAAGCGGGCCTGCATGGCGACGAGGCGGCCACGTCGCTGGAGGTAGCCAGCCCGTTCAACTACGCCGCGCAGGGCACGCTGATTGCGGCCGAAACCCACGCCGACCCCAAGAACGCCGCGCAGTTCACCGCCGAAATGGTCGATGCGCTGCTGCACGACATTGCGCGCGTGGAATACGGCGCGCTGGTGCTGTTCACCTCGCGCGAACAAATGCGCCAGGCTGTGGACGCATTGCCCACCGCCATGCGCAGTGTGGTGCTGGTGCAAAACGCGCTGCCGCGCACGCAGCTGCTCAAGCGCCACCGCGAGCGGGTAGAGGGTGGCGAGCCCTCGGTCATTTTCGGCATGCAGTCGTTTGGCGAAGGGCTGGATTTGCCGGGCAGATTGTGCGAATCGGTCTTCATCACCAAGCTGCCGTTTGCCCCGCCCGACGACCCGGTGGGCGAGGCCCGCGCCGAATGGCTGCGCGCCGTGGGCCGCGACCCGTTCAGCGAACTGGTGGTGCCCGCCACCGCCATCCGCCTTGCGCAATGGGTGGGCCGCGCGATTCGCACCGAAGAAGACCAGGCGCATGTGTATTGCTACGACAAGCGCCTGACGCGCACCAGCTACGGGCAGCGCTTGCTCAAAGGCTTGCCGCCGTTTGCGCTGGAGCAACGCGCGCCGCTATAGGATGCCCCCTGAGTCGCCTGCGGCGCCTTCCCCCAGGGGGACGCCACCCCTGGCCGGGCAAAGCCCGCTCCACGGTGGCACCGGCATTTGGCCGCGCCAGTTCCATGCGCCAGGCGCCATGCTTAGCACCCTCCAATCTTCCATCCCCACTGACAACCCATGCCAAACACCGTGCCCGCCTGCCCCCAATGTGGTCTTGAGAACACCTACCCCGACGCCAGCAACTACGTGTGCCCCGACTGCGCCTTTGAATGGCCGCAGGTGGCGGACAGCGCAGACACAGACTCGGCAGATGCGGGCGATGGCGTGGTGCGTGATGCCAACGGCAACCCCCTGGCCGATGGCGACGCCGTGATTCTGGTGAAAGACCTCAAGGTCAAGGGCTCGTCGTCGAGCCTCAAGAAGGGCACCAAGATCAAGAGCATCCGCTTGGTCGATGGCGCAGACGGGCACAACGTGGACTGCAAAACCGATTTGGGCAGCATGTTGCTCAAGTCGGAGTTTTTGAAGAAGGCTTGACCGCACTGCCATCGCATTCGCACGCCCTTTTGCCGGGGCCTCCCTCATAATTCCGCCCATGCAGATCGGCCCCTCCCTTCAGTCCCACATTGCAGACATCTGCAGGCGCTACCACGTGCGTCGCTTACAGATGTTTGGCTCTGCAGCCATAGATCAGGAGCGCGCCGACAGCGACGTGGACTTGCTGGTGGAGTTCATCCCTGGTGAGGCCCCCAGTGGTTTTGCCTTGGTGGACATGCAGGACGAGTTGTCGGCTGCGTTTGATGGTCGCAAGATTGATCTGGCGTTTCCCTCTGTGCTCAACAACCCTTACCGGCGCAGCGCCATCGAGCCACAGCTGCGCCCACTGTTCCAATGACGGTGGATAGAACACCCGCGCACTTGGCTGACATGCTGCAGTTTGTGCAAGAACTGCGCGCCCTCGTAGCGCCCTCGTAGCGCCCTCGTAGCGCCGTTGAGCGCCACAGAGTTCTCGCAGCAACGCGTGTTGTGCCTTGCCGTTGAAAAGTTGTTCATCAACCTGGGCGAAGCGGCGTACCGCGTGGACACCCATCGAACCCAACAGCTGCCAGAAATCCCTTGGCGAAAAGTCATCGGTCTGCGCAACATTCTCGCGCACGGGTACGAGCAAGTTACGCACGAAATTCTCTTCAAAACCATTGCGGACGATCTCCCTGCGCTCGAAAGGGCCGTACGCCGCGCGCTCACCAACGTCTAGGGACGTCCTGCATAACTCCCTGCGGTCTGTGATAGCGCGGGCTCGGGCGGTTCGCTGCGTTGCTTTTCTTGCCAATAGCACGGCTATTGGCAAGAAAAGACGCCTTGCGGCCCATCGCAATCTGCACTACCACCCTCGCGAGGGTTATGCAGGACATCCCTAGCGCTCCAAGTCGCCGGAGCCTTTGTCAGACATCTCCCCACGCCAATCCGGCCTCGGGGACGACGCTGCCCCCTGCGGTTGCAACCTACAGTGAAGCGATAGTCCCTTTCACTGGAGCCCTCATGCAACACGACACCGCCGCCCACGAAACCCTTTGGAAACTCATCAAGGACATCCGTTTTGGGATGCTGACTCACCGCACGTCGACCGGCATGCTCCATGCACACCCGCTCACCACGCAGAACCGCAAATTTGACGAGCAAAGTGAGTTGTACTTTTTTATCTCCAAATCCGGCGAGCTGTACGAACGCTTGCTAACCGATGGAGAGGTCAACGTGTCTTACGCCAATCCGGACGACGACAGCTATGTTTCGCTGTCGGGTCAGGCCCGTTTTGTGGACGACCGTGGCCAGAAGGAAGCGCTGTGGTCGCCCATGGCCAAAGCGTGGTTCCCGGGCGGTGTGTCCGACCCGGATCTTGCGCTGCTGGTCGTGCGCATCCGCCATGCCGAGTATTGGGATGTGGACGAAAGCAAGATGGTGCAGATCTTCAAGATGGCCAAGACCGCCATCAAGGGCGAGCAACCGCGCGACCTTGGTGAGCACAAAGAGCTGACCTTGTCTTGAGGCAATCAGGACGGTGCCTCGCAAAGTTGGCGCGCCCGGATGCATGACCTGCACGCGCCAACTTGGAGCAGCTGCCGAGCCCCGCCTCAGGCCACATGTGGCTGAAAAATCGAGGGAAATTGGCATCTTGCGCTTATTCAGCATGCGCTGATAGCTACATATTTAATAGCATGCATTCGAAACAGGAGCCTACGGGCTCTTTTTCTTTGTCGTTCTCTTGTCCTTATCTTGTCCTTCTCTGGTCATTCTCTTGCCGGCCTCTTGAAAATTCGCAATAAACATCCAATTGACATCCATACACCATCCACATGGATGTTTTTGGAGTTCTGTGATGAGCAATATCGTCCCTATCGCCTCTCGAAGCAAGGTGCCCGAGTCTGAAAAAGTCACCATCAACCTGGGTTTTGTCGACCTGGGGCACATCGACCTGCTGGTGTCCGAAGGCTTTTACGCCAACCGCACCGATTTCATCCGCACCGCCATCCGCAACCAGCTGACCGCGCAGAACGACGCCGTTCGCCAGGTGGTGGCCCGCAAGATGCTTGTGCTGGGGTTGCAGCGTTTTGGCCGGGCCGAGCTGGAGGCCGTGCAGGCGGCCGGCCAGGCGCTGGAGATCCGGGTACTGGGCCTGGCCAGCATCGACGACGACGTGCCGCCCGCATTGGCGCAGGCCACCATTGCTTCGGTGACGGTGCTGGGCGCGTTCCATGCCAGTGCCGAGGTCAAAACCGCGCTGGCGGGGCGCATGCACTGAGTGAATCCCTACTACACGGCCCACAGCGGGCCACCGGCGTGCGCGCCCACAACCAAGGAGTCCCCATGGACTGGAACATTAACCTCAAACAACTGATGGGCGAAGCCACCCAGTTGGTGCGCAGCGGCCACCTGGCCGATGCGACGCGGACCCTGCAGCAGGCACTGGGTACAGCCGTGACACGACACAGCAGCCCGCCCGCACCCGCCAGCGCGGGTACCGCCCTGCCCGGCGCCCCCCCAAAGCCCGCCTCTGCCAACGCCCCACTGTGGCGCCGCCCCGGCAGCCAGGCCGATGTCGAAGACGTGGTGGTCGTCGACCGCAACAGCTCCAGTGCGCCCCCAAAAGCCGCCCAGGGCGCGGCCACAACCGCAGCCGCCCCCCACCCACAGGCAGAACCGCCCGGCAGCTTTACGCGCATCGCCTTCACCCACGCGGGTGCACGGCACCAACACCACTACCACCTGTACGTACCCCCGGGCGCTGCCGCAGGATCACCCATGCCCTTGGTGCTGATGCTGCACGGCTGCACGCAGAACCCCGAGGACTTTGCCACCGGCACCGGCATGAACGCGGCCGCCGCACCGGCCAACGCCCTGGTGCTGTACCCCGAACAGCCCCACAGCGCCAACCCCAACGGCTGCTGGAACTGGTTTCGCCCCGGCGACCAGCACCGGGGCGGCGGCGAGCCCGCAATGCTGGTGGCCATGGTGCAGGACGTGATGGCGCGCCACCACGTGGATGCGCAGCGCGTGTACGTGGCGGGCCTGTCGGCGGGCGGCGCCATGGCTGCACTGCTGGGGCGCGAATACCCCGATGTGTTTGCTGCGGTGGGCGTGCACTCTGGGCTGCAAGCAGGGGCTGCGCACAACGTGATGGGCGCGTTGTCGGCGATGAAGAATGGCGCCAAACCGGGGGCCACCGCCCACACTGCTGACGCAACCGCGCTACCACCCCCACCCACCATCGTGTTCCATGGCGATGCCGACCCCACGGTGCACGCCCACAACGGCGAGCAATTGATCCAGGCCGCGCTCAGCGCACGGGCCACCGCCCCCGGCGGCGAACCAGCCACCGTGAAGGCCGTGCAACAGGGCAAGTCGGCCAGCGGGCAGGGCTATACCCGCACGGTGTATTCGCTGGCGGGCAGCGCCTCTGCGGCCAAGGCATCGCCCGGCCAGGTCGTGGCCGAGCACTGGGTGCTGCAGGGCGCGGGGCATGCGTGGGCCGGCGGGCACGCGGGCGGCAGCCACACCGACCCGCGCGGTGTGGGCGCCACCCAGGAGATGCTGCGGTTTTTTATGGAGCATCCACGCGCTCAAGGGCATTGAGCGCCAGCGCGCTATGGCTCACCCTGCCCGCCCATGTTTTGAGGCGTTAAGGCTGCAGCGCCAGATCGCGTACCACCGCCTCCAACCCCTGAACTACGCGGGCCAGCCGGTCGAAGTCGACCTTGTCGGGCGTGTCCTGGGCAGTGTGATAGTGCGGATACCGGTAGGGTGCCGTATCCGTCACCATCAACGCGGGATAGCCTGCGTCGATGTAGGCCGCGTGGTCTGAATAGTCCACCCCTGGTATGAACCGAGGCGCCGCAATAACCTCCGACGGAAATGCACTGTGGGACCGGAATGACCGAACCCCCGTGCGCACCGGCCCCAGGTCGGCGGTGGTGGCCACAAACGCAATAAAGTCACCCTGCGTGGGGTAGAACTGATTCAGGGGCCACGGGTACTTTTGTGACCCGGCATCGTCTGAAAAGTAGCCCATGGTCTCCAGCGACAGCATGGCCGTCACGGGCACGCCCCGCGCCTTCAACGCCTGCGCGTGCACGCGGCTGCCCATCAGCGGGGTTTTGAAATAGGGCGGCTCTTCGTTCGTGTACAGCACCAACATCACATCCGACTGTGCCGTGGCGCCCAGAGCCTTGAGTTTCTTGGCCAGCGCCAGCACTGCGGCAGTGCCCGTGGCGTTGTCGTTGGCACCCGGCGTTTCGTGGGCCGAATCGTAATGGGCGCCCACCACAATCACCCGCTGTCCGGGGGCGTTTTGGCTGGGGATGGTGACCTCCAGATTGCGCACCTTCACACCCGACGCTACAAACTCTTGGAGCCGGACCTGGTAGCCATACGACACCAGCTCCGCCTCCAGGTAATTCGCTGCGGCCTCCAGCGCCACAGGTTGCTGAACGTTGTGCTCCTTCGCTGCAATGGTGGTGACATTCTGGCGCAACTGCTGCGCCAGCGCTTGCTGCGCGGGGGTAGCGGCGGCAAGCGCTTCGCGGTGCGAGCTGCCAGGACCTCTTTGTATTCACTGGCACCGCGTGCCCACTCCATCTATCCATCCATTCAGAAAATGGGTGGGGCAGTTTAGGACACGTATTCATGCTGGCGGAACCCCAGACGAGCGCGGCGGCACAATCCTTCTTTTTCGCGTCCAAGTCCCCATGCCCCCCATCGCCGTCATCGACTTTGAAACCACCGGCATCTCGCCCGGCCAGGGCGCACGTGCCACTGAGGTGGCCATCGTACTGCTCGAAAAAGGCCAGGTGGTGGACAGGTTCCAGAGTCTCATGAACACCGGGGCGTGGATACCGTCTTTCATCACGCAACTGACGGGCATCACCAACGCCATGGTGAACGCCGCGCCCGATGCGGCGGGGGTGATGCAAGACGCCGCGCGTTTTGTGGGCAACGCGCCCATGGTGGCGCACAACGCGTCGTTTGACAGCAAGTTCTGGCAGGCCGAGCTGGCCTTGGCGGGGCTGCCTGCGCAGCAGCCGTTTGCGTGCACGGTGCTGCTGTCGCGGCGGCTGTACCCGCAGGCGCCCAGCCACAAGCTGGGGACGCTGGTGGACTTTCACGGCTTGCCGCGCACGGGCCAAGCCCACCGGGCGCTGGCCGATGCCGAGATGGCCGCCGCGCTGCTGGCGCGCATGCAGCACGACCTGCGCACGTTGTGGCGCGTGGCCGAACCCAGCTACGCGCTGCTGCAAACGCTGCAGCGCTGCGCCAAGCCCAAGGTAGGGGCGCTTTTGGCCCAGCATGCGACATCGGGGGTTGCGACGGTTGCGATGGTGTGAGGGGGCACAGCCCCCAGAGCCCAGAGCCCAAAGGCAGCGTCATTTACTACCAAATTAATAGCTGCTAGCGCTTGATGGATAAGCGCTAGCGGCGCTTTTGACTCGTATTTTCTACAGAATCCCGGCATACTCGCGGCTGGCACTGTGTAGGCGGACCTGTAGAGCAGCTGCCATAAAAATACGCACATCACGACCCCCGATGAAAGGTTTTGCCATGTTGTTCCTCGTTCTAGGATTGGTGCTGTTTCTGGGCGTGCACTCGGTACGCATCGTGGCCAATGGCTGGCGCACGCAGACGTTGGCGCGGTGGGGCGAGATGCCGTGGAAGGGGCTGTATTCGGTGGTATCTGCCGTGGGGCTGGTGCTCATCATCTGGGGCTATGGCCTGGCGCGGCAGCAGCCGGTGGTGCTGTGGGTGCCGCCCATCGGCATGCGGCACGCTGCGGCGCTGCTGACGTTGATTGCGTTCATCCTGCTGGCCGCCACCTACGTGCCGCGCAACGCCATCAAGGCCCGGCTGCACCACCCCATGGTGCTGGGGGTGAAGGTGTGGGCGCTGGCGCATTTGTTGTCCAACGGCAACCTGGCCGACGTGGTTCTGTTTGGCAGCTTCTTGCTGTGGGCGGTGCTGAGCTTTCGCGCTGCGCGCCAGCGCGACCGCGCGCAGAACACCGTGTACGCGCCCGGAACGGCTGCAGGCACGGGCGTGGCCGTGGTGGTGGGAGCCGTGGCGTGGCTGGTCTTTGCGTTCTGGGCGCATGCCTGGCTGATCGGTGTGGCGCCCCTGGGTCGATAGGGGCGATAGAGGTATGGCGAATTGCTGCGGGAGCAAATCCCGGAGAATCCGCGCTTTCAGTTTTTTGTTTCGTTTCTTCTCCTGCTTGTCTGACCCAGAGCCCTTCGCATGACCGACGCCACCACCACATCCTCCTCAACCACCAACCCGCCACCCCTGCCGGACCACCTGTCGGTAGACCCCCGCAGCCCGCACCACGTGGCCGAGGTCTTCCAGCACGACATCGGCATCCGCTTTAACGGCAAGGACCGCACCGATGTCGAGGAATACTGCGTCAGCGAAGGCTGGGTGAAGGTGCCTGAAGGCAAAACCGTGGACCGCAAGGGCCAGCCGCTGATGATCAAGCTCAAGGGCAAGGTCGAAGCGTTTTACAAATAAGCCCGACTGCGCACGTGATCCCGGACACCGCCCACTGGGTGGTCTATTGCGACGGCAGCGCCGTGCCCAACCCCGGGCGCATGGGCCTGGGCGCGGTGCTGGTCTCGCCTGATGGCGTCACGCAGCACCACATTTCAGAAGCCACCACTTTTACCGGCTGCAACAACGAGGCCGAGCTGCGCGCGCTGCTTGCGGCCCTGCAATGGCTTGCGCAGCAGGTGGTTGCAAAGTCCACCACCGTGCGTGTCATCAGCGACAGCAGCGTGTTGGTAGCGCAGCTGGGGCCCCACGCTGTCGCGCCCATTGCGCGGCTGGCGCCGCTGTTTGACGAGGCGCGCAGCGCACTGCAGCAGTTTGCGCACATCGACCTGCAGTGGGTGCCCCGCCACCGCAATGGCGCAGCCGATACCCTGGCGCGCGCGGCGCTGGGCCTGGCGCCCAAGACGGCCGTGCCGCAGGGTCAGAAGGTCAAAAGACACAAACGGCGCTGAATCTGCCCAGCCCAGGTGCAAAGCGACCGGCAGGCGGGGATTCATTTCATTCCTCGCACGCACGCGCCAGCAGCAGCGCCTTTTCCGGCATGTTGCGCGTCAGGCTGGCGGCGCGTTCAAACTCAGCCCGCGCCTCGGGCTGGCGCCCCAGCTTGGCCAACAGGTCTCCGCGCACGCTGGGCAGCCAGTGGTAGTGGCGCAGGCTGGGTTCTGCGGCCAGTGCATCAACCAACGCCAGCGCTGCCGCAGGCCCCAGCGCCATGCCCACCGCCACGGCGCGGTTCAGCGCCACCACGGGGGAGGGTGCCACCTGCAGCAGGGCGTCATACAGCGCAACGATGTGGTGCCAGTCGGTGTCCTCCGCCCGCCTTGCGCGCGCATGGCAGGCGGCAATTGCGCCCTGCAGCGCATACGGCCCCCATGCGTGGCCCGCACGGGCCAGCTGCTCGGCCTGGTCAAGCGCGGCCAGCCCTCTGCGCACCAGCAGGGGGTCCCACCGTGCGCGGTCCTGGTCCATCAGCAGCACGGGCTGGCCCTGCGTGTTGGTGCGTGCGGGCAGGCGCGAGGCCTGAATCTCCAGCAGCGCGACCAAGCCCTGCACCTCGGGCTCATCGGGCGCCAGGCTGGCCAGCACACGCACCAGGCGCTGCGCCTCGCCACACAGCGCGGGGCGCATCCAGTCGTCGCCTGCCGTGGCGGCGTAGCCTTCGTTGAAGATGAGGTAGATCACCTCCAGCACCGAGCCCAGGCGCGGGGCACGCTCGGCAGCACCCGGCACTTCAAATGGCACGTGGGCGGCCGACAGGCTGCGTTTGGCACGCACGATGCGCTGGGCAATGGTGGGCTCGGGCACCAAAAAAGCGCGCGCTATTTCTGCCGTGGACAAGCCGCCCAGCAGCCGCAGCGTGAGGGCCACGCGTGCCTCGGTGGGCAGCACCGGGTGGCAGGCCGTGAAGATGAGGCGCAGCAGGTCGTCGCCGATGTCGTCCTGCTGCGCATCCATGAGGGTGTCCACCACGTCGGGGGCGTACTGGGCTTGCAGCGCGTCCAGATCCTGCCCCAGCGCCTCGTTTTCGCGCTGGTGCAGTGCCCGCTGGCGCAGGTGGTCGATGGCGCGGCGCTTGGCCGTGGTCATCAGCCATGCGGCCGGGTTGGCGGGCAGGCCAGTGGCGGGCCAATGCTCCAGCGCGGCCACCAGCGCGTCTTGCGCCAGTTCTTCGGCCCGGCCCACGTCGCGTGTCATGCGCGCCACGCTGGCGATGATGCGCGCGGCCTCGATGCGCCACACCGAGTCGATGGTGCGGTGCAGGGCATCGCGGTCGGGCAGGGTGGGCGCGCTCACGCCGGCTTAGCCCAGCGCTTTGCTGGAATCCACCATGTGCACAAATTCCCAGGTATGGCCGTCCAGGTCGTCAAAGGACTGCGAGTACATGAAACCCAGGTCTTGCGCCGGGCGGGGCGTGGTGCCGCCCGCTGCAACGGCCTTGTGGGTGAGGGCATCGACCTCCTCGCGGCTGTCGCACGAGAAGCACAGCAGCACCTCGGACGTGGAGCGTGCATCGGCAATGGTCTTGCGGGTGAAGGTGGCGTAAAAATCCTTGATGAGCAGCATCACAAAGAGGTTCTCGCCCACCACCAGGCATGCGCCCTGGTCGTTGCTGAACTCGAGGTTGAAGTCGTAACCCAGCGCACGAAAAAACGCCTGCGAGCGGGCCATGCTCTCAATAGGCAGGTTCACGAAGATTTGCTTGTGCATGGAAAACTCCTGAAGGGGTGAAACGGTAAAGGGAAATTCGGGGTTTGGCAAAAGACGTTGCGGCTCAGCCTGCTGGCTTTTGCGCCTGGGCCTGCAGATTGGCCAGGCCGTCTTCAAAGTCTTGCCCGACCATGCGGTCCATGTTGAAGACCAGGTGCACGATCTTGGCGAGATAGGGCACAGGGCCGTGCATGGCCCAGGTCACGCGCGTGGCGCCCGCCCCTTCGGGTTGCAGCGTGAACTCAACCTGGTTGTGGGCTTCAAACGGGGCCACAAAGTCGAGCTTCATCGCCACGCGCACCGGGGCTGTGGCTTCGACAATTTCCATGCTGCCGGTGCCCACCTTGTCGCCCTGCCAGGCGTATCGCGCACCGGGGCCCGCTGTGGTGGCGCTGTATTGGCCTTGGGCGGCGGGGTCCTTGCGTTCGTACGGGTTCCAGGTGTTGAACTGGCGCAAGTCGTGGATAACGCCGTACACGCGATCGGGCTGGGCGGAGATGACGCGGCTGCGCTCCACGCGAAAGGTGTCGGGGCGGGTGGCGGCAAAGGCCAGGAACAGCCCCAGCGCCGCCAACAGCACGAGAGCGATGGTCTTGATCATGGTGGTGTGTCCTCAAAAGGCAAATCAAGCCAAAAACCGCAATCAGCCGCGCAGGGCTTCGAGGTCGCGAAACTGCTCCACGCCATCGATGCCTGCAAAGTCCTCCATCTCGAACAGCTGGCGCACTTCGATCTCGGCCTCCAGCCCTTCGCCGCGCGGGTTGGGAAAGCGGCGCGTCCATTCCAGCGCCTCGTCGCGGCTGCGCACCTGGATCAGGGTGTAGCCCGCGATGAGTTCTTTGGTTTCGGTAAAGGGCCCATCGGTCACGGTGCGGCCGCTGGCGGTGTAGCGCACACGCCAGCCCTGCGAGGTGGGTTTGAGGCCGCTGCCGTCCAGCAGCACGCCCGCTTGGGCCAATTCTTCGTGGTAGCGGGCCATCTCGGCCATCAGGGCGGCGGTGGGCATGCAGCCTTGCTCGGACTCGGGCGTGGCTTTGACGATGATCATGAATCGCATGGGGGTTCTCCTTGAAATGACGGGAGCAAGGTGGCAACAGCGAATTCCGTTGCCTCACCGCTACGACGGATGAACCCTCGCCAGATCGACACTCCATGCGAAATCGTCTGATTTATTTGTGAAATAGGTAGCAGGTCGGCCCCCCTACCTCTTCGCTGTGGGTGCTGCAAGCGGTGTGTGGGCGGTGCCAAGCAAGAGCCGCAGCCCGTCGCAGACTGCAGGTTTTACATTTTGGAGATCTGCCCGTTACAACTCTTCGAGGGGTCAATTGATACACTTTGTAAATATTTTCCTTTTCCTGATGGGTCTTTACCGCACCGAGTACACGCCCCATGAAACGAGAAGCCCACAACCTGATTCCCTGGCCTCGGCTTGCCGTTCTGGCGCTGTGCACGGCCTGCAGTGGGCCTGCGGCGGCGCAGTCGGACATCGCCCATTTGTCGCTGGAGCAACTGGTGCAGATGGAGATCACCACCGCCAGCCGATATGCGCAGACATTCCTGGAGGCCCCCGCGGTGGTCAGCGTGGTTACGGCAGAGGACATCCGCGCGTTTGGCTACCGCACCCTGGCCGATGTCCTGGGAAGCATGCGGGGCCTGTATATCTCCTACGACCGCGCCTACCATTTTTTGGGCAACCGGGGTTTTGCCACGCCGGGCGACTACAACACCCGCGTCCTGCTGCTGGTCAACGGTGTGCGTTTTAACGACAACCTTTACGACCAGGCCACGATAGGCACCGAGTTTCCGATTGATCTGGACTTGGTGGAGCGGGTGGAGTTTGTCCCCGGCCCTGGCTCGGCCGTGTACGGTGCCAATGCGTTTTTCGGAGTGATCAACGTCATCACACGCACGGGCCACCAGTTGAGCGGACCGCAGGTCAGCGTTGAAGCGGGCAGCCACGGCAGCGCGAGGGCACGTTTCTCACTGGGCACAGTTGACTCGCTGGGCACCGACTGGCTGATCGCAGCGACGCGATCCACCACCCGCGGCGCAGACCAATATTTCTCCGCGTTTGACTCACCCGACACTCACCATGGTGTGGCACAGCGCCTGGATTTCGACCGCAGTACGCAGTTTTTCGCTCGCATGCAGCGCGAAGGGCTGACCCTGACTCTGGCCCACGGTGAACGCAACAAAGGCATTCCCACCGCCTCGTTCTCGCAAGTTTTCAATGACCCGCGCTCCCGGTTCATCGACACCACCACCCGCGTGGCCGCGGAGTACACCGCCCAGTTGCAGCCCTCGCTCACGTTCACCGGCCGTCTGCATGCGGGGCAGTACCGCTACGTGGGCGACTACGTGTATGACTACCCACCCCTCACGCTCAACCGCGACGTGGGCACGGGCCGGTGGTGGGGCACCGAATGGCAGTGGGTCAGCACGGCCGTGGCGCAGCACAAGCTTTCCTGGGGTGTCGACTACCGGCGGGACACCAGCATCCGCCAAACCAACGACGACGTGGCGCCTGTTGCGGCGCAGTATCTGAATGCGAGCAGCCAGGGTGACGCGGTAGCCATCTATGTTCAAGATGAATTCGCGCTGACGCCTACGCTCACGCTGCACACCGGCCTGCGCTGGGGCAAGCAGACCGGCAGCGCTGGCAGCGTAAACCCCCGGTTGGGGCTGGTGTACTGGTGGAACCCGTCAACTGCCCTCAAGCTGCTGCACGGCACGGCATATCGCCCGCCCAATGCGTATGAGCGCGACTACCGGGTAGACCTGCCCGGAGGCGTTGTGGAAGCTCACCGCTTGCGGTCCGAAAAGGTGCGCACCACGGAGTTGGCGATTGAGCACTCGCCCACCGGCGCAACCCGCATGCTGTTGACGGTTTTTCGCTCGCAAGTCACTGGTCTCATCTCGTTGGCCGACGCCGGTGAGAGCGATCGGTTCACCTTCAACAACGCCCGCGGTGTCAGCGTGCTGGGTGTAGAGACTGAAATCGAACAACGCCTGAGCGGGGACGCGCGCATTCGAGCGGCTTACGGTTGGCAAAAGGCGCGCGACATGGTGAGAGATGCAACCTTGACCAACGCGCCAGCGCACCTGCTCAAAGTGCAATGGTCTGATTCATTGCGCGCGCCGGCGGGGTGGGACTGGGCATCGGCGCGATATGGCATCGAAGCAGTGGGCATCGGCCCGCGCCGAACGGTACGCAATGCGCAGTTGCCAGGGCACGTGGTGACGAACCTCACGGTTTCGACCCGTATTGGGCAGACCGATGTGTCTTTGGGGATTTACAACGTATTCGACAAACGCCATGCGGATCCGGCCTCGTTTGACACACGGGAAGACTCGATCCGACAGAATGGTCGGACCTACCGCGTGAAGCTGGCATACGCGTTCTGACCCCATGCCCACCGCGCTGCATTTTCGCGCCACATTGCTGATTGGGCTGTGGGCATTTTGCTGGGGCGCGATGGCGCGCGCCGATACCTCTGCCGGCGAACTCGACCTCAAGTCGGCTTACGTCTTCAACTTTATCCAGTTCATTGAATGGCCTGATAACAGCGCCAGTGCCAGCGCTAGCGGCACTGGCGACTGGACGATCTGTGTATCAGCGTTCAGCCCCTTGAAGCGACCACTGACCGCGCTCGAAGGCAGGCCCGCGCGCAAGGGCCGGATCATCCGGGTGAGGCTGTTGGAGATCCGGGAACTGCGCAGTTGCCAGATGGTGGTGATGCACTCAGCCGATGTGGAACAAGTGCTGGGCGCACTCAAGTCCCTCCCTGCAGAGCACGGTATCTTGACGATTGCAGAGGAAGTGACGTTTGCCCACCCTGACATCATGATCACGCTGTACCAGGTGGACGGTCGCGTGGTGTTTGGCATCCGCGCAGACGCGGCTTCGGCGGCGGGATTGAGTGTGAGTTCCCGGCTGCTTCGACTGGCCAGGGCAGGCAAGTGAAAAACACGACGTCCACAGAGACTGCACGGCCTCAAGAACGGATGGAGCCCCTGCTGTCCTCGCGGCTGGTATCCACAGGCATCTTGGCAGCCGGGATGGCGCTGGTGACCGTGGTGCTGGCCATCACGGGCATCGACTACTGGAGCAGCCGCAGCGCCATGCTGCAAGACAGCCGCGTGGAAGCCGCTATCGTTGCGGACAACATTTCCGCCGCCTTGGTCTTTCGAGATCCCCATACGGCCAACGAAATGCTGGGCGCACTCAAGGCGTCCCCCGCGGTCATCGGCGCTGGCGTGTACGACGCGGACGGCGTGTTGTTTGCGCACTATGTGCGCCTGCGCGATCCAGACTTTCCGACCAACCTGGCCGCCTTGGGCATGGGTGAAAACGCTGAGCGAGCCGGACTGCGCGTTCTTGAAATTGCACAGTCCATCGAAGCCCCCGCCTCGGTGGGCGGAACGCTGTACATCCGCAAGTCCATGAGCTCCGTGTACAAACGCCTGGGCATCCGCTTCCTGAGTGCCTTGCTGATTGCCGGATGCCTGATGGGCATTGCCACCGCGATGGTGTTGCGCAGCAGGGCGGCCGTACGCGATGCAGAGAATCTCCTGCACGCCCTGGCACATACGGATGCCGTCACGGGCATCGGAAACCGGCACGCCTTCAACGAGCGGCTTGCGGGAGAAATCGAGCGGGCGAAGGGCACCAAAGGCAGGGTCGCATTGATCTACATCGACCTGGACAATTTCAAGACCCTCAACGACACCTTTGGGCACGCAGCGGGCGATGGGCTTTTGCGCCAGGTATCCCGGCGCCTGCAGTCGGTGGTGCGCGGCGCGGACGCTATCTCGCGCCTGGGAGGCGACGAGTTCGCGATGATTCTGCGGCTGGATATGGATGAAGCGGCACTGGAAAAATACGGCCAGCGAATCGTTGGCGTGTTTCAGACGGCCTATACAGAAGTGGGCCAGCAGGTCAACGTGACGTGCAGCGCGGGCATCGCCACGTTTCCAGACGACGCGTCGGACATGGACGGACTTGTCAGCAACGCAGACACCGCCATGTACCGCGCCAAAGACATGGGCAAGAACCGGTGTGTACGGTTTGAAGCGTCGATGAACCAGGCGGTGGCACGCAGGCAAGCCATTGAACACGCGCTGCGCATGGAACTGGAAAACGGCAGTGGACTGGCCATCCACTACCAACCGCTGTTCTCGTGCGCGGGGGAATCGCTGGTAGGAGCTGAAGCCTTGTTGCGCTGGACCCATGCCGAACTGGGCAGCGTGCCCCCGCTGGAAGCTGTATCGGTGGCCGAGGAAAGCGGCCTCATTGTTCCGCTGGGCTACTGGGTGATGCGCACCGCATGCCGCGCCGCAGCAGCATGGGACGCAGACACATCACTGCGCGTGGCGGTCAACATCTCGGCCCGCCAACTGGGCGACCCGCACTTTCTGGAGCGGGTGATGGATATTCTGCGAGAGGAGCAGCTGCCAGCGCATCGACTGGAAATTGAACTGACCGAAACCGTGCTGATGGAAAATATGGAAGCGGGCGCCCACACGCTGCACCGGCTCAGTCAGTTGGGCATCCATCTGGCAATCGATGATTTCGGTACCGGCTATTCGTCGCTGTCCTATCTGCGCCAATTGCCGATGCGGCGCCTGAAGATCGACCGAAGTTTTGTCAAAGACCTGCCCCATCAGGAGCACAGCCGCACCATCGTCACGGCCATCGTGGCATTGGCCCATGGTCTGGGACTGCAGGTCACGGCAGAGGGTGTGGAAACGCGTGAACAGGCCGACTATCTGATTGCACAGGGATGCGACGTGTTGCAAGGGTACGTGTTTGCGCGACCCATGCCCGCAGAGCAGTTTGCGGAGTTTCAGCGGTCTGGTGCGATCGGGCGGTAAACATTCAAGCGCCGTGATAGCAGGGCGCCACTTCGCGCACCTCGATGGTGGCCCACTCGGCGGCCGGGCATTCGCTGGCGATGGCCAGGGCCTCTTCGCGCGTGGCGCAGTCGAGCAGGAAAAATCCACCCACCATTTCTTTGGTTTCGGCAAACGGGCCGTCCACCAGCCGGGTCTGACCCTCGCGCACCTGCAGGCGCACGGCCTGGTCGGTGGAGGCCAGCGACTCGGTGGCGCGCAGCAGGCCCCGGGCCTTTAGCCTGCCACCAAACTGCAGCATGCGCGCATAGGCCTCTTGCCCGCCAACCAGCCCCCGCTCAGCACGCTGTCCGTGGGGTTCCATGATGAGCAGCATGTAGGGCATGACAGGGTCTCCTGATGAAGCAAAGGGGGTGGCGGCAAGGCGGAAGGCGCCATCCTATCAGCAGTATTTACTACTGTTTTGATAGCTACTAGCGCTTATTCATCAAGCGCTAGAGGCACTTTTTGCATAAATTATTGCGCACTGCAGCAAGCCTGTGCTATCTTCAGCCTCCTATGCAACGCAGCATGCTCCTACCCACCCTATCGCTAAGCCTACTAGTGCTTGGCCGGGGTCTGCCTGCGTTCGCCACCGTTGCCTGATCCGCTCAGCGCAACACCTGATTTCCCCCTGACCCCGGCCCGCGAACCAGCCTTTGCACATGCAAAGGGCTGCAGGGGATGTCACACGTTTTGTCTTCTTCATTTCGTTTGACCTGCAGTGCAACGCCTCACATTGCGCGCACTGCACACCGTTCGTGGAGCCTCTCATGATTGCCAAGCCCGCTACCAAATACCAGCCGATCGCCCCCGTGCCGCTCACCGACCGCCAGTGGCCCAACCGCAGCATCACCCACGCGCCCGTGTGGCTCTCTACCGACCTGCGCGATGGCAACCAGGCGCTGTTCGAGCCGATGAACGGCGAGCGCAAGATGAAGCTCTTTCAGGAGCTGGTGCGCATCGGTTTCAAGGAGATCGAGGTCGGCTTTCCGGCTGCATCGCAGACAGACTTTGACTTTGTGCGCCGCCTCATCGACGAGGACCTGATCCCCGGCGACGTGACCATCATGGTCATGACCCAGTCGCGCGAAGACCTGATCGCGCGCACGGTGGAGGCTGTGAAGGGCGCGCCCCGCGCCATCGTGCACCTGTACAACGCCACGGCCCCCGCGTGGCGGCGCATTGTGTTCGGCATGAACGTGACGCAGGTGATGCAGCTCATCCACCACCACGTAGCCTTCCTCAAGCAGCTCACCGACGCGCAGCCCGCCACGCAGTGGACCTTGCAATACTCGCCCGAGACCTTCAGCGCCACCGAGCTGGACGTGTCGCTCAAGGCCTGCCAGACAGCCATTGCCGCCTGGAACACTGGCCCCGGCCGCCCCATCATCATCAACCTGCCCACCACGGTGGAGAACGCCACACCCAACGTGTTCGCCGACCAGATCGAGTGGATGGACCGGCGCCTTGCGCCACGCGAGCACATCGTGCTGTCGGTGCACCCGCACAACGACCGGGGCACCGGCGTGGCGGCTGCCGAGCTGGCCATGATGGCCGGGGCCGACCGCGTGGAAGGCTGCCTCTTTGGCAACGGCGAGCGCTGCGGCAATGTGGACATCGTCACGCTTGCGCTGAACATGTACACACAGGGCGTACACCCGGGCCTCGACTTTTCGGACATCACCTCGGTTGCGCGCATTGCGGAAGAATGCACCTCGCTGCCCGTGCACCCGCGCCACCCGTATGCGGGCGATTTGGTGTTCACCGCGTTCTCGGGCTCGCACCAGGATGCGATCAAAAAAGGCTTTGCCGCGCAAGACCCGAACGCGCTGTGGGAGGTGCCGTATTTGCCCATCGATCCCGCAGACCTCGGCCGCACGTACGACAGCGTGATCCGCGTGAACAGCCAGTCGGGCAAGGGCGGGATTGCCTTTTTGCTCGAACGCGAGCACGGCGTGGTGATGCCCCGGCGCATGCAGGTGGAGTTCAGCGCCGCGGTGCAGCGCCACACCGATACCAGCGAGGGCGAAATGAGCGGCGGCGCGCTGTGGAGCCTGTTCCAGACCACGTACCTGCAAGCCTCCGCACAGGCGGCCATCACCTGCCACCGCCACAAGCTCGACGAAGATGGCCAGGGCATCGAACTGGACGTGACCATCGACGGCACACGCCAGACGCTTCGCGGCCAGGGCAACGGGCCCATCGCAGCCACGGTGGACGCACTCGGCCTGCCACTGCGCGTAGACCACTATGAAGAGCGCGCCACCGGCACGGGTGCCAACGCCCAGGCCATGGCGATTGTGGAAGCCGCCCTGGAAGGCGTAACCGGCGCCACCTTTGGCGCGGGCGCCAGCCACAACATCGTGACGGCATCCGTGAACGCCATCGTCAGTGTGGCCAACCGGCTGATGGAGCGGGGCCAGACAGCCACCGCAACCGCAACCGCAACCGCAGCGGCGTAACGCCCCAAGTGTTGTAAAAAAGATAGCTGCTAGCGCTTGATGCACAAGCGCTAGCAGCATTTTTGACCAATATCCCCAGAGCAGGAACGGGGTCAACGCATGCACCGCGCCCCATCCGTTACCCTTCGGCCCATGCGCGTTTTTCACAGCCTGACTTTTGCAGCCTGCACCGCCGCCCTGTTGGTGTTGAGCGGTTGCGGCACCTCACGGCCCCCAGCCCCTTCATCGTCTTCGTCGGGCCCCACCCGCACCACCCCGCCCCTGACCGCGGACCAGGCGCATGACATCGCCATCCACGCACTGGGACTGGTGGGCACGCCGTATCGCTATGGCGGCAACACGCCCGAGTCGGGTTTTGACTGCAGCGGGCTGATTGGTTATGTGTACCGCAACCAGGTGGGCACACCACCGCCGCGCACCGTGGCGCAGCTCAACAACTGGGGGTACCGCATCGACGGCGCCGAGTTGCGCGTCGGGGACCTGGTGGTGTTTGGCACCGGTAGCCAGCCCAACCACGCGGGCATTTATGTGGGGGAAGGGCGTTTTGTGCACGCGCCGTCCACGGGCGGCACGGTGCGGCTGGACCATTTGCAGTCGCGCCACTGGGCGCGGCAGAACGCGGCGTTTCGCAGGCCCTGAGTTGGAGGCTCATCTTCCCCCTTCCGCTTTCGGAGAGAGGCACAATCCGAAAGCACTGAGAGGATTTTCCCGTGAAAATTGAATCCATCCGCTTAAAGAATTTCAAGGTCTTTCGCGATGTCCACCTGACTGACATACCTTCATTTCTTGTCGTAGTCGGCGCCAATGGTTCTGGGAAGAGCACGCTTTTCGACGTCTTCGGCTTCTTGCACGATTGCCTCAAGGGCACAGTACGTCAAGCATTAGATTCGCGAGGCCGATTCAGGGAAGTTCTCAGCCGTGATGCCACGGACGAAACAATCCTTATAGAAATTCAGTACCGAATGCTTATTAGCGGCATTGAGCGTCTGGTGACCTATTCCCTAGAGATATGTGAGCGTGCTGGCGCCCCGTTTATTCAGCGCGAAATTCTTCGCTACAAACGCGGCCGCTATGGAAGTCCATTTCGTTTCCTCGACTTCACCAACGGCGAGGGCTTCGCTATTACGAACGAAGAGGACTTCATAACTTCGGATGAAGAACTTGACCGCGAGTACCAAAAGGTAGCGCCAGATACCCTGGCTATCAAAGGACTGGGTCAATTTGAACGATTCAAAGCCGCCACAGCATTCCGCCAATTGATTGAATCGTGGCATGTCTCAGATTTCCATATCAATGCGGCGCGTGGAAGAAAAGAGGCTGTGGGCGAAGCCGAACATCTCTCAGAAACCGGCGACAACCTTCCTCTGGTGGCTCGGTACCTCTTCGAACAGCATCCAAAAGCGTTTGACAACATTTTGAGAACTATTGCTGAGCGGGTACCTGGAGTTGCAGGTGTCGAGCCCAAGCTGATGGACGACGGCTACTTAACGCTTCGGTTCCAAGATGGCTCCTTTAAAACACCATTTTTAGATCGCTATGTATCCGATGGAACGATCAAAATGTTCGCCTATCTCGTTCTTCTGCATGACCCCAACCCCCATCCGTTGTTGTGTGTAGAAGAACCTGAAAATCAACTCTATCCGACGCTGATGCCTGAGTTGGCCGAAGAGTTCCGGCTGTACGCCAATCGTGGCGGACAAGTTCTTGTTTCCACCCACTCACCAGATTTCTTGAACGCTGTCAGGCTTGAAGAGGTTTGCTGGCTGGTGAAGCAAAACGGTGCAACGGAAATCCGCCGAGCGCGGGATGATGCGCAAATCCGCGCCTACATGGCGGAGGGCGACCAGATGGGCTACTTGTGGAAGCAAGGGTTCTTTGAGGGTGCAGACCCAGTATGAGGGAGCTCGTGTTTCTGCTGGAAGAAGCGTCGGCAAAAGCAATGCTTGAGGGACTGCTGCCGCGTTTTTTGGATGATCGCATTCAAGTACGTCTCATCACTTTTGAAGGAAAGCAGGATCTCGAGAGGCAACTCCCATTGAGACTGCGTGGCTACCTCAATCCTAGCGCCCGCTTTCTGGTGCTTCGTGACCAAGACAGCGCGCCGGACTGCAAATTGGTCAAGCACAGGCTTGTGCGTCTTTGCGAAAGTGCTGGTCGTGGAGCGGAGTCACTTGTCCGAATTGCGTGTCATGAACTTGAGACAATCTACCTCGCAGATCTCAGAGCGACTGAATCCGCATTGGGTGTTTCTGGGCTTGCGAAGCAGCAATTTACCGCCCGATTCAGGCAACCGGACCGTTTGGAAAGTCCAAGCTACGAATTATCAAAAATGACCCGTGGCAAGTATCAAAAGGTAGGAAGTTCTCGTTTGATCGGACCTTTTCTCGATATCGCCAACGAACGTTCGGCAACGTTCAAAAATCTCTTGGATGGCATCCGCCGTCTGGAATCTGAGCTGCTTGAGTTGCCGGACGAGGCATAAGCGAAACCGAAGAGAGTGGAGTACCCATCATTGAGAGCTATTTCGTCGCGCGACAATCGGGCCACCATGACCCACGCACACCGCTCCGCCAACCCCATCTCCACCCACGACACGACTCGCATTGACGACACGCGCATCAAGGCCGTGCGCCCGCTCATCACGCCTGCGCTGCTGCAGGAGTGGTTGCCTACGCCCGATGCGGCGCAAACGCTGGTAGAGACCAGCCGCGCCGCCATTTCGCGTGTGCTGCACGGGCAGGATGACCGGCTGGTGGTCGTCGTGGGGCCTTGCTCCATTCACGACCATGGCCAGGCGATGGAGTACGCGCACCAGTTGAAGGCACAGGCGGATGCGTTGCAGGCCGATCTGCTCATCGTGATGCGCGTGTACTTTGAAAAGCCGCGCACCACGGTGGGCTGGAAGGGCTACATCAACGACCCGCACCTGGATGGCAGTTTTGCGATCAACGAAGGGCTGGAACTGGCCCGCCAGCTGCTGCTGGATGTGCTGGCCGTGGGCCTGCCGGTGGGCACCGAGTTTCTGGACCTGCTGTCTCCGCAGTTCATCAGCGACCTGGTGAGCTGGGGCGCCATTGGGGCGCGCACCACCGAGAGCCAGAGCCACCGGCAACTGGCCAGTGGCCTGTCGTGCCCCGTCGGTTTCAAGAACGGCACGGACGGTGGCGTGAAAGTGGCCAGCGATGCCATTCAGGCTGCCCAGGCGTCGCATGCCTTCATGGGCATGACCAAGATGGGGCAGGCCGCCATTTTTGAGACGCGTGGCAATCAGGACTGCCATGTGATTTTGCGCGGTGGCAAGCAGCCCAACTATCAAAAGGCCGATGTGGATGCCACTTGTGCCGTACTGAAAGCGGCGGGCCTGCGCGAGCAGGTGATGATCGACGTGAGCCATGCCAACAGCAGCAAGCAGCACCAGCGGCAAATCACGGTGGCGGACGATGTGGCCCAACAGGTTGCAGCGGGTGACGCGCGCATCACGGGCCTGATGATCGAAAGCCACCTGCTAGAAGGCCGCCAGGACATCGTGCCGGGCCAGCCGCTGCAGCATGGCGTATCGGTGACGGACGCCTGCATCAGCCTGGCGCAGACGGTGCCAGTGCTGGAGGGCCTGGCGGCTGCAGTGCGCGCGCGCCGCGCGCTCGTCAAATAGGCTCTGGCATTGCATTCCAATGCGGCGCTGGGCTCAGCGCGCGCCGCCTGACGCGTCGATGTTGCGTGCGGTGCCCAGCAGCGTGGCGCACAGCGTTTCTTGCCCCTGGCTGTCCACGGCAAACACATCGGACGCGCAGACCGTGAGCAGGCGCCCGGCGTCCACCACACGCCCGCGGGCGCGCAGGCATTCGCCTTTGGCGGGCGCCACAATTTTCAGGGTAGCGTCCACCGTGGCGTTGAGCCAGCCCGGCGGCAACACGCTGCCTGCGGCCGCCACGGCGGCAAAGTCGGCAATGGCAAACACGGCGGTGGCCTGCAGCTGGCCCGGGCGAAAGCTGAAGGCCTCGCGCACCGGAATTTCCATTTCGACCTGGCCTGGCTGCACGCTGACAAAGCGCAGCCCCAACGTCTGGGCCATGGGCATGGCCAGAACAAGGGCTTGCAAGGCGTCGAGCTGGTTGGAGGGGGATGAAGAGAAAGTCATGGGCGTTGTCTCGGTGGGGTGGTGGAAAGAGCGCTGCATGATCCTGCGGGCGATGTTGGCCAAGGCATAGTCGGACACCGAGGTCTGGCGGGCGAGTTCAGAGGATCTGCAGGCCCCCACACTAGCAAGCCTCGCGTTGCACGACGGTTGCCTGCGCGACTGCAGCCGGTTGATTGGGGGCAAACCCGCATAGGGTGTCCCCCAGCGCTGGGCAGCGCAGGGCCGTGCGGTGTAGCATTGCCTTTTTAATGTTGTGGTCCTGGCACTTTTGCCCTACAACCGCGGTGATGCTGCTCGGCACACACCGCTTTACTGCCCCATTCCCTTGTTGTTGTTGTTGACGCTGCCCCGGCCCCTTGCTTGTTGCCTTGTTGTACTGGCTGGGTCAAGCCTGCGCGCGCAGACAGGCACAACGGTCCCAGTGGGCTCAATGGGCCCAATGGGCGCCTGACGACCATGCCGCCAGCGCAAGCCCCTGCAGAAGCCGCACGGCTTCACGCACTTCAGTCTTACGCGATCCTCGACACACCAGCCGAAGACGGCTTTGACCAGCTGGCAACCCTGGCAGCCCGCTTGTGCCTTTGCCCCATGGCGGTGGTCAACTTCATTGACGGCGAACGCCAGTGGTTCAAAGCAGCGGTGGGCGTGCCGTTTCGGGAGACAGAACGGGCCATTGCGTTTTGCGCCCATGCGCTGGACGGCAGCCGCGCCCCTGTGGTGGTTCCAGATGCCACACAGCACCCCATCTTTGCCCATAACCCAATGGTTCTGGGCGATCTGCATATCCGTTTTTATGCCTGTGTACCCCTGGTCAATCCCGACGGCTTTGCGCTGGGTACCCTGGCCGTGCTGGACACATCGCCCCACACGATGCTGCCCGAGCAGATCGAAAGCCTGCAAATTTTGGCCGGCCAGGCCATCGCACAGCTGGAGCTGCGCCGCCAGCAGCGCCTGCTGGCCCAGCTGGTGGAAGAGCGCGACCAGATGCACACCGAGATGCTGGCGCAAAGCGAGGCCTTGCGTGTAGCGGGGCAGATTGCCCGAATTGGCGGCTGGATAGTAGAACTGCCCAGCATGCAGCTGACCTGGTCGCAAGAGATTGCCGCCACCTACGGCCTCACGCGCCGCATGAGTTCGGTCATGCAGATCGTGAACCTCTACAAAGCCCCGTACCGACCTGCCTTGCAAAAGGCGTTTGAAGACTGCATTCGCCTGGGTACAGCGTTTGATGTGGAGGCCGAGGTCATCATGCCTGGCGACCGCCACTTCTGGGTGCGCACGGCGGGCCAGGCCGCACACAATGCCCAGGGTCAGATCATTCGCATACAGGGCGCCTTTCAGGACATCTCGGCCCAGCGGCTGGCCAACGAAGCCCGGCATGTGAGTGAGGAGCGTTTTCACCTGGTGTCGCGCGCCACCGCCGACGCGGTGTGGGACTGGAACCTGTACACCGACGCCATGTGGTGGAACGAGGGCATGCAGAACCTGTTTGGTGTGCCGCTGGAAGAGCTGCCGCCCGACAGCACCTCGTGGACACTGCGGCTACACCCCGACGACAGCGATACCGTGCTGGACGACATCCACCGCGCAATTGAAGGCACCGACAACCACTGGTCTTCCGAGTACCGCTTTCGCCGCAGCGATGGGAGCTATGCCTGGGTATCCGATCGCGGTTTTCTTATCCGTGACTTTGACGGCAAGGCCGTGCGCATGGTGGGAGGCATGGCCGACATCAGCGCACAAAAACTGGCAGACCTGGACGCGCAGCGCGATGCGATGAACCATGCCGATCTACTGCAGGTGCAGCAGCGCATTTCATCCCTGGACATGCCCTTGCCCGAGGTGTTGCAGCTGGTGGCCGACACCGTGCTGCGCCAGACCAGCGCACGGGGCGCCATGGTGGAGCTGCTGCAGGCAGGGCAGTTGGTGGCACAGGCTTCGGCCGGCGACCATGTGCGGCCCGTGGGCAACATGCTGCCGGTGGGCCAGAGCATTTTGTGGCCAGCCCTGCGAGAGGGGCGCACGGTGGTGTGCAACGACACCGAGGCCGAGGGGTGGGACATGGCGTCCATGCCCCACCGCCAAGGGGTGCTGTCGGTGATGGCGGTGCCGCTGCGCGCAGGCGATGCGGTGGTGGGTTCGCTCAAAGTCACGTCCGACAAGGTCAATGCGTTTTCTCGCCGCGACGTGGCGCACCTGGAGATCCTCACCGAATCTTTGGGCGCCATGGTGCAGTTGCGGCACGTGGCCGGGCAGTTGCATGCGTCCGAGCTGCAATACCGCATGCTGTTTGACGAGCACCCGCACCCTATGTGGGTGTACGACAAGGAAACGTTGCGGCTGCAAGCCGTCAACCAGTCCATGGAAACGCACTACGGCTACACCGAGGCCGAGCTGCTGTCGATGCACATGACGGACCTGTGGCCTGCCGAACGGCGCGACACCATCCGGGAGCACATCGAGGCCATTCCGATGGACCAGCGCAACAAGCCGGTCGTCAGCCGCCACATTAAAAAAGACGGCACGTTCATGGACGTGGAGATCACGGCGGGCAGCATCAGCTTCAACGGGCGCCCCGCCCGCCAGGTACTGGCCACCGACGTGACCGAACGCTTGCGCACCGAACGTGAACTGGCGCGCATGGGCCGTGCGCAGCGTTTGCTGAGCGCCTGCAACGAAACGCTGGTGCGCGCCACGTCCGAGACGACCTTGCTGCAGGCCATCTGCCAGATTGCGGTGGACATTGGCGGCTACCGCATGGGCTGGGTCGGCTTTGCGCTGGACGATGAACGCAAGTCCATCCAGCCAGTGGCACATGCAGGCCACAACGAAAGTTACCTGGATAACCTGCCCCTGTCATGGTCGGCCGACGACCGCTATGGCCGCGGGCCTGCAGGCATCGCAGTGCGCACGGGCAAGCCGGTGATCGTGCAGGACATCCGCACCGAGGGCGACTTTTCCGACTGGACTGGGCGCATGCTGGAGAACGGCTTTCACGGCGTGATCTGCCTGCCTCTGCGGGACCGCGACCATGACCGCACCTTTGGCCTGCTGTACCTGTACGCCCCAGATATCCTGCAGATCAGCCCTGAAGAAGCCGCGCTGCTGCAAGAGCTGTCCAACGACCTGGCCTTTGGCATCACCAGCCTGCGTGCGCACAAATCGCAGCAGCGACTGCAGGCCTCGGTGCTCAAGGTGGCGGCGGCGGTGTCGGCCAGCACCGGCACCGAATTTTTTGTGCAACTGGTGCGCAATATGGCAGACGCACTGGGCGCGCAGGGCGGTTGTGTGGTACGCCTGCTGCCAGAGGTCAAGGGCCAGCCTCCCCGAGTGGTCACGCTGGCAGCCGTGCTGGATGGGCAGATGCTGCCCAACGACGAATACACCCTGCAAGACACCCCCAGCTTCCAGCTGCTGTCGCAGCGCGAGTTCGTGGTGACGGAGCGGGTGCAGCAGATGTACCCCGAGGCGCCCATGTTGCGCCATGTGGGCGCGCAGGGGTATGTGGGCCAGCAGCTGTGCAATGGCGACGGTGAGGTGGTGGGCATCGTTTTTGTACTGTTTCGCCAGCCGGTGGACGAGACCGGTTTCATCACCTCGACCTTGCAAATTTTTGCCGCTCGGGCATCGGCCGAAATCGACCGGCAGTTGGCAGACGCGCGCATCCGCCACCAGGCCTCGCTGCTGGACAAGGCGCAAGACGCCATCCTGGTGCGCGACCTGGACCACCACATCATTTTCTGGAACAAGAGTGCTGAGCGCCTGTATGGGTGGTCACAGCTGCAGGCACTGGGCCAGTCGATCGAGACACTGCTGTACGAAGATCCCACCCACTTTCGCCACGCCACGCAGACGGTGCTGGACCATGGCGAGTGGACCGGCGAGATCGTGCAGCGGCATCGTGACGGCAGGTCCATTGAAGTGGAGGGGCGTTGGACACTTGTGCTGGGGGACGACGGCAAACCGCAATCTATCCTGGCCATCAACACCGACATCCGCCAGCGCAAGGCCAGCGAGCGCGAGATCCAGCGCCTGGCGTTTTACGACGCGCTCACCGGTCTGCCCAACCGCATGTTGCTGATGGACCGCATGGGCCAGGCGCTGGCCAATGCCCAGCGGCGCCAGTTGGGTGGGGCACTGCTGTTCATCGACCTCGACAACTTCAAGACACTGAACGACACCCTGGGCCACGACCAGGGCGACTTGCTGCTGCAACAGGTGGCGCAGCGGCTGAACACCTGTGTGCGCACTGTGGACACAGTGGCGCGGCTCGGTGGCGACGAGTTTGTCGTGATGCTGGAAGAGCTGAGCCCCAAACCCCACGAACTGGCCCTGCACGCACGCGGCGTGGGCGAGAAAATCCTGTCCATGCTGGCCGTACCGTATGCGCTGGCGGCCTACCAGTACCGCAGCACGCCCAGCATCGGCATTGCGCCCTTCACGGGCGAGCAGACCAGCGTGGGCGAACTGCTCAAACAAGCAGACCTGGCCATGTACCAGGCCAAAACGGCGGGCCGCAACACGCTGCGCTTTTTTGACCCCGACATGCAGCAGGTGGTTACTGCCCGCGCGGCGCTGGAGGCCGACCTGCGCTCGGCCCTGGCGCAGGACGAGTTCTTGCTGCACTTTCAGCCGCAGATGCACCAGTCGGGCCGCTGCGTGGGGGTAGAGGCGCTGGTGCGCTGGGCCCACCCGCAGCGGGGCATGGTATCGCCCGCGCAGTTCATTCCGCTGGCCGAAGAGACCGGGCTGATCCTGCCGCTGGGGCGCTGGGTTCTGCACAACGCGTGCCAGCTGCTGGCCAGTTGGCAAGACGACCCCGCGCTGGCCCACCTGACCAT
Organism: Acidovorax sp.; assembly: GCA_030692685.1. Classification (GTDB taxonomy): domain Bacteria; phylum Pseudomonadota; class Gammaproteobacteria; order Burkholderiales; family Burkholderiaceae_C; genus Acidovorax. The sequence goes on along the minus strand of JAUXZO010000091.1, from coordinate 27,311 downwards.
GGCGGTGAACGTGAGCTCGCGCCAGTTCCGCCATGCCAGTTTTGTAGACGACGTGGCCCGTGTTCTGGCCATCACCGGTGCGCCCTCGGGCCAGCTGAAGCTGGAACTGACCGAAAGCCTGCTGGTGGAAGACATGGAAACCACCATCGCCACCATGACGGCCCTGCGATCCTATGGCGTGGGGTTCTCGCTGGACGACTTTGGCACGGGTTATTCGAGCCTGAGCTACCTCAAGCTCATGCCGCTCGACCAGCTCAAGATCGACCAGAGCTTTGTGCGGGACCTGCTGACCGACCCCAACGACGCCGCGATTGTGGAAACCATCATCGGCCTGTCGCGCAATCTGGGCCTGGAAGTGATTGCCGAAGGGGTTGAAACGCCCGAGCAACGCGATCTGCTGGCCCGCGCAGGGTGTCAGCTCTACCAGGGCTACCTTTTCAGCCGCCCTGTCTCAGTGGACGTTTTAGAGGCCTTCCTGCGCACGTCAGCTCCCTAGGGGCCTGGTGGGGCACGCCAAAGGGCGGTGAAGCCATTCCATCGACTACCCCTGCCGCAGCCATTGGCTGCGGTTTTTTTTCGCCGCACGGGGCTTAAAGCCCCGTTTGCGAGGCACGCCAGGCCCCTTGGATGCGGACTTGCTGCATTTGCGCCGCCACGTTACTTATTTTCCCGGTCTGTCTTTGCTCACTTTTGGGCAACACCGGCCCGGCGCGCCCCCAAAACTCCGACCCCCATCCAAACCCCCCGCCCAGGGCACAGAAGTTGTCCTCTGTCTTCTTCTTATGTTTTCTATATATACATAGTCGTAGTAGTAGAGGGCCGGTTTCGGTGTGGACAACTGGATTTTTGCGTTGCGTATCAGGCACTTGCGCGCGCCAGAACCCTGTGCACCGATCCCTTGCGCCACTGTCACCCCAACGGGGACAAAACCATGTCACTGGACTTTTCTGTGGATAACCCATCTGTTGTACCAAAACTATCCCCAGTTTTACCCACCGGTGATGTTTTCACAAAGTTTTTGATTAAAAAGTGGCTCTAGCGCTTATCTAGCAAGCGCTAATAGCTCATCTATTTATAGCAAATTTCGAGGCAAGCTGGTGGCTTGTACGCACCTGCCCGCCATTTTTCGTGTGCTGTGCATCGTCGCAACCATCCCCATCCCTTGGCTTGCGCAACTTGTCCGCGGCGCAATCTTTGCCCGCCAATCCATCCACAGACCGATTTTCAGGCCCCGGTTTTTGGTTCTGGTTGTTCTTCTATAGTCTTATATAGTTAAATAGCAGTAGTAGTAGAGCAGGCCTTTTTCTGTGGACAAGCCGTTTTTTTTCAATGCTGGCAAGGGTTTACGTTGCTTCAAAGTATGTGGGGCGGGCTGCATAAAACGCGGGGCTCGCAGACAACAACTTTTGGAATCGGACTTTTTGTGTGGATAACTACCCGGTTGTGCCAGAACTGTCACCAGCGTTATCCACAGATGCCCTGCCCATAGCGAGAATTCCACGCAAAAAAGCCCGGAGTCCATCAAGGAACTCCGGGCCTGGGGACCAAGCACCGGGTGAGGGTGCTTGTCGCGTGCGTGGTGGCTGGCTTATTGCGCCGGTGCGGGTGCTGCCGGTTTGCCGTCTGCACCACCGCGTTTGCCGTGGGGGTGACCATACTGGCCATGGTCACCTTCACCGCCCCCGCCTTTCATACCGCCCATGCGGTGACCGCCGCGGTGGGCCTTGGCATCAAAGGTTTTTTGCTGCTCGGGCGTCAAGGTTGCGTAAAAGGTCTTGGTGACCTCGCCACGGCGGTCTGCCTCGGCGGCGTGCTGGGCGCGCAGGGCCCGCATGCGGTCAATGCGCTCGGGAGTGGTCAGCGTGGGCACGTCCTGGCGGTCCAGGCGGGCGGTGCGCTCGCCGGGTTGCATGGATGTGGTGAAGCTGGTCCAGGCGGGTTCTTGAGCTGCGGTCAGCTTGAGATCGCTTTTGAGCGCCGCCAGGTGCTTGGCGCGGTACTCGGCACGGTTGCCGTGGTGTTGGCCGCCGCCTCGTTTGTCATGTTGGCCGTGGTGGCGTTCACCGGCTTGGTGGCGGCCATCCTGGGCCATCGCACCTGCCGGGGGGGTGCTGGGTGCGGCAGGGGGTTGCTGCGCCAACACAGGCAGGGCCAGAGCGGCCAGAACAGCGGTGGCGGCAAAACGGCGGTGGAAATGGAAAGCCATGGTGTGAGTCCTTTCACAGGGGTTGAACAAACAATTAACTCGCTAGAACGGTTGTCCCGGCGATTGAGAGTCAGTGTCCGTCCCGCATGTATCGCCGCCGTGCGCGTTGGATGTGGGTGTGTAAAGTTGTGACAAGAATCTGTGGGTGTGCCGGATAAATATTTGGATAAAAATGGCCTCTAGCGCTTATTAAATAAGCGCTGATAGCTATATAAATCATAGTGAATACGGTGCCTTGAGCTGCATCAAGTCACCGCGGCCACAGGGCCTGCGCCGGTGACCCCCGACAATGGCGTGTTCCGGGTCTGTCTGTCTATCTGCGTACCGCAGCGCAGCCAGCCGCCCCCCCATCATCACCAACGACCCCAACAAAAGGTTTTCCGTGTTCAAGAACATGATCGTGTACCGCATTGCCCCGCAATGGCAGGTCGAACTGACGCAAGTGGAAGAAGCCCTGGCCAAGGTGCCCTTTCTGGAATGTGGTGCCACGCAGGAAAAGTCCCTGGGCTGGGTGCCGCCGCGTGGCGACCAGCATGGCCCCCTGGCCGAGTCCGTCGGCGGCCAGTGGATCCTGCGCTTCATGGTCGAATCGAAAGTGCTGCCTGGCAGCGTGCTGGCCCGCCGCGTGAAAGAAAAGGCCGAACGCATCGAACAGGAAACCGGCCGCAAGCCCGGCAAGAAGGAAAGCAAGGAGCTGAAAGACGAGGCCAAGCTCGACCTGCTGCCCATGGCGTTCACCAAACAGGGCTCGATGTGGGTGTGGATCGACACCACCTCGCGCCTGCTGGTGCTTGATACATCCAGCCAGGGCCGCGCAGACGAAGTGGTGACCTTGCTGGTCGAAGCGTTGCCGGGCCTGTCGGTGTCCCTCATCAACACCCAGACCAGCCCCCAGGCTGCGATGTCCCACTGGCTCAAGGAACAAGAGCCGCCCGTGGGCTTCACGGTCGACCGCGAGTGCGAGTTGAAAAGCGCCACCGAAGAAAAAGCCGTGGTCCGTTATGCCCGCCACCCGCTCGACATCGAAGAAGTGCAGGCGCACATCGATGCCGGCAAGCTGCCCACCAAGCTGGCACTCACCTGGGACGACCGCGTTTCGCTGATGCTGACGGAAGGTCTTCAGCTCAAGAAGGTGACGTTTCTGGACACCGTGTTTGAAGGCACCAAGGCGGACGACGGTGGTTTTGACACCGATGTGGCGATTGCCACGGGCGAACTCGTCAAGCTGATTCCCGATTTGATCGAGGCGTTGGGTGGCGAGGCAGAAAGTGGCGTGGCCAGCGCGGCGCAGGCGGTGGCCGCAGACGGTGTTGCCGCGCCTGGCGTGCCCAGGGTGCCTTCGGCCGCCCCATCTACCCCATCTACCTCATCTGCCCCAGCGCGCAAGAGTGCAGGCGGCGGCGTGGTGACGGGTCCTAAAGAAGTGCCGGTGGATACAGACCCGGAGTCAGCGCCGTTTTGAATGGGACCGTGGTTGGTTGCGGGCGCGGTTGTTTTTTTAGCGGCCCAAGAACTGCGGGCTTTGGCGCTGGTGAAAAGCCTCCACCCCCGCGCGAAAGTCCTCGGTGCCTGCACAGTGCACAAACGCCTCTTTTTCGGCCGCCAGTTGTTCAGGCAGTGTGTGGCTCACCGACTCCCGCATCAGCCGCTTCATGGCGCCGTAGGCCACGGTAGGCCCGGCGGCCAGGCGCTGGGCCAGGGCGGTGGTGGCGGCCTCCAGTTCTGCCACCGGCACTACGCGGTTGACCAGCCCCAGGCGCAGCGCTTCGTCGGCGGTGAAGGCGTCGCCCAGCAGCGCAATCTCTAGCGCCTTGCGCAGGCCCACCACACGCGGCAGCGCCCAGGAGGCACCCACGTCGCAACTGGTACCCAGGTTGATGTAGGCCAGGTTCAGGCGGGTGCCTTCGGCCATCAGCACGTAGTCTGCCATGAGCAGCAGGCTCAGGCCCGCGCCTGCTGCCACGCCGTGTACCTGGGCGATGACGGGCGCGTTCATCTGCGCCAGCAGCAGCAGCGCCTGGTTCAGCGGCGTGAGTATGTCGATGGCGCCCTGCACCGGGTCGGCGCGCAAGGTGGCCAGGTCGCCACCCGCCATGAAGCCCTTGCCGTTGCCACACAGCACCACGGCACGCACGCCGGGGTCGGCGGCGATGGTCTGCACGGCGGCGAGGAAAGCATTGGCCATGGGCACGTCGATGGCGTTGAGCGCATCGGGCCGGTTAAAGCGCAGGGTGGCGATGGGGCCATCGCGTTCCAGCAGCAGGGAGGCGGTGTTTTTCATGTCAAATTGGCATCTAGCGCTTATTGGTAAAGCGCTGATAGCTCCTGTTTTGATAGTGATTTACCGTGTGACTAGCCCCAGGGCAGTGGCTAGTGGTACAGCGCTTCGATTTCTGACGCATACGTCTTGTAGATGCTGGAGCGGCGCACTTTCATGGTGGCGGTCACTTCGCCATCGTCATGGTCCAGCTCTTTGGTGAGCAGGTGGAACTTGCGGATCTGTGACACCTGCGCCAGGCGCTGGTTGCCGGTGTTGATTTCGGTGTCGATGAGGGCGCGCACCTCGGGGTGCTCCACCAGCGAGCGAAAGTGGGTGAACGGAATGCGCCGCGCCTCGGCCCATTTGCCCACCGTATCAATGTCGATCATCACCAGTGCGCCGACAAACTTGCGGGCTTCGGCCACGATGATGCATTCCTTGATGAAAGGGCTGCCCTTCATCGTGTTCTCGATCTCGGACGGCGTGAGGTTTTTGCCGCCTGCGGTGATCATGATGTCCTTCAAGCGGTCCACGATCTTGATCTGGCCGTCCACCAGTCGCACCACGTCACCCGTGTGCAGCCAGCCGTCCACAATGCTCGTGGCCGTGGCCTCGGGGTTCTTGTAGTAGCCCGAAAACACCATGTCGCCCTTGATCTGGAACTCGCCGCCCAGCGCGTCGCCGGACTTGGCAATGCGCCATTCCACACCGCTCGTGGGCACACCCACCGTGCCCACCACCACATCGTCGAGCCGGTGGCCGGTGACCATGCCAGTCGACTCGGTCAGGCCGTAGACCTCGACCAGCGGCACGCCCAGCACCCGAAAGAACCGCACCACGTCGGGCGGGATGGGTGCGGCGCCGGTAAGCGCCACTGTGGCCTCGCGCAGGCCGATGAAGTTTTGCAGCGCGCGGAACACCAGCCAGTAGCAGGCGGTGTAGGTGAACATGTTGCCGATGCTCCAGCGCGCGCGGGGCTTGTCGGCCAACGGTTGGCAGGCTTTGTAAGCCGTGCGAAACAGTGCGCGGCGCAGGCCACCCGTTTCCTGCAGCTTGATGCTGATGGCAGCGTGCATCTTCTCCCAGATGCGGGGCACGCCGAGGAACATGGTGGGCGCCACTTCGCGCAGGTCTTCCTGCACGGTGCGGATGGATTCGCCAAAGTTCACCTGCGAGCCTACGTACACCGGCACAAAACTGGTCAGCATCTGCTCGGCCACATGGCACAGCGGCAGGTACGACAGGTGGGTGGTGTCCCGCGACAGCTCCAGCCGGTCCACGATGCCCGGCACCACACCCCGGATGTTGCGGTATGAAATCATCGCGCCCTTGGGTGCACCCGTGGAGCCCGAGGTGTAGATCATCAGGCCCACATCGTCGAGTGTCTGGCGTGCCAGGGCTTCGTCGATCAGGGTTTGCTGGGCTGACGCAGCCCCCAGTTTTTCGACCTCGTCAAAAGTGGCGATGAACTGCCGCACCTCAGGCGCAAAGCTGCGCAGGCCCTTGGTCTCCATGACCACGATCTTTTTCAGGTGCGGCAGACCGGGCAGCGCGGCCAGCAGCTTGTCGGTCTGCTCCTGGTCTTCGCAGACCATGATCTCGATGTCCGCGTGGCCCACCACATAGGCCACCTCGTTGGTGGGGCTGGTGGGGTACACGCCCACGGTGATGGCACCCACCAGGCCTGCACCCATCTGCGACAAAACCCATTCGATACGGTTCTCTGAGATCACGCCCACATGGCCGCCCGCTGGCAGGCCCAGCGCGCGCAAACCCAGGCCGAAGTGGCTGGCGCGCTGGTAGTAGCGCGCCCAGGTAAAGGGTTTCCAGATGCCGAAGTCTTTTTGCCGGATGGCGATGCGTTCACCATCGTTGCGTGCGCGTTCGCGCAGCATCTGGGGCAGGGTGAGGTCGGGGAGATTCATGTCAGTCGTCCGTGGTGCTGTGCGCCGCCCAAAGCCGGTGAAATGGCCCGTTGTGGCCCCCTCTCCCCTTGCGGGAGAGGGCCGGTGAGCGGGGGTGGTCGATGTGGGCGCAGCGCCGTTTGCTGCCCCCTCTCCCCAACCCCTCTCCCGCGAGGGGCGAGGGGCTCGCAGTCCGGCTCAAGACAGCCACCTCTTGCGGCGTTTGTAGTGCTTGATGTCCTTGAAGCTTTTCGCCTCGCCACCACCGCCCATGCCCAGGTAGAACTCGCGCACATCGGGGTCGTTGGCCAGGCGTTCTGCCGTGCCGTCGATCACGATCTTTCCGTTCTCCATGATGTAGCCCCGGTGCGCCACGGCCAAGGCCACGGTGGCGTTCTGCTCGACCAGCAGCATGCTGGTGCCACGCTCGGCATTGATGCGCGCGATGATGGTGAAAATGTCTTCGACCAGCTTTGGGGACAGGCCCAGCGAGGGTTCGTCGAGCAAGATGAGTTGAGGCTGCGCGATGAGCGCGCGGCCAATGGCCAGCATCTGCTGCTCGCCGCCCGACAGATATCCCGCCAGGCCTTTGCGTCGTTCGTGCAGGCGTGGGAAGTAGCTGTAGACGAGGTCGAAATCGGGCGTGGCACCTTTGCGGCCCGTAAGCGCGTAGGTCGCGGCAACCAGGTTTTCTTCGACCGTGAGGTCTTCAAACACACGCCGCCCTTCCATCACATGGCTCAGGCCGTTGCGCACCAGCTGCTGGGGTGGCAGCGTGGCGGTGGGCTGGCCGTTAAAGAGAATGCTGCCGCTGTCTACCGTGCCATCTTCGAGCGCCAGCAGCCCCGACACCGCCTTGAGCGTAGTGCTTTTGCCCGCCCCGTTGCTGCCCAGCAGCGCCACGATCTGCCCGCGCGGCACGGTCAGCGACAGGCCGCGCAGGGCCTGCACCACCTTGTTGTAGATGACCTCGATGTTGTTGACTTCGAGGACGTTGGCTGGGGCGAGCTGGGTCATGACACAGGCAAGGTCAGAGCTTGATCCAGTCGGAGGCGGCGACCATTTTTTGCGCCTTCATGTCGGCGCGGTACACACGGCCCACCGGGATCGAATTGCCGCTGATGGTGATCGGCACGCCAATCAGCCCGCCCGTGTCGAAGTCCTTGATGGAGTTGAGTGCAGCCTTGAGGTTTTTGCCATTCAGCTCCTTGCCTGCATCGAGCGTGCGTTTAGCCGCTTCGGTGAACAGCATGGCGGCCAGAAAGCCCTGGATGTAGGCGGTGCTCTGGTACTCGGGCCGCAGAGCGCGGATCTTTTCCAGCATGGGCGCTTTTTCGGTGTCGTAGTAGTAGCGGTAAGGCATCACGCCCATGAAACCATCCGCGGCCTCGCCCATCTTCATCACGGTGGAGCTGTCCATCGTCCAGAAGGTGCCCATCCACTTGCTGGTCATGCCCTGCTGCTTGCCCTGCGTGATGAACTCGGGGATGGGCGCGAGGATGTAGCCGTGGAAGATGGTGTAGTCGGGCGCTGCACGGCGCAGCTTAATGACTTCGGTGGACACGTCCACGCTGCCTGCGGGCGTCATGATCTTGACGGGCACCGACAGGCCGAGCGCCTTGGCTGCGGCCTCGCTTTTTTCGATGGGGTCGCGGCCGAACTCAGAGTCGGAATACACGAAGGCCACCTTGGCGCCGGGCTTTTCTTTGGCGATGTGCTTGAGCAGGATGCCGAACATTTCTGTGTAGTCGGGGCCCACCAAAAACTGGTTCGGGTACTTGGCAGGGTCGTTCAGCTCCGAGGCGAATGAGGCCCCGGCCATCAGCGTGGTGCCTGCGCGGTCCAGTTCGGGGTTGATGGTTTTGGCAAAGCCTGTGGAGTCGCCGTAGTAGAGGTTGACCTTGTTCTGGCTGGTGATTTTTTTGTACGCGGCCACCGAGACATCGACCTTGTAGCCCGTGTCTTCGGGCACGTACTTGAGCTTGCGGCCTTTGATGCCCCCGGCGTCGTTGACCATCTTCACGTAGTCGCCCATGCCGGCATTGATGCCCACGCCCGCAAACGCGAACACGCCGGTCAGTGGGATGGAGCCACCGATGACGATCTCTTCGCTCGACTGCGCCAGCACCGAGAGGGGGCTGGTGAGCGCGGCGGCGCCCGCAGCGCCGAGCAGCAGGTTGCGGCGTTGGATGGAAGTGCGTTGTGTGTCCATGTTGTCTCCTGTTGATTTAGTTTCTGAAAGGCCAGAGATGGAAGAAACGGCGGATACGCCGCCACACTTCGGCCAGGCCATGGGGCTCGAAGACGAGAAAACCGATGATGAGCAGGCCAAAGATGACGGTGCGCACGGGCGAGAGAAACACCGTCAGCTCGTTGCCGCCGGGCAGCAGGCCGACGATCAGCTTGAGCACTTCGGGCACCATGGTCATGAAGACCGCGCCCAGGATGCCGCCCAGGATGGAGCCCATGCCCCCGACGATGATCGCGGCCAGGAAAAAGATGGACATCTGCAGCGGAAAACTTTCGGGCGTGACCACACGAAAGAAGTAGGCCCACAAGCCGCCCGCGACGCCCGCGTAGAACGACGACAGGCCAAACGACAGCAGCTTGTAGCGCAGTAGCGGAATGCCCAGCACCTCGGCCGAGATGTCGCGGTCGCGGATGGCGATGAACGCGCGGCCCACACGGGTGCGAAACAGGTTGGCCGCGCCCAGCAGCATGAGCAAGGTGACGGGCACGATCAGCCAGTACAGGCGAAAGGACGTCTCCAGCGGCATGCCAAACAGCTTGGCGGGTGGCACGCTCAGGCCTCCGGTGCCGCCGGTGAACTTCCAGTTGGCAAAGATGAAGTGCGCAATGAACGATGCGGCAATGGTGGCAATGGCCAGGTACAGCCCTTTCACGCGCAGCGACGGAATTCCCACGATGAGCCCGCCCACCATGGCCACAAAGCCGCCCGCCAGCAGGTTCACCAAGAAGGGCGTGCCCACGCGTGTCTCCAGCACGGCCACCGTGTACGCGCCCAGCCCCATGAAAGCCGCCTGCCCCAGGCTGACCAGCCCCGTGTAGCCGGTGAGAATGTTGAGCCCCGTGGCGCTCGCTACGTTGATGCTGACCAGGCAGGCTAGGTACAGCCAGTAGTCGCTGGCCATAAAGGGAAACAGCACCAGCAGCGCCGCACCCACGGCCAGCCACACTTTTTGCGTGCGCGAGTCGAACAGCGCCGCGTCGGCGATGTAGGTTTCTTTGAGGGTTCCGATGCGCATGGGTCAAGCCTCCAAGGCGCAGATGTGCTTTGGCATCGTCTGCCTGGGCTGTGCCAAAGCGTTGTGCGAAAGGCCGTGGAGCAGGCCATGCGAGTGACCGCCGTGGAACCGGCTTTGCCGGGCCACCGGCGGTGTTCCCCTTGAGGGGGAAGACGCGAAGCGGCGCAGGGGGTGTTTCATAGTCTCTCGATTTCGTGCGTGCCGAACAGGCCGTAGGGGCGCACCAGCAGCACTGCGACGAGCACGATGAAGGTGGCCAGCAGCTTGTATTCGCCGCCCAGGAATGCGCCCGCCAGTGCCTCGATGAGCCCAATGAGAATGCCGCCGATAAGCGCGCCCAGCACGCTGTCGAGCCCGCCCACAATGACCACCACCAGCACCGAGAGGCCGAACACGCCCATGCTCGACGAGATGCCGCCAATCGAGCCGACGATGATCCCGGAGATGGCGGCCAGCATGGCCGATGCCACCCAAGCCAGCGAGAACACGCGCGGCACGTTGATGCCCACCGAGTAGGCCGCCGCCTGGTCGCTGGCCGTGGCCCGAAGCGCCACACCGCCGCGCCAGAAGCGGAACACCAGCAGCACGGCCGCGATGAATACCACCGCAATCACCGCTCCCCAGAACACCTTGGGCGCGAGGAACGCGTCGCCCACCATGATGGGTTGGCTGGGCATGAAGTCGGGCAGGCGGCGCTGGTCGGCCGTCCAGATCATTTCGACCAGGCCCACCAGCACCGAGGCCAGGCCCACGGTGACCATGAAGACCGAGATGGGTGGCTCGCCCAGCAACGGGCGGATCATGGTGCGCTCGATCACCGCACCCAGCAGGCCCGAGCCCAGCACCGCTGCCGGGACGGCCAGCCACAGCGGCAGCGCAAACGTGGCGGCAAAGGTGAAGAACAGGTAGGCGCCGACCATGAGCATTTCGCCAATGGCAATGTTGACCACGCGCGTGGCCTTGTAGACCATCACGAACGCGAGCGCTGCCAGTGCGTAGAGCCCGCCTCCCGCGATGCCGGTGAGGCTGATTTCAAACAGGTAGGCCCAATCCATCACGCGGTTCCTTGCGGTGCGGTGGCGGTGCGCAGTTTGGCGCGCAGGTCGCCCACGTCACCGGCGCCCAGGTAGGCGCGGATGACCTCGGGGTTGGCCTGCACCTCGGCGGGTGTGCCCTGCGCAATGACCTGGCCGAAGTTGAGCACCACCACGTGGTCCGACAGGTCCATCACCATGCCCATGTCGTGTTCCACCATCAGCACCGTCACGCCCCATTCCTCGCGCACATCGAGGATGAAGCGCGCCATGTCTTCGGTCTCTTCGCGGTTCATGCCGGCCACGGGCTCGTCCAGCATCAGGATCTGCGGCTGCATGGCCAGCGCACGCGCCATCTCCACGCGCTTTTGCAGGCCGTAGGGCAGCGCAGACACAGGCGCGTGGCGGATGTGGTCGATTTCGAGGAAGTCGATGATGCGTTCTTCGATGTCGCGGCGCAGCTCGGCCTCTTCGCGGCGCGCGCGGCCCAGGTAGAACAGCGCGTCGAGCACGTTGGTCTTGAGATGCGCGTGGCGGCCGAGCTTGATGTTGTCGAGCACCGTCATTCCACGAAACAGTGCGATGTTCTGAAAGCTGCGCCCCAAGCCCAGCTTGGCGCGCTGGGGTGCTGGCGTGCGGGTGATGTCCTGCCCTTTGAAGCGGATGGAGCCCTGGCTCGGCCGGTAAAAGCCCGAGATGGTGTTGAACAGCGATGTCTTGCCTGCGCCATTGGGCCCGATGACGGCAGTGATGGAGCCAGGCAACACATCAAAGCCCACGCCCGTGAGCGCCTTGACGCCGCCAAACGCCAGGGTCACGCCATCCACCTGAAGCAGGGGCGTGGCAGCAGGGGGACCAGAAAAGGGTGTCTCCATTGGCTTTCTAATACGGGTTGTTCGGGGCTTCTTGCCGGACATTTCATGCGTACTGCGCAGAAAAGTTCTACTTGTGCGTAAACTGTTTACTCGCGAGTAGATTCTGGAAGCCTCCACCCCATTCAGCATCCGTACTTTCCCGAGGAATCGCCCCCTATGCCCAATGCCACAGCGGCATCGCCCCGACGCAGCGCCCCGCGAGCGGCGCCAGCGCGCTCCCCCGCAGATCAAGCCCCAGAACTTGACGCCGCCAGCGCCTCGCCCTGGGCGCCAGCATCCCACCGCGAACTGCAGCGCGAAGCCAAGCGCAACGCCGTGTTGCAGGCGGCGGCCCAGCTGTTCAACGAGCGCGGCTTTCACGCCACGTCGCTCGACGACATCGCTGCGCGCCTGAACGTGACGAAGCCGACGCTGTACTACTACGTGAAGAACAAGGACGAGATCTTGTTGCAATGCGTGAGCAAGGGGCTCACGATGATGCTCGAAGGCATCGACGCATCACGCGCAGCAGGGGGCAAGGCCATCGACCAGCTGATGACCTGCATGCAGGTGTATGCACGCATCGTGACCATGGACTTCGGCATGTGCCTGATCCGCGTGGGCGACGAACAGCTGCCGCCCGAAAGCCGCAAGGAGCTGCGGCGCCTCAAATCCGCCATTGACCAGGAGTTTCGTCGCCTGGTGGCCGAGGGCGTGGCAGAAGGATCGCTGCAGCCGTGCGACCCCAAGATGACGGCGTTCGTGATTGCAGGTGCTTTGAGCTGGATCGGCCGCTGGTACCAGCCCGGCGGTGAGTACACGCCCGAGCAGGTGGCGCAGCAGTGCATTGCGACGCTGTGTGACGGGGTTTTGCGGCGGGCGGAGGTTTCGCAACCTGCGGTGGTGGTAGTGGCTGCAAAGCCCGCCAGAAAACGCAGTGCGGCGGCGGTGGCAAAAGGCAAGACCAAGGCGGCGTGACACACGCTTGCGGTCGGGCGCGCTGCGGATGCCGGCTTTGCTGGCGCGGCTATTCCGTCATGGACAAGGCATTGTTGCAATGCGCTTCGAACACGTGTCCGAGGGTTTCCAGCAGCTGTTGTTCTGCAGCCGTGGGGTGGTCTTTGGCGTTGATCTGCTGTCGCAGCTTGGTCCACGCAGGCCCCAGGGCCGTGGCCATGCGGCGGAACTCCTTGAGTGTGTCGGCCAGCCCAAAGCCGCAGTCGCTGCACAGGGCTTCCCAGGAGTGGCGGCCGACGGTGTCAAACGTTTCGTCATCACCGATGAACAGCGCCAGGCCGGTGTCGCCATAGGCGCGCACGCACAGCAAGTCGTAGAACGGAACCAGGCGGTAGCCGTGGTCGTCGATCAGTACCGACATGTTCTTGGCGTGCGCGTCGGCGTTGCCGATGAGGTAGTTGAACATCACCCAGCGCTGAAAGTCGAGCAGGTCGCGCCCCCGCACCCGCAGCGCGCGCAGTGCTGCTACCAGCTTGGCAAGGCTGACCAGGCCGCCGCTGCGTTCGTACTTCCAGGCCGCGCCGTGGCCTAGCAACTGGCAACCGTCGATCTGGTGAAGGCCGACCACAGTGCCTGCAGTGACCACACGGTCATAGCGCTGCACCACGTAGGCAGCTTCGGGCACGCGCAGCAGCCACACCGGGGGCACCGGGAGCTTCAGCGCACGGGCCAGTTGCATGCAGGCGTACTCGTTGATGGCGCTGGGGGCATAGCGCGCTTGTCGCGTGTCGGGCTTGAGGATGTGGGTGGTGGGCGATGCGCCCACGCTGTCCGACAGGTGCAGGGTCATGCTGTCCAGGCGCAGGCCGATCTTGTCTTGTGCCCCCGCCAGCGACATGGTGGTGGCGTGGTTGGAGATCAGTAGCGGCACTGCTTGGCGTGCGGCCAATCGTTCACTCAGCACCGGGAAGGGGAGGGGGGCGTACTGCTGCAGGTGCACAGGTTGTGTGTCGGGTGGTAGCAGCGACAACACGCCTGGCAGCTCTTGCCCCAGGCGTCCCAGCACTTCAAAGTGCGAGGCGCCGCGCAGGTGCAACGCAGCCAGTATGTCTTCCAGTGCCTCGCCTTCGGGCAGCAGGTTGTCAAAGAAGCTGCGTACCAGTACGCCGGTGTAGCGTTGAGCCCCAAGCGCGAATTGCGGCGCCAGAACGTGCGCGCCCGGTTGAGCAAGCCACTCTTCGTCGTACTCAAAAAAGAACTCCGCGCCTGCATGCCCAAACCATCCCATGGGGCGTGCGTTGGCCCAGACGCGCAGGCGGATCATGGAGTTGTGTCTTTCTGAAAAGGCCTTTGAACGGCATCCGTGTGGACTGCCGTTGCTGACTTTTGGGGCTCTCTTGGCCAGCCGTTCACCTCCAGCACCAGACCTAACCCTTGCACCAGTTGCAGCAGCTTGCCCAGTGAGCAGCGCTCTGGAACGCTCTCCGCATCGCGGATGAACGACGTGCTGACGTTGCAAACGGCCGCCGCCTGTGAACGCGACAGGCCCTGGCGTTTGCGCTCGGCAGCCAGGCGCTCTGCCAGTGTGGCAAGGTTGTGAGACTGAATTTGCATGAATTGACCTTATGAGGGCAATTCAACCATACAAGGACTGGATGCGGCAAATTTTGTTCTTATGGGGACAATTTTTACGAATGTACCGCAGAGATCCTGTGCACACAGCCATGCTGTTCTAGGTATTTTTGGCCTCTAGCGCTTGATGGATAAGCGCTAATAGCTATCTATTCGATAGCATTTTGCGTTTTGGCGTGCTGCTTTCGCCCGGTTCTCCCTGCCCCGCCGCCAGGTCATCCAATATCGGGCAGTCGGGCCGGTCGTTGCCCTTGCAGCAGGACACCAGCGTTTGCAGCGAGCGCTGCATGGCCTGCATGGATGCAATGCGTTCGCTCAGGTCGTCGATGTGCTGCTGGGCAATGCGCTTGACCTGGCTGCTGGCGCGGCTGCGGTCGTGCCACAGGCCCAGCAGTTCGGCGATTTCTTCCATCGAGAAGCCGAGGTCGCGGCTGCGGCGGATGAACTGCAGGGTGTGCACGTCGGCCTCTGTGTACTGGCGGTAGCCGCTGTCGGTGCGGGCCACGCCTTTGACAAGGCCCAGCGATTCGTAGTGCCGCACCATGCGTGCCGAGATGCCTGCGCATTGGGCGGCGACGCCGATGGGCACGGGCCAGGAAATAGCGCGGGGCTTCGTGACAGCCTTGGCGCCGTTGCTGCCTTTTGCGGCTTGGCCCGCCGGGGTGTGGGTGGTCATGGTGTGGCCATCGCTAGGTGGGCGGCGCTCAGGTCGCGACGGTGTAGCCTTCTTCGGCAATGGCGGCGGCCAGGGCCTCGCGCGGCGACGTGCTGTCTACGTCCACTTTGCCGCTGGCGCGGTCGATGCGCACCTGGGCGGCGGGGTCTACCTGCTGCACGGCCTGGGTGACGGCGCGTTCGCAGTGGCCGCAGGTCATGCCCTGCACTTGAAAGGTGGTTGTGGTGGTTGTCATGGTGTGTCCTTGCATGGGTTTCAAAACGGTCGTTGAGGCGACCGAAACGAATGGTGAAGCTTGACATCGTGGCAGAGTCAAGCCTCGTTCAAGACACTCATGATGTGAGGGTTGATCAAGGTCAATGCTTGACCTTGCCATTGCGTCAAGGATCACTATCCCTGCCATGAACACCGCCAACACTCCCCCCCTTTCTTCCGCCGAGGCGATGCGCTCGCTGGACCTTGGCATTGCAGGCATGACCTGCGCCAGCTGCGTGGGCCGCGTGGAGCGTGCGCTGCGCAAGGTGCCGGGCGTGCATGAGGCGTCGGTCAACCTGGCCACCGAATCTGCGCGCATTGCCTTTGTCACCAGCGTGGGCGCCGACGCGGCTGCGATGGAGGCGCTGCTGCGCCGTGCCGTGCGCAACGCGGGTTACGAGCCGCGGGCAGCGGGGCAGGAGGACGCACCCGAGGACTCGTCGCCGTGGGCGGGGTTCATGCCGGTGGGCATTGGCCTGTTGCTGTCGGCGCCGCTGGTGCTGCCGATGGTCGGTGACTTGTTTGGCCAGCACTGGATGCTGCCCGCCTGGGTGCAGTTTGTGCTGGCCACGCCGGTGCAGTTCATCCTGGGTGCGCGGTTTTACAAGGCGGGCTGGCATGCGGCCAAGGCGCTGTCGGGCAATATGGATTTGCTGGTGGCGCTGGGCACCAGCGCGGGCTGGGGCTTGTCGATGTGGCTGTGGCTCACGGCCCATGAAGGGCATGTACCGCATTTGTATTTCGAGGCCTCGGCCGTGGTGGTGACGCTGGTGTTGCTGGGCAAGTGGCTGGAGGCCCGCGCCAAGCGCCAGACCACGGCGGCCATCCGCGCGCTGCATGCGCTGCGGCCGGACGTGGTGCACCTGCTGGGCAAAGACGGCGAGGTGGATGTGCCCGTGGCTGAGGTGCTGGTGGGCGACCGGCTGGTGGTGCGACCGGGCGAGCGGTTTCCGGTGGATGGCACGGTGCACGAGGGGCACACGCAGGTGGATGAATCCATGCTGACCGGCGAGCCGCTGCCGGTGGCGCGCGATGTGGGTTCGCCGCTCACGGGTGGCTCCATCAACGGCGACGGCCGCATTGTGATGGCGGTGACGGCCGTGGGGGCCGAGACGGTGCTGGCCCACATCATCCGGCTGGTGGAGGATGCCCAAGCCGCCAAGGCACCCATCCAGCGGCTGGTAGACCAGGTATCGGCCGTATTTGTGCCGGTGGTGCTGGTGGTGGCCCTGGCCACGCTGCTGGGCTGGCTGTGGATGGGTGTGGGCATGGAGGCCGCGCTGATCCATGCCGTGGCCGTGATGGTGATCGCCTGCCCCTGTGCGTTGGGGCTGGCCACGCCAGCGGCCATCATGGCGGGCACGGGCGTGGCGGCCAAGAACGGCATTTTGATCAAAGACGTGCAGGCGTTGGAGCTGGCGCACAAGGTGGATGTGGTGGCCTTTGACAAGACCGGCACGCTGACGGTGGGACAGCCACGGCTGACGGCGTTTGAGGTGGTGCGGGGCCTGGACGACGCCGCGGTGATGGCGGCGGTGGCCGCGGTGCAAAGCGGCAGCGAACACCCACTGGCGCGGGCGGTGTTGGCTGCTGCGGGCGAGCGGCAGATCCGCGTGGCGACCGCACAGGATGTGCGTGCCGTGCCCGGGCGGGGCACCGAGGGCGAGGTGGCGGGCCAGAGCTACCTCGTGGGCAGCCTGCGCTGGATGCAGGAGCTGGGCGTGGACATGGGCCCGCTGGCAGACCGTGCAGACGCTTTGCAGCGCGAAGGCGCCACGGTGTCGGCGGTGGCGCAGCGTGCTCCCCAAGGTTTACAACTGCAGGCGCTGATGGCCTTTGGCGATGAACCCAAGCCCGGTGCGCGCGAGGCGCTGGCGGCGCTGAAGGCGCGTGGCATTCGCACCGTGATGATCTCGGGCGACAACCGGGGCGCCGCCGAGGCGATGGCCCGGCGCCTGGGGCTGGACCCGGACGCAGGCGAGGTGATGGCCGAGGTGCTGCCGGGCGACAAGGCCGCGAAGGTGGTGGCGTTGCAACAGGGGGCTGATGGCAAGCGCCATCAAGTGGCGATGGTGGGCGACGGCGTTAACGATGCCCCGGCGTTGGCGGCTGCGGATGTCGGCATGGCCATGGGCAATGGCACCGATGTGGCCATGCACGCGGCGGGTATCACGCTGATGCGCGGCGACCCGATGCTGGTGGCCGCAGCGCTGGATATCTCGCGGCGCACGGTGATGAAGATTCGGCAGAACCTGTTCTGGGCCTTTGCGTACAACGTGGCGGGCATCCCGCTGGCGGCGCTGGGCTTCTTGAGCCCCGTGGTGGCGGGGGCGGCCATGGCCCTGAGTTCGGTCAGCGTGATGGCGAATGCCCTCTTACTCAAGCGGTGGCGCATGTGATAAACACGTACGACCGTGTCATGGATGTCTGGCAAACTGCAACGCTTTGTTTCAGAACGCGTGCCACGGGGGGCTGAGTGTCCGGCGCGCACCACACCAATACGAAGGACGACAGATCATGAATCTCTTCTCGCTTATGCGGAACTTCACCATACGTTTTCGAATGCTGGGCGCCATTGGCGTGGTTCTGGGCCTGTTGGGTCTGCTGGGCGGCGCGGGCATGCTGGGCATGTTCCGCATCCATGCGATGAGCCAGGACTTCATAGACCATTCGTTTGCCAACGTGGGCTACATGGCCGAGCTGCGGGGCGAGATGGGGGCCATCCGCCAGTTCGAAAAAGACATGATCATCGGCTACGAAAAGCCCGAAGCCGTGAAGGCCGCACACGCCAAATGGCTGGAAAGCCAGGACAAGGCCAAGAAGACGGCGAACAAGTTTCTGCAAGGCGAAGAAGACTCTGACAACCCCGTGGTGCGCAACATCGTCAAGCGCCTGGACAGCTACCGGGAGCTGTTTGCCCACGTTGTGCGCCAGCTGGAGGCCAGTGGGTATGACACGGCCACCATCGCCAACCGCATGAGCGGCAAGGCCGTGGCCGAGTTTGATGAGGCCGACAAGCTGATGACCGAGCTGGACAGCGTGTTGCGTGCCGAGGTCGCCAAGTCGGTGGAGCAGCAGGGCCAGGTGTCCGATGAGACCAAATGGCTGTTTGTGCTGGCGGTGCTGATCACCGTGCTGGTGGTGGTGCCCACCACGCTGATGAACATGAACTCCATTTGCCGCCCGCTGGAAGACGCCCGCAAGATGGCCGAGGCGATTGCTGGCGGCGACCTGTCGCAGAACATTGCTGCCGAAGGCAAGGACGAAGTGGCAGACCTGCAGCGCGCACTGCGCGACATGCAGCAGGGCCTGGGCGCGCTGGTGGCGCAGGTGCGCGATGCCAGTGGCAACATCGCCACGGCCAGCCAGGAGATCGCCAGCGGTAACCAGGATCTGTCGCAGCGCACTGAGCAGACAGCCAGCAATGCGCAAGAGGCCGTGACCTCGCTGACGCAGCTCACATCCACCGTGCAGCAAACCGCATCGTCGTCGCAGATGGCCAACCAGCTGGCGGCGTCGGCATCGCAGATGGCCACACACGGCGGCGGCGTGGTGCAGCAGGCCGTGGCCAGCATGCACGAGATCTCCGCGTCCAGCCGCAAGATCGGCGACATCATCGGGCTGATCGACTCCATCGCGTTCCAGACCAACATCCTGGCGCTGAATGCCGCGGTGGAAGCTGCCCGTGCGGGCGAGCAGGGCCGCGGTTTTGCTGTGGTGGCTAGTGAGGTGCGCAGCTTGGCCCAGCGCTCGGCCGCTGCGGCCAGCGACATCAAGGGCCTCATCAGCAACAGCGTGACCGCCGTGGACGGCGGCGTGCGCCATGTCG
Source organism: Acidovorax sp. (assembly GCA_030692685.1). Taxonomy (GTDB): domain Bacteria; phylum Pseudomonadota; class Gammaproteobacteria; order Burkholderiales; family Burkholderiaceae_C; genus Acidovorax. The sequence continues at coordinate 8,438 of JAUXZO010000091.1, read as the reverse complement.
AAGAAGCGGGTACTGCGATGAAAGACATCGTCAGCAGCGTGCAGCGCGTGGGCGACATCATTGGCGAGATCACGGCGGCCGCGTCCGAGCAGTCCGCAGGCATTGGACAGGTGAACCAGTCGGTGGGCGAGATCGACCGCATGACGCAGCAGAACGCCGCGCTGGTCGAAGAGTCTGCCGCTGCCGCAGAGTCGCTGCGCGAGCAGGCGGCCCGTCTGTCGCAGGTGGTGCAGCAGTTCCAGCTGGCGGATTCGATGGCAGTGCACGGCCACCAGGCGTCTCACCCGGTGGCTGCACCGCAGTACGCGACGCAAGGGCTGGCGTCCGGCCGTGGCCAGGCGCGGTTGACGCGCTGACCCACAACTGCGCGCTCTGGTCGAGCGCTGTATTCACCCAGGCCCTGCCAGCGCTGCTGCTGGCGGGGCTTTTTTATGGGCGCTCGCGCTGTTGCCTTCCCACCGCTTGGGGTGGCCGTAGCGTGTGTGTGTGTTTGTTTGTTGACCTGCGTCATGGCCTGGACAGGCCCCGCATGCCACCCTGAAGGCTCGTCCAACCTGGGGAGCGTGCGCCATGACTTCGATCAGTCTGCGAACCATTCGCGAAGAGCATGCGTCACTGGCAGCCATGCTTCACTCTTTGCGTGTGATGCTGGACCAGGGGCCAGGCGACGAGCCTGCGGCTTTTTTTGATGTGATGCGCGCGATGCTGTTTTACATCGACGAGTTTCCGGAGCGGCAGCACCACCCCAAGGAGTCACGCTGGCTCTTCCCAAAGGTTGCAGAGCGCGCGCCAGAGGCCGCTGAAGCCCTTGCAAAGCTGGAGCGCGACCATGTGGGTGGCGAAGCCGCCGTGCGCGAACTGCAGCACCTGCTGCTGGGCTGGGAGCTGATGGGCGATGTGCGCCGGGAGGCGTTTGGCGAGGCGCTGCGGCGCTACATCCAGTTTTACCTGGACCACATGCGGTTGGAAGAAGCCGTAGTGTTGCCCGCCGCGCAGAAGCACTTTTCGACTGCCGACTGGGTAGAAATAGATGCCGCCTTTGCCAGCAACACCAACCCCCTGGCGCCCGGCAGGCCGCGAGATGCGGTGTACGACCGGTTGTTCACCCGCATCGTGATGCGGGCGCCCGGCCCCATTGGACTTGGTGGATAACCCCCCCTGAGTCCCGCGCTCGGACCGCGCCAGTTACAACCGGTGAGGGTGCACTGCCGCTAGATGCCGTTCAGCTTGCTGCCAAGGCCGGGTAGTCCGTGTATCCCTCTGCCCCACCGCCGTAAAGCGTGGCGCGGTTCACTTCGTTCAGCGGCGCGTTGCGTTCCAAGCGGGTGACCAGGTCGGGGTTGGCGATGAAGGGGCGGCCAAAGGCCACGATGTCGGCTCCGTTGGCCACGGCGGTCTCGGCCAGGGCCTTGTCGTAGGCGTTGTTCACCATCCAGGCGCCCTTGCCGCCAGCGGCGCGGTACGCGGCCTTGAGGGCGGCGTAGTCAAACGGGCGGCCTTCCACTTCGCGCGGGCCACCGGTGGCGCCTTCGATGACGTGGATGTACGACAGACCCAGCGGGCCCAACTGGGCTACCACGTAGTCAAACAGGGGCTGTGGGTCGGCGTCGATCACATCGTTGGCGGGGGTCACGGGCGACAGGCGGATGCCAGTGCGGCCGCCGCCAATTTCTGCCGAGACGGCGGTCAACACCTCGACCAGCAGGCGCGCGCGGTTCTCGATGCTGCCGCCGTAGGTGTCGGTGCGGGTGTTGCTGCCGGTCTTGAGGAACTGGTCGATCAGGTAGCCATTGGCGGCATGCACTTCGACTCCGTCAAAGCCTGCCTCGATAGCGGCACGTGCCGCGCGGCGGTAGTCGGCCACGATGCCGGGGATCTCGGCCAGCTCCAGCGCGCGGGGCATGGATGTCTCGACGAATGTGGGCGTGCCGTCCTTGATGAGAACCGTCTTGGTTTTCGCCTGGATGGCAGACGGCGCGACCGGGGCTGCGTTGCCTGGCTGCAGGTCAGTGTGCGAGACACGGCCCACATGCCACAGCTGCACCACGATCTTGCCGCCTGCGGCGTGCACCGACGATGTGACCTTCTTCCAGCCCGCGATCTGCTCGGGCGCATACAGGCCGGGTACATCTGCGTAGCCTTGGCCTTGCTGGGTGATGGCGGTGGCTTCGGAGATCAGCAACCCGGCGCTGGCACGCTGCGTGTAGTACGTGGCCACGAGGTCTGTGGGCACGGCGTTGGGTGAACGGTTGCGCGTGAGGGGCGCCATGGCAATGCGGTTGGCCAGTTGCAAGTCACCGGCTTGTACGGGGTCGGACAGAAAAGACATAGAGATGAGACTTTCAGAAATCGGGTTGCACACAATCGAGCAAGCCCCGGAGGTTAATGCTGCAATGCAAAACGTGCAGCGCACATGCGTCAACAAGGGCTCTGGTTTTGTGATACCTGCGCGTGCAAAGGGTCGCTTTGTGTGTTGCGGCCTCTTTTGCTGGCCGCGCATTGCCGCGCCAGCGCGGCCAACGCGGTCAGCACGGTGCCTCATGCTGGGGCAGAATCAAAAGGCCCATGTCTACCCCTCCCCATACGCCACCGCCGGCTCCGCTGCCCGACCCTGATCGAGCCGCCATCCGCGCGCTGTGGCTGGCGGTGGCGCTGTCGATGGGTGCAGCGGTTTCGTTGGGCATCACGCGGTTTGCGTATGCGTTGCTGCTGCCGCCCATGCGCGAAGACCTGGGTTGGTCGTACACGCTGGCCGGGGCCATGAACACCGTCAATGCGCTGGGCTACCTGCTGGGCGCGTTGGCCACACCCCTGTTGTTGCGGCGCCTCGCGCCGGGCACGGTGTTGTTGGCAGGCGCAGTGTTGGCCACGGTGTTCATGGGGCTCAGCGGTTTTTTTACCGAGGCTGCGCCGCTGCTGCTGCAGCGCTTGCTGGCCGGTGTGGCGAGTGCGCTGGTGTTTGTGGCCGGGGGCTTGCTGGCGGCGCGCCTGGGCGCGCACCAGCCCGGTCGGGGCGGCTTGTTGCTGGGCTTGTACTACGGCGGCACCGGCTGGGGCATCACGCTGTCGGCGGTGCTGGTGCCTTCGGTGCTGGCCGCCGCCCCCGCGCCGCATGCGTGGACCTGGGCCTGGTGGGCGCTGGGGTTGGCCTGCGCCGCGGCCACTGTGGTGTTGTGGTGGCCCGCACGCGCGTTGCAGGTGCTGGCGTCGGCCCCGCCCACACCCACCGCTTTCAATGCCGCCCCGCCGCCTGCGCGGGTGCGCTGGCGCGCCTTGGCGCCCGCGCTGCTGGGCTACGGCCTGTTTGGCGTGGGCTATATCGGCTACATGACCTTTGTGGTGGCGCTGCTGCGCGAGCAGGGTGCCAGTGGCACCGGTGTGACGTGGTTTTATGCGCTGCTGGGGCTCGCGGTGGTGCTGTCGTCGCGCATCTGGGCTGGCTTGCTGGACCGCAGCAGGGGCGGGCAGGCGCTGGCGCTGCTGAGCGGCCTGCTCGGCGTAGCCACGGTGCTGCCTGCCGTCACCTCGGCGTGGCCGGTGATGCTGGCGTCGGGCCTGTTGTTTGGCGGGGTGTTTCTGTCGGTGGTCGCATCGACCACCGCGCTGGTGCGCCACAACCTGCCCCAGGTGCTGTGGGCCAGTGGCATCAGCGCATTCACCATTGTGTTTGCCGCCGGGCAGATCGTGGGGCCCACGGTGGTGGGCTGGATCGCTGATGGCCCTGGAGGGCTGGCACGCGGGCTGGTGTTTTCGGCCTGCGCGCTGTGGGTGGGGGCGTTGGTGGCGTGGCGGCAGAGGCCTTTGTAGCGGCGCGCAATGCCTGCGCAGTTTTACCTGATGAGGTACAGGCCACAGAGATATCCCCAACCGTTCGGGCTGAGCCTGTCGAAGCCTTGAGGCGCTTCGATAAGCTCAGCGTGAACGGATTTGCATTTTCAATGCGGATCGGTTTCCGTGGGCCTACTTCAGCAGCCCTTCGGCTTTCATCGCCGCCTGCACGGCAGGGCGCGCGCCCACGCGTTTGCGATAGGCCGCCAGGTTCGCCAAGCCAGAAATATCCACGTGGGTCAGCTTGGCCCAGCTGGTTACGGTAAACAGATATCCGTCGGCCACGGTGAACTGGTCGCCCATGATGTACTGCTTTTCTGCCAGCTGGCTATCGACCCACTGCAGGCGCTCCAGCAGCTTGGTGCGCGCCATGGTCTTGTATTCCTCGGGCGTGGCGGGGTTGAACAGGGGGCTGAAGCCCTTGTGGATCTCGGTGCCGATGAAGGTCAGCCACTCTTGCAGGCGGTAGCGCTGCAGGCTGCCGTTCACGGGTGCCAGCATCTTCAGCGGCACCTGGTCGGCGATGTACTGGACTATTGCCGGGCCTTCGCGCAGGCGGGTGCCGTCGTCCAACTCCAGCACGGGCACATAGCCCAGCGGATTGATCGTGTGGAAGTCGGTGCCGTCCTGCAGCTTGTGGCTTTTGGTGCTGGCCAGCACGGGGGTGAAGGCCAAACCGGCTTCGTGCAAGGCGATGTGGGGGGACAGCGAGCAGGCGCCAGGGGAGTAATACAGCTTCATTTTGGTCCTTCAGAAAAAATGACAAAGCGCATCCTATGCGCTGCCGGGCTTCTCTGCTGACCGCTGACTTTTGCCCATCGGCGCAAATTGTCAGCTGTCGTAACCGGGCAGGTCGCGCTGCACCTTGCGCAGCAGCGCAGGCCAGGCAAACGCGCCGCCCAGCCCGCCTGTTTGCACCCGCATGGCCTGCGCCACGCCGCTCACGATTTGTGGGTTGACCTGGGTCAGCTCGCCGCCCGCCTGGGCATCGATCTGGATGCGGCAGGTGTTCTCAAACGTGTACATCGACAAAAACGCATCGGCTATCGTCTTGCCCACGGTGAGCAGCCCATGGTTGCGCAGCATGAGGAAGTTGGCGCCACCCAGGTCGGCCTGCAGGCGCGGCTTTTCCTCGTCGCGGAAGGCCACGCCTTCGTACGCGTGGTACGCCAGCGAGCCCAGCACAAAGGTGCTCTGCTGGCTGATGGGCAGCACGCCGCCCTTTTGCGCGCTCACCGCAACACCGGCGCGGGTGTGGGTGTGCAGCACACAGCCGGCCTCGGGCCGGGCCTCGTGCACGGCGCTGTGAATGACAAAGCCGGCCGGGTTCACGGGGAAGGGCGAGTCATGCAGCTTGTTGCAGGTCATGTCCACCTTGATCAGGCTCGAAGCCGTGATCTCGTCAAACATCAGGCCATATGGGTTGATGAGGAAATGGTGCTCGCCCTCGCCCGACACCGACTCGGGCAGCTTGGCGCTGATGTGGGTAAAAACCAGGTCGCTCCAGCCATACAGCGCGACGAGCCGGTAGCATGCGGCCAGATCGCAGCGCAGTTGCCATTCTTCGGCCGTGACGCTGCCCTGCAGCGAAGGGATGTTGAGCATGGGGTGTCTCCGAGGGTGTGTGGGGTGTGAGGCACCACTGTAGGCCGTAGCGGCGCTGGCGACTGTCAGGCAGGCTACACACGCGGCTCTGGAGTGTGCTTTCCCCGGAGGTCGGGTTAGCCCGCCAGGGTGTAACCCGACACCCGTACCCCCAGCAATGCGCGAGCGTCGGGTTACGCTGCGCTAACCCGACCTGCGGGATAGGTGCGCCGTGATTGCAAAATTGATAGCTGCTAGCGCTTGCTGAATAAGCGCTAAGGCCCAATTTCTTATGAAAATCATTATCCTCGGCGCGGGCCGCGTGGGCCAGAGCGTGGCAGACAGCCTGGTGTCCGAGCGCAATGACATCACCGTCATCGACACCGACGCCGCCCGTTTGCGCGATCTGGAGTCGCGCTTTGACCTGCGGGGCGTGGTGGGCAGCGGCATCGAGCCTGCCGTACTGGCCGAGGCGGGCGCGCACGACACCGACCTGCTGATTGCCTGTGCCGCGCAGGACGAGACCAATCTGGTGTGCTGCAAGATGGCGCAGCTGTTGTTCAACATCCCGACGCGCATTGCCCGGGTGCGGTCCACCGGTTTCCAGTTTGACGAGCGCCTGGCGGGGCCCGAGGGTTTTGCGGTAGACCGCATCATCTGCCCCGAAGAATCGCTGACGCGCTACATCGGCAAGCTCATCGACTACCCCGAGGCCATGCAGGTGCGCGAGTTCGCAGGCGGGCGCGCTTGTCTGGTGTCGGTGCGTGCGCGTGCCGGGGCGCCCATGGTCAGCCACACGATCAGCGAGCTGCGCGAAAGCTCGCCCGACGTGGCTATGCGCCTGGTTGCCATCTACCGGCGTTTTCAGGACGAGCCCGACCGGTTTGTAGCCTGCGATGGCCACACCCGCATCGAACCCGGCGACGAGGTGTTTGTGCTGGCGGCCAGCGGGCACATCGCCAATGTTCTGACGGCGTTGCACCGGCGCGATGCCCAACCGGTCAAGCCCGTGCGCCGCATCATGATTGCGGGCGGTGGGCGCGTGGGGCTGCGGCTGGCGCGCCAGCTCAGCAAAGATGCGGGGCGGTTTCACCTCAAGATCATCGAAGACGACGCGGACCAGTGCATTGCGCTGGCGTCAGAGCTGCCGTCAGACGTGCTGGTGCTGCAGGGCGACACCACCGATGAGGGCTTGCTGAGCGGCGAGAGCATCGAAGAGATCGACTTCTTTCTGGCGCTGACGGATGACGACGAGGACAACATCATGTCCTGCCTGCTGGCCAAGCGCATGGGCGCGCGCCGCGTGCTGGCGCTCATCAACCGGCGCAGCTATGCCGACCTGATGCACGGCACGCAGATCGACATTGCGCTGTCGCCCGCGCAGGCCATGCTGGGCGAGCTGCTGGCCTATGTGCGCCAGGGCGACGTGCAGGCCGTACACAGCCTGCGCCGCGGTGTGGCCGAGGCGCTGGAGATTGTGGTGCGCGGCGACCGCAAGACCTCGCGCGTGGTGGGTCGCAAGGTGAGCGATCTGACCCTGCCGCGCGACGTGCACATGGGCCTCATCGTGCGCGGGCTGCCCGAGTCGCCCGACGTGTCTGCCGACGACCTGCGCGAGCCCGAGGTGATCATCCCGCGCAGCTCCACGGTCATCGAGAGCAACGACCACGTGGTGTTCTTTCTGCCGCACAAGCGGCTGGTGCGCGACGTGGAGAAACTCTTCCGCGTCAGCGCCACGTTTTTCTAAGAGCCTGCGAGAACGACGCCATGGTGGACATGTTTCCCGTGCTGCGGGTGCTCGGCATCCTGATCATGATCTTTGCGCTGACCATGGGGCTGCCGCTGTCGGTGTCGTGGTTCATGGGCGACGGCGTGTGGCATGTCTACCCGGTGGCGATGGCGGCCACCATGGCCTTCGGCTGCGGCCTTTGGTGGAAGCTGCGCCTGTTTCGCCGCGAGCTGCAGCCACGCCACGGCGTGATGCTGGTCACGCTGGTGTGGGTGCTGCTGCCCTTGTTTGCCGCGCTGCCGCTGATGCTGGTGGCCCAAGAGATATCGCGGCCGATGTCGTTCACGCACGCGTACTTCGAGGCCGTCTCGGGGCTGACGACCACCGGGTCCACCGTGCTGAGCGGCCTCGACACGCTGCCAGTGTCGATGAACATCTGGCGCACCTTCTTGCAGTGGGTTGGCGGCATGGGCATCCTGATTCTGGCGGTGGCCGTGCTGCCGCTGCTGGGTGTGGGCGGCAGCCAGCTTTTCAGGGCCGAGGCCGCAGGCCCGGTCAAGGATGCAAAACTCACCCCGCGCATGACCGAAACCGCCAAGGGCCTGTGGGGCGTGTACGCGCTTTTTTCTCTGGCCTGTGCGCTGGCGTACTGGATGGGGGGCATGGACCCGGTGAACGCCGTGATGTACATGTTCTCCACGGTGAGCCTGGGCGGATTGTCTCCGCACGACACCAGTTTCGGTTTCTACCAATCGCCCTTGCTGGAGGCCATTGCCATCGGCTTCATGCTGATCGCCAGCTGCAACTTTGCCCTGTACTTTGTGGCGATCCGCAAGGGGCACTGGCGGGGTTTCTGGCGCGACCCGGAGTTGCGCGCCACCTTGTTCACGCTGATCGGTGGGGGTCTGCTGGTGGCCGGGTTGCTGTGGGCGAAGGGCGTGTACGCACCGCTGGATGCGCTGCGCTACGGCATGTTCAACCTGGTGTCGGTAGCCACCACCACGGGCTACGCCACGGTGGACTACCTGGGCTGGCCGGTGTTTGCGCCGGTGTTCATGTTGCTGCTGTCGGGCGTGGCGACCAGTGCGGGCTCTACCGGATGTGGCATCAAGATGGTGCGCATGCTGATCTTGCTGAAACAGGCGCGGCGCGAGATGAACCGGCTGGTGCACCCTCGCGCAGTGCAGCCGGTGCGGCTGGGCGACGCGGTGGTGGACAACCGGGTGATCTTTTCGGTGCTGGCCTTCATGCTGGTGTACGGCGCCACCATCATCGGCCTGAGCATGGTGCTGCTGCT
>JAUXZO010000088.1 GCA_030692685.1 Acidovorax sp. | reverse complement strand
GATTGCCAGTGCCATTGCGCTGCTGGCAAAGAACTTGGTGCGCCGCGTGGCCGGTCGATCTCAGCCCAGACCTACGCGCCATGTGAAGCCGCATCCGCATATGGCTTACAAGGGGTAGATTGGCTTAAGTTCGGTGGATTGCTTGCGAGGGAGGTGGCATGAGCGACGCATGGCGCGACAACGCGCCCAACCCTGCGGGCACGATCGCCGCGCGGATGGAATGCCCGGTAGCCGGCTTGCCCATTAGTTCGAAGACGAGCTGCGCGTGGTGTGCACCCGCTTGCCATCTCGATCAGGCTACGCGACGCGGCCTGCAATGTCGCACGGGGTGAAGTTTGGTGCGTTGCCTATGGCGTCAGGTCAAGCTGGCAGCTCGGGGCAAAGTTCGCCACCTAAACCCAAGTGCCGGTTCCAGGCCTGAAACGTCCAACCGCCCCTTTCACGCACCCCTGGATCACAGCAAACTTCAGAGCGCGTTCTACCTCTGGATGGGGGGCTAGGCGCTTTTGACGTTGCATGCTGGAAGCCAAGTAATTCGCTGATGTCTTTGCGCCTGGCCTCTCCCGCGCGAGGAGCAGGCATATTGACTGCTCTTGCACAAGGAGGTGGCAGTCGTGCCCGATGACTTGATGGCGCATCCCGCAGAGCCCGATGTCGCATTTCGGCATCTGCGCATGCCGCTCCGCACTCTGCTGCTCGCGCCCCCGAATGCGTCATGACCGATGCCGCATACGGCCGACCTCATCCACAGCCTGAAGGATCAGCATCCTTCGACCCGCCAGAACACCGAGCCCGCCCGGATGGCTGCGTGCATGCATCCAGGCTGCACACGCAGGTGCCGCCTGCACATGGCTGGAAAGCAAAAACAGCATGCAGCCTAGGTACGAGCTGCATGCTGTGCTATCAAAAAGTGCGAGTCTTCAGGAGGTTACTGCTTTGACCTTCTGCCGCCACGCGTGCAGCAGCGGCTCGGTGTAGCCACTGGGCTGCTCCATGCCCTTGAAGACGAGATCGCAGGCCGCCTTGTAGGCCATGCTGGTGTCGAATTGGCCAGCCATGGGCTTGTACAGCGGGTCGCCAGCGTTCTGGCCGTCCACCACCGCGGCCATGCGCTCGAAGGTCTCACGCACCTGGGCTTCCGTCACCACGCCGTGCAACAGCCAGTTGGCCATGTGTTGGCTGCTGATGCGCAGTGTGGCGCGGTCTTCCATCAGGCCCACGTTGTGGATGTCGGGAACCTTGGAGCAGCCGACGCCCTGGTCCACCCAGCGCACCACGTAGCCCAAAATGCCCTGGGCATTGTTGTCCAGTTCCTGCTGTTTCTCGGCGTCGCTCCAGCTGGGGTTGGCACTCACGGGCACGGTGAGCAGGCCGGTCAGCAGGTTGTCGCGTTCGGCGTTGACATCGGTCTTTTCCAGCTCGATCTGGATGTCGCTCACCTTCACCTGGTGGTAGTGCAATGCGTGCAACGTGGCGCCGGTCGGGCTGGGCACCCAAGCGGTGTTGGCTCCGGCCTTGGGGTGGGCGATTTTTTGCTTCAGCATTTCGGCCATCAGATCGGGCATGGCCCACATGCCCTTGCCGATCTGCGCCTTGCCGCGCAAGCCACAGCTCAGGCCCACCAGCACGTTGTTCTGCTCGTACGACTGAATCCAGGCGCTGGTCTTCATGTCGCCCTTGCGCACCATGGGGCCCGCGTGCATGGCGGTGTGCATCTCGTCACCGGTGCGGTCCAGAAAGCCCGTGTTGATGAAGGCAACGCGGCTGCTGGCTGCGGCAATGCAGGCCTTCAGGTTGACCGAGGTGCGGCGCTCTTCGTCCATGATGCCCAGCTTCACGGTGCTATCGGGCAGGCCCAGGAGTTGTTCGACGCGGCCAAACAGCTCGGCGGCAAAGCCCACTTCGGCGGGGCCGTGCATTTTGGGCTTGACGATGTAGACGCTGCCCTTGCGGGAGTTGCGGATTCCGTTCGCGCCGTGGCCTTGCAAGTCGTGCAGGGCAATGGCCGTGGTCACCACCGCGTCGAGGATGCCTTCCGGGATCTCGCGCGGCGCACCTTGCGCATCGGTCCACAGAATGGCCGGGTTGGTCATCAGGTGGCCCACATTGCGCAGGAACATCAGCGAGCGGCCATGCAGGCGCACTTCAACGGAGCCATCGGGGGCCGTGTAGACACGGTCAGGGTTCAGCCCGCGCGTGATGGTCTTGCCTCCCTTGGCGACCTGCTCTGTCAGCGTGGCCTGGATGATGCCCAGCCAGTTGCTGTAGCCCAGCACCTTGTCCTCGGCGTCCACAGCGGCCACGGAGTCTTCCAAGTCGAGGATGGTGGAGAGGGCTGCTTCCAGCACAAGGTCGCTTACACCCGCCGCGTCGCTCTGGCCAATCGGGGTGCTGCGGTCGATCTGGATATCCAGGTGCAGGCCGTTGTGCTGCAGCAGCACCGACGATGGCGCTGCGGCGTTGCCCTGGTAGCCCTTGAATTGCGATGGGTCCTTCAGGCCCGTGGTGGTGTCCGTACTGCCATTAGCGAGCGTCACCACCAGCTGGCCGCCTTCAACGCGGTAGCCGGTCGAATCCTTGTGCGAACCAACGGCCAAAGGCGCCGTGTCGTCCAGCACCTGGCGCGCAAATGCAATCACCTTGGCGCCGCGGACGGGGTTGTAGCCCTTGCCCTTTTCAGCACCGCCTTCTTCGCTGATGGCGTCGGTGCCATACAGCGCGTCATACAGGCTGCCCCAACGGGCGTTGGCGGCGTTCAGCGCGTAGCGTGCGTTCAGGATGGGCACCACCAGCTGCGGGCCGGCCTGGGTGGCCAGTTCGTCATCGACGTTGGCCGTGGTGGCATTCACGTCGGCGGGCTGGGGCACCAGGTAGCCGATCTTTTCGAGAAATCCGCGGTAGGCCACCATGTTCTGGATCGGGCCAGGGTTGGCCTTGTGCCAAGTGTCCAGCTCGGTTTGCAGGCGATCGCGCTCGGCGAGCAGGGCAATGTTGCGCGGGGCCAGGTCGGCCACGATGACGTCAAAACCCTTCCAGAACGCGGCAGCCTCTACGCCCGTGCCGGGCAGCACCTTGTCTTCGACAAAGCGGAACAGGGAGTTGGCCACTTGCAGGCCGTGGACGGTGGTGCGGTCGGTCATGGGAGAGCCTCGGACAATGGATGGATAGAAAACACAACACAGCGGCGCCCGCAGCGCGGGCCATGGGCAGACTGTATTGCAAATGTTTGCCCACATAAATACGCAGAAAAGCTCAAAACCAGTGACTTTTACGCAAAAGTGAAACCCTTGCGCGCACGGTTCGTGGCGTTGAAAAATCAAAAATAATAGCTGCCAGCGCTTTGTGGATAAGCGCTAGAGGCCAATCTGACTCATTTTTTGTGGCCTGCGCCTTGCACGTCGCCGCCCCGGGGCGGCGCCACGCTTTCTCCATAATTACCGACCATGGACAAACTCAAGGCCTTCGAATCCTTTGTGTCGGTGGCTACGCGCGGCAGCCTCACCGCAGCCGCCAAGGCCGAGGGCGTGGCACCCGCCATCATGGGGCGGCGGCTCGATGCGCTGGAGGAGCACCTGGGTGTGAAGCTGCTGGTGCGTACCACACGCCGCATCAGCCTCACACACGAGGGCAGCGCATTTCTGGAAGACTGCCAGCGTCTGCTGTCTGACGTGGCGAACGCCGAGGCCAGCGTGTCCGAGGGCGGCGTCAAGGCCACGGGGCATCTGCGCATCACCGCGCCTGCGGGGTTCGGCCGCCGACACGTGGCGCCGCTGGTGCCGCGTTTTCGGGCTGAGCACCCTGATGTCACGATTTCGCTGAACCTCAGCGACCGCGTGGTGGATCTGGCCGGTGAGGGTTTTGACTGCGCCGTGCGTGTGGGCGACATGCCGGATTCGTCGCTGGTCAGCGTGCGCATTGCCGACAACCGCCGCCTGTGTGTGGCCACGCCAGACTACCTTGCCCGGCACGGCACCCCGCGCGCGCCGGCCGAGCTGTTGCAGCACGACTGCCTCACGCTGTCGAGCGACGCATCGCAGACCCGTGGCTGGGCTTTCCGCGTTCCGCGGCCCACCAGCGGAGACGCCCTTGAAGGCGCCCTGGCGGGCGCACGCGTTCCGCAGGCCGATGGGTCCATCGAGGTCATGCACCTCAAACCCGGCGGCCCGCTCGACTGCTCGGACGGGCAGGTGCTGCACGACTGGTGCCTGGCGGGCTACGGCATCGCCTGGCGGAGCACGTGGGAGGTCGAAGCCGAGATCGGCGCAGGACGCCTGGTCGAGGTGCTCGACCTGTTTGCCGCGCCTCCCAACGGGATTTACGTAGTGTTTCCGCAGCGCAAGCACATGCCCCTGCGCGTGCGGCTGTGGATCGATTTCCTCAAGCACAATTACAGCCAACCCGGATTCTGGAAGGCCGCATGACCATCAGCGGTACACGCCAACAGACCGGGCGTTACAAGGAACCCCATGACCCTCGAAGCCGTCCTCGCCGCCCTGCACCTGGTGGCCATCTTGACCTTTGTGGTCTTTTTGTCCAGCCAAGCCGCGCTGTGCCGCATCGAGTGGATGAATGCCGCCGTTGTCGAGCGCCTCGCGCGGCTGGATGTGATCTACGGCGTGGCGGCCATGGTGATGATCGGCAGCGGCCTGGCGCGGCTCATCTGGGGCATCAAGGGGGCGTCGTGGTACCTGTCGCAGCCCATGTTCCATATCAAGATCACCATCGTGGTGGTCATGGCCATTTTGTCGATCTGGCCGTCCATCATGTTCCGGCGGTGGCGTCGCAATCTGCGGGCTACGGGCGCCATGCCAGAGGCGCTGGAGGTGAAGAAGGTGCGCCGCCTGGTGATGACCCAGTCGCACGTGCTGCCGGTGGTGGCGGTGATCGCGGTGTTCTGGGCGCGGGGCTGGTAGGCGCTGCAACTGGCGCTGACCGCAAAAAGCCGCTGACCCTTTCGGGCAGCGGCTTTCATTGTTTTATCGGGGCCTATCGGTCTATTTGGTCTTCAGGCATTCGCTCATGAAGGCCTTGCGCTCGTCGCCCTTGAGCGTCTTGGCCTTTTCGTCGGCGTTGCAGGTCTTCATCTTGGTTTGCTGCTGCTCTTGCTTGTTGACAGACAAGCATTCCTTCATGAAAGCCTTGCGTTCGTCGCCTTTGAGCGTCTTGGCCTTTTCGTCAGCGTTGCAGGTGGCCATCTTGGATTGCTGCTTGGTAGGGGCTGCCTTTTCATCGGCCGCGTGGACCGACAGACCCAGCGACAGAGCCAAGCCCAGAGCGGTCAGGGAAAGAAGCTTTTTCATGGAATCTCCTGGTGTGAATGCGTTATGTGGAGGGGGCCGTCGGCATTGCACCATAGAACGCAACGCGGTACAACGCACACGCCATTGGAGCGATCCGCCCCATAAAGCTGCTGCGCTGGGTCGTGTGGGCGCTCTTACGCTCTTATCTACGCGGCGGCGCCTGGTCCGGGGCGGCTTTGTGAAAAGCGTTCAGCGTGCGGTGCAGCTCGTAGGGGTTGAAGCCCAACCCCGCCAGAGACACCACCACATCGCCGCCCTGCTGCCAGCGTTGCAGGGCCAGGGACACGACGCGCACGGTCGAGGCTTTTTCAGACGTGTGTAGCCTGACCACAATGCGGTCATCACTATCAAGGCGCACACGCTCCATGGCATCCCACGGAACAGGCTGCGGGCCTTCCTCCCGCAAGTCGGTGATGCCCGTGGCATCGATGACCACCGCAGGTTCCCGATTTCGGTGTGCTTCCAGAGCCGCCCTGCCCAGGGTCCAGGCAAGGCAGAACGTACAGAAGGCACTGAGCGAAAACAAGATGGTGAACAGCCGGTCGTCAAACACCACCGCCATAACGAGGGCGTACACCGTGAGGATGCCCATCACCACAGCAAAAGGCACCTGAAAAAACAGGGTCCAGCGGCGTCGATACAACAACATGTTGGCGGGGCGCATGCGCAATCTCCTCTTCGGTGGGCGGTGCTGTCTAGTGTGCCAGTGGCTGTCGACATATTGCCAGGTAGCGTGCTTGGCGGCGTCGGGTCTGACGCCCCCGTAAAATCCGCCGATGCTCACCGCCAAAAATGAATTGCTCGCCGCGCTTGCCGCCGAGCTGGAAATCCTGTCCCCTGGCGCTGGCGCCAAGGCGGCATTTGAATCTCCCAAGGTCGCCGCCCATGGCGACTTCGCCTGCACGGCGGCCATGCAATGGGCAAAGCCGCTCAAGCTCAACCCGCGCGCGTTGGGCGAACAGCTCAAGGCCGCGCTAGAGGCGACGCCCGCCTTTCAGCGCTGGGTCAGTGCCATTGAGATCGCCGGGCCGGGCTTTTTGAACATCCGTCTTAAGCCCGCCGCCAAGCAGGAAGTGGTGCGCGAGGTGTTGACCGCGGCCGAACGCTTCGGCCACCAGCCCGTCAACGGCCAGCAGGTGCTGGTTGAATTTGTCTCAGCCAATCCCACCGGCCCCCTGCACGTGGGCCACGGCCGCCAGGCTGCGCTGGGCGACGCCATCTGTAACCTGTTCAGCACCCAGGGCTGGAAGGTGCACCGCGAGTTCTATTACAACGACGCGGGTGTGCAGATCCAGACATTGACGAACAGCACCCAGTTGCGCGCCAAGGGCTTCAAACCGGGCGACGACTGCTGGCCCATCGACCCTGAGAACCCGGCCAGCAAGGCGTTCTACAACGGCGAATACATCCAGGAGATCGCCAACGACTTCCTCGCCCAAAAGACGGTGAAGGCCGACGACCGCGAATTCACCGCCAGCGGCGACGTGGAAGACGTGGAATCCATTCGCCAGTTCGCCGTGGCCTACCTGCGCAACGAGCAGGACAAGGATCTGCAAGCTTTCAACCTGAAGTTTGACGAGTATTACCTTGAGTCGAGCCTGTACACCAGCGGCCGCGTCGAGGCCACGGTGAACAAGCTGGTGGCCAACGGCAAGACCTACGAACAGGATGGCGCGCTGTGGCTCAAGTCCACCGATTACGGCGACGACAAGGACCGCGTCATGCGCAAGCAGGACGGCACATTCACCTACTTCGTGCCGGACGTGGCCTATCACATCGCCAAGTGGCAGCGCGGCTTTACCAAGGTCGTCAACATCCAGGGCACCGACCACCACGGCACCATTGCCCGGGTGCGCGCGGGCCTGCAGGCCGCCGATGTAGGCATTCCACAGGGCTACCCCGACTACGTGCTGCACACGATGGTGCGCGTGGTCAAGGGCGGCGAAGAGGTCAAGATCAGCAAACGCGCGGGCAGCTACGTCACGTTGCGCGATTTGATCGAATGGACCAGCAAGGACGCGGTGCGGTTCTTCTTGCTCAGCCGCAAACCCGATACCGAGTACACCTTTGACGTGGACCTGGCCGTGGCGCAGAACAACGACAACCCGGTGTACTACGTGCAGTACGCGCATGCGCGTATCCAGTCGGTGCTGCGGGCTTGGCAAGAGGCCGGTGGCGGCGACGTGGCATCGCTTCACGGCGTCGATCTTTCGGCGCTCGAAGGCCCACAGGCCCAGGCGCTGATGCTGCAACTGGCCAAGTACCCCGAGATGCTCACTGCCGCCGCCGATGGCGAAGCGCCACACGACGTTACCTTTTACCTGCGCGACCTGGCCGCCTGCTACCACAGCTATTACGACGCAGAGCGCATCCTTGTGGATGACGAAGTGGTGAAAAAGGCGCGCCTGGCGCTCGTCGCCGCCACTGCGCAGGTATTGCACAATGGCCTCGCCGTGCTGGGCGTGTCGGCTCCAGCCAGAATGTAAGCAGTGACTTTGATCATGAAAAAGCAACAAAAGGGCGGGACCATCATCGGCTTTATCGTCGGTGTCATCGTGGGCCTGGGGGCCGCATTGGCTGTGGCGGTTTACGTCACCAAGGTGCCGGTGCCCTTCCTCAACAAGGGGGGCGGTCGTGGGGCCGATATGGACGCCGCCGAATCGGAAAAGAACAAGAACTGGGACCCGAACTCCCCGCTGTACGGGCGCAACCCGGCGCGCCCACCAGCGCCTGTGGTGGCTGCCCCCGCATCTGTGCCTACGCCGACTGCGGCCCCAGAGGTGCGTGCTGCGGCCTCCGCGCCCAAGCCAGCGGCCAGCAAGCCGGACGCCAAGGCCGAAACCAAGCCCGGTGCCGACCCCTTGGGCGACCTGGCCGTGGCCAAGGCCGCTGCCACGGGCAACGTGGACCCGTTCGACTATTTTGTGCAGGCCGGGGCTTTCAGAACCCAGCCAGACGCAGACGCCCAGCGCGCCAAGCTGGCCATGCTGGGGTGGGAAGCCCGAGTGAGCGAGCGTGAGCAAAACGGCCGCGCGGTGTTTCGGGTGCGCGTAGGCCCGTTCACCAAACGTGACGATGCCGAGCGGATCAAGGAAAAGCTGGACGGCGCCGGGGTGGACTCGGCACTGGTTCGCGTTCAGCGCTGAGGGATGTCAAGGTTCCGGCGCGCCGGGATCTGAACTTTTTACGGGGGCATGGCTCACATCCCCCAGACCTGTAACAGGAGAGTCTTAGTCATGAAACGCCGTGAGTTTTCTTTGTCCACCGCCTCGGTGGTTGCCGCATCTGCCCTGACACTGCCAGTGGCCAACACCGCCATGGCGCAGGCCCGCCAGTTCAAGGAGGGCAAGGACTTCAAGCGGCTGGACAAGCCCGTGACGCCCGACGCTCCCGCTGGCAAGGTCGATGTGATCGAGTTCTTCTGGTACAGCTGCCCCCATTGCAACGTGTTTGAGCCGGTGCTGGACGCCTGGGCCAAGGCCGCGCCCAAGGACCTGAGCGTGCGGCGCATGCCGGTGGCCTTCAATGCCAGTTTCGTGCCCCAGCAAAAGTTGTACTACACCCTGGAAGGCATGGGCAAACTCGAAGAACTGCACGCCAAGGTGTTCCGCGCGATCCATGTGGAAAAGCAAAAGCTCGCCAAGGACGACGAAATTCTGGCCTGGGTGACCAAGCAGGGTGTGGATGTGGCCAAGTTCAAAGAGGTGTACGGCTCGTTCTCTGTGTCCAACCAAGTCCGCCGCGCATCGCAGTTGCAGGATGCGTATGGCGTGGAAGGTGTGCCGTCCATGGGCGTGGCAGGCAAGTACTACACCGACGGCACCATGGCTGGCAGCATGCAAACCGTGCTCCAGGTGGTGGAGCACCTCGTCGCCACGGCCCGCAAAGGCTGACGGTAAGCTGTGTATTCTTACTTGGAACGTGTTCGCGCTCTCGCAGGAGCCGCGTTGGTTCGCAATCGGGAGGAGTGGACGCTTCGGATGCGCCGCATGGGCTCGTGCCCATGCAAGCAGACGGAGCGTTCAATCGCCCAATTTCGCACCAACCCCTGAACATGGAGGGATGGCAGTGGTCTTTGCGGGCGGTCTGCGGCGTTGCGGCGCTTGCCAATAGCCGAGCTATTGGCGGCACACCGCGCCTTGCATCCCATCCCGCAAAGGCCGCTGCGCGGCCTCTGGGAGATCGTGAACACGTTCTAATGGCCCCGCGGGGCGCCTGCCAAAGCCCGCTTGTGCGGGCTTTTTTCATGGTGGGCGCGAATGCGTGGCTACAATGATTGCAAGATTCGTGCCCTATGAACCATCGCCTACTCCCGATCCTTCTGCTCACCGCCATGGCCTGCACCTTCGGTGTCGCCCATGCCGAAAAGGCCGACCGCGCCAAGCCCATGAACATCGAGGCCGACGCACTGCGCCACGATGAGCTCAAGCAAACCAGCGTGTTTACCGGCCGGGTGGTCATGACCAAAGGCTCCATCGTGCTGCGCGGCGCGCGGCTGGATGTGCGCCAGGATGCCGACGGTTACCAGTACGGCGTGGTCACGGCAGAGCCTGGCAAACGCGCGTTCTTTCGCCAAAAGCGCGACACCCTGGTGGGCGCGCCCGATGAATTCATCGAAGGCGAAAGCGAAGTCATTGAATACGATGGCAAGGCCGACAACGTGCGGTTTATTACCCGCGCCGAATTGCGCCGCTACCGCGGCTCGGTACTTAATGACGAAATCACGGGCGCCGTGATCGTCTACAACAACCTGACCGACGTGTTCTCGGTAGACGGCCAGCGGCGTCCATCGACCAATGCGGCGGGTGATGCGCCCGCGACGGGTGGCCGCGTGCGTGCCGTGCTTTCGCCCAAAGACCCGCCCGCTACCGGGCCCGGAGCCCCCGCTGCGGCAGCGCCCGCTTCGGCCCCGGTGCTGCGCCCCAGCAACAGCCTTGGCGGCGGCGCCAAGTGAGCGCGCAGCCCGTGAGCACCAGTCCTGATACCCAGGAAGGAAACCGCTTGAATGCCGATTCCCAGGCGGGAAGCCGCCTGGAAGTGCTGCACCTGGCCAAGTCCTATGGCAGCCGCAAAGTCGTCAAAGATGTGTCGCTGGTCGTGCAAAAGGGCGAAGTGGTGGGGCTGCTGGGCCCCAACGGCGCGGGCAAAACCACCTCGTTCTACATGATCGTGGGGCTGGTGCGCAGCGACGAGGGAGACATCCGCATCGACGGCCAGTCTGTGGCCCACATGCCCATTCACCGCCGGTCGCGCCTGGGGCTGTCGTATCTGCCGCAAGAAGCGTCCATTTTCCGTAAGCTGAGCGTCGAAGAAAACGTGCGCGCCGTGTTGGAGCTGCAGCGCGGCGACGACGGTCAGCCGCTCAGCCGCGCTGGCATCGAAGAGCGCCTGACCGCCCTGTTGCAAGAGCTGCGGGTGGATCACCTGCGCGCCTCTCCCGCCTTGGCCCTGTCCGGCGGCGAGCGCCGACGGGTCGAAATCGCCCGCGCACTGGCCACACAGCCACGTTTCATCCTGCTGGACGAGCCCTTTGCGGGCATCGACCCCATCGCCGTGATCGAGATCCAGCGAATCATCGGTTTTTTGAAAGCGCGCGGCATTGGCGTGCTGATCACCGACCACAACGTGCGCGAAACGCTGGGCATCTGCGACCACGCTTTCATCATCAGCGACGGCCAGGTGCTCGCGCAGGGCACGCCGTCCGAGATTGTTGACAACGCCGAGGTGCGACGTGTGTACTTGGGCGAGCACTTCAAAATGTGATGAAGCCAGGTCTCTCGCTGCGCGTCTCGCAGCACCTTGCACTGACCCCCCAGCTTCAGCAGTCCATCCGGTTGCTGCAGTTGTCCACGCTCGAACTTTCGCAGGAAGTCGAGCAGATGCTCGACGAGAACCCCTTTCTGGAGCGCAACGCTGACGAGGCCCCGCGCGAGGAGTTTGGGCTGGAGGCTGCTGACACGCCCGCGCAGCCCGACGAATACAGTTCGGATGATGCTATATTTTCAGGAGCTACTAGCGTAAGCAGCACAAGCGCTGAAGGCCAAAATGATGCTGAAACGCCGAGTGCAAGTGCCGACGAGCCCGACTGGAGCGGCGACGGCACGGTAGAAATGGCGCCCAACGATGCGGAGTGGGGAGGCGATGCCCCCGCCCGCAACCGCAACGACTCCGAAGGCGACGAGGCCGACGCCACCGAGCTGGCCCGTTCGCACGAATCGCTCACCGCCTTTTTGCACCGGCAGGCGCTGGCATTGCGCCTGTCCGAGATCGACCGCGCCGCGCTGCGCTTCCTGATCGAATCGCTCAACGACGATGGCTATCTCGAAGAGCCGCTCGAAGAACTGGCCATCAGCCTGGCAGGGTCTGAAGACCTGGAGCAGATCGAAGAACTAGTGCACCGCTTTACCGTCGCCCAACGCCTGCTGCAAAGCCTGGAGCCCGTGGGTGTGGGCGCGCGCGGCCTGGCCGAATGCCTGACCTTGCAGCTCAAGGCCCTGGCCGCCGACGAAGACAGCGAAATCGACCCCGATGCGGTGCAGACCGCACTGCGCATCTGCCAGCAGCCGCTGGAGATGCTGGCGCGCCGCGACATCCGCCGCCTCACCCAGCTCTGCGGTGACGGCGAGGAACGCACCCGCGCTGCCATGGCCCTCATTGCCCGCCTGGAACCCCGCCCCGGCCGCCGCTTTGCGGACGTGGAGCGCAACATCATCATCCCCGACGTCATCGTGCGCAAGGCTGGGCGTGCCAATGGCCGCGACGGCCAGCACAATTTCGTCGTCGCGCTCAACCCCGACGTGATGCCCCGCTTGCGCGTGCACGACATCTACGCGGGTGCGCTGCGCGGCCACAAGGGGGGCGAAGGGCACCAGGGCATGCAGCAGCGTTTGCAGGAAGCCCGCTGGTTCATCAAGAACATCCAGCAGCGCTTTGACACCATCTTGCGCGTCTCGCGTGCCATTGTGGAGCGGCAAAAAAGCTTCTTCACCCATGGCGAGCTGGCCATGCGCCCGCTGGTGCTGCGCGACATTGCCGACGAACTGGGCCTGCACGAGTCCACCATCAGCCGCGTGACCACGGCCAAGTACATGTCCACCCCGATTGGCACCTACGAGCTGAAGTATTTCTTTGGTTCGGGCCTGGGCACAGAAACCGGCGGCAATGCGTCGAGCACCGCCGTGCGCGCGCTCATCAAACAGTTCGTGGCGGCAGAGAGCCCCGCCAAGCCGCTTTCAGATAGCCAGATCGCCGAGATGCTCAAGGAGCAGGGCATTGAATGCGCGCGCCGCACCGTCGCCAAATACCGCGAGGCGCTCAAAATCGCGCCCGCCAATCTGCGCAAGGCGCTCTGAGCGCAGCGGCAGTGGCTGGGCGCGGGTTGCGCGCTTGGTTGTTATCTTTTTTCCGTCGTCTTTTTCATACCTGCCTCTCTCTGTCATGGCCCGCATCGTCTTCGACCTCCCCGCACACTTCGGTTTTGCCACCGATCTGCAGATTTACATCAGCCACGTCAACCAGGGCGGCCACCTGGACAATGCGCAGCTTTTGAGCCTGGTGTCCGAGGCGCGCGTGCGTTTCTTTCAGTCGCTGGGCTACCCCGAGGCCGATGTGGGCGGGCTGTCCATCGTGGTGGGCGACATCGTGGCGCAGTACAAATCCGAAGGTTTCCACGGCGAGACCATGCGGGTGGAGATGGCGCCCGCCGACTTCAACCGCTACGGCTTTGACCTCGTTTTTCGCATGACCGAGAAGTCCGGGGGCCGCGAGGTGGCGCGCGGCAAGATCGGCATTGTTTTTATCGGCAAGGCCGACCGCAAGGTGGCGCCCATCCCCGAGTCCATCCGCCAATTGCTGCTGGCACGTGCGGGTGCGCCGGATTCCCACGCATTGTCTGAGCGCGTATCCTTTCCATCGCCATGAACCAACTCCAACTTTTTCTCCCCTGCGCCGCCGGCGTCGAGGGCTTTCTGGCCGACGAGGTGCATGGCATCACGGGCCTTACCGGGGAAGACCTGCTGGTCGGCCGGGGCGGCGTGCTGCTGCGGGCCTCGTGGCGCGACGCGATGCTGCTCAACCTGCACAGCCGCCTGGCCCAGCGGGTGCTGGTGCAATTGGCGCACCGGCCTTATCGCAATGAAAACGACCTCTACGCTGCTGCCAGCGAGGTGGCCTGGGAGATCTGGTTCACCACGCGCCAGACCTTCAAGGTCGAAGTCACGGCCCAGCACAGCCCGCTGCAAAGCCTCAATTTCGCGGGCCTCAAGGTCAAGGACGCGGTGGCCGACCGATTCCGTAACAAGAGCGGCGTGCGCCCCGATGTGAACACGCAGTGGCCCGATGTGCGCATCCACCTGCACCTCACCACCGACGAAGCCACGATCTACATCGACACCAGTGGCGAGCCGCTGTTCAAACGCGGCTGGCGCGAGGACAAGGGCGACGCGCCGCTGAAAGAAACCCTGGCCGCCGCCATGATCGCCGCCAGTGGCTGGGACCCGCTCGGCGACAACCCTCAGCCCTTGTATGACCCCTGCTGCGGCAGCGGAACCATCGCCATCGAAGCCGCGCAGATCGCCTGCCGCATCCCGGCGGGCATGCTGCGCCGCTTTGCCTTTGAAAAACTGCTGCCGTTCCAGTCGCACGTCTGGGATGCTATTAAAAACGAAGCTGACAGCGCAATACAGACAAGCGCTGTGCCCATATTTGGTAGTGATGTGGCGTTCCGCATGGTCGATTTTTCCCAGCGCAATGCAGAGCGTGCCGGTGTGGCCGACGCCGTGCAACTGCGCGGTGGCGACGCCCTGCAGCGCATGCCCCCGTGCGAGCAACCCGGCGCGATGCTGTTGAACCCGCCCTACGGCGAGCGCATTGCTGCCGCTGGAGCGTCTGGACAGAACGCCAGCGAACGCGCAGCCGACCGCGCCCAAGGCATGGCCGTGGGCCGCGAAGAGGCGCACACCGACGACGGGGGTGAATTCTTTGGCCAGCTGGCGTCACACTGGAAGAAGAACTACAGCGGCTGGACGGCCTGGATGCTGACCCCCGACCTCAAGCTGCCCGGCAAGATGCGCCTCAAGGAGTCGCGCCGCGTGCCCATGTGGAACGGCCCCATCGAATGCCGCATGTTCCGCTTCGACATCATCAAGGGCTCCGTGCGCGCACCGCGTGACGGTGCGGCATCCCCATCTCCGGACGCTGGCCCCCGCAATGCAGGTTGAGCTGCGCCTGCCCGCCGAAGGCGTGGCGGGTGAGCCCGCACGCCACGTGGTGGTCGACACCAACGTCGCGCTGGATTTACTGATCTTCTCCGACCCGCGCACCGTCCCATTGCGCACGTTGCTGGCCCAGGGGCGCCTGTCCTGGATCGCCACCCAGGTCATGCGCGACGAGCTGGAGCGCGTGCTGGCCTACCCGCACATCGTGGGGCGCATGGATTACTACCGGGTGGATGCCGCGCAGGTGCTGGCGGCGTTTGATGCGCAGGTGAGGCTGGTGGAGATTGCGCCGCGCGTGGCGTATGTCTGCAAAGACGCGGACGATCAGAAATTCATTGATCTGGCGGCGGCGCACCAGGCGATTTTGCTGAGCAAGGACAAGGCGGTGATTTGTATGCGCAAGCGGTTGTTGGGCTTGGGAGCACATGTGGCGACAGGGTTGGTGTTGGAGTGTGAAGCGGCATGCGCATAAAATATGCGCATGTTTTGTGCTGGAGAAACCGCCATGCTTCGTTTTGACAACGCCCCCAAAAAATCCACCAACCTGTCGCTCAACAGCAAGGTGCTGGAGGCCGCGCGAGACATGGGCATGAACATTTCCCAGACGGTGGACGAGTTGCTGGCCGCCGAAGTCCAGCGCCGCTACTGGGAGCGCTGGAACAGCACCAACCAAGAGGCCATTGCTGCCTACAACGCGCGCATCGAGAGCGAAGGCCTGCCGCTGGCCCAGTACCGGAGCTTCTGACCGATGGCGCGTTTTGACGTCTATCGGCACCCCGACGCTGCACAGCGTGCCATCACGCCCTTTCTGTTGGATGTGCAGAACGAGTACATCAGCGGTTTGCAGACACGCGTGGTGCTGCCGTTGCGTCGCGCCGAGCGTGTGGCGATACCGCTTCGTGACCTCAATCCCGCGCTGGAAGTGGATGGCGTTGCGGTCATCCTGGACGCGGCGGCCATCGGTGCCTTGCCCTTGTCATTTTTGAAGAACCCCGTTGGGAATCTTCGGGCGCATGCGGACGTGGTCACCAATGCGCTGGATGCCTTGTTTGGTGCGTACTGATCCAAGGACCGCAATGTCGGTTCCTGGGGCTGGGGTTTATCTATCCACCGATGCGTTGGGGCCCGGAATCAGAGTTTGGAATGCAAAGGCGTCAAAGCCTTCTTCAAATACACCAGCTGAAATCCCTGGACGTAGTTGTCGATGTGCCCAAACTCTTCATAGCCCTGCTTGATGTAAAACCCCCGGGCCTGCCATTCAAAGGTGCTGAGCGTCACGCTGTGGGCGCCCAGGTCGCGGGCTTTCTGCTCTGCGGTGGCCAGCAGCTTGCGGCCTACCCCCTGGTGCCGGGCGGCCTCGTCCACAAACAGCAATTCCACATTCAGCCACTGCAAAAACACGAATCCGCGCAGCCCGCCTACCAATTCGCCCTGCGCGTCACGTGCGCTCACCCACACGGGCTGCGTTTGGCCGTATTCGCCAACAAAGCCGTAGTTGAACTGCCGCATCCGGCGGCCGAGGATGCCGGAGTGGACTTCTTCTGGAGTGGGGGTGTAAATCTCAATATCGCTCATCGCGAAATCCTCTTTCAGGCCAGCAGGTCATACGCCGCCCGCACCCGCTGCAAGTCCCGCCCCAATCGGCGGCTTTCCGGCAAGCGCCGCATCCACCCCATCCGGCGGACACTGGTCGCCAAGACCTCCCGCATCTCCGCGCCCCCCTGCTCCACCCACGCAGCCCAGCGCTCGCGCCCCTCGGCCAGCGTGCCGCTGGCGTGCAGATAGATAGCGGTGGAGTGCGCGTAGCACAGCGCATCCCGCACATGGCACAGCGCCAGCGGCAGCACGGCCGCAGGGTCGTCTTCAAAGTCGATGCAGGCCACCTCGCCATCGGGGCAGCGCACAAGGTTGCGCGCAAAGGCCTGGCTCAGGCAGGTGCCTTGGCGGTGCACCTCGGACAAAGTTTCCAGCCCCTGTTGCCACAGCGCCAGCACGGTGGCCGTGTCGCCCGCCTGCACGGCGTGGTCGATCTCGTTGCCCAGCGAATGGATCTCTTCGCCCGTGTGGCCCAGGTGGCGCATGGCAAACCCATTCGGCAGCGCGGCCAGCACCACGGGCACGCGGATGCCGCGTGCGGCCAGGTCCGTGAGGCGCCGCACCTCGGTGGCAATGGCGGCCGGGCCACCGGGGTTGGATACGGGGCGCAGCACCGGCAGCCGCAGCAGCCCCGCCAGCACGGCCATGGCGCGGTAGCGGCCTGTGCCGTGGGGGGCGCCTGCGCGCTTGATCCAGATCTGCTCATCGCCCAGCACATGGGCCATCACGTTGTGGGGCTGGGTGGCCAGCTGCTGTTGCAGAAAGGCGCTGTAGTCGGTGCTCGCCGGAATATCCATCCTCATGCGGCCGCGTCTCCCGCCACCACGGCGGCGGCACCGGCGGCAGCTGCCTGAACCATCTCTACATGGTGCGGCACCGAGGGCTCCTGCGCAGGCTCGCTGGCCTGAAAGCTGTGCGCGCTGGCCACGGGCCAGTACCGGCGGAACACGTTGTGCTGCGCGTCTAGCGGGCCCAGCAGCGCGCCCGGTTGCATGCGCGTGATCAGGTTGGACAGCAGGCGCACCTCGGTGTCGCTGATGCGCCGCACGATGTGGTGGGCGGTGATGTCCTTGGGGTGGCGCAACCCGGCGGCCTGCACCAGCTCTTGCAGCGCGTGCAGTGTGCTGCGGTGAAACTGCGCCACGCGCGTGGCCTTGTCGGGCACCACCAGCGCCTGCTGGCGAAGCGGGTCTTGGGTGGTCACGCCCGTAGGGCAGTGGCCGGTGTGGCAGCTTTGCGCCTGAATGCAGCCCAGCGCCATCATGAAGCCGCGCCCGGCGTTGCACCAGTCGGCGCCCAGCGCCATCATGCGGGCGATGTCGAAGGCGCTGATCACCTTGCCCGCGCAGCCAATCCGCACCCGGTCGCGCAGGTTCACGCCCATCAGCGTGTTGTGTACCAGCAGCAGGCCTTCTTGTAGCGGCGCGCCCACGTGGTCGGTGAACTCCACGGGTGCCGCGCCTGTACCGCCCTCGGCCCCATCGACCACGATGAAGTCGGGTGTGATGCCGGTGACCAGCATGGCCTTGACGATGGCAAACCATTCCCAGGGGTGGCCCAGGCAGAACTTGAAGCCGGTGGGCTTGCCGCCCGACAGCGTGCGCAGCTTGGCGATGAACTGCATCATCTCCACCGGGTTGCTGAAGGCACTGTGGCTGGCAGGCGATATACAGGCTTCGCCCTGTTGCACACCGCGTGCGGCAGCGATCTCGGCCGTTACCTTGGCACCCGGCAGCACGCCACCGTGGCCCGGTTTGGCGCCCTGGCTGAGCTTCAGCTCGATCATCTTCACCTGCGGGTCGGTGGCGCTGGCGGCAAAACGCTCTTCGCTGAAAGTGCCATCAGTGTTGCGACAGCCAAAGTAGCCCGAGCCAATTTCCCAGATCAAATCCCCGCCATGCACGCGGTGGTGCTGGCTGATGCTGCCTTCGCCCGTGTCGTGCGCAAAGCCGCCCTTTTTTGCGCCCTGGTTGAGCGCCAGGATGGCGTTGGCCGACAGTGCGCCAAAGCTCATGGCCGAGATGTTGAACACACTGGCGTGGTAGGGCTGGGTGCAGGGCGCCACGGACTGCGACGGCGCATCGGGGTTGCCGCCGATCCATACCCGAAAGTCGTGCGACGGCAGCTGTGTGGGCACCATTGAATGGTTCACCCATTCATAGCCCTGCGCGCCCACGTCCAGGTGGGTGCCAAACGGGCGGTTGTCCGGGGCACCCTTGGCCCGCTGGTACACCAGCGAGCGCTGAGCGCGCGAGAACGGCGCGGCTTCGCTGTCGCTCTCGATGAAATACTGGCGCACCTCTGGCCGCACATATTCGAGCATGAAGCGGATGTGGCCGATGACCGGGTAGTTGCGCAATATGGCGTGGCGCGTCTGCTGCACGTCGTACACGCCCACGGCCACCAGCGCGGCGAACACCAGCACCACGGGCAGCCCCACGCCAAACGCCACCAGCGCAAACAGCGACAGCAACAGGCCGAAAGCGCACAGCGCAAAGGCCGTGTAGCGCACCGGGTACAAGGAGTTGAGTTGGTGGAGCATGGGGGTCCTGGTTGGGGGCTGCGGTGCGAGAGGGCTACACTGACCGCCTTTTTATCGGGTTGCCATGGTGCGCGCGGCGTTCTTTGTTGCACGGCGCCCCCGGGCCGCTGTGCTGGTGCTGCGCCAGCGCCACGGCACAAGGCTTGCGCATCATAAAAGTAAAACTTTGCTTCCGGGCGTTTGTCGGACTTGGAGTGTCGAAAGCGATTTGCAGCCGACGATTTCCAGCCCCGCCAAACGCCCAGCCCCCGCTTTCTCGCTTGACGACCGGAGCCCTCCAATGACCGAACCCACATCGCCCACCCCCTCCACCGACGATCTTGATGACCCCACAGCCGCGCCCGCCGCCGCGCTGAGCCCCGAAGCGCTGGAAGAGATCGACGACATTCTGGACGACCTGCGCGCGCGCGGCGAAGAAATCCCGCAGTGGGAGTTCTGCGACGGTTTCATGACCGCGTTGATCTGCAGCCGCCGCCCGATTGCCCCCGCCGAATACCTGCCCATGCTGCTGGGCGATGGCGCCGAGCTGGATGTGGCCGAAGGCGCGCAGCTGCCGCAGCTGCCCGCGTTTGCCGACGCCGCCCAGCAGGCGCGCTTTTTAGAGCTGTGGGACCGCCGCTGGGCCGAGATCGTGACCCAGCTCGACACCGACGTGAAGACGCTGGACGATGACCGCACCTTCCAGCCCGAAGCGATGGACATGCGCGGCGCCGTGGCCAGCCTCACCGACGAACAACGCGCCGAAATGGGCGACGACGAGCAGGAGATCCCATCCTTCGGCCAGGTCTGGGCCCTGGGCTTCATGTTTGCCGTAGAAAACTGGCCCGAAGACTGGGCCGCTCCGCGCGACAAGGAAGCCGCCAAGTGGCTGGACAACGCGCTCGAAAGCATCGTCGCCCTGACCGAAGACGACACCGGCAAGCCCGAAGTCTGCATGTACGACGAAGACGGCCCCCCCAGCACCAGCCAGGCGCGTGTCGAAGCCTTCGGCGAAGCCATCTGGGCCGTGTACGACCTGCGCCAGCTGTGGAAGAGCATGGGCCCGCGCGTGGAGACGGTGCGCAAAGCGCCCGAGCCGGGCCGTAACGACCCGTGCCACTGCGGCAGCGGCAAAAAGTACAAGAAGTGCCACGGGGCGTGAAGAAATGACTGCATTGATCGCGGTCACGGTCACGGTGCCGGTGCCGGTGCTCGGCGTCAGTGCGCGCGTTTGATCTGAGGCAGGAGGGATTGCGATGGTGGATTTTTTGTGGGAGCACCTCGCGTGGTGGCCTCCGACATTGCTTGTGTGCGTCGGTGCGCTGATAAGTTTTCTGGAGGCCCGGTGGCCCCGCCAGAGCAACGATCCGGCACGCACGCGCCGCTGGCCGGTCAACCTCGGCCTGTACGGCGCCGGTCTTGGTTTGGCGCTGTGGGGCCTGCCTTCGCTGAATGACGCAGCCATACGTTGGGGAAGCGGACTTGGCTGGGGGGGGATCGCGGGGTCGAGCTTGCCCGACGTTGCCAAGGTCGTGCTGGGCGTGGTGGTAGTGGACCTACTCCAGTACCTGCTGCACCGACTGTCCCACGCGGTTCCGCTGCTCTGGCGGTTGCACCAGGTCCACCACGCCGATGAAGCCTTCGATGTAAGTACCAGCGTGCGGCATCACCCGCTGGAGGTGGCTGCGCTTTCGGTCTTCACCTTGATGGGGTGTGCAGCGTTGGGTGTACCTGTGCTTTCGCTGACGTTCTACTTGTTGCTGCAGGTGGCGCATACCGCCTTCTGCCATGCCAACCTGATGCTGCCAGCGGGTGTGGACCGTTGGCTGCGCATGTGGGTCGTTACGCCCGACATGCACCGCATCCATCACTCTGTGCATGAAGAAGAAGGGCAGCGCAACTTCGCCCTGGTGTTCCCCTGGTGGGACCACTTGCTGGGTACCTACCGGGGTTTACCGAGGGACGGTCAAGCGGCGATGCGCGTTGGCTTGGCCTATCTGCGCAGTGGACCAGATACGGGATGGTGGGGGTCGCTGCTGCTGCCTGCCCGCAGGTTTCGCGAAAGCTCGGCAGGTTTGCAGCCGCAAGCGCCGCTTCCGCCTCCTTCTGCCTCTTAGGTTTTGCGCATTTATTTGGAGACAGTTTCCTGCTATTCAGTTACAAACCGCGCTCGGCAATCCTTGAGGCTGCCGCCGATTCACTGATAAGGGTTTTGTTTTCATGTATTTTTCTTCTCGCTTTGGCCTTGCAGTTTTGGCCGCTGCCGCACTTACATGCGGCGCGTCGGCGCATGCGGGGGTTGTATTTCAGTTCAGCAAGTCTTTTGGAGCCCCGACCATTCCGCTCAATGGGTCCACCACCTTGGCGTTTGAAATCACACGCCCCCTGGGGGGCGGAAATGCGACTGGCATTGCGTTTACCGATCCGCTTCCGTCCGGGCTGGTTGTGTCTACGCCCAATGGTCTCGTGGGCGCCTGCGGCGCTGGCAGCACAGTAACTGCAGCGGCTGGGAGTGCCAGCGTCGCATTGGGCGGCGGAGAACTTTTGGCTGGCGCCACGTGCAACTTCCAGGTCAATGTGACCGGCACCACACCAGGGCTCAAGAGCAACGTGACGAGCACGCTTAACAGCGGCGTCGGCGGCTCAGCTGCTGCGGCCACCGCCAGCCTGACCGTGCTTGCCGGCACCACAGCATCCGTGCCGACCCTCAGCGAATGGGCGTTGCTGTTGTTGACCTCCCTCGTTGCCGGTTCTGCGCTTTTGAAGTTCCGTCGCCGTCCTCGATAACGCGGATAGCAGCTGCGCGAGGACGGGATCAACCCAGCCTCAGAAAACGCTTCCTGCATCCCTGATGTCGTGCTGCGCACCTTGCCTTGAGCGAGTGCGCCGCGCACAGCAGAACGCCCAGCGTGTCTGGTAACAGGCGGGCGATGTGCTTTTTTGCTGCCATTCCCGGCATTCACCACTTGCGTCCGAGGTGGTGGCGTCCCTTGAGCGTGGGACCTGTCGGCCTGGGCCCTAGGAGCCTGTCGCACTTGGAAGTCGTCGGCTGCAAATCGGCCGCAGCGGTCCATTTTTCACCGTCTTTTTGCCCCATAGCCGTGCTATCGGACTGCAAATTCGGCAAAAACTGTCCTCGCCGGGGCCGATTTTCGCTTTCGACGCTCCAAGCCCGACAGGCTCCTAGGCTTCATGTTTGCGATGGAAAACTGGCCCGAAGACTGCGCCGTCTCCCCGTGGCAGCGAAGCCCCCTAACAGCAGCACAACGCACTTGACAGCCTCGTCACCCCGGCCGAAGACGGCACCGGCAAGTCCGAAGGCTGCATGCACGAAAAAGACGGCACATCCGGCACCAGCCTGGCGCGTGTACAGGCCTTCGGCGAAGCCACCTGGGCGGTGTACGATCTGCGCCAACTTTGAAAGCGCATGGGCCGGCGCGTGTAGACGGTGCGCAAGGCGCCCGAGCCGGGGCGTAACGACCGTGTCGCTGCGACAGCGGCAAGAAAAGCGAGAAACGCCACGGAGCCTGAAGCTGTCAAAAAATACGAATTTGATAGCTGCTAGCGCTTGCTGGATAAGCGCTAGAGGCCAATTCTTCTTAAATTTACCGCCACGCGCCTTTGGGCGCGTTTTGTTTGGCACCTCAACGCAACGCAACGTCCATTTATATGTCCACCACCCTCAACCGCCTGCGCGCCGAATGGGCGCCCAGCATTCCGCGCGAACTGCTGGCCGGGGCAGTGGCCACGTTTGCGCTCATCCCCGAAGTCATCGCGTTCTCGTTCGTGGCGGGGGTGGACCCTTCGGTGGGGCTGTTTGCCTCGTTCGTCATCAGCATCGTGATCGCCTTCACTGGCGGGCGGCCCGCCATGGTGTCGGCCGCTGCGGGCTCGGTGGCGCTGGTGGCGGCGCCGCTGGTGGCGTCGCACGGGCTGGGCCACCTGCTGGCGGCGGGGCTGCTGGCGGGTGCGGTGCAGGTGGCGTTTGGGCTGATGAAGCTGGGCGTGCTGATGCGGTTTGTGTCCAGCTCGGTGCGCACCGGGTTTGTCAACGCGTTGGCCATTCTGATTTTTTCGGCCCAGTTGCCCCACCTGGTGGGCGCAGGGCCTGCCACCTGGGTCATGTTGGCGCTGGGGCTCGCACTGATTTACGGCCTGCCGTGGCTGGGCCAGCGGCTGCAGGTGCGCGCACTCACCGCCATCCCTTCGCCCTTGATTTGCGTGGTGGCGCTGACGGTGCTGGCTTCCGGCATGGGGCTGCCGTTGCCCACGGTGGCAGACCTGGGCAAGCTGCCCGACAGCCTGCCGTTCTTCAGCCTGCCCGAGGTGCCCGTGTCGCTGGACACCCTGCGCATCATCTTGCTGCCTGCCTTGGCCATTGCCATGGTCGGGTTGCTCGAATCTGTGCTGACCGCGTCGGTGGTCGATGAAATGACCGACACCCCCAGCAACAAAAACCGCGAATGCACGGGGCTGGGCCTGGCCAACATCGCCGCCAGTTGTTTTGGCGGCATCGCAGGCTGCGGAATGATCGGCCAGGCCGTCAGCAACGTGAAGTACGGCGGGCGCGGGCGCCTGTCCACGCTGTTCGCTGGCGTGTTCTTGCTCATCCTCATGGTGGCGCTGAAAGACTGGGTGTCCAAGGTGCCGGTGATCGCGCTGGTCGCCATCATGGTCATGGTGTCGGCCGAGACGTTCGACTGGAAGTCGCTCGGCGCCCTGGTGCGTCACCCGCGCCTGTCCAGTGCCGCCATGCTGGCCACCGTGGTCGTGACGATTGCCACGCACAACCTGGCCGCCGGGGTGGCGGTGGGCGTAGTGCTGAGCGGCGTTTTCTTTGCGTTCAAGGTGTCGCACATGCTGGAGGTGCGCGTGCACGACGAGGGCGATGGTGCCGATGACGCGGGTGCCACGGCCTTGGGCCAACGCACCTGGCGCGTGTCCGGCCAGGTGTTTTTTGCCTCGGCCGACGCGTTTATCGAAGCGTTTGACGTGCTGGGCGCCGAAGGCCGCGCGGTGGTCATCGACGTGACGCACGCACATTTCTGGGACATCACTGCGGTGGCTGCGCTCGACAAGGTGGTGGAGCGCCTGCGCCACCATGGCTGCACGGTGCACGTGCTGGGGCTTAACGAAGCCAGCGCGGTGCTGATCGACCGCATGGGGAGCGATGCGGCGCCGGTCAGTGCGCAGGGCAGGGCGGGCGGTTGAGCGGTTGGGTGCCCGTGCTGCGTAGCTGGCGTTTTAGCGGGGGCGACTAGCCTTGCAGCACGCCCGCTTTGCGGCTGACTTTTCCGTCGTCGTGCACCGCATCGCCATATGTCCAGCCGCAATGCTCCGTGCCATTGCGGCAGTGGCAAGAAGTACAACAGTGCTTCGAGTTTGAGGTAGAAAAACTACTGTTTTGATAGCTGCTAGCGCTTATTGGATAAGCGCTAGAGGCCAATTTGACTTGATTTTCCACTGCTCCCCGGTGACGATGCGGGGCGAGGTTCAAGGTGGGTGGCTGCCTGCCGCTGATAGGACGCTTTGGGCCCAAAGCGGAAGTCGCGCTTTGCGTAAAACAGCCCCTCAGGCCGACTTACTAGTTACCTCACTAGGCGTCATAGCGCTTTCCATATCAATAGCGCGAGCAAGGCCAAGTACCCGGACAGCAAGGAGATGATTGAAAACGCAAACTGACCCAGGGTAGGCGGACGCTGCTTGACAAGACGAAGCCACAATGCCGTGATGCCAGCGCAGATGATGAGTGAGACTGCTCCAGCAACCTTTGAATCAAACAGCTCTCCCAAAAAACCGCCGCCACTAAAACCGATAAACGCGAGTCCTATGAAAGCGACAGGACGAGATATTTCAGGTTCTCTTACTTTTTCCGTAAGGCGCAGTCCGGAGTCAGTCCTGCCTTGCCAGTAAATACCAAACGTTGCGCCGAATATGACTAACGTGATGCAGTATTCGGCGGTGAACGGAGGGAATAGATTCGAAAGCACAACGGCCAGAACTATTGCTCCCAGAATACTTACGACAAGGCGCCAAAACATCAGCGAGGCAACAGCAGAGAATAATTCGTCCATGACCTCAGCGATTGCCTTTGCTATTGAATGTCTGTTTGTGGTCGAATTCTGCCCCACCGGGAAGGGCGCAAGTGGTCCCAAAAGAGGCATCGCGCATTCTCCCAATCCGAACTTGATGGCAAAGCAGTACACCCGTTGCCTTTCACGTTCAGCATCAGCCCTGCTGCGATTTGTTAGATTCATTCGCGCGCAGTGTTCTCCTCATTAAGACCCCCAGAGCCGCGCTCAGCAGGCCGAACGCACCGAAGCCGTACACGCCTGCCTGCCAGAGATTGCTGTGTGCGCTCTTAAACGCAGCAGCGTTCATGCGAATCCACTTAGCAAGCCAATCGAAATGCTCTAGCTGCTTAGCATCGAAGCTCATACGTACAACGAACGTTCTTTCGATTTCACCAATCGCGGACTCTGTGCTGATCTTGTCGACAGGAATTTGTAGGAAGCAATACGCGCACAGGCACAAAGCTGCTACTGAAAGAATAAAGTGGGCGACTACAAATTTGCGCATCTTGAGGAGTCAATTAGGGCTTTTTACCTTGGCCTGTTAGTCCCGGGCTCATAGGTTGCAAATGTCTGCTTCTGGCCGAGAGCCGAAGTCCAAATGCGCTGAGCGATCTGCGTCTCCGCAACACCACCCCTCACCCCTGCGCCAGAAACTTCTTCAAACTCCCCGCCGCCGTACTCCGCACCTTGCGCTTGAGTGATGGCGACCAGCCCAGCAGCACGCCCGGCAACCCGAGTGCCTGACGGGACCAGCTCCAGAAGTTGAAGCGGTCGCGGTGCGTGGCAATCAGCCCGTCGGGCGTGAAGGTGAACGTGCCGTCGATGATGTTGTGCACCTTGCGCCCCGTGGCGCTGAAGAGGTAGTGCGCCTCCCAGTGCGCCTTGCCGCCTTTGGCATCGGCTTCGATGCCGCTGAACTCCAGCTTCCAGTGCTCGGCGGCGCCGGGCTTTTGGGTGGCGGTGCACAGCATGCGCCACATGCCGCCGATCTGGTCGCGGCCCTTGAGCGAGAAGGCCTCGTCGTCAAACGTGGCGTTGGGCGCGTAGCAGGCGGCCATGGTGGCGTGGTCGAGCTGCGCAAACGCGGTGTAAAAGCGCTGCAGGGTCTGGGCGTTGGGGTGCATGAGGTAAGGCGTCCGGCAAGGTGGAAAAGGAATGGAAAGGGCGCGTGTCAGCGCATGAAGGCGCGCAGTGCGTTGGCCGTGGCCTCGGGCAATTGCTCGGGGATGAAGTGCCCTGCAGGCACGGCCTCGCCCGTCACCACGCCTGCGCATTGCGCTTGCCACAGTGCCAGCGGTTCAAACAGCCGGTGCACCACGCCGTGTTCGCCCCAGATCACCAGGGTGTCGCAGGCGATCTTCTCGCCCTGGGCACGGCCTGTGCGGTCGTGGTCTAGGTCGATGCCTGCGCTGGCGCGGTAGTCCTCGCACGCGGTGTGGATGGCCTCGGGGGTGCAAAAGCAGCGTTCGTAGTCGGCCAGGGCCTGGGGCTCGATGTGGGCCAGGCCTGCGCTGCCCCAGCCGCCCAGCTTGGCGTGGAGGTAGGCAATCGCGTTGCCGCCGATCATGGTCTCGGGCAGGGGCGCGGGCTGGATCAGGTGGAACCAGTGGTAGTAGGCGCGCGCAAAGTCCATGTCGGTGCGGGCGTACATGTCGAGCGTGGGGGCGATGTCGATCACGCACAGCTTCTTCACGCGGGCGGCGTGGTCCAGCGCCAGGCGGTGCGCTACGCGGCCGCCGCGGTCGTGGCCGCACAGGTAGAAGCGGTCGTGGCCCAGCGCGGTCATCACCTCGGCCATGTCCAGCGCCATGGCGCGTTTGCTGTAGTTGCTGTGGTCGGCTTCGCCGGGCGCGTGGGATGAGTCGCCGTAGCCGCGCAGGTCGGGCAGCACCAGAAAGTAGTCGCGCGCCAGTTGCTGCGCTACGCGGTGCCACAGCGCATGGGTTTGCGGAAAGCCGTGCAGCAAGAGCAGCGGCGGGGCGCCCACGGTGCCGCCGGTGCGCACAAAAACCTCGGCGCCGGTAGTGGTGATGCGCTGGGTGGTGAACCCGTCAAACCAGGAAGGTGCAGTTGTCATTGGGCGCGTTGTAGAAGTGAAAAGGTGGCCATGTCTTGGCTTCAACTTGCTGCGCTGGCCCACGGAGCTTGTGTGCGCCCCGCCCGGCACACCGGGCAAGGGCGGCCACGCAGCCCGGGCGTGGTCCGACGGGCCAAATGCGCTGCGCGCCGGGGGCGAGAGTGAGGGCGCCTACTATCCAACCAAAAAACCCAGCAGCCGCTGCAGTGCATACCGAACGGCGGAAGCACGGATGGCAGTGCGGTCGCCTGCAAAGTGCTGCATTTCGCTGTGGGTTTCACCTGCCACACACCAGGCAAACCACACGGTGCCGACCGGCTTGGCATCGCTGCCGCCGCCAGGCCCCGCCACGCCGGTGACGGCCAGGCTGACATGGGCTGCGGAATGGTTGAGTGCCCCATCGGCCATGGCGCGGGCCACCGCCTCGCTCACGGCGCCGTGTTGGGCTATCAGCGCTGCGGGCACGCTCAGCATGTCGGTTTTGGCGACGTCGGAATAGGTGACGAAACCGCGATCGAACCAGTCGCTGGCGCCTGCCAGGTCGGTGCACGCCGCGGCGACCATGCCGCCGGTGCAGCTTTCGGCGGTGACCAGACGGTGCTTGTGCCGAAGCAGTTCCAGCGAAATCTGGATCAAATTAGCCTCTAGCGCTTGATGATCAAGCGCTAGTAGCTCTTTTTTTGATAGTGAAACGGTTGTCATCAAAACCTCCAGAGTGCAATGACCAGCAAGGTACAGAAGGCTGCCACAAAGTCGTCCCACAAGATACCCCAGCCGCCGCGCCAGCCAAAACCCTTGAACAAACCGTCGGCCCAGCCCACCGGGCCGGGCTTGGCCGCATCAAAAAAGCGGAACAGTGCAAACGCCACCAGCTGCCCCCACCAGCCCATGGGCATGGCCAGCCACAGCACCAGCCAGAAGGCGACCACCTCGTCCCACACGATGCTGCCCGGGTCGGCCACGCGCATGTTGCGGGCGGTGACGGTGCAAGCCCACCAGCCCACCACGGTGCTGGCGGCAATCAGCAACCCCATGTGCACAGGCGACAGCCATTGCTGCAGCGCCAGAAAACTGAGCCACGCCCACAGCGTGCCTACGGTGCCCGGTGCGATGCGCGACAGCCCCGCGCCAAAGCCCAGTGCAATGAAATGCGCCGGGTGGGAAAACATGAACGCCACGGTGGGGCGTCGTGGGGCGGACGTGGATGTGGATGTAGCTGTGTAGGAGGAAGGGGAACTAGGGGTCATATCAACAATCAACGGTGCTTAGCGCGCTCCATAACTTGTGAGACTGGCGCGCCCAATGCCAGTGCACCCGTGGAACTGGCTCCGCCAGGCCACCGGGTGCGTCCCCCTCCCGCGCAGCGAGAGAGGGGTGAAGGCGCGAAGCGCCTCAGGGGGTGCTTCATCTTTTACTGCCTTTCCAGCAGCTCGACTTCCTTGGGGTAGCGAATGGTGTGCTCGGCGCTGAACTGCGCGGTGGCGCCTGCGGCCAACGGCTGCTGCCACGCTACGGTGCCGGGGCTGCGGTTCCAGGTCAGTTCAGTCGGCTGGGGCTGGTAGCGCGATTCGACTTCGATCTTCTCGTTGCGCGACACCGGCGCGGCGTGCAGCACCTGCAGCGTGATGCCGGTGGTGTGGCGGTTTTGCACGCTGTAGGCGCGGCGCGTTTTGCGTTCAATGGTTGAGCCTGTGAAACCAGCGGTGCCTTGGATTCCGGGAGGGGCCTCGGTGACTACCGTAACCAGCTCATCGCGGCCAAACGACAGGCTGGTGCTGCCTGCGGGGGCGCCTGCACTGGGCGTGCCGAAGTCAATGCGCCCCGTGCCCACAAACGCGCCGTCGCGGTACAGGCCTGCAGGCCCCGCTGGCCACACGCCCGGCGGCTGGGCCATGTGGGCGACCAGATATGCGGCCTCTTCCATGGCGGGGGCTGCGCGTGTGATCAGCGTGGCGGGCGCGCTGTGGTTGCCCAGCGCCAGCGTCACACGCTGGCCGCTGGACGGCACGGTGATGCGTTGGGGCACGGCGAACTCGGTGGCAAAACCTTTGTCGATGGCGCTCACGTCGAACGTGGGCATGGCCTCTTCGCTGCGCAACCCGCCCATCGTTCCAGACGTGGTGGCGATCATGGGCGCCAGGGCCATGGCAGGTGCTGGAGCTGGCGCACCCACCGGCGGCGGTGCCACATTCAGCCACCACGGCCGCGGGAGTTGCCCTTGCGTGGCGCGCCCCGGCTGGCCGGTGGACAGCGTGAGTTGCACATTGCCCCAGTCTTCACCACTGTTCTGTGCCACCAGTGCCTGGCGCTCCAGCAGCACCGTGGATTTGGTGGCGTCCAGCGTGGCGTGGTAGGTGGGCTGCCAACCCGGGCCGCGCACTTGGTACGACAGGCGCAGCTCGGCGTCGCGCTCGGTGGCCAGGTTGATGGTGACCGACACCACCCGCGCGCGCTGGCTGGCCACGCGGTTGCGCTCGGCCACCAGCGGCTTGAGCGACAACTCCAGCGCCTCTTGCTTGCGCTTGAGCTGGTGCGTGCGCGCAAAGCTGTCCTGCCCGGACTTGCGCAGCACTTCGGCCGTGGCCGTGATCTGCGCTGGCGTGGGGCTGGCGGCGCGGGTGCCCGCTGCGGGTGTGGTTGCCTCGTCCCCCGTGCCCGTGTGCGCCACGCTGCGCAGGTAGCCGTCCACCAGTTGCAGTGCCGATGCCTCGGCCTTCACCCCGGCGATCTGGTCTTCCAGCTCGCGGATGCGACCATCGAGCGGGCTGGCGCAAGCGGTCACCACGTCGCGGTCTTCGGTAAGCACGTTGAACTCGCCCACACGCACCGCGGCGTCGGCGTTGATCTGCAGGCTTTGCGCATCCAGCAATGCGGGCAGGCACGCCAGCGTGAGGCTACGCGCGCCTGCAGGCACCTTGGCCACGCGCTCTACCGTGGCGCTGCCGGGGTAGACGGTGACGCGGGCGATGCGGGAGGTGTCCTGGGCCTGAGTGGGGAAGGCCGCGACGCAAAGCAGGGCGGCTCCGAGGATGCCAAAGAGTTCAAAGGCGCGATGAATGCGCGAAGTTGAGTTGCGGTGGGTCACGAGACTCCTTGGGCGTCGGATGCAAGAGCTTGGATGCTAGCAGTCGACGATGGCGCCGCAGTGCTCGGGTGCGACACGTTACGCTGGGAGCGTTGCAGCCTTTCGGTTCATCACCTCCCACGCGCGCTGTCTCTGTCTGTATCTCCATCTCCATCTCCATCCCCATGCACATGCACATGCACATGCACATGCACATGGTTCCCGCCTCAGTCGTATCCGTCGTTCGCGTGGCGGGCCTCGCAGACGAGGCCCCGCCCCTCTGTGAAATCGTTGTCAGTGGGCAGGCCACCGGGCAACAGGTGCCGGGTGCGGTGCTGGAAGCCGCTGCCCAGTGGCAGTCGTTCACCTTGCTGTTCACCACCGACGACGTTCCGTATGAAGAGTTTTTGCACATCCATCTGCTGGACGCGCAGCTGAATCTGCTGGACTCTGCAACGGTCGGCGGCATGTACTCGACGGGGTCGTTCTCGCTGCTTGAATCTACCGAGCCGGACACCCTGCGGTTTCGATTTATTGGCGATACCGACTGGAGCGTGCAGGTGCTGCCCGCGCCCGGCTTTCGGGTGCCGCTGCTGTCTGAGCCCGCCGGTGTGAGCCGTCCGCTGGGGTTCTCGCGCCACTTCATCGTGCGGTGCAATCCGCTGCCAGACAGCAGGTAACCACGGGCCCACCTACAGCGCCCCCGGCACCTCCTGCGCCAGAAAGTCATACACCGCCCGAATCCTGCTGCTGGTGCGGATCTCGCGGTGCACCGTCAGCCAGATGGGCAGTTCGGGCAGGGGCAGCATGGGCAGCACGGTCACTACGTTGGGGTCGGTGCGGGCCAGGTAGTGGGCAACAAAGCCGATGCCCAAGCCAGCACGCACCGCCTCCCAGTACGCCATGAGGTCGTCGGTGCGAAACGCGAAGTGCGAGCGCTCCACCGGGTAGCCCATCGCAGCAAACCCTTGAAGAATTTCTTCATGCCGGTCGTGGCCGACCAGCTCGTGCTGCAGCAGATCGAGCGGTTGTTTGGGCGTGCCTTTGCGGCGCAGGTAGTCGCGGTGGGCGTACGCGCCCA
Organism: Acidovorax sp.; assembly: GCA_030692685.1. Taxonomy (GTDB): domain Bacteria; phylum Pseudomonadota; class Gammaproteobacteria; order Burkholderiales; family Burkholderiaceae_C; genus Acidovorax. Next base: position 56,669 of record JAUXZO010000088.1, on the reverse strand, counting down.
GCGTCACGGCGCCGATGCGTTTGGCCACCAGGCTGGCCTGGTCGGGGCGCACCATGCGCAGCGCAATGTCGGCCTCGCGGCGCAGCAGGTTGGTGACCTCGTTGCTGGCCACCAGTTCGACCTGCACCTCGGGCAGCACCTGCCGCATGCGCGCCAGCACCGGCGGCAGCAGCACGCAGGCCACGGGCTGGCTGGCGGTGATGCGCACGGTGCCGCTCACGCCCGCCTCGGCGCCCGACACGCTGCGCGCCAGTTGGTGCGCGCTGGCCTCCATGGCGCGGGCCGATTCCGCCAGCCGCAGCGCGGTGGCGGTGGGCAGCAGCCCACGCCCAGTGCGCTCGAACAGCACCACGCCCAGTTGTGATTCCAGCTCGGCAATGTGTCGGCCAATGGTGGGCTGGCTGGCGTTGAGCACACGTGCTGCGCCCAGCAGGCTGCCTTGGTCGAGTGCAGCCAGAAAGGACTGCACCAGGCTCCAGTCAAAGGTGTGGTTCATGGCGACAGCGTGACAGCAAACGGGGGATTGGACATATTCATATTTGCATTGCTGGTATGGCGAGTTAGGCAATTGTGTAACGGTACTGGTCTTTCCACAATCCATCCATTCCTTCTGACCGGAGCCTACCCATGACCGCTTTGCCCCTATCACCTGCCAGCGCAGATGCTCCTTCCACCGTGTTGATCCTCGGCGCCCGCGGTCGCCTGGGCCTGGCGGCCACCCGTGCGTTTGCTCAGGCGGGCTGGCGGGTGTTGGCCCAGGTGCGGCCGGGGGCGCAGCGGGCCGCGCTGCCTGCCATCCCCGGTGTGTGGTGGATGCCCGTGGCGGTGACGGACACCGCCGCGCTGGTTGCCCAGGCGCAGGGCGCCCAGGTAGTGCTGCACGCGATGAACCCCGCCTACACCCACAAGGCCTGGCGTGACGAGGTGCCCGGGCTGCTGGAGGCTGCCATCGCTGTCACCCGCAAGCTGCGCGCCACGCTGATGCTGCCCGGCAACGTCTACAACTTTGGCGAAGGCATGCCGCCCGTTTTGCGCGAAGACACGCCCCAGGCCGCCACGGGATTGAAGGGCTGGATGCGGGTGCAGCTGGAGCAGCGCCTGCAGGCCGCCACGCAAGACGGCGACCTGCGCGCCGTGGTGCTGCGCGCGGGGGACTTCTTTGGCAGTGGCACTGGCACCTGGCTGGACCAGGCCATTGCCAAAGACCTGCCCCGTGGCCGCGTCACCTGGCCGGGCCCGCTGGACATGGCCACGCCCTGGGCCTATTTGCCCGACCTGGCCCGCATCTTTGTGCGTGTGGCGCAAGAGCGGCACCGCCTGGCCGCGTTTGAATGCCTGCATTTCGCAGGGCACCATGTCACGGGGCAGCAGTGGCTGCACAGCTTTACCGCCATCGCTGCAGAGCAAGGCTGGTTGCCCCAGGCCGGTGCGCTGCGTGTGGGGCGGCTGCCCTGGCCCCTGCTGCGCCTTGCGGGCGTGGTGGCGCCAACGTTTGCCGCGCTGGCGGCCATGCGGTACCTGTGGGCCACGCCCCATCGGCTGGACAACACCCGCCTGCGCGCCCTCATTGGGGACGAGCCCCATACTGGCTTTGACCAAGCCGTACGCCTGGCGCTGGCCGACCTGGGGCTGGTGACGTCGCAAATGCCCCAGGCCGAGCTGGCCTGAGGCCCCGACCACTTCATTCATTCATCCATCCTGCCATCCACCCCCCCCCAAGGAAACCCGCCATGCACCGTCGCAACTTCATCCGTTTGGCCGGAGGCGGCACCATTGCCGCAGCCACCGCAAGCACGCTCAGCGCCTGTGGCGTGGTGGGCTCACAGTTCCCCGCCGAGGCGGTGGAGGCCTGGAACGGCCCGGTGGGCGAGACCGACGTGCGCCGCCGTGCCGTGGCCTACGCGATCACCGCACCCAATTCACACAACCTGCAGCCCTGGCTGCTCGACCTGCGCGAGGAAGGCGTGATTACCCTGCGCACCGACCGCACCCGCGTGCTGCCACAGACCGACCCGCTGGGGCGGCAGATACTGATCAGCCATGGCACCTTTCTGGAGTTGCTCGTGATGGCGCTGGCCCAGCAAGGTGTGGCCAGCGATGTGCAGCTGTGGCCACAGGGCGAACTGCCCGCTGCCCTGAAGCAGTGGGACGACCGCCCCGTGGCGCGCATCACGCTCAAACCCGGCGGCAAGCCCGACCCGCTGTTTGCCCAGGTGTTGCTGCGCCACACGCCCAAGACGGACTTTGACACCGCCCGCACGGTGACGCCCGAGGTGCTGGCCCAGGTTCTGGACGGCGCGCGCAGCCCCGCCACCGATGCACCCCTGAGCGTGGGCGGCACCGTCAACGCCGACCAGCTGCCCGCGCTGCGCACGCTGTGCTGGGAGTCCGCGCGGGTCGAGCTGCTCACGCCGCGCACCATGATGGAAAGCATCCATCTCACGCGCGTGGGCCCGGCCGAGATCCTGCAGCACCGCGACGGCATCTCGATCAATTCGCCTTTTGTGCGAGCGGTGTCTGCGCTGGGCATGTTCGACCGTTCTGCGCCACCCGCCGAGGGCAGCGCAGCCTACAAAAACGCCCTGGGCCGGTTTGAAGGACACAGCCGCACCGCCATGGGTTTTGTGTGGATCACCGGGCCCAACACCCGCAGCGACCAGGTGCACACCGGTCGCCTGTATGTGCGCCAGCAGCTGCAGGCCACGGCGCTGGGCGTGGGCATGCACCCCATGAGCCAGGCCGTGCAGGAGTTTGCCGAGATGGCCCCGCACTTTGAAACCGTGCACCAGCTTGTGCTGGGCCGCAGCGCACCCCGCAGCGCTGCCGACCCCACGGTGCAGATGTTCTCGCGCATTGGCTACATCGATGGGCAGGCGCCCGCCACGCCACGCAGGCCGCTGGCGCGGTTTGTGCAGGTCTAAACAGGAGGCTGAGGTGCTGAGGGCACCCATGGCGTGCGGCGCCGAGCTGGCGTGTGCGCCTGGGCGCATGGGCCCTCGGGCGCGTCAGTGCAAGCGTGCGGGCATAAATCAGGGTAAAAAGGGCCGCTGGCGCTTGCTGGTAAAGCGCTAATAGCTATAAAAAATATAGCTTAACGCCTTTTGCCTGCGTGGGCTCACGCTACCGGCGCCACGAATGCGATCAGCCGCCCCATGCGCCGTATCCAGTCGGCCGTCACGATGAACTGCGGTTTGTCTTTTTTCACATACGGCGGCACCTCGGGCGGGTTGTCGGCCGGGTAGGGCGAGGTGTCGTATACATCGCCCACATGCTTGCTGCGGTAAGCGGTGCCGGTGTAGGGCGTGGTGGGGCCGTCGCCCTGGTAGGGATTCACGATCTCAGGCACGGGCGATGTCCAGTAGTTGCGGCTGCCCAGCTCATTGAGCAGGGTGGCCACTTCCGATTCGGGCACCACCGGTGTGACCATCACAGCGCCGCTGAACAGGTCGGGAAAGTCCACTTCGCGGATCGAGAAGTACGTAGGCAGTGCGCGCAGGGTGCCGCTGGCCGCCTTGAGCGGTGAGCGCGCCGCCAGCTCGGCCACGGCTGTGTCCGACATGCTGCTGAGCTTGTTGTAGGTCGTCTCCAGGCCGGCAATGTCGATGGGGCGGCCGGCCGAGTAGTGGCTCACGGTGTTGGTGTAGTCCTTGTCAACATAGTAGGCGCCGTTGTGGATGTTGGAGCCGTAGCGGTGCACATACAGGCCTTCGTTGGTGCCCAGCTCCACAAAGGTGGGATGGGTGCGGCCACCGCCCAGCAGCGGGTTTTTGGCGGCGGCGTCGGCGGGCAGGGGGCAGCTCTTGAGCCAGGCAATCGCTTCGGGCAGCCGCGCCAGGTACTTGCGGTCGCCCGTGAGCTGAAAGTAATTGAACATCTGGCGGATGTTCGTCTGCGTGGTGTGGGTGGCAAGCGACCGGGGCTCGTAGCTTCGGGCACCGGCGGGCGAGCCTGCGGGGCGGCCGTCTTTCTCGCGCGAGAGGTGCTGCAGGCCCCAGCCGGCTTGCGGGCCGCTGTACTGCATGAGGCGCATGCATTCCATCGCGCGCTGAATGTTGCCAAGCAATCGCGTTTCGCCCAGCGACACCATGCACAGCGTGAGGAACTTGATGTTCTCGCCCATCACGTCGTCGTTGAAGGTCACGTGCAGCGTGTAGTCGCCATCGTCCATGCCGGCCTTGGCACCAGCGGGCAACTGGGACAGGTTGGGCTGCGGCATGCTGCTGATAGCACCGGGGAAGTGCGGAAACCGCTGCGGCCAGCCGCCGTTGGCCACGCCGTACTCGGGGCCGAACTGCGCGTTGACGACAAACTCGATGGCCTTCTGCACGGCCGGCAGGTAGCGGGCCTCGCGCTTTTCGAGGTACATGCGCAAGAGGAACTGCGAGGCCACGGCCGTGCCCGCGTCGTCGAACGTGGCGTTGCCGTAGTAGTGCTGAAACTCTTCCAGGCGCCAGCCGTTCTTGCCGATGGTGTCGTACCACTTTTTCAGCGACGCCTCGCCCGCGAAGTCGTGGATGTAGTTCCACCCGCCCGAGCTGTGCTGCGCGGCCATGATGGCCGTGGCGGTGCGCTCGGCTGCGCGCCAGTGACGCTCGTCGCCAGTGGCGTGGTAGGCGTCCAGGTACACGTGGCCCACCGACGGCGTGCCCGGCGGCTGGATCCAGCACATCGTGCGGTAGGCCTCCATCTCGCCAAAGGTCTGCTTGAGGTCCGGTGAATACGACCACACGTAGCCGCCCTGGTAAGACACGGTGTCGTCCATGTACTGCGTGGCCCGCTTCAGTGCGTCTGCCGCGTTGGCCTTGGGGCCGGGCGGAAAGTTGGGTGTGGGGCTGTCGCTGCCGCCGCATGCGCTCAGCAGCAAGGGGGCCAGTGCACTCAGTGCGAAGTCTCTGCGCTTCATCGTCATTGAGATGTCTCCTCGTTGGATGGGAATGTTGAAAGGGGAAGCGGACGCGCCCTAGTGCCACGAAGGGCCATCGGCCGGGGCTGCACGACGGTTTGATAAACGACGTCGTACAACTTGGGGCGGATTTTGGGCGTGTGTGTTCATCTGATCACTGGCGTTTACCCCAATCAGAGCGAGGAGGTTCTCGCCGGAAAATCGGGCGCGAAAGGGAAACTTGGGGAGAACAAAAAACCTTTAAAACCCGCACGAAGACTTGAAAAATGAGGGTGGTCCAAGGTTTTTTTGAACCTCCCAGCGGGCTTAGGCACGGGGCCTGGGCTGCGTCGGATTCAGCAAAGAAATTTGTGATTATTTGTACGACGTCAGACGATTGAGTCAGCAATACATCGCATAACAACAGGATGGAGGGACAGACATGCACAAGAGACTGAGAGTGGGTGGTTTATGGGTGGCAGCGTTGCTGTGCGCGGGCACAGCCTGGGGGCAAACCAAGCTGCGCGCGTGGAACATCCACCCCGACGGCTACCCCGTGACGGAGGCGATGAAAAGCTTTGCCCAGCAGGTGGCCAAGTCCACGCAGGGGCGCTACCAGATCGAGGTGTTCTCGAACGCGACCTTGGGCGACCAGCCCAAGGCGGTGCAGATGCTCAAGAGCGGCGAAATCGACGTGGCGGAGTTCAGCTCCGGCCCGCTGTCGGATGCAGTGCCGGGTATCAAGGTGCTGAACCTGCCGTTCTTGTTCTCCGACTCTGCCCACATGTTCCGCCACCTCGATGGCGCACTGGGCCAACGTTTTGCCGCCAACCTTCAGTCCGCTGGTTTTGTCGTGTTGGGGTGGTACGACGGGGGCGGGCGCTCGTTTTATTGCGCTCACCGCACGTTGAACACCATCCGCGATCTGGCGGGTGCGTCCATCCGCGTGCAGCAGTCCGAGATCTACACGGAAATGGTCAAGCTGCTGGAAGCCAAGCCGGTGTCGCTGCCGTTCAAGGAGGTGCTGGGCGGCTTCGAGAAAGGCACCATCGACTGTGCCGAGAACAACATGCCTTCGTATGAGTCCACGGGCCACTACAAGCTGGCCAAGCACGTGTATGTGACCAACCATGTGATCTCGCCCGAGGCGCTGGTAGTGTCCACCGCGCTGTGGAGCAAGCTTTCGGCCGAAGACCGAAAGGCATTTGCCGACGCGGGGGCTCAGTCGGCGTTGCTGATGCGCGAGTTGTGGAACAAGCGCGTGGCCCAGGCGCTGGAGACAACTGCCAAGCAGGGTTCGGAGTTTGTCCGCGTGAAGGATGTCTCGCCGTTTGTGCGGCGAATGGCGCCGCTCTACAAAAAATACATGGCCGACCCGACGACGCGGGAAGAACTGCTGACCATCATCGCCAAATAGCAAGTCGGCCGGTCGGTGAGGGGGCCGCGCGGCCGGCTTGGCGTGTCTCTGCCAGCCATCTCCTTGGTGGACCGCTCCTCAAAGTCGCACATCAGCAGGGCGTCGCGGTGTTGAGGCGGCAGGGAGTCGATGTCTAGGAGCCTGTCGGACTTGGAAGTCGTCGGCTGCAAATCGGCCGCAGCGGTCCATTTTTCACCGTCTTTTTGCCCCATAGCCGTGCTATCGGACTGCAAATTCGGCAAAAAACTGTCCTCGCTGGGGCCGATTTTCGCTTTCGACGCTCCAAGCCCGACAGGCTCCTAGGGCCAGGTCGTGGCGCTGTTCGTGGTCGGTGCGGTGCGGTGCGGTGCGACCATGCCAGGGCATCTTCCACCGGCGCCAGCGGTTCCCGCGACAACGCGCAGCAGGCTTTCGGGGCGGGCGATGTTCTTGCGGTACCGCATGGTGAATCGTTCCAGGGTTGCAAATGAGTGCCAAACAGGGCGCCTCCCCCGCCAAGAGCGGGCGTTTCCGCCAACTGATTCATTTCCGACAAATATATGCTCACCCCCCGTCGGTTTTCCTCGTCACTGGAAGTGGTCGAACGAGGCATACCGGTGTTGCACCGGCTGGCCCTGCGCATCCACCAGCCGCAGCCCGGGCTCGGCCGATACGGTGCCGATGCGGGTCACGGGGGTGTTGCTGGAATGGGATGCGGCGGCCACGGCGGTGCGGCGGGCGGGGGAGGCGGTGAACGCCAGTTCATAGTCGTCGCCACCGGCCAAAGTGCATTGGTGAACAAAGTTTGGGTCAAATTGGCCTCTAGCGCTTGATATATAAGCGCTAGCAGCTATCAAATTAGAAGTAATGTGGGTGTCGATGCTTGCCCCGACGCCCGATGCCTTGAGGATGTGCGACAGATCGCCCAGCAGGCCGTCGCTCACATCCATCGCGCTGCTGGCCACACCGCGCAGGGCGAGGCCCAGCGGCACGCGTGGGGTGGGGCGCTCCAGTCGCTGGCGCGCGCGGGCCAGCACGTCGTCGGGCAGGGTGATGTGGCCCAGCAGGGCCTCTAGCGCCAGCCGGGCATCGCCCAGCGTTCCGCTCACGTAAATGTCATCGCCGGGGCGGGCACCGCTGCGCAGCAGGGCCTGGCCTGCGGGCACTTCGCCAAACACGGTGATGCAGATGTTGAGCGGGCCCTGCGTGGTGTCTCCGCCCACCAGCTCGCAGCCGTGCGCGTCGGCCAGCGCCCACATCCCGCGCGAAAAGCCCGCCAGCCAGGCCTCATCCACGCGGGGCAATGACAAGGCCAGCGTGAACGCCAGCGGGCGTGCACCGCAGGCCGCCAGGTCAGACAGGTTCACCGCCAGCGCCTTGTGGCCCAGGGCCTCGGGGTCTACGTCGGCAAAGAAGTGGCGGCCTTCCACCAGCATGTCGCTGGACACCGCCAGCTGCATGCCCGGCGCGGGCGCCAGCAGCGCGCAGTCGTCGCCCACACCCAGCGCGGCCTTGCGCACGGGGCGGGTGAAGTAGCGGGCGATCAGGTCGAACTCACCCATGGCGCCACCTTGAAAGCGTGGCGCCAGCGTGGCGAGGCCAGGGGGCGGTGCGGGGGCGGAAATCAAAAATCATGTGCAGCAGGAATCAAAGAGCGTGGTGGCGTGGTGGCGTGGTGGCAGGGCGGCGCGCTAACGGGCTAACGGGCTAACGGGCTAACGGGCTAGCGCGGGTCAAACCACTGTGCCCAGTGGTCGATGCAGGCCTGGATCTTGGGCAGCCGGTGGCGGCGGGTGAGGGTGATCGCATGGATGGGGCTGGGCTGCGGGTCGACCCACTCGGCCAGCACGGGTGTCAGCAGGCCCTGGCGCACCAGGGGGTCGGCCACCAGTGTGCCCAGGCGCGCAATGCCCAGGCCTTGCAGCGCCATGCGGGCGGTGATGGCAGTGCTGCCCGAGCGCCAATGCCCCTCGGCCACCAGCACGTGGGGCTCGCCGTTGACCCGGAACGGCCAGTGGTTCAGAAACGCCACCGCGCTGTTGGCGATGAGCCGGTGCTGGCGCAGATCATCTGGGCGCTGGGGCGTGCCGTGCGTTTGCAGATAACCCGGCGTGGCGTACAGGCCGCGTGCCAGGGTGCCCAACGGGCGTGCCACCACGGTGTCGGTCAGTGGCGGGCCGGTGCGGATCGCGATGTCGATGCCATCGCGCGCCATGTCAGCCATGCGGTCGTCCACCAGCAGCTCCACGCGCAGCAGGGGGTGTTTTTGCTGCAGGCTGTCAAAGCTGGGGATCAGCAGGTGTTCAGCCACGACCGAGCTGGAGGCCACGCGCACCCAGCCGCTGGGCTGGCCGCTTTGGCTGGCGAACTCGCCTTCCAGATCCTCCAGCGTGCTGGTGATGCGGCGGCAGTAGTCTAAAAAAGTCTGCCCCTCGGCCGTGGGCGTGAGGCCGTGGGTGCTGCGGTGGATGAGCCGCGCGCCGCTGGTCTTTTCGATGCGCGCCAGTGCGCGCGACACCTGGCTGACCGGCACATCGCGTTCGCGCGCCACGGCCGACAGGGAGCCCAGGTCGGCCACACGGACGAACAGGTGCATGTCTTCAAAGCGGAGGTCGCGCATCGGGCAATGGTAGCGGGCCGTGGGGTGCGCCGGGCCATTGCATGCGCTGCAAAACGCTGTTGCGGCCAGTGCGGTTTCGCCCGCGCTGGGCGCTGCCTACATTGGGCTTACCGCTCAAAAGCACTTCACATCACAAGGAATGACAATGCACTACCGACGCTCACTTTGCGAAACACAGAGGCTGCACGACGCTGCCGAACGCAGTGCACGGAGGCTGCGCACCGAGGCCTTGGGACACTGCGTCGCTACGCTGGCGCAATGGGCCGTGCGCTCTGCAAAACAACTGGCACGCGCTGCGGTGCGTGTGGCATCTGCCGTAGCGCAGCAGCGCCTCACGGGCAACCGAACCCCCAAGGGGACGCCATGCCAACCTTAGTGCTGAAAATTGCACCCCTGCAAAACCCCGAACGGTATCAGCGCCTGGCCGCTGCGCTTACTGATTTGACGGTGCGGGTGTTGTGTAAACGCCGGGAAGTGACCGCTGTGGTGATTGACGACCTGCCGATGGCGCGCTGGTTTATCGGCGGCCAACCCACCGAGCGTCCCGCCGCCATGCTGGAGATCAGCATCACGCAGGGGACGAATACGCTTGAAGAAAAGGCGGCGTTTGTGGCGGCCGCATTTGCGCAGCTGCAGCGCGAATTGGCTGGAGGAGGGTTGCTGACCGAAGCCAGCTACGTCATTGTGCGAGAGCTGCCAGCCACCGACTGGGGCTACGGTGGCCGTACGCAGCAGGCCCGCAAGCAGGCCCATATGCAGGCGCTGCCGGTTTGACGACGCCGTGATCAGCGATCAGGCGCGCGCGCCGCGAAAGCGCTGCGCCGCCTGGCGGCTGACTTCGGCCAGCAGCTGCTCTTCGCTTTGGCGCTGGCGCAACCACCGTGCGTCGTTGTGTCCTGCTTCCACTTCAGTGCGTAGCATGTGCATGGCGCTGGATGCGCCTTGTACGGCAGCATGCCCTGCGATCTTGTCCATCGTCTTAAGGATGTGCTCGCGCAGCGGCATGTGGTCGCCGGTGGCCGGGTCCACATACACCGCGTCCATCCCAAAGCGGCAGGCCTGGAAGCGGTTGTAGGTGTACACAAGGTAGTCGTCTTCTTCGGGCATGAAGGGCTGGTCGGCCAGAAACCAGGCCCCCAGCGACTGCACGAAGCCCGCTAAAGCGGCGGCACGCTCGATGGTCAGCGGGGTGTCGAACACGCGGATTTCGATGGTGCCGAACTCGGGCTTGGGGCGGATGTCCCAGTAAAAGTCCTTCATGCTTTTGACCACGCCCGTGCGCGTCATCTTGTCAAAGTAGGTCGTGAAGTCGTCCCACGTCAGGGCAAACGGTGCGCGGCCCGACAGCGGGAACGCAAACACCGAGTTCAGCCGGGCAGAGTCAAACGCTGTGTCATGGCCCTGAACGTACGGGCTGGAGGCCGACAGCGCAATGAAATGCGGGATGTAGCGCGACATGCGGTGCAGCATGAGCAGCGCCGAATCCGCATCGGGACAGCCGATGTGCACGTGCTGACCAAAGATGGTGAACTGCTTGCTCAGGTAGCCATACAGCTGCGACAGCTCCTGAAAGCGTGGCTTGTCGTAGATGCGCCGCTCGTGCCACTGCTGAAACGGGTGCGTGCCGCCGCCCACGACCGCGATGTTGAGCTTGTCAGCGCTTTTGACGAGCGCATCGCGGATCGGTGTGAGCTGGCCCAGCACTTCGCTCGCTGAGTGGCAAATGTCGGTGGAGATCTCGATCATGCTGTTCGTCATCTCGGGCACCACGCTGCCGGGCAGCGGAGTTTTCGCCATGAGGCGCAGCATGTCGTCGGCGTATGGGGCCAGGTCGTAGTCGTTGGTGTTGACGAGCTGCAGCTCCAGCTCGACGCCCAGCGTCAGGGGTTCGGAATGAGAGAAGGCTTCAAGACTCACGGCTGTTTTCTCCGTTGTTGGCACGGGTCAGGGGCGCCCAGGGTTTGGAGCTTTCGCCCGCACGGTAAATGGCCACGGTGGCAATCACGGCCCCCAGCACTTCCATCAACAAAATGGCGGGCAGGGCCACACCGGCAATCACATGGCCGGTGGACGGCGACGCAAGCACGAACTGCGAGGCGATCAGCAGTGCGATGGAAGACATGGGCGTCATCGCACAGCCCACCCACAGCGCCTGCTTCCAGCTGGCGCCGCTGCCTACGTTGCCCAGCGCCACGCCGGTGGCCTTGGCCACCAGGCGCACGGCAATCAGCGCCAGCACCACGCCTGCCACGGGGGCACTCCAGTCGGCCTGAGCGGCGACGGTAGAAACCAGCACAAACATCAGCATGGTGAGCAGCGACGACGCATTGCCCAGCTGTCGCGGCCATGCCCAGGGACGGGGGTTGAGTTGCTTGAGCAGCATCCCGCCCAGCAGTGCGGCCAGTGGCGCAGAGCCGCCCATGTGGGCCGCCACCGCCGTGCCTGCGGCCACAAGCGCCAGAAGCAGCATCGAGGTGTTTTCGCTGGTGGGACTCATGAAGCGCAGCGCCATGCGCAGCACCAGGGCCAGCACGGCCGCCACCACAATGGACACTCCTAGCACCACCACCACGGGGTACACGGTTTCCATCAGGGTCACGCTTTGGCGGTTGATCAGCTCGGCCTTGGCGCTGCCCAGGGTCAAGGCATACAGCGTCGAGAGGGTCGTGAGCACGATGGCACGTTCGGTCACCGGGCCCGCAGCGCGGGTGTCGGCCACCACGCGGGTAAGAACGGCAGGGGAGGCCGCCAGAGCCACCAGGGCCAGCGGGCCGGCCACCTGTGTGGGCAGGTTCAGCCACACCAGCACCCAATACACCGCAAAGTACGTCAGCACCGACTCGGCAATGCTTTGCACCAGCACCATGGGGTTGTGGCGGAACCAGCGCAGCGGAATGCGACCGCCGCACTCAAACAGCACAATGGCAATGCCCAGCTCCAACAGAAACAAGCCAATGCCTTGCAGGGGCCACACTGCGCCACTGAAACCTGCCAGGCCCGCTACGGTGCCCACCAGGGAGTAACCCACCACTTTGGGCAGGCCGGTGTGGCGCTGGGTAAGGTAGCCCGCCATGGCCGCCACGGCCAGCAAAAGCGACCATTGCACCGTGGGCAGCCCGGCCGAGGGGCGCAACCATTGCGCCCAGAAGCTCAGGATTTCATTCATTTTTAGGGGACCTCTGCGTCAGACGGGACTTGCCCGGTGTGTGGAGAGTCGGGTCTGCACGGCCTCCAAAGGAAGGCTGCGGGCCCGACGGTGCCTGAATTTACATGCAGACACAAGGGCGCCCTGTAGGACAGGAACGGCGCTTGGTTCTGCCGGCCGGGGCTGCTTACGCGACCTTGCGGCGATCAGGCATGAAGAAGCTCAAGGGCGCCGTGCGCAAGCGCGCACGGATGGCTGCGTAGATGCGCGAGCGGTCAACACCACTCACGTTTTGCGCCCGCAGCGCCAAGCTGAACGCCAGGTAAAAACTGACCGTGACATTCAGCGCACCCAACAACGGCAGTGAAGCCACTGCCCACCAAAAAGCAGGCAGGTGCAACACGTCCAGGCCCAGTGCAGCGCTTGCAGCGCCCACCTGGCCCGTGGACAGTGTGACATGGCGAACATCCAGGGCCAACCCGAAAAACCCTGCAAACGCCGGAACCAGCCCCAGCATGAAACCCAGGGAGATATTGGCAGCAAGCCCCGAAAGGTTGGCGCGCAGGAATCCCGCCCACCGTGCAGCCCGTTCGGCGCCCAATACACGGGTGATGCGGGGGTTGTAATGCATGGCCGAATCCAGGCGGTTCAGCACAAACCAGTTTTCGGTCCAGCCCGCAATGATGCTGGACGCAAACAGCAGCACGCCCGTGAATGCGGCGAAAAACAGCGAAGGACCCAGCAGGTGGAGGGACTCGAAAACGTGGGTGGCCTGCGTCTCGCTCAGCGCCGGGCTGCCGGTTGCCAGTGCGATCAGCGCAGCCAGGCCCAGCACCGCCGGGAATACCACCAGCACATTGCCCAGCACAGCCGCCGCCTGGGAGCGCACCAGGTGCGTGATCTCATCCACAAACGATTCGATGGCGTTGCTGGCGCCCAGTTCCTTGAGCTTGGCAGCCATGGCGGGGGCCGTCATGGCGGGTTGTTTGGTGGCCACGGTGAGATGCAGCAACTGGATCAGCACAAAGGTTGTGGCGTAGTTGACGCCCGCCCAGAACCCCCCCCAGAACGCAGACAGCGCCAGCGCATACAGCCCGAACTTGGCGAGGGTGGTGAACGCCATCACGGCGCCACCGCCCGCCGCCTTCAGGAACATCGACCGGTATTCGGCACTGTTGCGGGTGATGTAGTGCTCGCCCGTCTCGGCACTGCGTTCGGCCACTTTGGCCGCCAACAGCGAGGAATTGGACGCGAGCAACGACCGCAGGCTGCGCCGGTCTTGCCCCACCATCACCAGATGCGCCATCAGGCGTGCGGCCGTGACAGCGGGCTTGGGCGACAGAAGGCAATCGAGCAGTTCGCGCACCCGCAGAATGCGTTCCCGCAATTGCCGAAGGCGAAACACCAGGCCTACCGAGATACCGTTGGACTCGAAATGGGTGTACACGGTGGCCGCCGCCGCGCGGCAGGCCTCCAGCCGCTCGCGCAGGCGCTGGGCGGCGTCATTGAGTCGGTCTGGGGTGCGCAGTGCAAGCACCACCTCCACACGCAGGGCTTCCACATCGCGGATGAGGGCATGAAACGGCTGGGCATCGCGCGCGGATTCGCTCATGCGCAGGCGAAGCTCCGGGGCAAACCCGGTTGAGAGCACCTGCCCTGCGCAGTAGGTAATGGCGTCGAGCAGCGCCTTGTGCCAGCGCGATGCGCCGAGCCCGTTCGCCGCCTCGTCCGGCGGTGGCGCCAGCAGGGCCACCAGCCGGTTGAGCTGGGTTTCATCCAGCGCCGTCAGCCACTGTGCGTCGAACTCGCTGGGCAGGGCCAGCATGAAAAGCTCGGATGCATCAATGGTCTCGGGGCTGCCCGGCAGCAACTTGGTGCGAACGCGCTCGGCAAACTCGCTCACCAAAGCCGTGCGAGGCGCAAACCCAAAATCCGCCAGCAAGGTGGTGATGTCCACGTGACTGACCAACAGGGCCCACCAGGCCTGCAGCCGCAGCTGGATGTCAGGCCGGGCCTCGACCGCGTCCAGAAAAAGCTGAACCCGACCCACTGCCGCAGGCACGGAGTCGCGCCGGCCGCGCACCCAGTCCAGCAAATGGATCAGCCACAGATGCCGGTGCGCCAACTCTGCCTGCGGGTCCAGCGCGGCCAGCAGGCCGGGCAGGTCGGTCGTCGTGCGGTTGTGCTTCTTCATCGCCGGGCCGCCCCAAGATGAAAAGCGGCCCCCTCGGGGGGCAGCGACCACACGAAGTGGGGAGCGTGGGGGTAATGCTTCATCGCCGGGCCGCCCCAAGATGAAAAGCGACCCCCTTGGGGGGCAGCGACCACACGAAGTGGGGAGCGTGGGGGTAATGTTTCATCGCCGGGCCGCCCCAAGATGAAAAGCGGCCCCCTTGGGGGGCAGCGACCACACGAAGTGGGGAGCGTGGGGGCAATGTTTCATCGCCGGGCCGCCCCAAGATGAAAAGCGGCCCCCTTGGGGGGCAGCGACCACACGAAGTGGGGAGCGTGGGGGTAATGCTTCATCGCCGGGCCGCCCCAAGATGAAAAGCGGCCCCCTCGGAGGGGCGTACGCCGCTATTCCTCAATGCAGCACCCGACCGCTCAAGGGCTGACCTGAAGGCCCATGGCTGATGGCTTCGAGCACAAACAGCGGCACGGACGTTCTGAAAATCTCGCCATCTTCCGCCACACAATGGAACGAGCCATGCATGGTTCCGCTGGAGGTGCGCAGCCGACAGCCGCTGGTGTACTGAAATGATTCACCGGGTTTGAGCAGGGGCTGCTGGCCCACCACGCCCAGTCCTTTGACTTCCTCGGTGTGACCCCGCGAGTCGCTGATGATCCAGTGCCGGGAGATCAGCTGCGCGGGCGTGTCTCCGGCATTGGAAATGGTGATGGTGTAGGCGAAGCTGAACACTCCGGTGTCCGGCGCAGACTGCTCGGGCAGGTATTCGGGCAGCACTTCTACGTCAAACTGGTACTTTGGCATGGGGCGAATGGTAACCGTGGAGATTCGGCAAAAGTGCGTGCCGGGGCGCTAAAACCCCAGACCTTTTGCGCTTTGCGACAATCGGAGGATGAGCCGCACATTCCAAATCGCCCCCTCCATCCTCTCTGCCGATTTCGCCCGCCTGGGCGAAGAAGTGCGCAATGTCATTGCCGCTGGCGCAGACTGGATTCATTTTGACGTGATGGACAACCATTACGTTCCCAACCTCACCTTCGGTCCCATGGTCTGCCAGGCCCTCAAGCCGCATGCCAAAACAGCTGCAGGCGCGGCGGTGCCGATTGATGTGCACCTGATGATCCAGCCGGTAGACGCGCTGGCCGCCGCTTTTGCCGAAGCAGGAGCCGACTACATCAGCTTTCACCCTGATGCTTCGGGTCACGTGCACCGCAGCGTTCAGGCGATTCGGTCCAAGGGCGTCAAGGCAGGGCTGGTGTTTAACCCCGCTGCACCGCTCGATGTGCTGGACTGGGTGATCGACGATCTGGACCTGATCCTCATCATGAGCGTGAACCCCGGATTTGGAGGCCAGAGTTTCATCGATTCGGCCCTGCGAAAGATCGAAGCCGTGCGCAAACGCATCGATGCCAGTGGCAAGGACATCCGGCTGGAGGTGGACGGCGGTATCAAGACCGACAACATCCGCCGTGTCGCCGATGCTGGTGCCGATACTTTTGTGGCGGGCAGCGCCATTTTTGGCAAGCCTGACTACAAAAGCGTTATTGACGCCATGCGCGTACAACTCGGCTGAGCTGAGAAAGCTCACTGGACTTCGCCCCCGAAGGGGCTTCTTACTAATTAAGGACGTTGGGTTGGCGCTGGTGCTGGGGCTGGCACGATGGTCGTGGTGGTCGATTCTCGCAACACGCCACCACCCGATACCGAACCGCTGACGGGGGTTTCCACGCGCCGCATGCATTCCGTCTGCTCAGCAGCGGTCGCGAAGGCTGCACATCGCTGCGTGGCGTTGTTGCTGGCCGCTGGGCCAGGGTTGCTCAGATCGCCCTTGCGCGAGGCATCCAGCGCGTTGTTGGCTTCACGCAGGCAGGTCGCCACGCTGTCCTGGGTGTTGTTGGTCATGCATTTTTCGCGTTCCTGCTCATAGCGCGCACGCGCGTCAGGCGGCGATGTCTGCGCGGCGGCTGCGGCGGAAACCACCAGCAGGGCGGCGGTGAGGGCGGGGGCGAGAAAAGAAGGGCGTGTCATCGAAAGGGTTCCTTGCGGCAATCGCTTGTGGGATGACGGGAGCGTAGGCCCGCACACAGCTTTGCGCTGTGGGACAGGGCCGACCTTGCCCGTGCGCGGGGAGGCTGTCAGCCCAGGCGCTGGAAGGTCAGCGTAAACGCGACCCCGTCGTCGGTATTGCGCGCGTTGATGGTGCCGCCCATTTTGGCCATATAGGTCTTGGCCACAAACAGGCCCTGGCCACGGTGTTGGCTGTCGCCTTGGGGTGGAGGCAGGTTGGGGTCCGAGACTCCCAGCTCAAAAATGCGCCCCAGCAGATCCTCGGCAATGGTGGAGCCTTGGTTGCGCAGCGTGGCGCTGGCGGTGGATTCAGAGGCCGCCAGCGTCAACACGATGGGCGTACTCGTGGGGCGGTATCGGTCGGCATTGCGCAAGATGTGAGTGACTACATCTTCGAGCGCAAATTCGTCCGCGCGCACGATGACCGTGCTCGCGCCGCCTTCGTAAACCACGTTGTTGATGCCTGCAAAGTGGGCGTTGTCCGCCACATGCCGCAAGAAGGCGTCCAGGTCCAGCCGCCCGTGCGCTACATCGGCGGCCTGCAGCGCTTCCGCTGGGGAGGCCGTGCCATACAGCACATGTACGGCCTGCTGCATGCGTTGCACATAGCGATGTCCTGGGTCGCCCGGGCCACCATGCAACACCATGAGCGATTGCAGCGGCGACATGATCTCGTGCCCCACCGCGTGCCACATGTCCCGCTCTTGCTGGGCGCGCAGCTGCTCGCGTTGCAGGTCGTCCTTCACACGCTGCAGCAGATCGGCCAGGCCCCCAGCCAAAATACCCAGCTCGTCTGACCCCCGTAGATCAGACACTTCCAGGTCGCCCAGTCGCGGGCCGATGTGGCCCTCCTGCACGTTGTACGACACCGCCGCCGCTCGCCGGGTTAGCGCCGTGACACGCCGTATCAGCCCCACCTCCACGACCAGCCACGCCAGGGCAATAGCTGCCAGCATCGCGCCCAGATACCATGACACGCGGGTCGCAACGGCGGCCAGTCCCTCTTCAACGCCGCGCAGGTTTCCCGTGAACGTGATGGCGTAGTTGCCCGTGGACGTGTCCAGAATGTCGAGGCCCGCGGGCACTTCCTTGGCCTTGACATCGGCTGGAGCGCCTGGCGTGTCCAATGTGTCCAACGGCAACCAGCTGATCAGGCGAATCAGCCACGGGGCGGACGGCCCCGCCTGCACGTCTGCGCCTTTGAGCGTAGTGGCCTCCTGCTCACTGGCCCCCAGCTTGCGGATCTGCACACGTTCGCCCGGCAGCAGCGTGCGCGCCACGTCGGCCAACGACGCTGCGGGCTGCGCCCCGGGGGTGTTGCTGTCAAACAAGGGGAGCGTAGTGCCGGGCGCCAGCATCTCCACCCGCAACCGCATGGCGCCCAGATCTTCGGGGGGCCACACCAGGGGCTGCTTTTGAAACAGCGCTTCGCGGAACAACTCCACCGGCAGCCGTATTGAATAGAACGTGCGGCGCTGGCAGTCAGGTGGGGACCCTGCCAGATCGCGGCACTGGCCGTTTTGCCACAACCAGCCGCGAAAATCGCGTACCGGCCGCGCGCGGGCATCCAGGGTGTCGGTGCCGTTGTCCACAAACCCGGTCAACCGTCCCCGGGTGCTGACGGTGCCCTGCGGCGCCAAGGCTTCGAACGGGGCCACCCACCGGTTGGTAGTGCCGCGCATGTCCAGCGAAATGCGGGCGCGGTGCACGCTGTCCAGTGTCAACAGTCCACGCTCTCGGGCGATCAGCTCGCCCGCGTAGAAGCTGCCCACCAGGTAGATGAAGCCCCCGGCGTAGGGGTTGTTGCCAATCGCTGCGCAGACCGATGCACCGTTGGGATACTGCACCGAGCACCCTGCCATCTCTACGGCTTGTTGCGCCTTGTTCTGGTCGTCGAAGTCGATGGCGGAGTAGGGCAGGAGCAAGGGGGCCAGCGGTGTGGCGCCTTGGCCGCGATAGGCGGCATTCAGCAGCGCGAGCTGGCCGGACGGGTGCCGCAGCCGCGCCATGACCTCGGACTGGCTGCGCTCAAAGCCACGCTGGTAGCTTTGCCAGGCGCGCTCTTTTTCCTCCTTGAGCAGCACAACGCTGAGCGCCAGCGTGGCGAGTGCCAGCAGCACAAACACGCTGCGCACCAGAATGCGCAGCCGAAACGCGGGCAGCCCCAGGCGGGGCATGTCCAGTGCGGGGCGGAGCAAGCGCCTCATGCGCGTTTGTTTCCGCCACCGCCGCCGCCCACCCAGCGAAAACCGCGCATCGGCACATTCTCGATGCCCTCAAACTGCGGATCCACCTCGCGCAGCGCCTCGCGGATGGTGCTGACGTGCTTGCGCACGTTGTCGCGGTTGCGTCCGCTTTTGACCACCTCGAACAGATCCTCGTACGACACCACGTCGCCGCGGCGCTGGTGCAGCGTGGCCAGGATGCGTTGGGCCGTGAGCGGCAGGTTGATGCGTTCGCCGCGCCAGGTGGGAGTGCGTTGCCACAGCGGGTCGAGCACCAGCGCGTCGCCCACGGCCGCAGGCGCAAGTGTTGCAGGCGCCTGGGCCTGCGTGGTGCGCAGGATGTCGAGAAACGTTTCGATGAAGTCGGCTTCTTCAAACGTGGTTTTTTGCAGGTAGTCCCACGCGTCCAGCGCTTTCATGATGCTGCGGTAGATGGCCGCTGGCATTGCAGAAACCACCAGTACCGGCGTGCCTTGGCGCAGCTTGTTGATGGCGTTGATGAGCGCCACGCCCGCGTGGCGCTCGCGGCCCAGTTCGATGTCGAGCACCACCGCGTCGTAGTGCTCGCGCGCCAGGGCGGCCTCGGCATCGTCGCGGGTGAACCATTGGTCAATGATGATGCCGCTCTTTGCGCTGCGTATCCATCCGGCCAGCTGGTTGCTGGTGGGCAGGTCGTCTTCGATCACGGCAATGCGGGTCATGGGGCTCTTCCAGGGATGTGGTGCGGATTATCCCGGGCGCCCGGTGCGGACGGTGTGAGTTTTTCTTCCGGGGACGGAGGGTTTGCACAGGCAACGTGAGGGCTTTTGGCTGCGTACTGCGTTGTTGCTTCCGGGGGGAATCCGAACAATCGGTCCTCAATGAGCCACCCGCTTTGGGTAGCTCAGACACCGACAACAAGACCGACCACACCTGAGAGAGAGAACACCATGAAAGCCACCTGGAACCGCATCGTGCAGACCCTGAAGGGCCGTCCATCACCCCGTCTTTCTGCCGAGGGAAATCCCGATTCAGTTCAAGACGCCGCCCTGCCACCCAGCGAGGCACATCGAGAATCTGATGGACCCATTGGCTCCCGCGGCCAGCCCTCCGACTGGGCCTATCTGCTGCCCACAGCCCGCACGGTGCGCTTTCTGGCGGTGGGTGCTGTGGTGGTGGCTGCCGGATCCATGGTTTACCGCAACCCCCCGGTGCAGCATTTGGCACAAGGTGACTTGGGCGTGCGCCTGAATCAGTTCACCGGCACCGTGAGCCTGTGGCGCGATGGCAGTGTGTGGGTAGTGCCTGGCTTGCACACCGTGCGTGTCTTTTCACTGCGCGACCAGAGCTACCGCCCCGAAGCCATGCGCCAGGCCACCGGCAGCGCCCCTTTGCAGTCGGTAGAAGGTTTGTCGCTGGGGCTCGATTTGAGCGTGCGTTATGCACTTGACCCTGCATCGCCCGCCGTGCGCGCTGGCAACCTGCCTGACAACGTCGGCACCGACATCGTGGAGCCCGCAGTGCAAGGGCTGGTCTACAAGGTGTTTGCCCGCTATACGGTGCGTGAAATCTTCTCGTCCAAGCGCGCCGAGATTGCCCAGATCATCGAAGCCGAGCTGCGCGCACGTCTTGCGGCTGATGGAGTGACGCTGCGCAGCCTCCAGATTGGCAAGGTAGACCTGCCCGCCGAGTACCGGCGGGGCATGGACGGCCTGCTGGCCGAAGAGCTGGCGTCCGAAAAGATGCGCTACACGCTGGAGCTCAAAGACAAGCGCGTGAAAGAAACCGAACTGGACGCCAATGCCGACAAGGTGCGCCGCGAAGTAGCCGCTGAAGCCGCTGCCCGCGAGCAGGTGATTGCGGCCCGCGCGCAGGAAGAGGCCATGAAGCATGTGCTGCCCTTCAAGCAGCGCCAGAGCGAGCAGCGCCAGCTGGAGGCCGAGGCCGAGAAGGTGTCACGCATCAAGGCCGCCGAAGGCAGCGCCCAGGCCCGCCGCATCGAAGCCAGCGGCGAGGCCGACGCCCGCCAGAAGCTGGCCGAAGCCGAGGCCTACCGCATGGACCGCATTGGCAAGGTGAACGCCGAGCAGATGGCGCGCGAAGGTGCGCTGGTCACCAAGCACCCACTGCTCATCCAGAAGACCTTGGCCGACAAGCTCTCCGACAAGATCCAGGTCATCATCGCGCCGTCGCCCACGAACGGCGATTTCATCGGCGCAGCACTGCTCGGCGGGAGCCGCCATGCCCAGGCGGGTGCGGCGCAGGCTTCAGTCGGTGCAGACGACGCTTCCATCACCAACGCCGCGGAGCAATGAGCATGAAGCACACCACCTGCCTCACTCTTGTTGCTGCGATTGCCAGCGCTGCCGTCACGGTGGCTTCAGCCGCCGTACCGCCCGACCCAGTCAACGCCCTGAACCGTGCCCTGGGCAGCGCCATCGTGGTGCAAGACCAGGCCAGCCTGCGCGCTGCCCCGCGTGACTCTGCCCAACAACAATCGAGCCTGTGGCAAGGCGAGGTGCTCGAGGTGCGGGGAGAGCGCCTGGACTACCTTCAGGTGTGGGACCACAAACGTGAACGCGGCGGTTTCATCCGTGCGACGGATGTGCGCCGCGTGGCACTGACCGAGGGCGAGGCCCCCGCATTGCTGTCGGTGCTGCGCTTTGTGCGCGACACCCCCGGTGCCGAGGCGCTGGGCATTGGCCTGACGGCTGCGTACCTGCAGGCTGCGCCCGCCAAAGCCTTGGCAGGCGACGAAGGCGCTCAGGCGTTTGATGTGTTGGGCACCGCGGCCGACCGGTTGGCGCGGCGCGCGTCCGCCGCAGCACCGGGCAAGACCTCGGGGGTGGCACTGTCCGCACATCTGGATGTTGCCAACGGCTATGGCGTGCGGTTCACCACGTACGAGGTCGAGGGGCGCATGCAGGTCTGCTATGACGGTGAGGCGTTTCGCCGCGTGTTGGCCATGCCGGTTGCCGATGCCGACCAGCGCGCACGCGCTGCCCTGGCGTTGACACGCCCCGAATGCACCAACCCCGACCTGCCTGCCCACGAACGCGCCAAGGTGCAAGAGTGGCAAGCCCAGGTGCTGGAGCGCGTGGAGGTGTCCGGCCTGCCTTCGTACCTTCGTAACCGGGTGCAGATGCGCCGGGCCAGCGTGTGGAGCGGCATGGCGTTTCAGCAGGCCCGCAAAAGTGCGGGCGACCCAGCGGTGGCGGCCACGGCTGCCCGGGCGCTGACGGAGTTTGCAGGCGTCAGCAAAGCCGATTTGCCCGACGAGGACCAACCCGCCTACAACGATGCCGCCATGCGCGTCAGCGCGGTGCGCTGGGCGCTGGTCCCCGCTGCACCAATGATCCCTGCCAGCGGAACCCGCCCCATGTTGATCACGGAGCCGGGCACCCCAGGCGAGACCTGTGTGCTGCTGGTGGACGCTCGGCATGGTGCCAACGCGCCGTTGGTGCGCCGCTGCACCTATGGCGTGGTGTGGACTGCGTCCACCAGTGTCAACCCAGAAGGCACGGCGGTAGCGCTGGCGGTGCAGCCACTGGAAGGCTGGCGTGAGCTGTGGGTGTTGCGCAAGACCGCCAGTGGGTGGTTGGCGGACGTTTTGCCCCCCGCTGCCACAACCCCAGAAACCGGCGTGGCTGAATGGGCGGGTTGGGTGCCGGGTGGCCAACAAATGCTGGTGGCGCGCGAGGCGCGGGGCCAGGGGCGTTATCGCAAGAGCTTTGAGATCGTGCGCCTCGAAGGCTTGACCGCTGAGCGTGTGACGGGTGATGTGGCTGCTTTGCCACTGTTTCAGCGCTGGCAGGACCCGGCCTGGAAGCGGCAGACCCTGAGCTTGCGCTGAAGCCTGCATTGGGAGGTGTGTTGAGAAGCGCCGCGAGAGGTGTGGTGAAGTTTGCGCAGGTACGGCGCCTCCCGGTTTCCGTAAACTGGGCTCCTTTTCGATCACCCGATTCTTGTGCTGTCCATGCCTGAAACCCCCACCGCCTTGCCCTCTGCTCTGCTGTCCCGCGTGGACGCCGTCATCGTCGACCTGGATGGCACCATGGTCGACACGATGGGAGATTTCAACGAGGCGCTCAACCGCATGCTGCGCGAACTGGCCCTGCCGCTCATCGGGGCCGAACACATCGAACACATGGTGGGTAAAGGCTCTGAACATTTACTGATTTCAGTGCTAAAACACGTTCTGGCGCTTGATGATAAAGCGCTGTTAGCTATCAAATTTGAAGCGATTTACCCTGCGGCGTGGTCCAGCTACCAGCGCCACTACCTGGACATCAATGGCCAATATGCGCACGTGTACCCGGGGGTGGCAGAGGGCCTGGCGGCGCTGCGCGCGGCCGGGCTGCGCATGGCCTGCCTGACCAACAAGCCCACCAGCTTTGCACTGCCTTTGCTCAAGTCCAAGGGGCTCGACGGGCATTTTGAGAAGGTGTTTGGCGGCGATGCGTTCGAGCGCAAGAAGCCAGACCCTTTGCCACTCCTCAAAACCTGCGAGGCGCTGGGAACCGCGCCCGCGCGCACGCTGATGGTGGGTGATTCCAGCAACGACGCGCAGGCCGCGCGTGCGGCGGGTTGTCCAGTCGTGCTGGTCACCTATGGCTACAACCACGGCCAGCCGGTGCGGGCCGTGGACGCAGACGGTTTTGTGGACTCGCTCGCACAGTTGCTTTGACAGCGGTCTGATCCCCTTTCTAGATCAAGCGGAATCACGCGTGAACGTGAACGTGAACGCGAAGGCGAAGGCGAAGGCGAAGCGCAGACAGTACGAGCGTACGGCAAGCGAAGTCGATAAAGTGCGCGTTTGATCTAGACTTTGAATGAGGTGCCGTTGCGGCAGTTACCCAGGTAACTGCCGCGGCGCTGCGTTGCGGTAGTTCAACCGGGTTGCCTGCGCTGCACCGGCCTGCACGGACGGTGCAGCGCTGTAAGTGCCGGTGTTGGCCCCCGCAGACAGGCGAAACACCGCCACCGCATCCACCAGTTGTCCCGCCTGGGTTTTCAGGCTGTCGGCCGCAGCGGCGCTTTGCTCCACCAAGGCTGCGTTTTGCTGCGTCGCCTGGTCCATCTGCGTGATGGCTTCACCCACCTGCGATACACCCGAGCTCTGTTCGCTGCTGGCCGCGCTGATCTCACCCATGATGTCGGTCACGCGGCGGATGGCGCTGACTACTTCAGTCATGGTGGCGCCGGCCTTGTCGACCAGAGCGGTGCCGCGCTCTACGCGCTCCACGCTGGTGCTGATCAGCCCCTTGATCTCTTTGGCGGCTTCGGCGCTGCGCTGGGCCAGGCTGCGGACTTCGCCCGCCACCACCGCAAAGCCGCGGCCCTGCTCGCCTGCGCGGGCAGCTTCTACCGCCGCATTCAGCGCCAGGATGTTGGTCTGGAACGCAATGCCGTCGATCACGCTGATGATGTCGGCGATCTTCTTGCTGCTGTCGTTGATGCCTTTCATGGTGTCCACCACCTCTGCCACCACATCGCCGCCTTGTTTGGCCACGGTGGATGCGTTCATCGCCAGCTGATTGGCCTGGCGGGCGTTGTCGGCGTTCTGGCGCACGGTGGATCCCAGCTCTTCCATGGATGCGGCGGTTTCTTCCAGCGCCGAGGCCTGCTGTTCGGTGCGGGCCGACAGGTCGTTGTTGCCGGACGCGATCTCCGCGCTGGCGGTGGCCACGCCTTCTGCGCTGTGTCGCACATTGCCCACGATGCTTGCCAGCCGCGACTGCATGGCGGCCAGGGCTTGCAGCAACTGGCCGGTCTCGTCATTGCCCGCTGCCACGATGGGGTGGGTCAGGTCTCCGTCCGCAATGTTTTCAGCGGCCTGTCTGCCCTGTTGTACGGGGCGCACGATGGACCGCGTTACCGTAAAGGCGAGCAACGCACCCAGTGCGACAGCCACCAGGGTGCCAACGCCCAGCAGCACTTGGCTGGCCTTGGCCAGGGTGCCGGTGTCGGCCTGGCTCTCGGCCAGCTTGGTGGCCATGGTGGTGCGCAGGTCGTCGAGTGACTTGAGGTACTTTTCCGCCAGGGGGCGCAGGTCTTTGTCGACCATGGTGGGCACATTCGGCTCGCCGCCGCGGTGCAGTTCTCGGATCTCGGTGAGTTTGTCGTTGTAGGCCGTGCGGGCGGTGGCAATGGTGGCCAGCAGGCTGCGTGCGGTGTCGCTCTGCACCAGCGCCTCGATGCGTTTCACTTTGGCGTCCATGCCCGTGGCGGTGGCCTGCGTGTCTGCCGTGAGCTTGTCCATGTAGTCGCGGTCGATGGCTTTGAGGAAGGCCTCCGTCCGCACCCAGTTCAGGCGAATGTCGGACGCCCAGTCTTCCACCAGGGTCTGTTGTTCGATTTCTTGCGTGGCGACCCGTTCACTGGCGCCTTGCAGGCTGGCAATGCGCCACATGCCGGTGGCAGCGATGAGGGCCGTGATGAGCAGGATGGCGCCAAAGGACAAGCCCAGGCGCAGGCCGACGGAAAGATTGCTGAGTTTCATGGTGGTGTCTGACGCAGAAAGGTGTCGGGAGGCAAAAAAGAAGGCGTTGCAGACGGCTGGTTGCGGCGCGCGGGTAGCGCTCAAAGCGAGGTTCAGGCCGTGGCACCTGGCGCTGCGGGTCGTGCGCAGTGGGGTGCCATTGGTTGCACGGGCGATGGGTGAAATCGTTGAATCAAAGGGTACGCCCCACAAAGCACTGCGTCAGTCGGGCGGGCGACAGCCAAGGGCGTGATGGGGTGAGGGTTTGCCCGGAGCGGGGGCGGTGATGAATAGTTGCCTATGCAGGCTTGCCTAGCAAGGCGTCCTTGAGCTTCCAGTCCGCAGGCACATTGCCCAGCCAGATGCCCATGAGCGCATTGAAGAACTCAGGCTCCTTGAACGGCTCTCCCTGGGGCTTTCCCTTCACGGTGATCACCGCGCCGGTGCCCGGAATCCAGTCGATCATGAATTGGTCGCCCGTCTGCAGCTTCTTGTGGTCCGAGAAGATCTGGCTCATGCGCAGCACGCCGGGAATCAGCTTGGAGAACGCGGCGCGGTCCATGTTGTCTTCCATGCCGCGCGAGAACAGCTTGCCCAGTTCGGTGGAGTCGATTTCGCGCAGCATGGTGATGCTCATGCGCTTGGCGCCCTTGAGGGCTGCGACCTCTTGTGTCGAGCCCGCCTTCTTGTCAAGGTACAGCCCCGCGGTGTAGACCTTGAACACGGCCTTGTAGCGCACGCCCGCACCGTTGAGCTGAAGTGTGCTGCCGCCCACGCTGGCGGTCTCTTCGTACTTCACGTCGGCCACGGTAATGGGCTGGGCAAAGGCGCTGGCTGCCAACAGGCAGACGGTGGCCATCACAACGCACTGCTTCAGGAATTTCATGCGCAGATCCTTAAAAAAGAACGGTCGTTCGTTTCAAATTGTTGCAGCGCTTGGAGGGTCCCGCAACAGGGTTTTCGATGGGTTGTGCGATCTCACACGATCCCACCTTGAGGACGGTCAAATCGGGTCCCGAAAAAACCTTTGCTACACTTTGCCCCCATGTTCATTCACCACGTGTTCATCACAGGTTGCAGCGACCGGGGAGCCTGGCCCTGGCGTCCGCCTGTCTCTTTGAACGCCTGATAGCACCTGGGCCCACCGCCCCAGCGTGCACCCGTGGCCTCCCCCGATGCGGTGAGGCCGATTGAATGGACCGCAGCGCCCCTTTTTGTTCACACACCGGGACACGCGCTGCGACAGCTGGGAGCTCTCCCCGTGATCACAGAACTTGAATTCAAAAGCCTGGCCAGCGAAGGCTACAACCGCATCCCGCTCATGGTCGAGGCCTTTGCGGACCTGGAAACCCCGCTCTCGCTGTACCTGAAGCTGGCGCACACCAAGGACGGCGGCAAGCACAGCTTTTTGCTCGAATCCGTGGTGGGCGGCGAGCGTTTTGGGCGCTACAGCTTCATCGGCCTGCCTGCGCGCACCCTGCTGCGCGCCAGCGGCTTTGGCGTTGCTGCCCGCACCGAGGTCGTCACAGACGGCCAGGTGGTCGAGACTGCCGAAGGCAACCCACTCGATTTCATCGAGGCCTACCAAAAGCGCTTCAAAGTGGCGCTGCGCCCCGGCCTGCCGCGTTTTTGCGGTGGCCTGGCGGGCTACTTTGGCTACGACGCGGTGCGCTACATCGAGAAAAAGCTCGAAACCACTTGCCCGCCCGACACCCTGGGCTGCCCCGACATCCTGCTGCTGCAGTGCGAAGAGCTGGCGGTCATCGACAACCTGTCGGGCAAGCTCTACCTCATTGTCTACGCCGACCCGGCCCAGCCCGAGGCGTACGCCAAGGCCAAGAAGCGCCTGCGCTACCTGAAGGACCAGCTGAAATACTCGGTCAGTGCGCCCGTGGTCAAAGCCACCGAAAGCCACCCGGCCCAGCGCGACTTTGCCAAGGCCGACTACCTGGCCGCCGTGGACCGCGCCAAAGAGCTGATTGCCGCCGGTGACTTCATGCAGGTGCAAGTCGGCCAGCGCATCCACAAGCGCTATACAGAATCCCCGCTGTCGCTGTACCGCGCGCTGCGTTCACTGAACCCATCGCCGTACATGTACTTCTACGACTTTGGCGACTTCCACGTCGTAGGCGCCAGCCCTGAGATTCTGGTTCGCCAGGAAAAAACGGAAGAAGGCACCAAGGTCACCATCCGCCCCCTGGCCGGCACCCGCCCGCGCGGCGCCACGCCCGAGAAGGACAAGGCCACCGAGGTCGAACTCATCAACGACC
This sequence comes from Acidovorax sp., assembly GCA_030692685.1. GTDB lineage: Bacteria > Pseudomonadota > Gammaproteobacteria > Burkholderiales > Burkholderiaceae_C > Acidovorax. The sequence goes on along the minus strand of JAUXZO010000088.1, from coordinate 29,416 downwards.
CCAAGGAGCGTGCCGAGCATGTGATGCTGATCGACCTGGCGCGCAACGACATCGGCCGCATCGCCAAGACCGGCACAGTCAAGGTGACGGAGGCCTTTGCGGTAGAGCGCTACAGCCACGTGATGCACATCGTGAGCAATGTCGAAGGCATCCTGAACGACGGCATGACCAGCATGGACGTGCTCAAGGCGACCTTCCCGGCGGGCACGCTGACCGGCGCGCCCAAGGTGCATGCGATGGAGCTGATCGACAAGCTCGAGCCCACCAAGCGCGGTCTGTACGGCGGCGCCTGCGGTTACCTGAGCTACGCGGGTGACATGGATGTGGCCATTGCGATTCGCACCGGCATCATCAAGAACGGCACGCTCTACGTACAGGCCGCTGCGGGGGTTGTCGCCGACTCGGTGCCCGAGCTGGAGTGGAGAGAAACCGAACACAAGGCCCGCGCCCTGCTGCGCGCCGCCGAGCTGGTCGAGGAGGGGTTGGAATGACGAACCGCACCACCAAGGCCATCGACAAAGTCAAACCCTGCACCACCATGCAAGACGTGCGCCGCGAGGTGAACGCACTCGACGACGTGCTGGTGCCCCTGCTGGTCGAGCGCGTGGGCTACATGACCCAGGCCGCCCGCATCAAGCAAGGCGTAGAGCAGGTGCGCGATGAGGCGCGTATCCAAGCCATCGTGGACCGCGTGCGCGAGCGAGCCCAGTGCGAAGGCGGCGACGCCGATGTCATCGAAGCCATCTACCGCAGCCTCATGGAAGCCTGTATTTCGTATGAACACCGCGAGTTCGCCCGTCTGCGCGAGCCCGCCCTTGCCGGGAGCGCCGCATGAAACTCTTGATGGTCGATAACTACGACAGCTTCACCTACAACATCGTCCAGTACTTTGGTGAACTGGGCGCCGAGGTGGAGGTGTTCCGCAACGACGAGATCACTGTGGCTGACATCGATGCGCGTCTCAGTGCCGGTCAACTCGACCGCTTGGTGATCTCGCCTGGCCCCTGCTCGCCCGCCGAGGCGGGCATCTCCGTGGCTGCGATCCAGCACTTTGCGGGCAAGCTGCCCATTCTGGGTGTGTGCCTGGGCCACCAGGCCATTGGTGCAGCCTTTGGCGGCAACATCATCCGCGCGCAGCAGCTGATGCATGGCAAGACCAGTGTCATCACCACCACGCAAAAGGGCGTGTTTGCGGGCCTGCCCGAGCAGTTCACCGTCAACCGCTACCACTCGCTCTCGATTGAGCGCGCCACCTGCCCCGACGTGCTGGAGGTGACGGCCTGGACGGATGACGGCGAGATCATGGGCGTGCGCCACAAGACGCTGGCGATTGAAGGCGTGCAGTTTCACCCCGAAAGCATCCTCACCGAGCACGGCCACGCCATGCTGAAGAACTTTCTGGAGCAGCGCGCTTGATGGGGTTCATCGACACGCACCAGCTGGTGATGTTTATCGCTGCAGGCTGGTTGCTCAACCTCACGCCCGGGCCGGATGTGCTCTACATCGTGACCAACGCGCTCAAATCCGGCACGCGCGCGGGCATTGTGGCGGGGCTGGGCATCACAGCCGGGTGTTTTGTCCACATCTTTGCGGCGGCCGTGGGCGTGGGTGCCTTGCTGGCTACGTCGGCCACGGCGTTCACCGTACTCAAGTGGGTGGGCGCGGCATACCTGCTGTGGATGGGCGCGCGCATGTTGTTTTCCAAGGCATCGGGCGACAGCGCCAGTGGCGCGGCCATTGCAGCGGCGCGGGTTCAGTCCACTGCCATGGTCTCGTTGCGCCGCGTGTTCATGGGTGGTTTCTGGACCAACGTGCTCAACCCCAAAGTCGCCATCTTCTTCCTCGCCTTTGTGCCGCAGTTCATCGCGCCGGGCACGGAAAACAAGGCGCTGGCCTTTGTGCTGCTGGGCGTGCTGTTCAACGTGAACGCCATTCCCGTCAACGCCGGCTGGGCGCTGGCCGCATCGTGGATGGCGCGGCGGGTGGGGGCCGTGCAGCGCGGCATGCATTGGCTCGACCGCATTGCCGGGGCCATGTTCATCGGTTTTGGCTTGAAGCTGGCGTTTTCAGATCGTCCTGCTGTGTAAAACCGCAAAAAAGCAGAGAAATAACGGAGACAACACATGTCCATCACCCCCCAGGAAGCGCTGCTGCGCACCATCGAACACCGCGAAATCTTCCACGACGAGATGCTGCACCTGATGCGCATGATCATGAAGGGCGAGATCTCGCCCCTCATGGTGGCGGCGATCACCACCGGACTGCGCGTCAAGAAGGAAACCATTGGCGAGATCACCGCCGCCGCGCAGGTGATGCGCGAGCTGTCCACCAAGGTGCCGGTGGCTGATCGCACCCACCTCGTGGACATCGTCGGCACGGGTGGCGACGGTTCGCACACCTTCAACATCAGCACCTGCTCCATGTTCGTGGCGGCCGCTGCGGGCGCCAAGGTGGCCAAACACGGCGGGCGCAGCGTGTCTTCCAAGTCAGGCAGTGCAGACGTGATGGAGGCGCTGGGCGTCAACATCAACCTCACGCCCGAGCAGATCGGGCGCAGCGTGGCCGAAACGGGGGTGGGCTTCATGTTCGCGCCCAACCATCACCCGGCCATGAAGAACGTGGCGCCCGTGCGCAAGGAGATGGGCGTCAAGACCTTCTTCAACCTGTTGGGTCCGCTGACCAACCCGGCCGGCGCGCCCAACATCCTCATGGGAGTGTTCCACTCCGACCTCGTGGGTATCCAGGTGCGCGCACTGCAGCGCCTGGGCGCCGAACATGCCGTGGTGGTGTACGGGCGTGATGGCATGGACGAGGTGAGCCTGGGCGCTGCCACCATGGTGGGCGAGCTCAAGAACGGCGAGATCCGTGAATACGAAATCCATCCCGAGGATTTCGGCTTGGCGATGCAGAGCAACCGCAGCATCAAGGTAGAGACTCCCCAGGAGTCGGTGGCCATGCTGCGCGGCGTGCTGGCAGGCGACAGCGGCGCAGCGCGCGACATCGTGCTGCTCAACAGCGGCGTGGCGCTGTACGCTGCTGGCCTGGTGCCCACCATGAAGGAGGGTGTGGACCGCGCGGCAGCCGCCGTGGACGCGGGCCTGGCCATGGCCAAGCTGGAACAGGTGGTCGCGTTCAGCCAGGCGCAAGTGTCGTCGTGATGCGCCGCCGGGCTACCCACTGCTATCCCGTCCCATCGGATTTTCATTGACAAAGACTGCGACCACCCACCCCGCCTTTTCGGGAGGTAGGCCGCAAGGAGCTAACCAGACATGAGCGACATCCTCAACAAGATCGTGGCCGTCAAGCACGAAGAAGTGGCCGACGCCCAAAAGCGCATGCCCCTGGCCGCCATGCGCGCCGACGCCGAAAGCCGCGTGCTCACGCGCGACTTTGAAGGCGCGCTGCGCGCCAAGATCGCCAAGGGCCAGGCGGCAGTGATTGCCGAAGTCAAAAAGGCCAGCCCCTCCAAGGGTGTGCTGCGCGCCGACTTCGAGCCGGCCGACATCGCCCAGAGCTATATGGACGGCGATGGCAAGATCAGCGCGGCCTGCCTGTCGGTGCTGACCGACCGGCAGTTCTTTCAGGGCCAGCCCGACTACCTGAAACAGGCCCGCGCCAGCACCTTGCTGCCCGTGCTGCGCAAGGATTTCATGGTGGACGCCTACCAGATCTACGAATCGCGCGCCATGGGAGCGGACGCCATCTTGCTGATCGCGGCGTGTCTGGACGATGCCCAGATGGCCGATTTCGAAGCCATTGCGCGCAGCCTGGACATGGCGGTGCTGGTGGAGGTGCATGACCGGCCCGAACTGGAACGCGCGCTCAAGCTCAAGACGCCGCTGGTGGGCATCAACAACCGCAACCTGCGCACGTTTGAGGTTTCGCTGGAAACCACCTTGGGCATGCTCAAGGACGTGCCTGCTGACCGGCTGTTGGTCACCGAGTCGGGCATTCTCAAGCCTGCTGATGTGAAGACGATGCGCGACGCGGGCGTGCACGCCTTCCTGGTGGGCGAAGCGTTTATGCGCGCGGACGACCCGGGCCTGGCGTTGGCGCAGTTGTTTGCCTGATGCAGACTACACTATTATTTTGATAGCTGCTAGCGCTTATTGGTAAAGCGCTAGAGGCCATTTTGACCATGAATCTGCCTGCCCAAGCCCCCACGCAACTGCAAAGCGCCGACCCTGCCGACTGGCAGGTGGCGCCCGGCTGGCAGCCGCTGGTGGATGCCTTCTTTGCCGACGCACGCGGGCAGGCGCTGCGGGCTTTCCTGCAATCGCGCCTGCAGGCCGGGGCCACGATTTTTCCGCCCCAGCCGCTGCGCGCGCTCGATCTCACGCCGCCCGACGCCGTGCGCGTGGTCATCTTGGGGCAGGACCCGTACCACGGTCGGGGCCAGGCCGAGGGGCTGGCGTTTTCCGTCGCGCCGGGTGTGCCGTTGCCGCCCTCGCTGCGCAATATCTTCAAAGAGATGCAGCGCGACCTGGGTGCGCCTTTTCCGCCCATGCCCGAGCCCGGCGGTAGTCTGGTGAAGTGGGCCCAAAACGGCGTGCTGCTGCTCAACACCGGCCTGACAGTGGAAGAGGGCCAGGCCGCCAGCCACGCGGGCAAGGGCTGGGAGGCGCTGACCGACGCCGTCATCCGCCACGTGGCCGAGGGGCCGCGCCCGGTGGTGTTCATGCTGTGGGGTGCGCACGCGCAGTCCAAACGCGCCTTCATTCCGCAAGACCGGGGGCACCTGGTGCTCACGTCCAACCACCCCTCGCCGCTGTCGGCGCTGCGCCCACCTGTGCCTTTTATCGGCAACGGGCACTTTGGCAAGGCGCGCGATTTTCGGGCGCAGCACGGGTATTGAGCGGCCCGCGTTCGGGGCGTAGTGCGACACGACGGGTGCTTTTCAAGACGGCAGGTTGCCATGACCGACGCAGACATTGAAGAGCAGATTTTTGCCCTGCTGGCGATGCGGCAGCCCGGCGCCACCCTCTGCCCGTCGGAGGTCGCCCGCGCGCTGGTGCGGGAAGAGGGCGCATGGCGTGAGCGAATGCCGCAGGTCCGCCAGGTTGCGCAAACCCTTGCGCAGCAACACCGCCTGCGCGTGACGCGCGGCGGCATGCCGGTCGATGCGACCGCGCCGGGCGGGCCGATCCGCCTGGGCCTTGTTCCCTGAAAAAAAGCTACCACCGCCCCGGCAGCCGCTCCGTGAGCAAATCCATGAACGCCTGCACGGCGACCGGCAGGCTGCGGCCTGCGAGGGTCTGCACCTCCAGGTCGCGCAGGTCCATACCTGGGTCGCTGATGGGCAGGGCCACGACGGCGCCCGCTTCCACCAGGTGGCGCGCAGCGATCTCGCTGGCCACTGATAGCCCGCCCCCATGCGCCACAAAGTTGAGCACCGTCTTGACATGGTTGCTGATGAGCACCGCCTCCATCTGCAGGCCCTGGCGGCTGCAGACGATGTCGATCATCTGGCGCACCGTGGTCTCGGCGGGGGGCAGGGCCAGCGGGTATTTGGCCATCTGCGCCAGCGTCACGCTCTCGGCACCGGCCAGCGGGTGGCCGGGTGGCAGCAGGGCCAGCACCGGGGCGCTCTGGCGGTAGGCCACCTCGATGTCTTTGTGGGGCGCGCGGCTGAAGCACAGGCCGATGTCGGCCCCGCCACTGCGCACGGCGTCCGGCACCTGCCCCGTGGGCATCGACAGCACGCTGAACTGGATGCCCGCATGCGTGCGCTGAAACTCCACACACAGGCGCGGCACCAGTTCGTTGGCAAATGCGTCCGACGTGGCCAGCCGCACCTGCCCCGCGCGCAGGCCCTGCAGCGCACCGATCTCGCCCAACGCGCGTTCGGCGTCCAGCACCGTGCGGCGCGCGTGCACCGCCAAAATCTCGCCCGCTGCCGTCAGCACCATGCCACGCGGGTGCCGGTCGAACAGCGGCGTGCCTAGCTGGGCCTCCAGGCCGGCGATCTGGCGGCTGAGCGCTGACGCCGCCACGTGCAGGCGTGTGGACGCCTCGGTGAGCGAGCCACGCTGCGCCACTTCCAGAAAGTAGCGCAGCGTGGTGTCTTGCAGCAGGTGGGCGCGCATCGGTACAGGTGGACGGTGCCGGGTGGAGTGAGGCGCGCAGTATGCGCCGGTTTGCCGCGGCGGCAAAGCAGCTTGCTTAAATGCTGGTAGTCATGCAAGGCACTGCTTTCTAAGATGACCTTCTCATTTGTTGTTTCATTCGTTGCTGAGGGCTTTGTATGCGTCTACTTTCCTGGGGCCGTGGTGTGTTGGGCCTGGCTGGCCTGCTGGTTTCTGTGACGGCTGTGCATGCCCAAGCGGCCTGGCCCGACCGCCCCGTGCGCGTGATCGTGCCCTTCCCGGCCAGCGGCGCCACCGACCTGGTGGCACGTGTGGTCACCCAACGTGTGGCTGCTGACCTGGGCCAGCAAATGGTGGTGGACAACAAGCCCGGCGCGGGCGGCACCCTGGGTACGGCCGAGGCGGCCAAGGCCCCGGCCGACGGCTACACGCTGCTGCTCACCACCAGCAGCACACACGCCATCTCGCCCCACCTTATGCCCAAGCTGGCGTACGACCCACGCAAGGACTTCGTGCCCGTCGCCCATGTGGCTGATGCGCCCAGCGTGCTGCTGGTCACGAACTCGCTGCCGGTCAAGACCGTGGGCGAGCTGATTGCCTATGCCAAGGCCAACCCTGGCAAGCTCAACTACGCCACCAGCGGGAACGGCACCATCGTGCACCTGAACACCGCTGCCTTCAGCGCCCAGGCGGGCGTGGAGATGACCCACATCCCCTACAAAGGCACAGCGCTGGCCATTCCGGACCTGATCGCAGGGCAAACCCATGTGCTGTTTGACTCGCTGCCTACCGGCATGCCCCACGCCAAAGCAGGGCGCCTGCGCGCCCTGGCTGTGACCAGCGAAAAGCGCAGCAGCCTGGCACCCGAGCTGCCCACGATGGCCGAGTCCGGCCTGCCCGGCTATTCGTCTGTGACCTGGTTTGGGGTTTATTTGCCTGCCAATGCGCCTCCCGCACTGGTAAAGCGCATCCACAGCGCCTTCGCCAAGGCCGTGCAGTCCCCGGAAGTGGCGGCCAGCCTGGCCAAGCTGGGCGTGGAGCCCGCAGCCCCCAGCACCTCGGCCCAGTTTGGCGCGATGGTGCAGGCCGACAGCAACCGTTGGGCCTCGGTGATCCGCCAGCACAAGATAAGCATTGATTAACCCCCTGAGTCGCTTTCGGCGCCTTCCCCCTGAAGGGGGACGACGCCCTCGGTGCGGGGCGGCCCTTCCTCGGCGTCCCGCGATGGGATCGCGCCAGTTTCTGCCTGTGAGCCGCCTCACAGGCCATGGAGTCAACCACATGAACCAACAAGCCATCGACTGGAATCTTCCCTACGCCTCCAACCGCAGTGCGGTGATGGGTCGCAACGTGGTCTCCACCTCGCAACCCCTGGCCGCACAGGCAGGCCTGCGCATGCTGCTGGCGGGCGGCAACGCGGTAGACGCCGCCATTGCCGCGGCCATGGCGCTCACCGTAGTCGAGCCCACGGGCTGTGGCCTGGGCAGCGATGGTTTTGCCATCGTGTGGGACGGCAAGGAGCTGCATGGCCTGAACGCCTCGGGCCGCTCGCCTGCCGCGTGGACGCCGGAATACTTTGCCAAGCTGGGCGGCATCCCTGAAACGGGCTGGAATGCCGTCACCGTGCCGGGTGCTGTGTCGGCCTGGGTGGCGCTGTCCAAGCGCCTGGGCAAGCTGCCGTTTGCGCAACTCGCGCAGCCCGCCATCGACTACGCACGCAACGGTTTTCCGGTGTCTCCCACCATTGCCAAGCTGTGGGCACTCGGGGCTGCCAAGCTGGGCGCGCAGCCGGGGTTTGCCGAATGCTTCATGCCCGACTCTCTGGGTGGTCGTGTGCCGCAGGCGGGCGAGATCTTCCGCAGCGAAGCCCATGCCCGCACGCTGGAGCTGATCGCCGAGACCGAAGGCGAGGCCTTCTATCGCGGCGTGATTGCCGAGCGCCTGGCGGCGCATTCAGCGGGCAACGGGGGCGCCATGACGCTGGCCGACCTGGCCGCGCACCAGGCCGACTGGGTGGGCACCATCAGCCAGCGCTTTGGCGATTCGGTTATCCACGAGATCCCGCCCAACGGCCAGGGCATTGCGGCGCTGATGGCGCTGGGCATGCTGGACGCGGTGGGCGTGGGCGAGCAACCGCTCGATGGCATCGACAGCGTGCACCTGCAGATCGAGGCCATGAAGCTCGCATTTGCCGACCTGCACCAGTACAACGCCGACATCGACGCCATGCAGGTGGCGCCCGCTGACCTGCTGCATGCCGACTACCTGGCAAGCCGCGCCGCACTCATCGACCGCAACCGCGCGGGCGACCCCGGCCACGGCGCGCCACGCCCTGGCGGCACGGTGTACCTGGCGGCCGCCGATGCCAGCGGCATGATGGTGTCGTTCATCCAGTCCAACTACATGGGGTTTGGCTCGGGTGTGGTGGTGCCGGGCACGGGCATCAGCCTGCAAAACCGGGGCCACAACTTCAACCTCATTCCCGGTCACGCCAACGAGGTGGGCCCGCGCAAGCGCCCCTCGCACACCATCATTCCTGCGTTTGCCATGCATGCCGACGGCACACCGCAGATGGCGTTTGGCGTGATGGGCGGCCCCATGCAAAGCCAGGGCCACTTGCAGATGGCGCTGCGGGTGCTGCGCTACGGCCAGAACCCGCAGGCCGCCGCCGATGCGCCGCGCTGGCGCGTGACCGGTGGCAAGGGCGTGGCGGTGGAGCTGGGTTTCGACCCCGACGTGATCGCCGCGCTGCGCGCGCGCGGGCATGAGGTGACAGTGGAAGAGGGCAACGGCGTGTTCGCCTTTGGCGGCGCCCAGTTGGTGCTGAAGAACGGCAGCACCTACATCGCAGGCTCTGACCCCCGCAAGGACGGCCACGCGGTGGCGTACTGAACCTGCTCGTAAAACACTATCAAATGAATAGCTGCTAGCGCTTGATGGATAAGCGATAGAGCCTTGTTTGGCGTATATTTTGGTGTTAACGTGTCTCGCGCACGGTCAGCCAGGCGCTGGCTGCGCCACTGAGCACAATGGCCGCAATGCCCGCCATCGACCAGCCGTCCGGCACATGGCGGTACACCAGCCACCCCGCCAGCATGGCAAAGCCGATCTGCGAATACAGAAACGGCGCAATGGTCACGGGCGTGGTGCGTGCGTAGGCATTGAGCAGCATCATGTGCCCCACCGCGCTCGACAGGCCCATGGTGAACATGCCCGCCCACATCCATGGGTCGGTAATCTGTGTCCACACAAAAGGCACCGCCAGCGAGACCAGCGCGGTGGCAATCCAGCCGGTGTAGAGCTGCGTGGTGGCGGGGCTCTCGTGCCCGGCCATCTTGCTGCTGATGACCTGGTAGCCCGTGCCCGACACCAGCAGGCACAGCGGCCACAGCATGGCCCAGGTGAAGACGTCACTGCCCGGCCGGATGATGGCCAGGGTGCCGGTCAGCCCCACCGCCACCAGCAGCCAGCGCCAGGCGCTCACCCGCTGGTGCAGCCACAGGGCGGCCACCACCGTCACACACAGCGGCGTGGTGGCCACCACGGCCGTGAACTCGGCCAGTGGCATGTGCATGATGCTGATGAACCCAAACAGGCTGGTCGCCGCAAACAGCGCGCCGCGCAGGGCCTGAAAACGCGGCTGTGTGGTGCGCAACGCGCGCAGCCCCTCGCGGTGCAAGACGAAAGCAGTGGTCAGCAGCGACTGGAACAGGTAGCGCATCCACAGCGCCATGAACATCGGCACGCCCACGCTCACGAGTTTGCTGGCGGTGTCCAGCAGTGCAAAACACGCGCAGGCCAATACCGTCAGCCCAATGCCCATCAGCGCCGCGCGCTGCCGTGCACGCCGTGCACCGGTGGCCTGGGGGTGGGCCGATGTCACGCGCGCGCTCGCTCCAGCAGCATCGCGTCGCCATAGCTGAAGAAGCGGTATTGCTGCGCAATGGCGTGGCGGTACAACCCCATGATGTGCGCATAGCCCGCAAACGCGCTCACCAGCATCATCAGCGTGCTTTTGGGCAGGTGAAAGTTGGTGATCAGCACATCCACCACCTGGAACGCAAAGCCTGGCGTGATGAAGATGTTGGTGTCGCCTGAGGCCTGGCCGGTTTTCGCCCAGGACTCCAGGGTGCGTACCGTCGTTGTGCCCACGGCCACCACGCGGCCCCCGCGCTGGCGGCAGCGCTCCAGCGCGGCCAGCGTGGCCAGGGGCACCTCGTACCACTCGCTGTGCATCTGGTGCTCGGCCAGGTTTTCGGTTTTGCAGGGCTGAAAGGTGCCAGCGCCCACATGCAAAGTGACGCTGGCGCGTTCGATGCCGTGTGCGGTCAGGTCGGCCAGCACGCCTTCGTCAAAGTGCAGCGCGGCGGTGGGCGCGGCCACGGCGCCGGGGGCGCGCGCAAACACCGTTTGGTAGCGCTGGGTGTCCTCGGCTTCGTCGGGGTCGTGGTCGGTGTTCTGCTGGCGCTCGATGTAGGGCGGCAGCGGCAGGTGGCCGTGGCGCTCCATCAGTTCCCACGGCGATTCGCCTGCGGGGCCCAGCAGGGCAAAACGGAACAGCGGGCCGTCCTCAGTGGGCCAGCGGCCCAGCAACAGCGCGTCAAAACCCCCTGCCTTGCGGCCACCGGCCATGTGCACCAGGCTGCCGGGCAGGGGCTTTTTGCTGACCTTCATGTGGGCGACCACTTCGTTGCCCGTACCGCTTGCGGTACCTCCTGCGTTATGGCTGGCCTCGGCGGGCAGCACGCGCTCGATCAGCAACTCCAGCTTGCCGCCGCTGGCCTTCTCGCCAAAGATGCGCGCCTTGACCACGCGGGTGTCGTTGAACACCAGCAGATCGCCCTCGCGCAGCAGACCGGGCAGGTCGCGGAAGATGCGATCCACGGGCTGCATGGCGCGGCCATCGAGCAGGCGCGAGGCGCTGCGCTCGGCGGCGGGGTGCTGGGCAATGAGTTCGGGGGGCAGCGAGAAGTCAAAATCGCTGAGGGTGAAAACGCGGGGGGCGTGTACGGCGCGCGGCGCGTGGGGAGCGCTGGGGTCCAGCGGAGCGCCGGAGGAGAGATCAGTCATCGTGCTTGAGGGCCGAACGGGCCCGTGCCAAGGTAAAAATTTGCGAAGGGCGCGATTGTCCCATGGGCTGCGCCGCGCGCCCGGCCCCGGCGATGGCTAAGTGGAAAAGGCGACAGGCGCAGGCACGCTGCGCACCAGCCGCCGAAGGTCGTCGGCCTGGGCCAATGCCGTGCCCGGGTGCAGCAGGGCGGCAGCCCCGGCGGCCACGCCCCAGCGCAGGGCCTCGGCGGGAGCATTGCCCCGGTCCAGCGCCCAAACGAGCGCCGCCAGAAAGCAATCGCCAGCGCCCGTGGTGCCGGTGGTGGCCGGCATGTCGAGTGCCGGGGCCTGCCAAACCCCATCGCGGGTGGCGAGCACGGCGCCTTGATCACCCAGCGACAGGGCCACGATTTCGGCGGCGCCGCTTTTCACCAGCGATTGGGCGGCCAAGCACCCGTCCGCTGCGTGCTCCAGCGGCTGTTGCATCACTTCCCGCAGTTCGCGCAGGCTGGGTTTGACCATGGCCACCCCGGCCTTCAGCGCTGCAGCCAGTGCTGGGCCCGCTGTGTCTACCACCAATCGCACATGCGGCGCGTCTTGCGCCGCCAGGGCTTGCGCCAGCTGGGCATAAAAATCATCCGGCGTGCCCGGCGGCAGGCTGCCGCTGGCAATCAGCCAACGCGGCGGTGGCTGTTGTGCTGTCAGCGCATGGATACAGGCTTGCCACTCGGCACTGTGCAGCGTGGGGCCGGGCAGCACGAACCTGAACTCTTGGCCCGTGCTGGTTTCGACGATCGAGAAGTTCTCGCGCGTGTCGCCTGCAATCGGCTGCAGCACTACAGGCACACACTCATCGGCCAGCAACTGGCGCACTTGTGCGCCCGCCGAGCCCCCCGCCAGCGCCCAAGCCAGCACATCAGCGCCCAGGCGGTGTAGTACCCGCGCCACGTTGATGCCGCCGCCACCTGCAAAGCGCTGCACGGGGCCGCAGCGTAGCTTGTGGGTGGGAGCCACCTGGTAAGTGGTGGTGGCCAGGTCCAGCGCGGGGTTGAGGGTCAGGGTGATCAGCGCGGGCATGGCAGAGAAGCGAGTTTGAGCGGGGCTACCAGGCCTTCTCTGCAAAACCAGACCACAGCTCGTTCAGGTCCGGAAAGCGCCACTTCTCCGGGTCTTCGCGCGCCACGATCTTCTCGGTGCATCCGGGCGCGGCCAGGTTTACCAACTCTGGCGTAATCCGCAGGTCGGATTTGGTCGAGAAAAACACCTTGACCGTGGGCATGGTGAGGGCGGTTGGAAACTGCTCCATCACCACCCCGATGCGGCCCGAGGTCAACCGCACCAGCGAGCCCACGGGGTAGATGCCGATGCATTTGACAAAAGCCTGGAACATGCGCAGGTCAAAGTGGTCGTTGGTCCATTCGGCCATGCGTCGCAGAGATTCGGACGGGTCCCAGCCGCTCTTGTAGGGCCGGTCAGAGGTGACGGCGTCGTACACATCGCAGATCGCCGTCATGCGGGCGATCACGCTGATGTTTTCGCCCTTGAGCTTGTCGGGGTAGCCGGATCCGTCCATTTTTTCGTGGTGGTGCAGGCAGGCGTCCAGCACGGCGTCAGGCACATTGCCGCCTTCTTTCAGCATGTGGTAGCCCTCCACGGGGTGGCTGCGCACCACATCAAACTCCTTGTCGGTCAGCTTGCCGGGCTTGTTGAGCACCGACAGCGGAATGGCCGCCTTGCCCAGGTCGTGCAGCAAGCCCGCAATGCCAGCGAGGCGCGTTTGCTCGTCATTGAGCTTGAGCTGCTTGGCCAGTGCCACCATCAGCGCACACACCGCTACCGAGTGCATGTAGGTGTAGTCGTCGGCGGTCTTCAGGCGTGCCAGGCTGATCAAGGCGCCGGGGTTTCGGGTGACGGAATCCGAGATTTCTTCCACCAGGCTCTGCGCACTGGCCGAGTCCACCGCGCGGCCCATGCGGGCCTCGTTGAACATCGAGACCACCGCCTTCTTGGAGCGCACGCATACCGCTGCGGCCATCTTGAGTTCGCTGCTCATGGTCGCGGGCAAGCGATCACGCACAGGCGGCGGCGGGGTCGGCAAGCTGACCTTGAGGGGGGGCAAGTCTTCCAGAAGGCCGAAATCGGTCTCGATCCGGGCGTCGACCTCTTCGCGGGAGACAGATGCCGTGCCCACCGCTACATCGAGCCCCTTTGAGGTGTCGATCCAGCATTCAGTGACTGCCGTAGAGCGAATGCGGGCCAGGTCCTTCGGGTCCTTAAGTACAAATTTGGCGCGCCAGAAAGGGTGGTCCATCCACGAGCCGCAGAACTCATGCAGGTACATGCCCAAGGTGAGGTGCTGGATGTGAATGCGCTTAAGCATGGTGAAGGCCTTGGACTCGGAAAAACGCCTTTCCTTTGGAGCCGTTCAGGCCCCTCGCCCTCACTGACTGAATGTGAATGGAGGTGAGGCGTTAGCAATGGTAACCATGGTAGCCTTTTTGGTCCGCGATGACCTCGTGTTTTCCCCCACCATTACCCACCCATGCCCCGCGCCGCACAGCCTGTTGCCCCCTCGCCCGCCAAGACGGCTCCGCCGACGGCGGCTAAAGGCGCAGCATCGGTTGCGCAGAAGGCGCTGCAAAAACTCGGGCTTCGGCGTGACATTGATCTGGCGCTGCACCTGCCCCTGCGCTACGAGGACGAAACCCGCATCACCCCGCTGGCCAACGCCCGCGACGGCCAGATGGTGCAGATCGAAGCCACAGTGACTGCCAGCGAGATCCAGCTGCGCCCGCGCCGCCAATTGCTGGTGCAGGTTGAAGACGACACAGGCAGCTGCGAACTGCGCTTTTTCAGCTTCTATCCGTCCCACCAAAAGACCCTGTCCGTGGGCGCGCGCCTGCGCATTCGCGGTGAAGTCAAAGGCGGCTTTTGGGGGCGGCAGATGATGCACCCCGCGTTTCGCGTGGCGGGCGGCGAGCTGCCCGCAGCGCTGACCCCCGTCTATCCCACCACAGCCGGTTTGCCGCAGCCCTACCTGCGACGCGCCGTGGTGGGCGCTCTGACCCGTGTGGATTTGTCAGACACCCTGCCGCCTGGTGCCGAGCCGCCGGTGACACAGGTTTATAGCCAAAATGGCCTCCAGCGCTTATTCAGCCTGCGCGAGGCGCTCACTTTTTTGCACCATCCTGCCCCGGATGTGGCGCTGTCCACATTCGAGGACCAAAGCCACCCCGCCTGGCAGCGGCTGAAGGCCGAAGAGCTGCTGGCCCAGCAGCTGTCGCAGCAACAGTCGCGGCGCGCCCGGGACATGCTGCGCGCGCCGGTGCTGCGCGCGCAAAAAAACGCCGACGGCGCCTTGCCGCTGCATGAACAACTGCTGGCCGTGCTGCCGTTTGACCTGACCGCCGCCCAGCGCCGCGTGGGCGAAGAAATCGCCGCCGACCTGGCCCGCAAGGTGCCCATGCACCGCCTGTTGCAGGGCGATGTGGGGTCTGGCAAAACCGTGGTTTCGGCCCTGGCCGCCTGCCTGGCCATGGATGCAGGCTGGCAATGTGCGCTGATGGCGCCCACCGAAATCCTGGCCGAACAGCACTTTGCCAAGATGATCGGCTGGCTCGAACCCCTGCTGGCCGCACGCGGGCGCCGCGTGGCCTGGTTGGTGGGCGGGCAAAAGAAGAAAGAGCGCACCGCCATGCTCGCTTTGGTGGCCAGTGGCGAAGCCGCGCTGGTGGTGGGCACGCACGCCGTGATCCAGGACCAGGTGCAGTTCAAGAATCTGGCGCTGGCCATCATCGACGAGCAGCACCGCTTTGGCGTGGCGCAGCGTTTGGCCTTGCGGCAAAAACTCGCGGCGCACGGCATGGAGCCCCATATGCTGATGATGAGCGCTACGCCTATCCCGCGCACCTTGGCCATGAGCTACTACGCCGACCTGGATGTGTCCGTCATCGACGAGCTGCCCCCGGGCCGCACGCCCATCGTCACCAAACTCATCGCCGACAGCCGCAAGGACGAGGTGATTGAACGCATCGGCGCGCAGGTGGAGTCCGGGCGGCAGGTGTACTGGGTGTGCCCGCTGATTGAAGAGAGCGAGGCGCTGGACCTCTCCAACGCCACCGCCACCCACGCCGATCTGAGCGAAGCCTTGCCGGGCTGCAAGGTCGGCCTGCTGCACTCGCGCATGCCCACCGCAGAAAAGAAGGCGGTGATGGCGCAGTTCACCAGCGGCCAGATGGGCTTGCTGGTCAGCACCACAGTCATCGAAGTGGGCGTGGACGTGCCCAACGCCTCGCTCATGGTCATCGAGCACGCCGAGCGGTTTGGCCTGAGCCAGCTGCACCAGCTGCGCGGCCGGGTAGGGCGAGGCGCAGCGGCGTCGGCCTGTGTGCTGCTGTACGCCACCAACGACAGCGGCCGCGTGGGAGAAACTGCCAAGGAGCGCCTGCGCGCCATGGCTGAGACCAACGACGGCTTCGAGATTGCCCGGCGCGACCTGGAAATCCGCGGGCCCGGCGAGTTCCTCGGGGCCCGCCAGTCGGGCGATGCGCTGCTGCGTTTTGCCGACCTGGCCACCGACACGCACCTGCTGGAATGGGCGCGCGAAACGGCCCCGGTGATGCTGGATCGCCACCCGGATTTGGCCGCAAAGCACATTGCCCGCTGGTTGGGTGGAAAATCCGATTACCTGAAAGCCTGAAATGGAACACCCCCTGAGTCGCTTTGCGCCTTCCCCCTCAAGGGGGACGACGGCCTTTGCTGCGGGGCGGCCCTTGCTGGGCATCCCCGGCATTGCCGGTGTGCCCGTTGCGAGGGCAGGGGGCAGGCGCGTAGCGCAATGGATCGCGGAACCGACCTTGGAGTTAACCACTGACGTGGCTTGCTGGAACACACCATGACCCTCACCGAACTCAAGTACATCGTCGCCGTGGCAAGAGAGAAGCACTTCGGTCATGCCGCCGATGCGTGCTATGTCTCGCAGCCCACACTCTCGGTGGCCATCAAGAAGCTCGAAGAAGAGCTGGACGTGAAGCTCTTTGAGCGCAGCGCGGGCGAGGTGACGGTGACGCCGCTGGGCGAAGATATCGTGCGCCAGGCGCAAAGCGTGCTGGAGCAAGCGGCGGCCATCAAAGAGATCGCCAAGCGCGGCAAAGACCCGCTGGCCGGGCCGCTGACCCTTGGCGTCATCTACACCATTGGTCCGTATCTGCTGCCCGAGCTGGTGCGCCAGGCCATCGGCCGCACGCCCCAGATGCCGCTGATGCTGCAGGAAAACTTCACCGTCAAGCTCTTGGAGATGTTGCGCACCGGCGAGATCGATTGCGCCATCCTGGCCGAGCCGTTTCCGGACACGGGCCTGGCCATGGCGCCGCTGTATGACGAGCCTTTCATGGCGGCGGTACCCAGCACACACCCGCTCGCGGGCCAAAAGTCAGTCACGGCAGCGGAGCTTAAAAGCGAAACCATGTTGCTGCTGGGCGCTGGCCATTGTTTTCGCGACCATGTGCTGGAGGTCTGCCCGGAGTTCGCGCGTTTTGCGAGCAATGCAGAAGGCATTCGCAAGTCGTTCGAAGGCTCGTCGCTGGAGACCATCAAACACATGGTGGCTGCCGGTATGGGCGTGACACTGGTACCGCGCCTGTCGGTGCCGCGCGAGGCATTGCTGACCGTGTCGCGCCGCCGCAAGAGCGACGAAACCTACATCCGCTACCTGCCCATCCGCGAGGAAGACGGCGGGGCGCCGCCCACGCGCCGGGTGGTCCTGGCCTGGCGCCGCAGCTTCACCCGGTACGAAGCCATTGCCGCTCTGCGCAATGCGGTGTACGCCTGCGAGTTGCCCGGCGTGACCCGGTTGTCTTGAGGGCTGGCCCTGCGCCCCATGTCCTGCTGCTACGGTGCGGCTCTGATGCCGGTCAGGCGCGGGGTCATGGCCTTGCGCTAAAGTGGGTTGATGCACTGCCGCGAAGTTTGGCTTCCGGCAGTGGCTTTCTGAACCTCTCTTTTGTCCTCTCAAATCAGGAGCACTGACATGGCCAAGGCCTCCAAGACCACCGCCCCCACCATCAACATCGGCATCAGCGAAAAAGACCGTGCGGCCATTGCCCAGGGCCTGTCGCGCCTGCTGGCCGACACCTACACGCTGTACCTCACCACCCACAACTTTCACTGGAACGTGACGGGCCCGATGTTCAACACGCTGCACACCATGTTCATGGTGCAGTACACCGAACTGTGGAACGCGGTGGACCCGATTGCCGAGCGCATCCGCTCGCTGGGCCATGTGGCGCCGGGCTCGTACGCCGAGTTCGGCAAGCTGGCTACGGTGCCCGACGCGCCTGCCAAGCCTCCCAAGGCGCTGGACATGGTGCGCGTACTGGTCGAAGGCCACGAAGCCGTGGCGCGCACTGCGCGCAGCCTGTTCCCCCTGGCGGACAAGGCCAGCGACGAACCCACGGCCGATCTGCTCACCCAGCGCCTGACAGTGCACGAACAAACGGCGTGGATGCTGCGTTCGCTGCTGGAAGAGTGACGGGACCAGGGCCACCGCGCATGAGAATGCGTGTTGTCCTACATGGGGTTGTAACACTTGTCAGGATGATTCGGGCTTGGGCGTGCTGCCTCTGCCAACAGGCGATGTGGAGCTTTGAAAAGCTCCAGGCAGCATGGAGAGCAAGATTAATCGGTGATGTATGCGAATCCTGTACGTTGAAGACAACCCGGAACTGCGTGAAACCATTGGCATGCTGATGGAGGGCGACGGCCAGACGGTCACATCGTGCGCCACGGCTGAAGAAGCCCTGGAGCTGGATGCCCAGCAGACCTTTGACCTGCTGGTGTCCGATGTCAGCCTGCCAGGACTCTCCGGTACGGACCTGGCCCGCAAGTTGTTGGCTGAAGACCCCAAGCGCTGGGTGGTGCTGTGTTCGGGCTACGAGCTGGGAAGCTACCCCACCTCTTGGGGCCCCAACGTGCGCACGCTGCTCAAGCCGTTTGAGCTGGACGAACTGGACCAACTGCTCGGATCCATTCGCGAAGCGGTCGCTCGGCCTGCGGTCTGAGCCTCTCCCGCTCCGTATCTCCGCGCTGGTGTAGCCGGTTCAGTCGGCTCAGCCGGTCGCGCGTTTGTTGGTAGCGGGTGATACCCGCGGCAACTCCACACTGAATCGGGTGGTTCCATCGCGCGAAAACACCTCTATGCGCCCACGATGACCGCGCACAATCTGGTTCGCAATAAACAGCCCCAGCCCCAGGCCTTGATGGCGCCCGGGCTCTCGCTCGCGGCCATGAAATGGATCAAACAGGTTTGCAATCAGCTCGGGCGCGATGGTGCCGCCGTTGGCCACGGTGACTGTGACCGAGTCTGTCTGGGTGCCGTCGACTGCGATGTGCACCGGCCGGTCGGGGCTGCCGTGGTGGATGGCGTTGCCGACGAGGTTGGTCATCACCTGGCACAGGCGCTCGGCATCCCACACGCCGCTCAGATCGCCTTGTAGTGTCGACTCGATCACGCGGTCTGGAAAGCTGGTCTGCACTTCGTCCAGCGTGCGTTGCACCAGGGCCTGCATGTCCGCGGGGGCCAACTGCAGCGCCAGCCCGCCTGCGTGGCGTATGCGGGTGACGTCCAGCAGGTCTTCGATCATTCGGCCCATGCGCTGGCTGCTGCTGAGCATGCGCTCTGCCATGGCACCCACCTTTTCGGCGTCGGGCTGGCGCTTGAGAACTGTGGCGGCCGCGGTGATCGACATGAGCGGCGTGCGCAGGTCGTGGCTCAGCACGGCCATGAACATTTCGTTGACGCGCAACGCGGCCGTGCGTTCGTGCAGCTCATGGGCCAGCGCTTGTTTGCGACGCTGCAGCTCAAAGAACACGTTGGCCTTGTTGGTCAGCATGTGCGGGTCGATAGGCTTGTACAGAAAGTCCACCGCCCCGCTTTCGTAACCCCGAAACTGCCAGTTCTGTTCGCGCGAACCCGCCGTAATGAAGATCAGTGGGATCTGCCGCGTTCGTTCGCTGCCCCGGATCAACTCGGCCAGCTCGAAGCCGTTCATTTCCGGCATCTGCACGTCCAGCAAGGCCAGCGCGACATCGGTGTGGGTCAGCAGTAGTTCCAGGGCCTCGGGTCCCGATTGGGCCTTCAAAATCTCGATGCCGTCGCGTTGCAGCAGCGCTTCCAGCGCGATGAGGTTTTCCGGAACGTCGTCGACAAGCAGACATTTGACACGGTCGGTGTGGGGCATGGGCGTCGAAGGCAATAGAGGTGGTGACGTTTGGAGAGAATGGGCGAGCATTACAGCAGACCTTTGTGGTGAAGGTCGGCCAGCAGGTCGGCAATACCAGGGGGCGTTAGAACATGGTGTGCGGCGCCGCGTGCCAGCGCGGCCTGCGGCATGGCGGGCATGGGGGCGGTGGCAGGGTCTTGCACCACCACCAGTCCACCGGCCGCACCAATGGCCTCCAAGCCGCGCGCACCGTCTTCATTGGCGCCTGAAAGCAAAATGCCCACCAAACGCTCGCCATACGCGTCAGCGGCGGACTCGAACAACACGTCGATCGAAGGGCGCGAGTAGTGCACGGGCGCATCCACCGACAGCGCAAGCTGGGGCCCCGCGTCCACCAGCAGGTGGTAATCCGGCGGCGCAAAGTACACCGTGCCCGGCGCAATGGCATCTTTGTCCTGGGCCTCATGCGTGGGCAGCGCGCAACGGCGGCGAAAAATCTCTGCCAGCAGGCTGCGCCGGTCGCGGGGCAGGTGCATCACGACCAGCATGGCTGCACGCAGGGTGGTAGGCAGCGCGGGCAGCATGCGCACCAGGGCGTCGATGGCGCCGGACGACCCGCCCACCACAATGGCGTCATAGCCCGCGCGCCGCTGAGGCGGCGCGGATGAAAGGTGCGGCGCGATCACAGCCCCGCCTTTTTTCGGTAGATGCGGTCTTCCAGCACAAAGTCGTCAAATGCCTCGGCATGGGCAGAAAACCGCAGCGACTCTTTGGAGCCCAGGCCGAGAAAGCCCCGGTGGCACAGCGCCTCACGGAACAGCCCCAGGGCGCGGCTTTGCAAGTCGCGTTCGAAATAGATCAGCACGTTGCGGCACGACACAAAGTGCATCTCGGCAAACACACTGTCGGTGGCCAGGCTGTGGTCCGAGAACACCATGTGCTCGCGCAGAGACTTGTCAAACACCACCCGCCCGTACCGCGCGGTGTAGTAGTTGGACAGCGAGCTGCGCGCCCCCGAACGCGCATGGTTTTCGGTGAACGCGGCCACCCGCGCCATGTCGAAAACACCTGCTTCGGCGGCGCGCAACGCGTGTGGGTTGATGTCGGTGGCGTAGATCAGCGTGCGGTCCAGCAAGCCTTCTTCCTGCAGCAAGATGGCCAGCGAGTACACCTCTTCTCCGGCGCTGCAGCCCGCCACCCAGATCTTGAGCGACGGGTAGGTGCGCAGCAGCGGCACCACCTCGTTGCGCAGCGACTGGTAGTAGCTGGGGTCTCGGAACATGTCGCTGACCTGTACCGTCAGGTATTCCAGCAGCGCCGGAAACACCGCAGGCTCATGCAGCACGCGGTCTTGCAGCTGTGAAATGGTCTTGCAGCCAAAGTGCAGCAGCGCCGTGCCCAGCCGCCGTTTGAGCGACGCCTGCGCATAGCCCCGGAAGTCGTAGTGGTAGCGGTGAAAAATCGCATCGATCAGCAGGCGCTGTTCGATGTCCGCGGTTCGCGATTTCTTCGGGTGCGGCATGGGGGCGGTCTTGGAATGCGAGACAGGTAGGAGCGGCCTGGTTATTTGGGCATCCACACCCGCACCAGCGACAGGAGTTTTTCCACATCCAGCGGCTTGGCGATGTAGTCATTGGCCCCGGCGGCCAGGCATTTTTCCTGGTCGTCCTTCATGGCCTTGGCCGTGAGGGCGATGATGGGCAGGCGGCGCCATTCGGGGCGGTTGCGAATCTCGCGCATGGCGGTGTAGCCATCCATCTCCGGCATCATGATGTCCATCAGCACCAGGTCAATGACCGGGCGGTTGGCGTTGCCTGCCCGGGCCAGAGCGTCCAGGGCCTCGACGCCGTTGCGGGCGATTTCGATGCGGATGCCCGTGGGTTCGAGAATGCTGGACAGCGCGAACACATTGCGCACGTCGTCTTCCACCACCAGCACCGTGCGGCCTTCCAGGGCCGATTCGCGGTTGCGCGCCACCTGCAGCATCTGGCGGTGTTCGACCGACAGTTCGGACTCCACCTGGTGCAAGAACAGTGTGACCTCGTCCAGCAAACGCTCGGGCGAACGGGCGTCCTTGATGATGATGGACTTGGAAAACCGCCGCAGCTGCTGCTCTTCGTCGCGCGACAGCGCGCGGCCGGTGTACACGATGACTGGGGGGAAGGAGACACCGTCCTGCTCCGTCATCTGCTGCAGCAGTTCGTAGCCGCTCAGGTCGGGCAGGTTCAGGTCCATCACCATGCAGTCGAACGTGGAGCTGCGCAGGTGTTCCAGCGCTTCGGTGGCAGTGCCGGCGCCCACAATTTCCACCTCTTCGCTGCTGAGCAGGTGGCGCACGCTTTCGCGCTGGCGTTCATCGTCTTCCACCACCAGCACGCGGTGCAGGCGTTGGGTAAATTTGGCCTCCAGCAGCTGCAGCGCCTGCACCAGTTCATCGCGCTTGACGGGCTTCAAGGCGTAACCAATGGCGCCGCGGCCCATGGCCTCTTGCGAGTAATCAGCCACCGACACCACATGCACAGGGATGTGGCGCGTGACGGGGTTGCGCTTGAGCTGGTCAAGCACGCCCAAACCCGAAAAGTCCGGCAGGTTCACGTCCAGCACGATGGCGCTGGGCAGGCTGTGCGCTGCAAACGCCAGGCCATCGGCAGCGTTGTGCGCCAAGTGGCACTCAAAGTCCATCTCGCGGGCGAGGTCGCAAAGGATCTGCGCAAAACGCGTGTCGTCCTCAATCACCAGAATGCTGCGCGGGCCTGCGCGGCGCGGGGCAGACTGTATCGACTGCGCCGCAGCCTTGATGGCAGAGGCTGCCGCGTCGGCGCCGCCAAATATAGGCTGGGGGCTGGTTGGCCACACCGCATTGGGTGGCGGCGTGGGTTGCGCTGGCGCCATGGCGGGTGGCGTTGCGTCGTGTGGCCACCTGGCTTGTGCGTCGGCCGGTTGCTGTGCGACCAGTCGCAGGGGTAACACCAGCGTGAAAACGCTGCCCTCGCCCGGCGTGCTCTGCACCGCAATCGTGCCGCCCAGCAACTGCGCCAGGTCGCGCGATATCGACAAGCCCAGGCCCGTGCCGCCGTACTTGCGGTGGGTGCTGCCATCGGCCTGGCGGAAGGCTTCAAAGATCAGATCCTGCTGGTGCGCAGGGATGCCGATGCCCGTGTCCTTGACGGCGAACGACAGCGTGTCGCCAGGGTTGCGCGACACGTGCAGCTCCACCGTGCCCTTTTCGGTGAACTTGAGCGCGTTGGACAGCAGGTTTTTTAGCACCTGGCCCAAGCGCAAGGCGTCGGTTTCCATCGTGGCCGCCACGTCGGGCGCTACGGTGGCGGTCAGTGTCAGGCCCTTTTCCTGCGCCAGCGGGCGCAGCGGGTCGATCAGCCCCTGCAGCGCACGGGCAATGTTCACGGTCTCCACCTCCACGGTGGCCTGACCGGATTCGATCTTGGACAAGTCCAGGATGTCGTTGATGAGCGCCAGCAGGTCGTTGCCCGCTGCGTAAATGGTTTGTGCGTATTTGACCTGGTCGGTGCTCAGGTTGCCGGGTTTGTTGTCGGCCAGCAGCTTGGCCAGGATGAGTGTGGAGTTCAGCGGTGTGCGCAACTCGTGGCGCATATTGGCCAGAAACTCGCTCGTGTATTGGCTGGCCTGCTCCAGCTCCCGGGCCTTGTCGGTCATGGCGCTCTGGGCGCGCAGAAGCTGTTCGCGCTGATATTCCAGCTGTTGGGTCTGCTCTTCGAGGTGGGCATTGGTTTGCTCCAGCTCGGTCTGCTGTACTTCCATTTGCGCTTGCGACTCTTGCAGGATGCGGCTTTGTTGCTCCAGCTCTTCGTTGTTGACGCGCAATTCTTCTTGCTGTGTTTGCAGCTCTTCAGACTGGCGCTGGGTTTCTTCCAGCAGCGCCTGCAGTCGGCTGCGGTCGATGCCGGAGCGGATCGCTACCGCCAGCATCTCGGACGCCCGCTCCAGCAGGGAGCGCTCGGCCTCACTCACCGGCCGGTAAAAACCCAGTTCAATGACGGCAAACACATTGCCGTGTTCCACCGCGGGCGCCACCAGTAGCTCGGCGGGGCTGGCTTGGCCGGTGCTGGACGACACCTGAAGATAGGCGGGTGGCACGTCGCGCACATGCAGCAGCTGGCGCGAGCGAGCCGCTTGGCCCACCAGGCCCTCGTTGCTGAGCAGTTTTTCCGTCAGCCGTTCGCGCGGCAGCGCATAGCCGCCAAACAGCGAAAAACCGCCATCGCTATCGACCACATACCCCGCGCCCACGTGGGCTTTGAGGTAGGTGGCCAGGTATTCGAGGGCCAGCTTGCCAATGTCTTGGAGCTGGTGGTCACCCTGAATGCGTTGGCCCAGGCCCGTCAGCCCAGCCGATACCCACGACTGGAGCGCTTTGACCCGGTATTCGCGAGCCGTCATGGCCGCAGAGATACAGATCAACGCCAGCAGTACCAGCGAACCCAAGCCTGAGTAAAGGTTGGAGTTGCTGGCGGCGTCTGCCCACTGCTCGCGACGGGTGTCCAATTGTTGGTTTTGCTGGTTGCGCAAGCCCTCGGTAAGGTCGCGGATGCGGTCCATCAGGTCTTTGCCTGCATTGGTTCGCACCAGGGTTATGGCTCCTACGCCATCGCCCGATTTGTACAGCGAAATGGTTTCATTGAGTTCGCGCAGCTTTTGCTGCGATAGCTCGTCCAGTTGCATCACCGACTTGTTTTGAGCGGACTCGTCGGTCGTGCTGGCCTTGAGCGCCTTCATGTGATCCTGCAGCGCAGCGACAGCCATCTGGTATGGCTGCAAGTAGTTGGTGTCACCGGTCAGCAAGTAGCCGCGCTGGCCGGTCTCCGCATCCTTCATCGCAGAGTAAAACAGGTTCAGCTGGCGCATCGCCAAGGTCGTGCGGTCCATGGCTTGCACAGCCTCGGTGCGCAGTTCGGCAGAGCGGAAGTTGACCAGTGCAATGACCAGGGTGGCAAGGGCCGCCACCACAAAGCCTGCCAGAAGCGTGCGGGGAATGGCGAAGCGCGTGGTGGAGGCCTGTGGGCTCGAAGATCGGGGCATGCGGGGCAGGTCCGTAGGTTGGAGAACGGGAGACTTTACCGGGTTTGGTGGCACCGTGGCAGTAGGTGAGCGCCGTATGTTCATCACCTTGCTGCGGGTGGCGCAGCACCTGCGGCTGCTACATTCGGTGCGCCCGCGTTTTGACGAGGTGTCCGTCCCGTTGTTTGCCGTTTGCTCCTATGTCGTCCGTGCCCCCCCGCAGTCGTTTTGCCCTGTACCTTGACCTCATCCGCTGGGACCGCCCTGCGGGCTGGCTGGTGTGCCTGTGGCCTACGCTCTCTGCGCTGTGGATAGCCGCCGACGGGTTTCCGGGCTGGCACCTGCTGGCGGTGTTTGTGCTGGGCACGTTTTTGATGCGCAGCGCGGGTTGTTGCGTGAACGACGTGGCCGACCGGGACTTTGACAAACACGTCAAACGTACCGCACAGCGGCCCGTCACGACGGGGGCAGTGTCTGTGAAAGAGGCGCTGGGCTTGGGTGCCGTGCTGGCCCTGGTGTCTTTTGGCCTGGTGCTCACAACCAACACGGCGGCCATCGCCTGGTCGGTGCCTGCGGTGCTGGTGGCCATTGCCTACCCGTTCACCAAGCGCATCATTTCGATGCCGCAGGCGGTGCTGGGCATTGCGTTCAACTTTGGCATCGTGATTGCCTTTGCTGCCGTGCAGGGCAGCGTGCCCGCCGTGGCGTGGTGGATGTGGCTGGGCAACCTGTGCTGGGTGCTGGCCTACGACACCGAATACGCCATGGTCGACCGGGACGACGACCTCAGGATCGGCATCAAGACGTCGGCCATCACGCTCGGCCGTTTCGACGTGGCCGCCATCGTGGTGTTTTACCTGCTTTTCTTGTCAATTTGGGCGCTAGCGCTTGATGGGTATGCGCTAGGCGCTATTTTTTATATAGCAATAGCAGCGGCGCTGGCGCAGGTGTTGTGGCACTTCACCCTCATCCGCACCCGCACGCGCGAGGGCTGTTTTGTGGCGTTCCGCGTCAACCACTGGCTGGGCGCCACCGTGTTTGCGGGCATTGCGGGCAGCTACCTGCTGCGGCAGATGCTCACTAATTAATAGCTGCTAGCGCTTATTGGGTAAGCGCTAGAGGCCTAAAACACTTAAAAAATCAGATCACGCACCGAACTCATCGCCCAGCTCGTGGGCGCGGTGCTCGGCGGCGCGCATGGCGGCCTCAAAGCTGGCGGCCATGCCGGACGCCTCCATCGACTGCAGCGCCGCGTAGGTGGTGCCTCCCTTGGACGTAACCCGCTGGCGCAGCACGGCGGGCGCTTCGTCAGACCGGCGCGCCAGCTCGGATGCGCCCACAAACGTTCCCACGGCCAGCTGGTGCGCCTGCCGTTCGGACAGCCCCATGCCGGTGCCCGCACGGGTCATGGCCTCCAGGAAGTAAAAGACATAGGCGGGACCTGAGCCGGACAGGGCGGTCACCGCGTCCAGCTGCTTTTCAGTCTCCACCCACAGGAACTCGCCCGTGGACGCCATGATGGCTTCGACTTGCGTGCGTTCGGCGGCGTCCACCGCAGGGCGTGCAAACAGCGCGCTCATGCCCTTGCCCACCAGCGCGGGCGTGTTGGGCATGGTGCGTACGATGCGTTCGCTGCCCAGCCACTGGGCGATGCTGTCAGAGCGGATGCCTGCAGCCACGCTCAGGTGCAGGGCGTCCGGGGTGTGGGCCCTGGCCTCACCGGCGGCGTCCTTGAAGGTCTGGGGCTTGACGGCCCAGACCACGATGCGGGCGCGCTGCAGCGCAGGGCCTGCTTCGGGCTGGGCTTCGATCCCGTAGTTCTTGCGCAGCGCCTCACGTGCCTCGGCCCAGGGCTCAACCACCTCGATCTGGCTGGCCGGATGGCCCTGGCGGATCAGCCCGCCAATGATGGCGCTGGCCATGTTGCCGCCGCCGATGAAGGCGATGGTGGGGAGTTGGGAGTTTGTTGCGGCGGAAGCGGGGGAGTTCATGCTGCGGTCTGGCGAGTGGGATGGGGCCACGATGGTAGCGCCGTCAGTGCGCCGACTTTCCTGTTCGGTGCGCCGTCCCTGGCGTGGGCAACTGGCGCGGCCAAAGCCAGCGCTCCCGCGCAAGGGACGCCCCGCCGCGCTGGGAGCGTCCCCCTTCCCGAATGGCGCAGCCATTCGAGAGAAGGGGGAAGGCGGCAGCGTCTCAGGGGGATGTACTCTATCCTGCCGTCGTCTGGCGCACCGCATGTTCCCAGTTCGCCATCAGCTCCTGCGCGCGTGCGTTACTCAGCGTGGGCACAAAACGCCGATCGGCGCGCCAGAGTTTTGAGAGTTCATCCGTGCTGCCATACACGCCGCTCGAGAGTCCCGCCAGGTAGGCCGCGCCCAAGGCCGTGGTTTCAATGACGGCGGGCCGCACCACCGGTATACCCAGCAGGTCGGCCTGAAACTGCATCAGCAAATCATTGATGCAGGCGCCGCCGTCCACACGCAGCTCGCTCACCGGGGCGCCACCGGCGGCCACGGCATCGCGGCTCATGGCCAGCAGCAGGGCGGCGCTTTGGTAGGCAATGCTTTCGAGCGCAGCGCGCGCGATGTGGCCGAGCGTGCTGCCGCGCGTGAGGCCGGTGATGGTGCCGCGTGAATCCGGCTTCCAGTACGGTGCGCCCAGGCCGGTGAAGGCGGGCACCATCATCACGCCGCCCGAGTCGGGAACGCTTTGCGCCAGCGATTCGACCTCGCTGCTGTCGGTAATGGCACGCAGGCCGTCGCGCAGCCACTGCACCACCGCGCCGCCGACGAAGACGCTGCCTTCCATGGCGAACTCAGGCTGGGCCGTGGCTTGTGCCGCGCTGGTGGTCAGCAGACCGTTCTGGCTGGTTTGGAAGGTGGTGCCGGTGTGCATGAGCATGAAGCAACCGGTGCCATACGTGTTCTTGGCCATGCCAGCCGTAAAACACGCCTGGCCAAATAGCGCGCTTTGCTGGTCGCCCGCCACGCCGCCCACGCGGATGCTGTGGCCCAGCAGGTCGGGGGCGATGTCGCAAAAATGTGCGCTGGAGGGCAACACCTCGGGCATCAGTGCCTTGGGGATGCGCAGCAGCGCCAGCAGGTCGTCGTCCCACTGGTTGGTGTGCACGTTGAACAGCATGGTGCGCGAGGCGTTGCTCACGTCCGTCACATGCACCTGGCCGTGGGTGAGCTTCCACATCAGCCAACTGTCTATCGTGCCAAAGGCCAGCTCGCCGCGCTCGGCCGCGTCGCGTGCGCCGGGCACGTGGTCCAGCAGCCATTGCAGCTTGGTGCCCGAGAAATAGGCGTCCACCAGCAGGCCCGTCTTGGCCTGGATGGTGGCGGCGTGGCCTTGTTCGCGCAGCTGGGCGCAGGCAGGCTCGGCGCGGCGGTCTTGCCACACGATGGCGTGGTGCACGGGCTGGCCGGTCTTGCGGTTCCACAGCACGGTGGTTTCGCGCTGGTTGGTAATGCCCACGGCGCGAACGGCGCTGGCGGCGATGCCCGCCTTGGCCAGCGCATCGCGCGCCGTGGCCAACTGCGTGCGCCAGATCTCCAGTGGGTCGTGCTCCACCCAGCCGGGCTGCGGGTAGATCTGCGGCAGCTCTACCTGTGCTTGCGCCACGATATGGCCTTGTTCGTCAAAAACAATGCTGCGGGAGCTGGAGGTGCCTTGGTCGAGTGCGAGCAGATAAGTCATGGGGGCAAAGGATAGGGGAAGCTACGCCGCCACTGTGCAGATGACTTCCGCATCCTGGAGCAATGCAGGGAACGGCTCGGGCGGCGGCGCATCGGTAAACAGGCGGTCGATTTGCTGCAGTGTCGCCAGCTGCACCATGGCCGGGCGGTTGAACTTGCTCTGGTCGGCGGCCAGCCAGACCTCGCGCGCCTGCGCAACGATGGTCTGGGCCACCTTCACCTCACGGTAGTCAAAGTCGCGCAGCGAGCCATCGGGCTCGATGCCCGAAATGCCGATGAGGGCGATGTCCACCCTGAACTGGCGGATGAAGTCCACCGCCGCTTCGCCCACGATGCCCCGGTCGCGCGCACGCACCACGCCGCCCGCCACGATGACCTCGCACTCGGGGTTGCCGCTCAGGATGGCGGCCACGTTGAGGTTGTTGGTGATCACGCGCAGGCCGCGGTGGTGCAGCAGCGCCTTGGCAATGGCCTCGGTGGTGGTGCCGATGTTCAGGATCAGTGAGCAGTCGTTGGGCACCTGTTCGGCCACGGCGCGCGCAATGCGGGCTTTGCCATCGGCGTGCAGGGTTTCGCGCTGGGTGTGGGCCAGGTTCTCCACCGTGGAGCTGGGCACGCGCACGCCGCCGTGAAAGCGGGTAAGCAGGCCAGATTCCGCCAGGCGCTGCACATCGCGGCGCACCGTCTGCAGTGTGACCCCCAGGGTGTCGGCAAGCTGTTCCACCGTGGCGGATTTGCGCGCACGCACTTCTTCAAGCAGTTGGAGTTGGCGGGGATTGGTGTTCACGGTGGGGGGGGCTGGGTGCATGGGTTGTCACCGACTTGTAACAAAGTTGAAATATCTGATCGGCGCGTCGATGGAGCGTTTAAGACTGTAAAGCGAAAAAAAACGAATGCATTAAGGGTAAACCTTGATTCGATTCGAACAAAAAAGAACAAAAATGAACAAGTTCGAAAGTTGTGGGCTGCAGCTTAGGTGCGCAGTCCTTTCACACAGGCCCAAGGGGCGGAAGAGGATGCTTCATGCAGCTGGCGTTGGACAGCATCAGCAAGAAAGTCGGGGCGCAGACCTGGCTGTATGACATGAGCCTGGCGCTGCAAAGCAATGCCGTGACGGTGTTGCTGGGCGCGACCCAGGCGGGCAAGACGAGCCTGATGCGCATCATGGCGGGGCTGGACGTGCCCACGCAGGGGCGCGTGCTGGTGGATGGCAAGGATGTGACGGGCACCCCTGTGCGCGACCGCAACGTGGCCATGGTGTACCAGCAGTTCATCAACTACCCCTCGATGAAGGTGTTTGACAACATCGCCTCGCCGCTGAAGC
>JAUXZO010000075.1 GCA_030692685.1 Acidovorax sp. | reverse complement strand
GCCGACGTGGACAAGCTCATCCGCGTGCTGCACCGCCTGGTCGATGGCGGCCACAGCGTGATCGTGATCGAGCACGACCTGGATGTGATCGCCGAGGCCGACTGGATATTGGATTTGGGCCCAGAAGGGGGCAACGGGGGCTGCCGCATTGTGGCGGCTGCGACGCCCGAAGCGGTGGTGGCGGCGGGCACGCACACGGGCAAGGCGCTGGCAACAGTGCTGGCGCGATAACGGTTTGGTAGGTGTCGACAGCGCACGGTGCTGTCGGCCCATGTCCTACGTGCAAGGCGGAACATGGCGCACGCTTGGTGTGGGGGGTGGTTCATACGATGCAGTTCAGGGACCAGCGCTTGGGGCGCAAGTCCCCTGGCAACCCCATCAAACTCTACGGACGCACATCACCATGAAATCCATCTTCAAAACCTGCGCGGCGCTCGCTGCCACTTCTGTTTTGCTCGTCGCCTGCGGCGGTGGCAATGACGACGACCCGACGCCCAGCAACGAGCCAGGCATCTTGACAGTGAGTAACGCGACGGTAGGGGGCCTCAATGGCGTGTATGGCAATGGTGCGCTCAACCTCACCAACGTAGACAAGGAAAACCCCATCGGTTCGGTGCCCGAGTTGTGTTCCTTCCGCTTCGACGGTGCCAACAAGGTCGGATCTTCCGCCACCGCCTTTGGCGACATTCGCTACCGTCCAGATGCCACCGGTCTTCACCAGGCATTCATTACCTTTGACGGCAAGGAATATGGCAGTGGCGAGCCTACCGATACCGCCGTGGTCCGCGAAAGTGATCAGATCCGTTTCAACGGAAAAACCTTGACCGCCAGCGATGGTTCCAACGCAACGCTGCGTCTTACGGGAATCGTTCCTATGCGTCCGGGTCGTCCTTTGGGTTGCTAACCCCGCGCGCTCAGCACGTTTCTTTTGGATCCCTCCCTCCGGTCTTTTGAAGACCGGCTTTGGCCTCCGCTGCTCCGGCAGCGTGAGGTCTTTTTTGCGTATTGGCGTAGCTTTGTGTATCCCGAAAACACACACTTCGTGGCGTCGTTCTACTGCCGCGCGGCGGATCGGTGTTTTCCCTCGGGTCGTCAATCCTGCGTAAGTTTGGCCGGTTTCATCAGTTCACTGTAAGGAACCGTCGCCACAGTCACCCTCGCAATCCCGTGGCCTGCCCGCGGAATGTGCAGGGGCAGCGGAGTTTCTTCGCTGTGTTTCTGTTCTCAAACATGAGGGGACTTCATGAAGGAAGACAAAAGCAGTCATGCCTACTGGAAAGCCACGCTCGGCCTACTCACCAAGATTCTCATCATCTGGTTTTTAGTGTCGTTTGGCGCGGGGATTCTGTTCGTTGACTTATTCAACAAGATCAGTCTTGGCGGTTACCCGCTCGGGTTCTGGTTCGCCCACCAAGGCTCCATCTACATCTTCATTGCGCTGATTTTTTATTACGCCAAGAAGATGGGCGACA
>JAUXZO010000074.1 GCA_030692685.1 Acidovorax sp. | reverse complement strand
AAGTTGTCAACGCCGGTATAAAATGGGGCCAGCCACCGGTTTAAAAGTGGGCCAGTCAATTCAAACAAAAAGCCTCAGTTTGAGGCTGGGTTTAATCGGCGTCGGGGAAGCGGCTGTAGCGTAGCGGAAGCCGATTTCCCGACGCCGATTGCCGTTTCTGATCAGGTCATCTTGCTGCTCTCCTTTTCCTTTTGTCGCTTACGGCTGCTAGCAAGACGGAAGCTGTCACCATTCATCTCGAGGATGTGGACATGGTGGGTTAGCCGGTCGAGGAGCGCGCCGGTAAGGCGTTCGGAGCCGAACACCGATGTCCATTCGTCGAACGGTAGGTTGCTGGTGATCAGCGTGCTGCCGCGTTCGTATCGCTGGCTGAGCACTTCGAACAGGAGTTCGCCGCCGACGGCAGTGAACGGCACGTAGCCGAGTTCGTCCAAGATCAGCAGCTTGACTGATGCCAGTTGCTTCTGGAGCATGCGTAATCGCCGCTCATCTCTGGCCTCCATCAGGTCATGCACCAGCGCTGCCGCGGTGGTGAACGCCACGCTTTGGCCCTTCTGGCAAGCGGCAAGACCCAATGCGAGGGCGGCGTGCGTTTTGCCTGTACCGCTCGGCCCCAACGCAATAACATTACGCCGCTGTTCGATCCATTCCCCGCGCGCCAGTTCCAGCACCAGTGCTTTGTTCAGCGATGGCTGGGCGGTAAAATCAAACGTGTCGAAGCTCTTGGTGTGCGGGAACTTGGCCATGCGAATGCGGCGTTCCACCATCCGGCGTTCGCGGTCGATCCGCTCGAGCTCGCATAGCCGCAGCAGATAGCGCGGATAATCGGCACGGTCTTGCGCTGCTTCAAAGGCGACCTTTTCATGCTCACGCGCAAAGGTTGGCAACTTGAGCGCCTTGAGGTGGTTGGCCAGCAACACCGCTGGCGGAACGCTGGTAGAAGTTTGCGCCATGGCAGGCAGCGGCATCAGGGACTCGGTCATGCCAATACTCCCGCCGGGGAACCGCCTGTCTGCGACAGCAAGCCCATATAGCTACGCGGGTCAGTGCGCCCGACATCTGCGCGTGGCAGGTGCGGATAAAACTGCAAGTCAAGCCGCGGTGGCCGCCGCTCGAGCCGCGCCAGCGCGATCATCTTCACGGCATCGAAGCTGATCGCCCCCAGATCCAAGGCATGAGCCACTGCCCATTCCACAAGGCTTTGCTCGAACCGCTCACAAAGCCGCAGCACCTGGATAAACTCGCGCCGCCCTTCTTTGCCGCTACGCGCCTCCATCAATCGCCGGATGCGATGCATTGGCTCGGCCAGCACCCAGCCATCAAGCGGCGCGGCCTGATCAAGCGCGCGCGGCTTTTGCTCCAGCAGAGCCAGATAATGCAACGGGTTGGCGATGAAGTCTTCGCGTTCGTAGCTACGCGGATGCACCGCGATTTGTTCCCCTCGGCAGATCACCGCGACACGGTCGACATAGCCTTTGATCACCACCTCTTGGTGGGCATAGGCCGTGGGCACTGAGTAATCATTGGTGCGATAGCGCACCAATGACATCGACGAGGCACGGCCCGTCACAATATGGCAGGGATCAAACGGCACCGCTGGCAGCGACATAAATGCTGCCAGATCGGCTTGCATGCGCGTCTCGATGTTTTCGCTGTGCCCGCGCAGCACCGCTTGCCTGCGCTCCATGCATTGTTCGACAAAGCGCGCGTTCATGGCATCAAAGCTATCGGCCACCGGCATCGGGACCATGAAGTGCCGCCGTACATAACCGACCAGCCCTTCGACTTTGCCTTTGTCGTTGCCCTTGCCGGGGCGACCGAATTTGTCTTCGAACAGGTAATGGCTCTGCAGGGTCGAGAACATCCGGCTGCGCTCGCGCTTCCCGTCACCCAAGATCTGCGCCACAGCAAGTTTGGTATTGTCATATAGGATCGATATCGGAATACCGCCGAAGAAGGCGAAGGCTGCGACATGCCCATCACAAAAAGCCTCGGCCACCTCGGCAGGATAAGCTTTGATGAATGGCGCATCGCTGTGCGGCAGATCCATGCAGAAATAGTGGAACCGCACCAGCTTGCCGCCAATGATCCCGTCCGCCTCACCAAAATCGACCTGAGCGTGGCCAGGCTTATGGCTCAAGGGAATGTACACTTCGCGGCTGCGCAGCTTCGCCCCGGCCACGTAATCACGTACGATCGTGATGCCGCCGGTAAATCCATGCCCATCGCGCAGGCGCTCGAATATCCGCACAGCTGTATGCCGCTGCTTGGCATGCACGCTGCGATCATCTTCCAATATCTGATCGATGGTCTCGGTGAACCCGGACAACTTCCGGCTATAACTCACGCCTGTCCGACCATGCTCAGGCGGAGCCGGGAAGGCCAACATCTTGTCGACGGTCTTGCGGTTGATACCATAAAATCGCGCAGCAGAACGACGGCTCATCCCGTCTATCATCACAGCGCGGCGAACCTTGAGATAAAGTTCCACTCTCTTCACCCTCCGCCTCCGCGCAAAGGCGAAGGTCTAGCAGGAGTGGCCCCTTTTTAATCCGGTGCTACCGTCCGATGAATGGCCCCTTTTATTGCCGGTGTTCTCATACAAGTCCAAGGTGTTGCAGCTCGATCTGTTTTCCTGTCCCCGCAATTCCGCGATAACCCCGACACCAAGATGGGACACGCTGCCAGCGCAGACGCGCCAGACATTGACGTCGCTGATCGTGCGCCTGCTGCTCGACCACGTCAACGATCCCGTCATGGAACAGCGGGAGGTGCGTGATGATCTGTGAGAAGATTGGGCCACAGCATCTCGACCGCAAGGCGATCCTGTATGTGCGGCAGTCCTCGGCGCATCAGGTCCTCCACAACCG
>JAUXZO010000065.1 GCA_030692685.1 Acidovorax sp. | reverse complement strand
TAGAACTGAAGTCCGGCCATATCACGTTGTTAAACACGTGCGCTTGCAATGCCGCGATGGTTGCTGGCAGTGCGTGCACCTCTACCGGCGTACCACGCAGTGAAGACACCGCATCCAGCATCAGCGGCAATGCCGCAATGTGATCCAAATGCGAATGAGTCAAAAAAACATGGTCAATTTTGCTCATCTCTTCGAGCGTCAGGTCGCCAACGCCGGTGCCTGCATCAATCAGGATGTTCTCGCCAATCAAGAACGAAGTGGTGCGGCAGTCCTTGGCGATGGCGCCGGAGCATCCGAGCACGCGAACCTTCATGTATTGCCTTGTGTAGAGATTGCCAAATTACTTGCTATCGAAATTGGTGGCGCCGTCCCAGTCCGAGGTGAATGCCTGTTGTCGAAACAGCGCCACACGTGAGGCGTACAGGTCATAAAGCGTGCTGCTTTGACGAAGGGTGTTGAGGCGGCAGAGGAAACTGTCGCATTGTGCCCACTCTTGTGCCCTGTAGGCAGTGAGGAATTGCCCCCATTCCTCTAGTTCACTCGATTCCGCATTGCTCACCGCCGCTAACTTTGACAGGGGCCAGAAAATGGCCACCGCTTGGGCTTTGCCCTTTACTCGGACAAGATCCAGTTGCTGCCAGGCAAACTGCGTTGCGAGCAGCTTGGTGCTCTCGCTCGCCACAATCGACGTGCCGTAGTGTTTGGACAAGCCTTCCAGGCGAGAGCCGAGGTTGACCGCATCGCCAATAACCGTGTAACTGCGACGTATGTCCGAACCCATGTCGCCGACGCACATGGTTCCAGTATTGAGACCGATGCCCACGCCAATCTCAGGCAAGCCCCGTTCTCGGTGGTTTTCGTTGATCTCTGCGATAGCTTGCGCCATGTCAATGGCAGCAGCCACAGCCAGCTGGGCATGATCGGGAGTAGCGACCGGGGCACCCCAAAACGCCATCACACAGTCACCCATGTATTTGTCTATGGTGCCGCGGTGGCCTCGGATGATGTGCGTGAGCCTGCTGAACACGTCATTCAACAGGGCCTGCAGCTGCAAGGGGTCCATGCGCTCAGACATGGCCGTGAAGCCGCGCATATCGCAGAACATCACCGTCAACTCGCGGCTGGTGGCCTGCATGTTGTAGTTCTCTGGCTCTTTGACCATTTCATCCACCAACTCGGGAGGAACATAGGTGCCAAAAAGTGCTGCCAACTCGCGTTTCGACTTGCTCTCGACGAAGTAGCCGTAGACCATGTTGAGCGCAAAGGCCAGCACCGACATCAGCACCGCAGTTGCCAGTGGCAGTGCAAGGCCGTGCGATAGGTAGAGCCACAGATTGACGCCAGTCAGCACTGTAATGACTCCCACGCTCAGGGCAACGGCGGGCCCCGCAGCCAGGAGTGGCAGCGCGACAGCCAGCAAAAGGCCCGCGCACAGCAGCTGCAGCGCGTCAAACCCCAGTGCGTAGTCCGGGCGCACGATGTTCTTGCCATCGAGCAGTGCCGACAGCACATTGGCGTGCGTTTCAACGCCTGGGTAGGTTCGGCCCACTGGGGTCACGCGCAGATCGAGCAGACCGGGTGCAGTGGACCCGACCAATACGATTTGGTCGCGCAAGCTCGCCGCTGGCAAGGCACCTTCAAGAATGTCAGAGGCGGATATGTAGCGGAAAGAGCCGCCTGAGACATCGCCGAGGCCGCGAAAAGGTATGAGGGTGGCGAGGCGGTCATCGACCGGGAGAGCGATCGACCGCCCGTCCTGGCGCAGAACAATGCTCTGCAGTGGGTCATAGTCGCCCTGCGGATTGGCGTTGGCGTAACCTGGCAGCACCTCCGGCATGCCCACTACCTGGCGAAACACCGCAAGTGCCAGCGATTCGTAATAGCTTCCCTGGTGCTCAGCCAAAAGTGGCAACGACCGAACGACACCGTCTTCGTCTGTAATTGAATTGAAGAATCCAGCAACGGGAACGGCCTTCGCCAACACCTCGATATTGGCGCCGTATCCGTTCCATGATGTGGCGCGCAAGGGGAGGCCGCGCAGTTGATCGGTCTGAAGGGCAGGGCTTGGCAAGGTGCCGCGGGTGCGACCTTCCCGATCGCTGGTCAGATAGAAACCCAGAACTGCCGCACGCCCTGTCAGTGACTGAGCGAAGAGCGCGTCGTAGTCCAGAGAGGGCTCAAGTTGTGCCAGCAAGTCGGCGAAGCCCGGCTGGGATTTCAAAGCGCCTCGCGCAAGCCGCTGCAGGCTGCCCAATCCAGAGCTGCCGTCGGCCTCTGCAAAAATGACGTCAAAACCAACAACCGCCACCTGCTGGCGCTCAAACAGTTCGCGTGAAAGCGCTGCCATCTTGTCGCGGCCCCAAGGCCACTGGCCAATGCGCCCCAGGCTTTTCTCATCTATGTCGACGATGACGATGCGTTCGTCCAGCGTCTGCGGCATCGTGGCGCGCAAACGTGTGTCATAGATGATGTTGTCGAGGCGTTCCAGCACCTGAAGGTGCAACACGTTGGAAACGTGCAAAAGCGCAAAGAGAAGAGGGAGCAGCGTGATGCTGATACGCCGCCACCGGTGGCGAAACAGGGATGAAAGCTGCTTCCGCATGTTCAGCCTCCTGCCCTTGGGCCAATCTGATAGGCCAGACGAACTGAACGACTAGATGGAGTAAATCAACTCTGCTCGAACTGCATTTCCGTACCGGCCAACTCCAGGCGGTCGCCATGCTTGAGTGGCACGGGCGAGGCGCCAATGGCCGCGCCGTTCAGCATGGGCATATCAGGTCCTTCCACGTGCGCCAGCACAAACCCCTGGTGGCGCTTGGTAATCGATGCCACGGCCACGCCTGGTTTGCCGATCGTGGTGACCACTTTTTGCAGAGACACTTCTCGCCCCGCGGCTGCGCCTGACATCACGCGGATCACCGCGGTGATGGGGGCGGGCGCTGGTGTTGGAGCCAGCGCTGCGGGCCGGGACACCGACCCAATCGGCGGCACCATGCCAGGCTTGAAGATCATGGTCTTCTCGAAGTTCTGGCCTTCAGCCTCGCTCAGGAAACGGATCTTGTATTTGCCCACTTCAACCGTGTCGCCGTTACGCAGTTCCTGGCGTTTGACGGCCTTGGCGTTGACGTAGGTGCCGTTGGTGCTGCCCAGGTCTTCAATTTCCACATCATGGCCCGCCATGTGGATCACGGCGTGCTCGCCGCTCACGGCGAGGTTATCAATCACGATGTCGTTGTAGGGCCGCCGACCCAGGGTGGTCCGCTCCTTGGTTAACTGTACTTCCTTGATAACGACCCCGTCGATTGAAACGATCATTCTGGGCATGATCCACTCCTGATGTGATGAATTGTTGTAGTTCGGGCCGCTCAAGCGGCACCTAGCAATCGGGACATGAGGCCGCGCTTCTTGCCTCCAGCGGCAGCCTGCACCAGCAGCACGCTGACGTTATCACGACCGCCGTTCGCGTTGGCTGTGTCGATGAGCAGTGTGGCTTTTTCCTCCAACGGGAGCGGTGCGCGCACCATCTCCGCCAGTTCTGCATCGGCAACCATGTCGGTGAGGCCATCGGAGCACATGAGGAACAGGTCGTTGGGCGCCACCTGAAACTCGTTGACTTCCATCATGACGTTGGGCTCTACGCCCAAGGCCCGCGTGACGAGGTTGCGGTTGGAGGACAGGGCAGCCTGCTGGGGCGTGAGCAGGCCCGCGTCGACCTGCTCCTGCAGCCACGAGTGATCGCGCGTGATCTGCTGCATGGCACCATCGCGCAAGCGGTAGCAGCGGGAGTCACCAATATGTCCGAGGATGAGTCGGCTGCCATGGAACACGCCGACTACCAGTGTGGTGCCCATGCCTGCATATTGGGGGTTGGACAACGATGCGCCCAGGATGGCGTGGTTGGCGTTCTCGACGCAAATTTCCAGAGCCCGGCGCACATCGGTGGACTGCGGAGTGTTTCCTGCATGCGCAAGCCACCGCCCCATCTCAGTGCGAATGAAGGTCGTGGCCATGCCACTGGCGACCTCGCCCGCGTTGTAGCCGCCCATGCCGTCGGCCAGGATGGCGACCTGGGCCTCGCGGTCGACAGCCACCGCGTCTTCGTTATTGGTGCGCACGCGGCCTTTGTCTGTCCGCGCGAAAAATTCATAGGTCATGGATGTTGCGGCGAGCGTCATCGGGCGCCTGAAATCGGCGGGGATGCCGCACCCCGCACAGCGGGTAGCTCCATCACGGTTTCCTGGAAATCCGCCATCTCATGCCCTGTTGCATCGCGGTCTGCATCATAGACGACTGCTTTGGGGGCAGCCAGCGCCGCATGACCGTCCGCCACCGCCTCCCGCAGGTCTGCTGCAAACTGGCGGCCGGTCTGGTAGCGTGCATCAGGGCGCTTTTGCAATGCAAGGGCCACCACCTTTGCCACGGCCGGGGACACCTCCGGCCGCAGCTGACGCACGTCGGGCGCGTCCGCACTGGCAATTTTGTGCATCAACTCCGTCATGGATTCGCCGCGCAGCGGCAGTGTCCCCGTCAGCAGCTGAAACAGCGTGACGCCAAGGGAATACAGGTCCGACCGGCCATCCACCTTTTTCCCCGCCAGCTGCTCTGGCGACATGAAGCTGGGGGTTCCCAGCACCAGGCCCGTACGGGTCCTGCTCGAATCGGTGATGCGCGCAATACCAAAATCGGTGACCTTGACCGCATCTGCAGCACCATCAAACATGATGTTGGCCGGCTTGATGTCCCGGTGCACCACGTTGTGTGCGTGGGCGTAGTCCAGAGCGTCGGCCACGCGTGCCGTGATGGACAGCACGGTGGGTATCGGCAGCAGGTGCTCCTTGCGACATGCGTGCGTCAGGTCGGCACCTTTGAGGAACTCCATGGCGATGTACGCAAGGTCATGTTCTTCGCCCGCGTCAAAAATGGTCACGATGTGCGGATGCTGCAGGCGTCCCGCTGTTTCTGCTTCGCGAAAGAACCGGGCACGGGCGTCGACGAGAGCCGTACCCTCGAACTCCGCCCCCAGCGCCAGTGTTTTGATGGCGACCACCCGGCCAATTTTGGGGTCGCGCCCCCGGTACACAACACCCATGGCACCTTTGCCCAGCTCCTTGTCAATCTGGTACCGCCCCAGCATAGGAATCCCGGTGGCCGCATCACCCTGCAAGCTCGGCGTATGGTGCGCGGGCGGTATGGACGCTGGGACGCTGGAAGGACCATCCGCGCTGTGCTGCAGCTGGGCCCGTGCACGTTGGTAGCGGTTGCGGGCGTCTTTGTACTGCTTGTCGTGGCGCAGAACCTGCGCGTAAACCGCCTTTGCCTTGGCGAAATTGCGCTTGCGCTCAAAGTCCTGCGCCAGGTGGTACAGGTTGTCCATCAGCGCATCGCTGGGCGGCACCTTGCGCAGACGGTCAAACGCCATGTCCAGCTGGCCTTGCCCGTGCAGCGCCAGGCCCATCATGCGGTCGGCTTCGGCCGCTTCCAACGCTTGCGCCGACTGTCTGGATGTGGTTGATCGGCCCGGGGTGCTTCGCATTGCGATTGCGGCGGAGCCAGCCAGTGCGCCTGCAGCGGCCAGCGTCAGCGGCACCCACAGCCCGGCGTAATGCAGCAGACCCCACTCCGTACCCACCATCGCCAGGACCACGGCAAGGCTTACTCCGACACCTACCGCCGTCGGCAGTCGCGGCGCCATCAAGGCCGCGAAGAGCAATACGCCTAGCACCGCCGCCCAGGATGCTATTCGAGCCCAGCTTGGCGCAGTCACGGAGAGCCCCTGGCGAATGCTGGACACCGTGTGGGCCAGCCATTCCACAGGGTAGATGGACTGCCCGCCAGGACCAACCCATGGCGCCACCAGGCTGTCGCTGGTTTCCCCAACGATCACAACCTTGTCTTTGAACAGGGTGGCGGGGGGGTTTCCATTCAGCACCGTGGCAAACGAGGCGATGGGAAAAGGTGGCGCACCCTCTTGCACGGAGTACACGCGTGGACGCATCACAGCCGAGGGGTCTGTTGCGATGTCCAGCCCGCCCAGGCGCAATGACTTGGGGGCGTCCTGAATCCGTACTTCGTCTGCCGTAAGGTGCAGGCTGTGGCGCGCAGCGAGCAGTGCAAGCGATGGGACACCCACTTCGTCATACCGCAGCAGCAAGGGCGCCTGGCGTAGTTTGCCGTCTTCATCGGCCACCGTATAGAGGTGGCCGACTCCCACTGCCGCAGACCCGAGCGCCGCCAGCGGGTGCTGCGCCGAAAGCGCAGACGTGGCATAGGCGCCGGGGTCGGGCAAGGTGCCTCGGCGTACGTATGCGGGTAGTGCAGTGGGTTTGCCTGACGCCGCATAGCGGGAGGCCAGCAGTACGTTGCCCGCTTTCTGGATGCTGGACGCGAGCCGGGCGTCTGTGTCCAGGGCATTTTCGGCCTCGGTGGTTACGCGGTTGAGCTCGGCAGCCAGTGGCGAACCGTCGCCCGCACTGGTCAATACAGCCCTGATTTTGCGAACCTGGCTGATCCCGGGCTCCGACTGAGAGTCCGACAGGGACGGCGTGTAGACGATGGTTTTGGCCCCTGCGGCCGACAGAGTGTCGATC
The DNA here is from genome assembly GCA_030692685.1 of Acidovorax sp. Taxonomy (GTDB): domain Bacteria; phylum Pseudomonadota; class Gammaproteobacteria; order Burkholderiales; family Burkholderiaceae_C; genus Acidovorax. The sequence goes on along the minus strand of JAUXZO010000065.1, from coordinate 83,364 downwards.
AGCCGGGCATGCAGGTCTCGTGACCACGGCTGGGGGCCCAGCGCTCCCATGCTGGCGTCGTCAATGCCGACGATGGCGATTTCTGCGAGGGGGGCGGGAGAGGAAATACGAGCGGCGGCATCGTACAGCTGAAGCTCAATCCGTTCGGCCAAGCCGGTGACCGCGCACAGAAGCATGACCACCGCCGCAGCCAGTGCGCCCCAAAAGCCGTCGGTACGACCCAGAGCAAGCCGCCGCGCCGAGGTTTTTTGTCCCACTTGCTGTTGTTCCCGTCAGGTATTGAGTGCGTGTTGAAGCAATATTTGCGCCCAATTGAAAGTGCCCGAACCTGTCACAGCGCCATGCATTGGCTGGAGAGGGTGGGAGAACCTTGTGGGTGTTGTTGTCGCGAGCGACAACTTCGGGCACCATTGCACGCCATTTTTGTCACATGTGCTGTGTATTGCTCTCCGGGCGAGACGTTATTGCATGGTGGCGGTGACCATCAGGCTGCCGCAGGCATTGGGCCCTCACTCTCCTCACCGTCGCCGCAGCGCAATGGCAGCCCGATCCACCGCAGCACGGCGCCCACCCGCGATATGTTTCCAGGCGATCTTCCTCAGGCCTCCGCTACCATAAATGCAAGAAGCGCTCGAAACCAAGGTTTCGAGCGCTTCTCTTCTTAAGGGGGCCGGCACATCGGGCGCTACGGCCCGATGTGTCCGCATTGTGCATACGGACGGCGCCGGAAAAGCTGATTACTTCAGCTGGGCCTTGAGCAGCTTGCCCAGTTCCGAAGGATTGCGGGTGATGATGAAGCCCGACTCTTCCATGATGGCGAGCTTGGCATCGGCCGTGTCGGCGCCGCCAGAGATCAGTGCGCCAGCATGACCCATGCGCTTGCCGGGAGGGGCCGTCACGCCCGCGATAAAGCCCACGATAGGTTTCTTCATGTTGGCCTTGCACCATTGGGCGGCTTCGGCTTCGTCCGGTCCACCGATTTCGCCAATCATGATCACGGCGTCGGTGTCTGGATCGTCGTTGAAAGCCTTCATCACGTCGATGTGCTTCAAGCCGTTGATGGGATCGCCACCAATGCCCACGGCGCTGGACTGGCCCAGACCCACTTCGGTCAGCATGGCCACGGCTTCGTACGTCAGCGTGCCCGAGCGGGACACCACGCCGATACGGCCCTTGCGGTGGATGTGACCAGGCATGATGCCGATCTTGATTTCGTCAGGCGTGATCAGGCCAGGGCAGTTGGGGCCCAGCAGCAGCGTCTTCTTGCCGCCAGCGGCTTCCTTGGCCTTCATCTTGTTGCGCACCATCAGCATGTCCTTGACCGGAATGCCTTCGGTAATGCAGATGGCCATGTCCAGGTCGGCTTCGACGGCTTCCCAGATGGCATCCGCAGCGCCTGCGGGCGGCACGTAGATCACCGACACGGTGGCGCCGGTTTGCTGGGCGGCTTCCTTGACGGAGGCGTAGATCGGAATGTTGAAGATCGACTCGCCAGCCTTCTTGGGATTCACGCCCGCCACGAAGCAGTTCTTGCCGTTCGCGTATTCCTGGCACTTTTCAGTGTGGAACTGGCCCGTCTTGCCCGTGATGCCCTGGGTGATGACCTTGGTGTCTTTGTTGATGTAGATCGACATATGTGTTCTCCGGGCTTACTTGACGGCAGCAACGATCTGGGTGGCCGCTTCGGCCATGGTGTCTGCAGAGATGATCGGCAGCCCCGACTCGGCCAGCAACTTCTTGCCGAGCTCGTCGTTGGTGCCCTTCATGCGCACGACCAGTGGCACGGACAGGTTCACGGCCTTGCAGGCGGTGATCACGCCCGTGGCGATGGTGTCGCACTTCATGATGCCGCCGAAGATGTTGACCAGAATGCCTTCAACCTTGGGGTTGGCCAGCATGATCTTGAAGGCTTCGGTCACCTTCTCGGCCGTGGCGCCACCGCCGACGTCCAGGAAGTTGGCAGGCTCGCCGCCAAACAGCTTGATGGTGTCCATGGTGGCCATGGCCAGACCAGCGCCGTTCACCAGACAGCCGATGTTGCCATCGAGGCTGATGTAGGCCAGGTCGAACTTGGAGGCTTCGACTTCGGCCGGATCTTCTTCGTCCAGATCGCGGAAGGCCACGATTTCTGGGTGACGGAACAGCGCGTTGGGGTCAAAGTTGAACTTCGCGTCCAGGGCCATCAGGTTGCCCTTGGAGTCGCAGTTCAGGGGGTTGATTTCCACCAGCGACGCGTCGGTTTCCATGTAGCACTTGTAGATCTTGGCGAAGATGTCTACAGCTTGGTCGATGGAAGCGCCGGTCAGGCCAATGGCTGCGGCTACCTTCTTGCTCTGCTCGACCGTGATGCCGGTCAGCGGGTCGATCATCTCGGTGATGATCTTCTCGGGTGTGGAGTGGGCCACTTCCTCGATGTCCATGCCGCCTTCGCTGGAAGCGATCAGAGCTACCTTCTGCGTCGCGCGGTCGGTCACCAGCGATACATACAGTTCGTTCTTGATGTCGGCGCCGTCTTCGATGTACAGGCGGCGGACCTTCTGGCCTTCGGGGCCGGTTTGGTGCGTCTTGAGCTGCATGCCCAGGATTTCGCCCGAAATGCGCTTGACGTCATCAATGGTCTTGGCAACCTTGACGCCGCCGCCCTTGCCCCGGCCACCGGCGTGGATCTGGGCTTTCACGACCCACACAGGGCCGCCGAGCTTTTGAGCTGCTTCGACGGCTTCTTGCACCGTGAATGCGGGAATGCCACGCGGAACGGGCACACCAAAATTGCGCAAGATTTCCTTGCCTTGGTATTCGTGAATCTTCATGAGGTCTCTCTCAGGGGAAGGGTGGTAAGTACCCGTTTACCATGAACAGTTGTCTGGCCGCGGGCGTGGGACATGGCAACCCGCGACTGTATCATGCTGCAATGCACCATCCCTGTGCGTCGCTGACACCGTGGTGCAGGCCGTCGGCCTGCCCTTTCCCCACTTTTGCGGCTTATGCTGCCGACCATTTGCAGGAGCAACTCCATGTCCAAAGTCTTTATTGATGGTGAAGCCGGTACCACGGGCCTGCAGATTCGCGAGCGCCTGCAGGCCATGCCACAGGTCGAGCTGGTCAGCATTGCGCCCGATCTGCGCAAGGACCCCGCCGCCAAACGCGACCTGATTGCCGGGGTGGATCTGGTCGTGCTGTGCCTGCACGACGACGCAGCGCGCGACACTGTGGCGATGGTGGACGGCATCGAACAGGCCACGGGCCGCAAGATCAAGATCATCGACGCGAGCACCGCACACCGCACCGCGCCCGGCTGGGTGTTTGGCTTTCCTGAGCTGGCTGCTGGCCAGCCCGAAGCGGTGGCGGCAGCCACCCGTGTGGCCAACCCGGGCTGCTATGCCACGGGTGCGATCGCACTGCTGCGCCCCTTGGTGGACGCGGGCCTGATCCCCGCTGATTTTCCGCTGGCACTGCCGGCGGTCAGCGGCTACTCGGGCGGTGGGCGCCCCATGATCGAGTCGTACCAGAAGGGCGAAGCCCCGCTGTTCGAGCTGTACGCCCTCGGCCTGGCGCACAAGCACCTGCCGGAAATCATGCACTACACCGGCATTACGCGCCGACCCATTTTTGTGCCCTCGGTGGGCAATTTCGAGCAGGGCATGCTGGTGCAACTGCCCCTGCATCTCGACACCCTGCCCGGTGCCCCCAAGGCCAGTGACCTGCACGATGCCCTGGCCGCACACTACGCCAAGAGCAACACCCCCGAGCAGTGGGTGAACGTGTTGCCCGCCACCGCCGACGGCAAGCTGGACGCGCTGGCGCTCAACAACACCAACAAGCTCGAATTGCGCGTGTTCGCCAACGAAACCTACCGCCACGCGGTGCTGGTGGCGCGCCTTGATAACCTGGGCAAGGGCGCGAGTGGCGCTGCGGTGCAAAACCTCAAGCTCATGCTCGGTCTGTGATTTTCTGCACGCCGCGCTGCCGCAGCCAGGTCTGCTCGGCGATGGGCGGCGGCCGCAGACGCCCATAATCGCGCCAGCCCGGGCCCCCGCCCGGCACCGAAAGGCGTGGCATGAAGAAGCACAGGGCGTTTCCCGGGTGGGTGGTGGTGGCTGCTGCAGCAGCGCTGTTGGCCGTATTGGCCGGCCCCACGTGGGCCCAGACGCGCGTACCGACGCAGGACACCATGGGGTTGACCGACCCTGCTGGCTTCAAGCGCTACACGGGCGCCGTGCTCTTGTATCGCGACGATGCCGCCTACGACGAAGTGCGGTTCCCAGCGGCCAAGGTGGCCGATCAAAACGACAAACTGGTGGCCGCGCGCAACCTGGACCGTTCTGGCCAGCGCACGGCGCTGCAGTACGTGGCACCCGCCGGTCGGTCGTCGCTGGAGGTGCTGCGGGGCTACCAGCAAGAGCTGAAAGCCGCAGGATTCGAGACCGCCTACGAATGCGCGGGTGACGCCTGCGGAGGCTCCAACATCTTTACCTACAGCCTGCCACGCTCACTGCTGCCTGCGGGATGGGCGGGCAAGGTGGGCGACAACAGCCCTGCGGCCTGCGCAGCAGGCGGCACGGCCAGTGACCTGCGTTATGCGCTGCTCGACAACAAGGCCAGCGGCGCCACCCTGGCGGTGCTGACCTGGAACCCCGATGTCACCTCGGCCTACTGCGACGAGAAAGAGTTCCAGAAGCGCGCCACCATTGCCGTGGTGCGCGTGGAGCCCAAAGCGCGTGAGCAGCAGATGGAAACCCTGTCTTCCAGCGAGATCGCCAAGGGGCTCGACGCCAACGGAAAGGTCGCCATCTACGACATTCTTTTTGACACCGGCAAGGCCGACATCAAGGCTGAAAGCAAGGCCTCCCTTGACCAGATCGGCGGCTTGCTCAAGCAGCAAACGGGCCTCAAGCTCCATGTGGTGGGGCACACCGACAACGTGGGCAACCTGCCCGCCAACCTCGACCTGAGCCGACGCCGCGCGGATGCCGTGGCGGTGGCACTGGCCAAGGACTACGGAATTGCCCGGGACCGCCTGACCGCTAACGGTGTCGCCAGTCTGGCGCCCGTGGCGTCCAATGGCAGTGACGCTGGCCGGGCGAAGAACCGGCGCGTCGAATTGGTTTTGCAGTAAACAATCGGGACGGCTGATTGCTTCATATTTGATAGCTGCTAGCGCTGATGGATAAGCGCTAGAGCCCAAAAAGGCTTGAAATCGGAGTGCGAAGGCGGGCCCTGTCAGGTGTTGTGACTTGTTGTCAGGCGCTTTCAGGTGCTGTCGCCACCGTCGCCCTCCACTGTGCCGCGCAGCACACGCCGCACCACATCGCCCGAGAAACCGCGTGTGAGCAAAAAACGCGTCTGCTTGGCGTTCTCTTGTGGGGTTTGAGGAGGCTGCGCAAACTTGCGCGCCCACACGCCACGGGCGCGGTCCAGTTCGCTGTGTTTGAGCTGGTCCACCGCCTGCTGCACGGCTTCGGCCGGCAAGCCTTTGGACTGCAGCTCTTGCCTTATGCGCGCTCCCCCCAGGCGGCTGGAACGGCGGTGCACCACCGACTCCAACACGCGGGTTTCATTGATGAAGTCCTTGGCCTCAAGGTCATCGAGCACGGCCGCAAGGTCCTCGCCGTCTTGCACATGCGGTGCCAGCTTTTTCGTCAGCTCGGCCCGCGAATGCTCGCGCTGGCTGAGCAGCCGCAGCGCGCGGCCCTTGAGCGAGAGGGTGCCAAAGCCCATGGTTCAGACCACTGAATACTATGAAATAAATAGCTGCTAGCGCTTATTTAATAAGCGCTAGAGGCCAATTTCATTCATATGATGGATGAGGCCTCTTGCCTGCCGCTTATTTGTCTTCCTTGTCGGCTTTGTCTGCCTTCTCGCCCTTATCAGCCTTGTCTGCCTTGGCAGGCTTGGCGGCGGGGGCTGCGCCTGCCAGGGGCGGCAGCAGGGCAATACCCAGGCTTTCGCGCACCTTGTTTTCAATCTCGTGGGCCAGGTCGGCGTTCTCGCGCAGAAACTCGCGGGCGTTGTCCCGGCCCTGGCCGATTTTTTCGCCGTTGTAGGCATACCAGGCGCCTGCTTTTTCAACGATCTTGGCGTTCACCCCCATGTCGATGATTTCGCCTTCGCGGCTGATACCTTCACCAAACAGGATGTCAAATTCGGCGGTCTTGAACGGCGGGCTCACCTTGTTCTTGACCACCTTCACCTTGGTTTCGTTGCCGATGGCGTCGTCGCCCTTCTTGATGGTGCCGGTGCGGCGAATGTCCAGGCGCACGGAGGCGTAGAACTTCAGCGCATTGCCGCCGGTCGTCGTTTCAGGGCTGCCGAACATCACACCAATCTTCATGCGGATCTGGTTGATGAAGATGACCATGCAGTTGGTCTTCTTGATGCTGGAGGTCAGCTTGCGCAGTGCCTGGCTCATCAGGCGGGCCTGCAGGCCGGGCAGGCTGTCGCCCATTTCGCCTTCGATTTCGGCCTTGGGCGTGAGGGCCGCTACCGAGTCGATGACGATCAAATCCACGGCGCCCGAGCGCACCAGGCTGTCCACAATTTCGAGTGCTTGTTCGCCGGTGTCGGGCTGGCTAATCAGCAGGTCGGACAGTTGCACACCCAGCTTCTGGGCGTACTGCACGTCCAGCGCATGTTCGGCGTCGACAAAGGCGCAGGTGCCGCCTTGTTTTTGCATTTCGGCAATCACTTGCAGCGTAAGCGTGGTCTTGCCCGACGATTCCGGGCCGTAGATTTCGACCACACGGCCACGGGGCAGGCCACCTACGCCGAGCGCAATGTCCAGGCCGAGCGATCCGGTCGAGACGACCTGGATGTCCTCGATCACCTCGCCTTCACCCAGGCGCATGATCGTGCCCTTGCCAAATTGCTTCTCGATCTGGGCAAGCGCCGCGGCCAGGGCCTTGGCCTTGTCGGCGTTCACTGGCAATGCGGGGTTGGTACCTTTGACTGCGACGTCCATGAGAAAACTCCTTGAAAAACAACAGGTTGGATGTTTGCATCGCTCTGCGGTTAATCACAGGCTGGATGCTTGAACAGTAGTTTATGCGAGCTGTTGTAGCGCTTTCAAGTGAAATTTAGTCAGTTTGCCTGACAATATTTGTATGCCTGACTTCCCTGTTCCATCCGCCGCCGAAGACGGCTGGCGCCAGACCCATCTGGGCCGCCTGTTCGGCCACGCGATGCGGCGCTTTGACGCCCGCGTGTTGCAGCTCATGGCGCGCAATGTCGAGGTGCCGCTGGCGCTGTCCAACCTGGCGGCGCGTGACCAAGTCACAGCGGCGCATATCCACATAACCCGCCACCTGCCACTGCAGGGCGACCGGCTGACCGACCTGGCCCAGCGCGCGGGCATGACCAAGCAGGCCATGGCCAACCTCGTGGACCAGTGTGAGGCCTGGGGTTTGGTGACGCGCACCGCAGACCCGCTGGATGCGCGCGCGCGGCGGGTGTGTTTCACGCCCACGGGGCTGGCCTGGTTGCAGGCGTTTCAAGACGCGGTGGCGCAGGCCGAAGCCGAGTTTCGCGAAGAGGTGGGGCAGGATGTGGCCACGGTGGTGGCCATTGGGCTGGAGGCCTACGCGGGTGCGGCCGGTGGTTGAGGCAGCGTTGCTGCGTCGATAGCGCCCATGGGAGCAGCGCAGGCCAGCAGCCATTGCCGAAAGCACTGCAGCGCATGCAGTTGCGTGCGGCCCTCGGGGTAGCAGAACCAGTAGCCGACGTCGCTTTGGTAACCACCGCGCAGCGAGGTGCCTGGGCTGTCGGCCAAAGGCTCGCGCACCAGCCCGGCCGTGATTTCGTCCTGCACCAGACAGCGCGGCACCAGCGCCAGGCCCATGCCCGCCTGCACAGCGCGGATCATGGTCTGGAACTGGTCAAACTGCGGGCCCGCCAAGGGGTCGATGGCACCCTCGACCGCATGGGTTTCGCTCCAGCGCAGCCAGGCCTCGGGCACCGTCACATGGCGCAGCAGGGTTTGTTTGGCGACGTCGCGCGGGGAGTGGATGGCCCAGTCGGCCACCTTGGTGCGCGGTGCGATCAGCGCCACATCGTTGCCCGTGATGTGGTGGGCATGCGCGCCGGGCCAGTGGCCGTCGCCGAACAAAATGGCGCAGTCCAGCTCGGGCCGGGTGAAGTCGTAGCTGTGCACATACGGCACAAAGTGCAGCGTGATTTGCGGGTGCTGCTGCTGAAACTGCGGCAGCCTTGGGATGAGCCACTTGGCGGCAAACGTGGGCAGGCTGGACAGGTGCAGCGCACCGCCGCCGTCATCGCTGGTGATCAGCTCCAGCGTGGCGGCCTCCAGCTGCGCCAGCACGCCGCGCACGGCTTTTTCGTAGCGCTCGCCGGCGGGGGTCAGCGCCAGGCGCTTGCGGCTGCGTTCGAACAGCGGCACGCCCACCCAGATTTCCAGTTCCTTGATTTGCTTGCTGACCGCGCTCTGGGTCAGGTGCAGCGCCTCGGCCGCACGCGAGATACCGCCAAACCGGGTGACGGTGGAAAACGCCCGCAGCAGGTGCAGAGGCGGGGACAGGCGGCGCAGCGAGGACATATTAGTAAGTTATCAAATCATTCCATATCGGAATGTTATCAGGCATATCCATTGCTTGGTAGAGGGCGTTGATTCCATTAACCTCAATGCACTTCATAGGAGAAATGCCCATGCAACGCCGTCACGTCCTTTCAGCCCTGGCCGCCGTATCTTTCGTTCCTGGAATGTCTTTGGCGCAAGAGGGCAAGCCCCTGCGCATCATTGTTCCCTTCCCACCCGGGGGTGCTACGGACATCACGGCCCGCAGCCTGCAAGAGTCGCTGGCCCGCATCCTCAAGCAACCCGTGGTGCTGGAAAACCGGGGCGGCGCAGGTGGCTCCATCGGCATGGCTGAAGTGGCCCGCGCCGCGCCAGACGGCCTCACCATTGGGGTTGCCACCTTGTCCACCCACGGCGTGAACCCCGCCGTGTACACCAAGCTGCCCTACAACCCCACCAAAGACTTTGTGGGCGTGACCGAGATCGTGAAGGCGCCAGGCGTCATCGTGATCAACCCCGCCGCGCTGCCCGTCAAGGACTTTGCCGACCTGGTGAAGTACCTCAAGGCCAACCCCGGCAAGGTGTCTTACGCCACCCCCGGCAACGGCACCATCGGCCACATGTGGGGCGAACTGTTCAAGAGCAGCACCGGCACCTCCATGGTGCACATCCCCTACCGTGGTGCAGGCCCGGCCATCAACGACGTGCTGGCTGGCCAGGTGGCGGTGTACTTCGACCAGGTCGCCTCATCGCTGCCGCACGTCAAGTCCGGCAAGCTCAAGGCGCTGGCGGTGTCCTGGCCCGCGCGCCTTGACGTGTTGCCCGATGTGCCCACCTACGGCGAGTTGGGCTACAAGCAGGCCAACGAGCCGTCGTGGTTTGGCCTGGTGGCCCCGGCCGCCACACCGGCTGCTGCGGTAGACCGCATCCAGCAGGCAGTGGCCCAGGCGCTCAAGGAACCCGCTGTGCGCGAACGCTTGGCGGGCCAGGGGCTGTACCCATCCGGCACCACGCCCAAGGAGTTCACGGCGCAAATCGCCAGCGAGATCGACAAGATGAAGCGCGTAGCCGCTTATGCCAAGGTGGTGCTGGACTGATCGCATACCGGGCCAAGCGCCCGTAACGGCCATAGCCGGGATGCCGTGAATATCGTTCGCGACACCGTGGTTGTCCTTTTTCAGGGATAACCATGGTCACATCCCGGTCTGGGCGGCTAGGCCAGCCGCCCTCCATTGCGCACACTCTGCCTATGCATGCAGCTTTGAAACTGATCCACCACCGATTTATGCAAGCCCAGCCCGGAGTCACCGGTTCGCCCGGCCTGTCCAGCACTCCAGCCGCTTCCATGGTGACCACCGTGCCGGGCACCACTGCGCTGGTGCTCGACTCCCCGCACAGCGGCACCCGCTACCCCGACGATTTCGACTCCGCCTGCGACCTGCCCACGCTGCGCCGCGCCGAAGACACGCACGTCGAAAAGATCTACGCCTTTGCCCCCGCGCTCGGCGTGGCCTGGGTCGAGGCGCACTTTCCGCGCATCTACCTCGATGCCCACCGCGACACCACCGAGCTGGACACCACCTTGCTCGACGGCGAATGGACTGACCCCATCTCCACCGACCCCCAGGTGCTCAGCAAGGTGCGCCTGGGCAAGGGCCTGATCTGGAAGTTCACCGACGAAGGTGAGCCCATCTACACCCGCCAGCTCACGGTGGCCGAAGTGCGCGCCCGCATCGACCGCTGCTGGCGCCCGTACCACGCGGCCGTGCAGCAGGCCATTGACGCGGCCCACGCGCGCCACGGCTACAGCATCCACATCAACTGCCACTCCATGCCCGCCGTGGCCGCCAGCCACGCCACGGACTTTCCGGGCCTGGTGCACGCGGACTTTGTGGTGGGCGACCGCGACGGCAGCACCGCCAGCCCCGCGCTGTCGGCACTGGTGTGTGAACACCTGCGCGGCTGCGGCTACAGCGTGGAGCACAACCACCCCTACAAGGGTGTAGAGCTGGTGCGCCGCTACAGCAACCCCGCAGAGCACCGCCACAGCATCCAGCTGGAGATCAACCGCAGGCTCTACATGGACGAGAAGTCCTTGGCGCAGCACCCCGAGGGCATGGCGCGGCTGCAGGCGGACCTGCAGGCGCTGGTGCACAAGCTGCTGGCAACCGACCCGCGCTAGCCCCAAAAAGCCGACCACGGCAGACCCCCCTGGCCTGCGCCGCCAAGGGGGTGGCGGGCTTATTCCGCCGAGAACGTCACCACCACCTTGCCCAGCGGCCCGCGGGCCAGGTGCGCCAGCGCTTCGTGCAACTGGGCCGCCGGGTACCGCGCCGCAACCACGGGCTGCAACCCGCCCGCGTCCACGGCCCGCACCAGGTCCTGCAGTGCACGCCGATGCCCCACGCTCACCCCCTGCACGCGCGCCCGTTTGGTGATCAGGTCAAAGCCCGAGCCGGAAAAGCCCGCGCCCTCCATCACGCCGATGTAGGCAACATGGCCGCCTTGGGTCAGAGCTTGCAGCGACTGGCCCAGCGTTGCGCCGCCAGCCGTCTCCAGCACGTGGTCCACTCCGCGGCCGCCTGTCAGCGTGAGCAGCTCGGCGGGCCACAGGCTTGAGCGCGGCAACACCTGGGCGGCGCCCAGCGCCAGCACTGCCGGTGTTTTTTCAGGGCTGCCGCTGGTTACATACACCTGGGCGCCGTGCAAACGCGCAATCTGCACGCCAAACAGCGCCACGCCGCCCGTGCCATGCACCAGTACCGTCTGGCCCGCGCGCAGCCCACCGTTTTCGACCAGCGCCATCCAGGCGGTGAGCCCAGCGCACGGCAAGGTGCTGGCCGCTACAGCGTCCAGCGTGGTCGGTGCCGCCACCAGCCAGTCTTCATGCAGCAACACATGCGTGGCCAGCATGCCCGGCCCGGGCACACCCAGCGGCATGGCGTCTGCAGGGGCCTGGCCGTCCAGCCACCCGGCCGTGAAGGTGCTGATGACAGCCTCGCCGCGTTTCCAGCGGGTCACGCCGGGGCCGGTCGCCACCACCTGGCCCGCCATGTCAGAGCCGGGCGTGAAGGGGGGCGCAGCGCCCATGCCGTACTGGTTGTCAATCACCAGCTGGTCGCGGTAGTTCAGCGAGACCGCGTCCACCCGCACCAGCACCTCGCGGCCTGCGGGGCTGGGCATGGGGGCTTCAACGTACGCAAGGTGCTGCGCACCAAAATCGGCCAGCTGCCAGCGCATCAAGGTCAAGGGGAGAGAGGTCATGGTCTGTGTACTCCGGAAAGAAAATAGAACAGAACCAATGCTATTGGTGACACGTGCGCCTGTGTGGTGGATAATTTTCGTTTGATTGGCGCGTTTTTGTCGTCAATGACGGATGCACGCCCCGAATTGTCTGCCCGGCTAGCCGAAAGAAACCTCCATGAGCGACCGCCTCCAGGGCCTCGATATCTTTGTTGCCGCCGTCGAGTCCGGCAGCTTTGCCCGTGCTGCCACGCGGCTGCACCTCACGCGGTCTGCCGTGGGCAAGGGCGTGGCGCGGCTCGAATCGCGGCTGGGCGCACGGTTGTTTCACCGCACCACGCGCTCGCAGGCGCTGACGGACGAAGGCCAGCGCTACTACGAGCGCTGCCGCCGGGCGCTGGACGAACTGGACGCGGCCGAGGCCGCAGTGCAGGCCGGGCGCGAGGAGGTGGTGGGCCGACTGCGCATGACCTGCCCCGAGCTGCTGGGCAGGCGCTGCGTAGGGCCCTTGCTGCTAGCGCTGGCGGGCGAGCACCCACGCCTGGTGGTCGAGGCGCACTTCAGCGACCGGCCTTCGCACCTCATCGACGAAGGGCTGGACCTCGCCATCCGCAGCGGCCCGCTGCCCGACAGCTCCCAGTTTGCCGCGCGGCTACTGGGCCACCAGTGGATGGGCGTGTACGCCTCTACGGCATACCTTGCCACCCATGCGCGCCCGGCCGATACCGCCGATCTGGCTGCCACACGCGACCAGCACGCGTTTGTGGTGTACGGCAGCGACGGGTGGGCCAAACCCTGGCTCTTCAGTGGGCCGCAAGGCCGCCCTTTCGAGCTGGAAGTCACTCCGCGCTTCACCGCCAACAGCCTTGAAGTGCTGGCGCAGGCAGCCACTGAAGGCATGGGCTTGGTGCGCCTGCCCATCTGGCTGGCGGCACCCGCCGTGGCCAGCGGTGCGCTGGAACCGGTGTTTGAAGAGGCCGTGCCCTTTGGCTACCCCTTGCATGCGCTGTGGCCGCAGTCGCGGTCCATGCCCACGCGCCAGCGCATCGTGATCGATGCACTGGCGCAGCGGGTGCCAGAGCTGATCGACGCTGGGCGGGGCATCCTGCGTGACAACGAAGTCGCGGCCTAAAATCGCCGCACAGGCACGGCGCCAGATCGTTGCCAACCACCAGGAGACACCCCATGCGCATCCTCATTGCCGAAGACGACCAGGTGCTGGCCGATGGCCTGCTGCGCACGTTGCGCGCCTCGGGGGCTGTGGTGGACCACGTCGCCAGTGGCAGCGAGGCCGATGCCGCGCTGCTGACCAACAACGAGTTCGACCTGCTCATCCTGGACCTGGGCCTGCCCCGCATGCACGGGCTGGAGGTGCTCAAAAAGCTGCGCAGCCGGGGCTCCGCGCTGCCAGTGCTCATCCTCACCGCTGCCGACAGCGTCGAAGAACGTGTGAAGGGCCTGGACTTTGGCGCCGACGACTACATGGCCAAGCCATTCAGCCTGCAAGAACTGGAAGCCCGCGTGCGCGCGCTCACGCGCCGGGGCATGGGCGGCACCAGCAGCGCCATCAAACACGGCCCGCTGGTGTACGACCAGGCCGGCCGCGTGGCCACCATCGACGGCAAGATGATCGAGCTGTCGGCCCGTGAACTGGGCTTGCTCGAAGTGCTGCTGCAGCGCGCCGGGCGGCTGGTCAGCAAAGAGCAGCTGGTGGAGCGCCTGTGCGAGTGGGGCGAAGAAGTCAGCAACAACGCCATCGAGGTCTACATCCACCGCCTGCGCAAGAAGATCGAGGGTGGCCCGATCCGCATCGCCACGGTGCGCGGCCTGGGTTACTGTTTAGAGAAGATCCCGGGTTGATATGAAGCACCCCCTGAGTCGCTTCGCGCCTCGGTGCAGCCACCGGAGGCGGCAGCCCTTCGGCACCGTCCAAGCCTGCGCAGGCAGGCTTGGAGCCGCGGTCCTCAGCCCCTCTCCTTCGGGAGGGGGACGCACCCGGTGGCCTGGCGAAGCCAGTTCCACGGGTGCACTGGCTTTGGCAGCAGCAGTTTCGCGGGCTGTGGGCGGGGCAATGTGTGGAATTCCTAAAATGATAGCTACTGGCGCTTGATGGATAAGCGCTAGAGGCCAATATCATTCAAAAACACCACGGCAAACGCCTTGAAAATCTTCCAGCGAGAACAGCGCTCCCTGTTTGGCGAAATCCTCGACTGGATGCTCACGCCGCTGCTGCTGCTGTGGCCCGTGAGCCTGGCGCTGACCTGGCTGGTGGCGCAGGGGCTGGCCAACAAACCGTTTGACCGGGCGCTCGAATACAACGCCCATGCGCTGGCCCAGCTGGTCACCGTGGTGGACAACAAGGTCCAGTTCAACCTGCCGCAGCCCGCCAGCGAAATTTTGCGCGCCGACGACTCCGACATCGTCTATTACCAGGTGGTCGGCCCGGGCGGCGAGTTCCTGTCGGGCGAACGCGAACTGCCCGAGCCGCCCGCCGACGAAGTGCCCATGTCCGGCGAGGTGCGCCTGCGCGATGGCGAGATGCGCGGCATCGAGATCCGCGTCGCCTACATCTGGGTGCGCCTGCCGCTGCAGGACACGCCCGTAGCGCTGGTGCAGGTGGCCGAAACCCGCGAAAAGCGCAGCGTGCTGGCCACCGAAATCATCAAGGGCGTGATGCTGCCGCAGTTCGTCATCCTGCCGCTGGCGGTGCTGCTGGTGTGGCTGGCGCTGGCGCGCGGCATCCAGCCGCTCAACCAGCTGGAGCAGCGCATCCGCGCCCGCAACCCCGACGACCTCTCGCCGCTGGACGACCGCACCGTGCCGCTCGAAGTGGCGCCGCTGGTGTCCTCCGTCAACGACCTGCTCACACGCCTGAACGACTCGCTGGCCACGCAAAAGCGGTTTCTGGCCGACGCCGCACACCAGCTCAAGACACCGCTGGCCGGGCTGCGCATGCAGGCCGACCTGGCCCAGCGCGAAGGCACCAGCACCGAAGAGCTCAAGCGCTCGCTGCAGCAAATCGGCCGCTCCAGCATCCGCGCCACACACACCGTCAACCAGCTGCTCGCGCTGGCGCGTGCCGAAGGCAGCGGTGTGGGCATCACGCGCCAGCCGTGTGACCTGGCGCGCCTGGTGATCGAGGTGGTGCGCGACTCGGTGCCTCGCGCGCTGGAGAAACAGATCGATCTGGGCTACGACGGCGCCGAGCCGGGATCGCCCGGCGTGCTGGTGGACGGCAACCCCACCTTGCTCAAGGAACTGGTGCGCAACCTGGTGGACAACGCCATCAACTACACGCCCTCCACCCCCGACAAACCCGGTGTGGTCACGGCCCGCGTGCTGGCCGACACCTTTGGCCATGTGCTGCTGCTGCAGGTGGAAGACTCGGGCCCCGGCGTGCCCGAGGCCGAACGCGAGCTGGTCTTTCAGCCGTTTTACCGGGCGCTGGGCAGCGAGGCCGATGGCTCGGGCCTGGGCTTGCCCATCGTGCTGGAAATCGCAGGAAAACACGGTGCCGAGGTCACGCTCGAAGACGCCCGCCCTGGCCACCATCCGCCGGGCGCGCGTTTTACGGTGCGGTTTACGGCGCGCGACGGCATGGCGGGGAGCTGACCGCGCTTTTGCCGCTCGGCGCCGCCTAAGAGCCTGTCGTACCTGGAAGTCGTCGGCTACAAATCCTGCAAAACTGCCCTCGCGGGGACGTGCTGCGGATTGGTCATAGTCCCAGCGCTCATGGTGTTTGCAAAAGAAGCGAGGTGCCAGGCGAAACAACGGCATGGCGTGTTCCGGGTGCGGTCGGCAGATTCAGCCGCAGGTGCGCAGCGTTTTTCCCGCCATCGCGGAGCGCAGGGCGTCGAGCTGCGGGCGCAGCGCGTCGGTCACGGCGGGCAGGCGCAGCGTAAAGCCGGGGGCTTCGGGGCGCTCCTGAACCACGCGGGCCGTGCGCACGCCCTTGTTGCTCAGGTTCTGCAGTTCGCGCTTGGCGGCTTCGTCCGATGCAAAACGGCCCAGCGAGAGCCCGTATTCCCAGGTGCCCCCCGCGCGGTCAAAAGGCACGTTGCGGGCGCGCAGTTCGGCGCGTTTTTTGTCCAGCGTGTCCATGTCCTCAAAGCGGCCCATGTAAACCATCCAGCGCCCGGGCACCGGCGTGGGCTCCATCACCCAGCTGCCTTGGGGCAGGCCTGCGGCGGCACTGCGCAGCGCGTCGGCCTGGCGCTCGTCAAACACACCGGCTTGCAGGCACTCGGCGGCCTCGGCAGGGGCAGGCGTTGACGCATCTGCGGTAGTGGTGGTGGCGGCAGGCGACGACGGTGTGGAGGCGGGCGCTGCCGACACCTTGCTGGGGTTCACGCGCAGGATCTGAAGCGTCTCTGGGCGAATCTGCTGGTTCATGCGCTGGGGCTCGGCCTGCTCTTGGGGCCCGTAGCCCCACTGGCGCAGATGGCCTTGCGACCACGCAAAGTAGCCCGCGTTGGCCAGCAGCAGCACGATCACAGCGAGTCGCAGCATGGAGCACGGCCTTTCAAAAACATCAATACCAACAACAACGGAAGCTTCATCACACCGCAGGCATCGTCGTGGGCCGTACGCTGATTTCGGAGCTGGTGATGGCCTGCATGCCGCCTGCAGTGTGCACCAGCAGAGCGCCGTCTTCTCCCACGCCGTGTGCGGTGCCGGTGTGCCCGTCGCTCAGCGTCACAGCGCGGCCCTGCAGCACGTCGCGTTTGGCAAACCGGGGCTGCATGGGGCCAAAGCCATAGCCCGCAAAGGACTGAAGCATGGCCACCAGCGGGGGCACGATGCGCAGCAGGGCCGTGGGTGCGTCCAGGCCGGGTTCCACGTCTTGCAGGCAACCGGGCGGCATGCTCATGCCCTCGGCGCTGCGCGGCAGCACATTGATGCCAATGCCCACCACCACATACCTTGCGGTGCTGGCAGTGCCGGGTGCCGCCATGCCCATCACATCGGCTGCAGGTGCCGCTTGGGGCTGCACAAAACTGGCCGTCTCCACCAGGATGCCCCCCAGCTTGCGGTCGCCCGGGGCGCCACCCAGCCAGAGGTCGTTGGGCCACTTCAGCCCCACGCGCGCTGGTTGGCCCGCGCCCAAGGGCGGCAGCACGGGCTGCAGGCTTTCGGCCACGCTCACCCCCACGGCCAGCGACAGGCCCGACCAATCGACCGGCGCCAAGGGCAAGCCCAGCGACATCATCAACGACGCGCCCACATCGCTTTGCCACACCCGGCCCAGCCGCCCGCGCCCGGCGGTCTGTTGTTCGGCCACCAGCAGCGTGGGCTCACATTGCCCGGTGCGCGCCCGGCGCATCAGCTCGGTGTTGGTCGAGTCGATGGTGGGCAACACCTCGACGGTAAAACCCGGTAACAGGGGGGACACGGCCTCCCAGACAGCCTCTGCGGGCCAGCGGATGGGGGGGGTGTTCACTGCGCGCGGCCTCGCGGACCGGCTTTTTTCGTCTTCTTCTGGGGCTCGGCAGCTTGAGGCGCGGCTTTGGGTTCCTTGCGCGCCTTGGTGGCCTTGATGGTCTTGGTAGTCTTGGTAGCGGGTTTGGACGGTGGCAGTGGCACCGGCGGCGCCCAACCGCGCTTGGGCGCCAGCAGCGTGCCCCGGCAGTTCTTGCTGCCACACCAGCACGGGTACTCGGCCTTGAGCTTCTTGGTGTAGCGCTCTTCAATGATCAGGCCGTAGTCGTAGTTCAGCTCTTCACCGGCCTTGATGTTGCGCAGCGCCGTGATGAAGATGCGCAGGCCTTGTTCGTCGGCGTAGCAGTTGGGGTTGCAGCTGTGGTTGATCCAGCGCGACGAGTTGCCGCCGAACTTTGCGTCGATCACGTGGTCTTCATCCACATGAAAGTAAAACGTGTGGTTGGGTTGCAAGGGGTCGTGCGGGTGGCGGTCTTGCGCCTCCTGCCAGCCAATCACCTCGCCCGTGTACTCCACAAGGACTTCGCCCTCTGCAATATCCTGCACAGCAAACACCCCTTTGCCATGGACTCCCGAGCGCCGCGTCTGGATGCGGCGGCCCGGCACGGGGGTGGGGGTAGAAGGCGATGCGGAGCGGGGCATGGCAAAAACTCTGTTAACTTGATAGTGCACACACATGTGTGCGTGCGCGTGTATGCGTGTACGTGCGCGAAAGAGCCGAATTGTAGAAGCGCTTGGGCCGGACCCAGGCGCACCGACCCCAGAACACCAGAACGACGACGACAGGCGAGAGCCCCAAAATGACCAAGACCCTGGTAATTGCAGAAAAACCATCCGTCGCGCAAGACATCGTGCGCGCACTGACCCCCGTGGCCGGCAAGTTCGAAAAACACGACGACCACTTTGAGAACGACCGCTATGTAGTTACCAGCGCCGTGGGCCACCTGGTAGAGATCCAGGCGCCCGAAGAATTCGACGTGAAGCGCGGCAAGTGGAGCTTTGCGCACCTGCCCGTCATCCCGCCGTACTTTGACCTGAAGCCCGTGGACAAGACCAAGTCCCGCCTGAACGCGGTGGTCAAGCAGGCCAAGCGCAAGGACGTGACCCAGCTCATCAACGCCTGCGACGCGGGCCGCGAGGGCGAGCTGATCTTCCGTTTGATCGAGCAGTACGCCGGTGGCAACAAAGGGGGAAAACCCGTGCCGCTGGGCAAACCCGTCAAGCGCCTGTGGCTGCAGTCCATGACACCCCAGGCCATCCGCGACGGCTTTGACGCCCTGCGCACCGAGCAGCAAATGGCAGGCCTGGCCCACGCCGCGCGCAGCCGCTCAGAGGCCGACTGGCTGGTGGGCATCAACGGCACCCGCGCCATGACGGCGTTCAACTCGCGCGATGGCGGGTTCTTTTTGACCACCGTGGGCCGGGTTCAAACGCCCACGCTGTCGCTGGTGGTGGAGCGCGAAGAAAAAATCCGCAAGTTCATCAGCCGCGACTACTGGGAAATCCACGCCACCTTTGGCGCGCAAGCCGGTGAATACCCCGCCAAGTGGTTCGACCCCAAGTGGAAAAAGTCGGAAGACGTCGAAGCCCGGTCTGACCGCGTGTGGTCTGCCGCCGAGGCCACGGCCATTGCCAACGCTGTGCGCGGCAAGCAAGCCACCGTCACCGAAGAGAGCAAGCCCACCTCACAAGCCTCGCCCCTGCTGTTCGATTTGACCAGCCTGCAGCGCGAGGCCAACGGCAAGTTTGGTTTTAGCGCCAAGACCACGCTGGCCCTGGCCCAAAGCCTGTACGAACGCCACAAGGCCCTGACCTACCCGCGTACCGACTCGCGTGCGCTGCCCGAAGACTACGTGCCTGTGGCCAAGCAGACCTTTGAAATGCTGGCCGACAGCGGCATGCGCCACCTCGCGCCACATGCGCTCACCGCGCTCAACAACAATTACGTGCGCCCCTCCAAGCGCATCTTCGACAACAGCAAGGTGAGTGATCACTTTGCCATCATCCCCACGCTGCAGGCGCCCAGCGGCCTCTCTGAAGCCGAGCAAAAGCTGTACGACCTGGTCGTGCGCCGCTTCATGGCCGTGTTCTTCCCCAGTGCGGAATACACCGTCACCACCCGCATCTCCACCGTCGCCCCGCATAGTTTTAAAACTGAGGGCAAGGTGCTGGTCAAACCCGGCTGGCTGGCCATCTACGGCAAAGAAGCAGCCGACGAAGTCGAAGGCGGCAAAGAAGGCGACAAGGGCCAGAACCTGGTGCCCGTCAAACCCGGCGAAAGCGTCAACACGCTGGCGGTGGACCCCAAGGGCCTCAAGACCAAGCCGCCCGCGCGCTACTCGGAAGCCACGCTGCTCGGCGCCATGGAAAGCGCCGGCAAGCAGATCGACGACGAAGAGCTGCGCAGCGCCATGCAAGAGAAGGGCTTGGGCACGCCCGCCACGCGCGCAGCCACCATCGAAGGTTTGTTGACTGAAAAATACATGCTGCGCGAAGGCCGCGAAATCATCCCCACTGCCAAGGCGTTTCAGCTGATGACGCTGCTGCGCGGGCTGGGGGTGGAAGAACTTTCGCGCGCTGACCTGACCGGCGAGTGGGAGTTCAAGCTCTCACAAATGGAAAAGGGCTTGCTCACCCGCGAATCCTTCATGGCTGGCATTGCCACCATGACCGAACGCATGGTGAAAAAGGCCAAGGAATACGACCGCGACACCATCCCCGGCGACTACGCCACGCTCGAATCGCCTTGCCCCAACTGCGGCGGTGTGGTGAAAGAGAACTACCGCCGCTTTGCCTGCGTGGGCAAGCCCGCTGGATCAGGAGCCGCCGGTCAAGCCGGTGGGGAGCCCTGCGGCTTCAGCTTTGGCAAATCACCCGCAGGCCGCACCTTTGAAACCGCTGAGGCCAACGCCCTGCTGCGCGACAAGAAGATCGGCCCACTGGAAGGCTTCCGCTCCAAGGCCGGTTGGCCCTTCACGTCCGAGATCGTCATCAAATACGACGATGAGGCACACAACTACAAACTCGAATTCGACTTTGGCGACGACAAGAAGGGCGAAGAATCGGGCGAGCTGGTGGAGTTTGAAGACGCATCGCTCGGCGCCTGCCCCATCTGCGGGTCCGAAGTGCACGAGCACGGCAGCAACTTTGTATGCAGCAAGGCCGTGCCCACTGCGGCCCAGCCCACACCCAGCTGTACCTTCAAAAGCGGCAAGATCATCCTGCAGCAACCCGTGGAGCGCGAGCAGATGACCAAGCTGCTGGCCACCGGCAAGACCGACCTGCTCGACAAGTTTGTGAGCATGCGCACCCGCCGCGCCTTCAAGGCCCACCTGGCGTGGGACAAAGAGGCCGCCAAGGTCAACTTTGAATTTGCGCCGAGCAAGTTCCCGCCCCGCCCCGGCGCAGCTGCCAAAACAGCCGCTGCCAAGGCAGGCAAGGCGACAACCACCGCCGCCGCCAAAAAGACAGCCAAACCTGCTGCCGCCAAAAAAGCCCCGGCCACCAAGACCGCCGCCGCCAAGGCACCGCGCAAGGCCGCTGCAGGCAAGGCCCCCAGCGCTGCCTTGGCCGCTGTGATTGGCGCCGAACCCGTGGCCCGGCCCGAGGCCGTCAAGAAGATGTGGGAATACATCAAGGCCCACAACCTGCAAGACCCCAAGGACAAGCGCACCATCGTCGCCGACGACAAGCTGCGCGCCGTTTTTGGCAAAGACAGCGCGGGCATGTTCGAGCTGGCGGGCATCCTGGGCAACCACCTCGGAGGTGAAGGATGACGCGACAACACTCCAAGTCCAAGTCCACGTCCACAGCAACGCCCGCTGGGGGCTTCTGGCGCACCGCGCTGGTAGCCCTGGCAGTCGTGGGTCTGGGTGCGCTGGGCGGCTGCAGCAGCACGTCAAGCTCTGCACGCTCCAGCGACCCAGTCAGCCAGCAGCAGGGCGCCAGCGGCGTCACTGTGTTTGGCGATATCGATGTGGGCGTGACGCGGGAACGCACACGCTGAGGCGCGGGGTGCCGTCTCACCGCCGGTAACCGCACGCCCAACATGCGCAGCCGCACCGAACGCACTGTCCTCACCGCCATCGCGGTGGCCCTGGTGGCTGCGGCTGGCGCTGCGTGGTGGACCCGCGACCAGTGGGCGCCCCACGCGGGGCCGTGGTCTGAGCAGGCCCGGAAGAAGGTCACCCGCCCCGGTGCCGACACGCTGCCGCCCGGCAAGCAGCAGCCCGCCGCGCAGGCCCGATCTGCTACAGGCTCCGCATCCGAGCCTGCGGCCCCACAGCCGCGCAAATGTGTGCGAGACGGCCGCACCAGCTACACCGACCAGCCCTGCCCCAAAGGCAGCCAAGAGCTGCCGATGGACGGTGCCGTGACCTCGCTGCCGCAGTAGCGGGCCGCGTTCACGCGCCTTTTTCTCTCTAGCCCGTCAGCCAGCCAGCGACTCATTCGGCAGGTTTACCCAACCCGTTCTGGGTTGCGGCGGCGCGCCCTGTCGCTCCCGCGTCAGCCCGCGTGCGCATGTCACGCCATTGCCATGGTGCGCCCCTAGAGTCGGCCTCTTTTCCAAACACTGGATCTGTTCGCCATGAAAGCCTTTTCCCTCGCCGCAGTCTGCCTGTCAGCCCTCGTGATCACCGGTTGCGGTGGCAGCGACAACGACGCCCCCGCGCAGCCCCAGGTCATTGCCCACCGCGGCGCCAGCGGCTACCTGCCAGAACACACCCTGGGCGGCTACGAGCTGGCCATCCGCATGGGCGTTGACTTCATCGAGCCCGACCTGCAGCTCACCAAAGACGGCGCGCTGGTGGCCATCCACGACGACACCCTGACCCGCACCACCAACGTCGCGGACAAGTTTGCACAGCGCAACAGCAGCTACAAGGTGTCTGACTTCACCCTGGCCGAAATCAAAACCCTCACCGTGATCCCCACCGGCACTGGCAAAACCAGCTACCCCGGCTTTACCCCCAGCGCCGCCAACCCGTTTGGCGTACCCACCTTTCAAGAAGTGGTGGACTTTGCCAAAAAGCAGAGCAGCGCCATGGGCCGCGAAGTGGGCATCTACCCAGAGGCCAAACAGGCCGACCCGGTGATGGAAGACGGCATCTTGAAGACGCTGACCGCCAACGGCTACAACGCCAACAGCAAGCTCTTCATCCAGTCGTTCAGCGACGCCACGCTGCGCAGCCTGCGCACCAAACAAATCGCACAGAACAACAAGATGCCGCTGGTGCTGCTGGGCGTGGCTACCACCGCCGCTGATGGCAGCGTGCGCATGGGTGTGACGGGTGCCACGGGTGTGCGCGCGCTCACGCTGAAAGAAGTGGCGGCCTTCACCGAAGGCGTGGGCGTGCTCATCAACAACACCACCTACCCCGTCACCAAAACGTTCATCGACCAGGCCCATGCCGCAGGCCTGAAGGTGCACGGCTGGACCTTTGCCCAGGCCGACGCCACCCTGGCCGCTGCCGACTTCCGCAAGTTCCTGGACATGGGCATGGACGGCATGTTTGCCAACTACCCCGACCTGGCAGTGACGGGTCGCAACGCCTACGTGCAAGGCAAATAAACCGCGCGGGGCGCAAGGGGTAGGCAGCGGCAAGCGTCGCGCGGGGTGGCCTACAAGCCCCCATGCGACAACCCGGTGGGCGCATCTGGGCTAGGCTTGCAGCACTTCGCTCTGGCTTCACCTTTTCGATCATGTCCACACCAGCACCCACCCGATCCCTGCCCATGATGGGCGCCACCAACTTTCGCGACCTGGGCGGCTACATCGGCCACGGCGGGCAACAGGTGAAATGGCGGCGCATCTTTCGGTCAGACCACCTGGCGGCACTCACCGCACAAGACCAGGCCCTGCTGGCAGACCTCGGCGTATCGCGCGCGGTGGACTTTAGGGGCAAGGCCGAAAGCGCCGCTTATGCCTATGCTCTACCCGGCATTGCGTACCACCCGCTCGCCATCGAACCCACCGTGGTGCAGCGCGCGCTGGAACTGCAACGCACCGGCCACCAGATCACCGCGCAAGACGCCGTGGGGCTGATGCAAGACACCTACCGCGGCTTTGTGCACGACAACGCCCCACGCTTTGCCGAGCTGTTCCGCCTGCTGCTGGCCAGCGACACACCCACCGTCTTCCACTGCACCGCAGGCAAAGACCGCACCGGTTTTGCCGCCGCCCTCATCCTGCTCACCTTGGGTGTGCCGCGCGACGTCGTCATGCACGACTACCTGCTCACCAACAGCCTCTACCAACGCCCCGCCGGCATGGGCAGCCACGCGCCCGAAGAAGTGCTGGCCGTGCTGTGGCGCGTGCAAGAAGAGTTTCTGGACGCCGCGCTGCACATGGTGGACAACGACTTTGGCGGCGTGCAGGCGTATTTGGTAGACGTGCTGGGCGTTGACGCCGTCGCGCAGAAAGAGCTGGCGGGGCGGTATTTGCAGGCGGTGTGACGCTGCCGACGGGGCGCTGGCGGCGCATGCAGCCCGGCGCAAACGTGCCAAAAATTGGCATGATCGTGCTGGTTTTTGGCACGTTAGCCTAGCGCCTCGCCCACGCTGATAGATTCCTCCGCGCGGCTGATCGCCTGCAGCGCCCCTGGCTGGGCTAGGGATGTCCTGCATAACCCTCGCGAGGCGGTGGTAGTGCGGATCGGGATGGGCCGCAAGGCGTCTTTTTGCAGGCAATAGCCGTGCTATTGGCAAGAAAAGCAACGCAGCGGACCGCCCGAGCCCGCGCTATCACAGACCGCAGGGAGTTATGCAGGACGTCCCTAGGCCCACTGACCCCCCTGGCTTGCCTGAGGTGCAGAGTAGCCCTTAGTACTCATTAATTCATAGCTACTAGCGCTTGTTGCATAAGCGCTAGAGGCCAATTTGACCAATATTTTTGCTGAGCGATAGCAACACATCGCCAGCAACGGAGCAACCGCCATGACGCCTACGAGCTTCGTCGTGTGATCAGCGCAGTTCGCTCATCAATCAATAGCTACTAGCGCAGGCTAGATAAGCGCTAGAGGCCAATTAGGCTTGAAATATAGCCCCGCCACCAATCACCTCGCACCTGCACCTGCACCTGCACCCACGGCTAACCGCCCCGCCGCCTGCCCCCGCACCCGCCAATACAGCCACCCCACAATCGACAGGTTCAGCAGATTCCACCCCATGCCGTTGATGAATGCCGCGTGGTAGCTGCCCGTCACGTCAAACACCCAGCCCGACATCCAGCCCCCCAGCGCCATGCCCACCAGCGTGGCCATGATGACCGCGCCCACCCGGGCGCCCGCCTCTTGCGGCGGGAAATACTCGCGCACGATGATGGCGTAAGACGGCACGATGCCGCCCTGAAACAGCCCAAACATGGCTGAAATCACATACAGCGGCACCAGCCCGTCGAACGGCAAGAACAGCACCAGCGCCACACCCTGCAGCGCCGATCCCCACAGCAGCGTGCGAATGCCGCCAATGCGGTCGCACACCACGCCCGACACCAGGCGGCTGACAATGCCGCAGGCCAGCATCAGCGACAGCATCTCGGCCCCGCGCGCCGCGCCAAAACCCAGGTCGGTGCAATACGCCACGATGTGCACCTGCGGCATCGCCATGGCCACACAACACGCCACGCCCGCCACACACAACAACAACTGCGCATGCGCAGGGCGCAGGCCAAACGGGCGGCTGCGGTCTACCACCGCCGCGGCTGCAGCACCCACAGCCCCATCCACTTCACCCGCACCCGTTGCCGCACCCGCTGCCGTGCCACCCACCGGCGCCAACACCACCAACGGCGGCCGCTGGCGCATGCGCGTCGCCAAAATCAGCATGCCCGCGCCACACACCAGCCCCATCAGCACATAGGTCGGGCGCCAGCCAATCGTCTCCACACCGTGCTGCACGATGGGCGGCCACAGCGCCCCGGCGATGTAATTGCCGCTGGCACAAATCGCCACCGCAATGCCGCGCCGCTTGTTCCACCACAGCGCCGTGTCAGCCAGCAACGGCGCGAACGTGGCCGACGCACCAATCAGCCCCATCAACCCATGGGCCAACCCAAATATCCAAATGCTGCCCGACAACCCCGCCCACACAAACCCACCGCACACCCCCACCGCCCCCACACACAACACCGGCATCAGCCCATGCTTGTCGGCCAGCCGCCCCGTCCACAGCCCGCCAATCCCCAGGCACACCATCATCAGCGTGTAAGGCAGCGACGCATCCGCGCGGCCCACCCCAAACTCGGCCTGCACGGCGGGCAGCACTACTGACACCACGTACATGCTGCTGTTGCCCAGCACGACCAGGCCCAGCGTAATGAGCAGGCGCCAGGCCGCTTGGCGCGAGTCGATGAGGGATGCCGGGGCGGCGGTGGATGTGGGGGTGGGGGAAGCAGGGGCTTGGGGCATGCGGTGCAATTTACTCGACGGGGGTGTGGGGGCGGGCTGTGTGCCGCCAATGCGCACGGGCTGCAGCGCTGATTGATATGGTTTTGATAGCTGCTAGCGCTTGATAGATAAGCGCTAGAGGCCAATTTGGCTTGAGTTTTCTACAGTTTGGGTATGCAGCGCCCTTCAACCCGCTGCATCCGCCTCGCCCAACGGACCGGACATCCAAAGATTGCGCCGAGCCAGCACACCCCCTACAGTGCATTAACAAATTTATACATAAGAGTGGGAGGTCGTTGGGGACATGGCAACGTTGATACCTGCAATCGGGACACGTCGTGCGCGAAAGACAGGCCGCGAAAAGCTGTTTGCGCAGCTATTGGACCCAAAACTAGAAGACGGCCACCGGCTGCTCACCTGCTTTTGCAATGGTGAGCAATCCCTGCTCAACGCCGCGTAATGGACTTCGCAAGCATTACGCAGTTTGGCGGTGCCATCGCCGCCTTCATTCCCCTGGTCCTGCTGGTCGGCTTTGCTGTCGTTGTTTGGCGCACGGTGTCATTGCACAGCCTGCTGCGACGCGCCTGGTTGCTGGTGCACGGCAACCACGAGATTTCTGACCCAGCGATCCGCGCGTATGTCGACGAGCAGACCAACCTCATGTCGTTTCGCATGTTCTCGGGTGTGCAGGCTTCCAGCTTGGCCGAGGCGCATCAGTTGATTCAGTGGGCACAGCTCAACCGCGTTGATTTGCGCAAGGTTGCAGCGTGTGGAGACTACTTTGATACCGGGCTTCGGCAAGTGCGAAAGCACCAGTTGCCCTCGCGCCCCTACCTTCTTGCCCACGCCACTGCAACCATGCTGTTCCTGATTGGAGCGTTGTTGTGCGTTTGGCTCATGCTGATCCCACAAGTGCCCTTCACGATCAAGGCGACGCAACGCAGCTTCACTGCAACTGAGGCATCCGCGCAGACCATGTGGCCTCCCTTGTTCTTTAACCGACAACCCTTGAGAAAAAGCGACTGTGAGCAGCCGTTGGCCGCCAATGCTGCGCGCACGACCTTTGCTGAGGGGGAAGTAGAGACGTTGTGTCAGATGCTGCTGGCGAAAGAGTGGCCGGAGCATCTGGCGTCTAAGTTGAAGGAGCAGCGCTGGTCTTTGCTGGCATGTGCGTTGTTCTGCCTCGTTCTTTTAGTCCGTGCCGTTGTCGTTTTGAACAGGGTCTTCAACGCCAAAGAACTGGCAGCCCGAGGTTTGTCGCCCGCTATGCCGGGTGTACAGGCTGAGCTGAATTTCCTTGCATCTAAAGACTGAGGGAAGAGCTTTGTTACTCAACCCGTTACTCACAACTACGACTTTGGCCTGCGGCGACAAGGCCGTGCTATGCGCGGGCTGGAAGACCATGGACCTATGCGCCAGCGCCCTGGCCCAACGCAAGTTGCCGCACCGCGCGCGCAAACGCAGCGGCGACTACAAACCCGGCGCAGACGCCATTCAGGTCATGACCATGAAGGTCAGCAAGGGCCTGGAGTTCCCGGTGGTGGCGCTACCCGGCGTGGGGCACATGCCTGCGCCGGGCGAGGATGAGCAGGAAGCGGCGCGGGTGTTTTATGTGGCGGCGACGCGGGCTACGCAGAGGATAGTTGTCACTGTAAGTGGACGCAGCGGATTTGGGACACGGTTGCAGACATAGAGGGCTACGGTAACTTGATTCGCTCAATTGAAAAACACATTGTTCAATCGGACAAACAAAGGAATTTCATGGAAATGATTCGGGTTAACTCAACAGCCATCGTGGCCATTGGATATGACGAGCAAAACATGCGAATGAAGATCACTTTTAAGCAGGGGCACACCTACGACTTTTGTCGAGTCCCGAAAAATATCTTTGAAGGACTCCACCGCGCTTTATCCAAAGGTACTTACTACAACTCGCACATCAAGGACAGATACCAGTGCTAGCAAATGCGCAACCACTCTTCAGCCCTCAATTACTGCAATTTGCCTCAATTCCTTAAAAGTGCTCCATGAAAATCAATGCCAATCTCGAAAACTGCTATGGCATCAGCAAGTTGGAATACAGTTTTGACTTCACGACTTCGGATGTTTACGCCATCTATGCACCCAATGGATTTATGAAAACGTCGCTCTCCAAGACCTTTGATGACATAGCGAAGGGAAGGCCGACATCTGACTTGATATTTCCCGAACGCCCCAATCGCCGCGACGTCACATATGACGATGGCAAAGATGTTGAAGCGGCGAATGTTTTCGTTATCGAGCCGTACAACCAAGACTTCAGTTCGGAGAAGACTTCGCTTCTGTTGGTCAATCAGCTTCTGAAAAAGCAATACGATGCAGCGCTGAAAGCCATCTCTGACAAACACCAGAATCTTTTCGCCAAGCTCAAACAACTCTCAGGGCTAACAGGGCGAACTGTCACCGCCGAATCCGAGTTCTGCCGATGCTTCAATAAAAAGTCTGCTCTTGACGGAATTGAGGCGGTTCGAGACGAGGTTGAAGCAGGTGTGGCTAGCGACCTTCCAAACATCGTCTACGGAGAACTTTTTAATGAGAAGACGCTCGCATTTCTGGAATCCGGAGCAATTGCCAGTCAACTTCAGGAGTACATCTCAAAGTACAACGATCTTGTGTCGCAGTCCCCCATCCTCAGCAAAGCCTTCAATCACTATCACGCTAGCACTGTCAATAAGCAATTAGCGTCCAACGGATTTTTTGCTGCTCAGCATTCTGTCAACTTGAAAACGAGCAAGGGCGAAGAGCGCATTGAATCGGCCGACGAACTAACGAAAAAAATTGATGGCGAAAAGCAGAAGATTTTTGCTGACAAAGATCTCGCAGGAAAGTTTGACGCAATAGACAAGAAAATTCAAAACGATGACTTATGAAAATTTCGAGACTATCTGTTTGACAATCAACACATTCTTCCTTCGTTGCAAGACTTCAAGAAACTACAAAAGGAAATCTGGGTTGCCTATTTGATCGATCAAAAAGAACTGTTCATTCAGCTCTGTGAAGAGTACAAAAATGGCAAGGGAATTATTGAGACATCGGTGGCACAAGCAAAAGCTGAGAGAACTGATTGGGAGACCGTCGTCGCAATGTTCAATCGACGCTTTTCAGTCCCGTTCACGATGCGTGTTGCCAATCAGGATGACGTCATCCTAAAAGGCTCTGCACCTCAGATCGCCTTTATCTTCGCTGATAACGAAAGCAGCGGCTCTGTTGACCGAGATGCACTACTAAAAGTTCTAAGCCAGGGTGAAAAGCGTGCCCTGTATATCCTAAATATCCTCTTTGAAATCCACACCCGACAGAAGCAGGAAATAGAAACAATTCTGCTTGTAGATGACATTGCCGATTCGTTTGACTACAAGAACAAATACGCAATCATTGAGTACCTCAGAGACATAGCGAACTCTGGAAAATTTAAATGCATTTTTCTTTCACACAATTTTGATTTTCATCGTACTGTTGGCAGTCGATTGAATGTGCAACGCAAGAAGCGCCTACATGCTCAACGAAACGGTAGAACTATCATTCTCTCTGAAGAGCAGTATCAGAAGAATCCATTTTTGTTCTGGAAGAATAATCTTGCAAAGCCACGTTATTGCATCTCCGCCATTCCATTTGTCAGAAACTTAGCTGAGTATTCAGGGCAACAGGCTGACTACGAAGTCCTTACATCATTGCTGCATATCAAGCCTGACACATTCAGCATCACATGCAAAAACCTTGAGGACCTGTACAAGAGAATTCTTGTCGACAAACAAAACCTCGTTTTGAATGAACCATCCAAGCCGGTAATAGATTTGATTTACGAGTCTGCCCAGAAAATCGCAATTGAAGCCCTGGAAAACGCTGAACTTGAAAACAAAATTGTTTTGTCGATCGCCATCAGACTAAGAGCAGAAAGCCACATGATTGCACGCATAAACGATTTGCCGTTTGTCAATGCAATCCAAGAAAATCAGACTCTAGAGCTGCTGAAGAAGTACAAGACGCTATCAGTCGGTAGCGTTGGCGAGGTTGATTTACTTGAACAAGTAAACCTTATGACTCCCGAGAATATTCATCTCAATTCTTTTATGTTTGAACCAATTTTGGACATGGGATCTGAGCACCTTCGAAACTTGTATGCGGCTGTTTCTGCGCTTCAGTAGGTAATGCATTGGGGATGGTCAATGTTCCCCAAATGCGATTTACCCATACCAGTCCAACCAAAAAAAGAGGCCTATTCCCCATGCATGAAATCATCTGCCCCCACTGCAACAAAGCCTTCAAGATCGACGAAGCGGGGTACGCAAACATCCTCAAGCAGGTGCGCGATGGCGATTTTGATAAACAGTTGCACGAGCGGCTTGAGCTGGCCGAGCGGGAAAAGCGCGACGCGATTGCCTTGGCCGAAGCCAAGCTCGCCAATGCGCTGCAAGGCGCTGCCGCCCGCAAAGATGCGGCGATTCAGGCCTTACAGGCCCAGCCCGCTGCCGCTGAGGTGCGCCTGCAAGCCGCCGGTAACGGAGGCTTTGGGCGCGGTCAACAAAGAGCGCGATGGGTTGGCGAACGCGCTGGATCATGCGCGCGACCCGCAGCAAGCTGCTGCGCAGTTGGCCGAGGCCAAGCATGTCCCCACCGCAGGCGACCCGTCGTGGTTTGATACCGTGTGCCGCCTGGCCAATGTCATGCGGCCATATCTGTAAGCCTCCGCCTCCGCAGAGCTGCCAATGGCGCAATTCGCCAGAATCGCGCCACGAGTTCAGAAATCGCGCCACATGCAGCCAACTAGCCTGCTAACCGACAGTTAGTGCAAACCAACCAAGGCAGCCGATAAATTTGACGCCGGCCGAGCGTTGCGACTGGCCTACCCCGATCTGATCAAGCAGACCATCCACGCGGTGGTGACGCGCCCAGGAGAAGACGCCTTGCACGCCATCGCCCAAGCCGTAACCGCGCGAGTGCCCGAGCCCGACGGCGCTGCCGTGCAGTCGCTCATCGTGGATGAACTGCGCCGCTTGCATGAGGGCGTGCTGGCGCGCTATGGGCTTCGGCCTTCGGAGTTCGCGGCATGGAAGAAGGTGCAGGTTGAACGTTGAACGCTATTTTGATAGCTGCTTGCGCTTACTGCATAAGCGCTAGAGGCCAATTTGGCTCTTAAACCTGTGGCAAATATTGCTCCAGCATCGCCTGCACCGCATCAGCCTGCAATACATCCCGCCGTCGCTTGAGTGGGTCGCGGTCGCGTTGCCCCGCCATCCATCGCTTGAACGTCACAAACGTGGCCGGGTGCACGGTGTTCATGCGGGCCATGGTGCCGTTGGTGGCGACGATGACGGCAGAGAACCCTGGCGAGTCGAGCAGCACGCTGGCGCGGCGGGCCTGGGCTACCCAGAAGTCCTCGTCCGCGTCGCTGAGCTTGATGGGGTGGGGGTCATCATCCGTTTGCTCGCGCCGGATGATGTCCACGTCAAAGCCGTCTTTGTTCACCGCTGTGTACTTCTGACTCTTTCGCTTCAATGCAGGCATGCGAAAGGTGGGGTCCACCTTTTTAAGCACCCCCAGCATGGAGCTGTCCACCCGTGCAAGCTGGGTAGAAAAAATGATGCGTTTGCGGGTGTCCCACAGCAAATCAATGTCGCGCGTGGCCAGCGCGTCGGCATCCAGCCGCACCCCGGCGGCGGCCTCGTAGGCGTAGAGGGCGTGGGTGCCGACCACGCGAAAGTGCTCGCTGAGGTGGGTGCTGGCCAAACGGTTGAGCAGTGCCACCACCAGCGGGTCCACCCTGCCGACCCGCAGTGCGCGGTTCATGCGCTGTTGCTGGTCCAGCGCGGCTTTGAGGCCGGTTAAACGCTCGGTACTAATTTGTTTTCTTTGGGTGAATTTGTCGTAGATGGCCTGTGTCTCGGGCGTGCGCGGGCCCAGACTGGTTTCGGCCCCGGCGGGCGTGGTGCGCACTAGGTATTTGGATTCTGGCGACGACGCTGGCCCCGCGTGCCAGTACATGCCGCCGCGCACCTGGGCGGCTTCTTCGGTGGCCTCAGCCAGTGCATCGAACACGGCAACGGCGTCGATGTATTGGCGGGTGATGGCGGGGCTTAGTTCTTGCATTTCGGTATTTTTTTGGGTTTTCTATTTTGTACCGAAATCCTTTTAATAACAAATACTTAGAGTTATTGCGATGGCCCGTTTAGCGCGTCGTCTCATTCGATAGAAGAACGGCAATCAGGATGCACCAACGGGGACACGATGCGCTTTAAAGTGGCGTTGCACACTGTCGATGTGCCGTAGGCGCTGGAGCGTGTCATAGCCGCGGGTGCTGCGGCCTTGTCAGATCAGGACTTCAATTTTGATAGCTACTGGCGCTTATATATCAAGCGCTAGCGGTCAATTTGACCTGATTTTTTCCGCCCCACATAGACTGTTTGCCCTGAGTCAGTTGAGGAGCTGTTTGCAGCAAGCGCTCTGGCTTCGACAGGCTCAGCCCGAACGGATTGGCAGCTATGGGTGGCATGTAGCCAAGAAATCATTTTTGATAGCGGCTAGCGCTTGCTGCATAAGCGCTAGGGCCCTATTTGACCAATGAGTACCCGGTGCTGCGTCCACCGCCCTTCAGCCGCGCCAGCACCCCACGCTCCAGCAAATCATTGATATCCCGCAGCGCCGTGTCCGCAGAGCATTTGCCCATCGCCGCCCACTTGGCGTTGGTCAGCTTGCTTTCCATGCCGTCCAGCACACGGTTCAACACAATGGTCTGCCGCGCGTTCATGGGCGTGCCCGCCCAGCGCTGCCAGAACTGGGCTTTGTCCAGCACGCCCACCAGCAAGCCGTCGGCCCCCTGCACAGTGCGCAGCAGGCAGGCCAAAAACCAATCCAGCCACGGCGTGACGTCCAATGTGCCGCGCTGGGTGGTTTCCAACTGGTCGTAATACTGTTTGCGCTCACGCTGTATTTGCGCGCTGAGGCTGTAAAAGCGCTGGGCTGTGCCTTCGGCGCGGGCCAGCGCCATGTCGCCCACGGCGCGGCTGATGCGACCGTTGCCGTCGTCAAACGGGTGCAGGGTGACCAGCCACAGGTGGGCTAGCCCGGCGTGGACGAGGGCATCACCCGCCGGGGCGGCGTTAAACCACCGCAGAAAGGCGGTTGTCTCTGCGGGTAGTGCGGTGGCGGGTGGGGCCTCAAAGTGCACTGTTTCGCGCCCCACGGCGCCGGATACGACTTGCATGGGGCCTGCGGCGTCGTTGCGCCACGCGCCCACCTGAATGCGCGTGCGGCCGCTGTAGCCGGTAGGAAACAATGCGGCGTGCCAGCCAAACAGGCGCTCGGCCGTGAGTGGCTGGGCGTGGTGCTGGGTGGCGTCCAGCACCATGTCCACCACGCCGTCCACGTTGCGGTCTGCAGGGGCCAGCGCGCCGATGTCCACCCCCAGCCTGCGGGCGATGGACGAGCGCACGGCGTCCAGGTTGAGCGCCTCGCCCTCAATGGCGCTGGTGGTGATGACTTCTTGGGTCAGCGCCTGCAGCGTGGCCTGCTCGCGCTGCGCCAGCCCTAGCTCGGCCATTCGGCCCGCCAAGTGGCCCTGCGCGCGGTGCACCTGCGCCAGCGGCGCGGCCAGCGCAGCCGCATCAAACCGCCACTGCGGCCAGTCGGGGCGTTGCCAAAGGTAGGTGCGGCGGCGTGGGGGCTTGTCGGCAAACATGCGGTGATTATCGGCTTTATTCGCCGCGTTATGTGCGGCGAATAGGGCGGGTATTCACCGCACGGGCAGGTAGTGAGGCGTGATGAGGCGTGATGAGTGGTGGTGAGTAGTGGTGAGTAGCGGTGAGTCGCGGTGAGAGGTGGATATCGGTATGGGCGCATCTTTGTCTGCCCTACACCACCAACCGCGAGTGCCCCACGCCACCGCCCTTCTCCACCCGGATCTGCGCCGGTATCCGCTCTTTCAACGCCTCTACGTGGCTGATGATGCCGATCATCTTGCCGCTGGCATTCAGCGAATCCAGCGCGGTCAGCGCTATCTCCAGCGTGTCGCCGTCCAGCGAGCCGAAACCTTCGTCCAGAAACAGCGAGTCGATGGAGGTTTTGTTGCTCACCAAGTCCGACAGCGCCAGGGCCAGCGCCAGGCTGACCAAAAAGCCTTCGCCGCCCGACAGGGTGCGGGTGTCGCGGTTGGTGTCGCCTTGCCAGGCGTCCACGATCTCCAGCTCTAGCTCGCCGGTGGTTTTGCGGCGCAGCAGGTAGCGGCCGTGCAGGCGGGCGAGGTGGTGGTTGGCCAGTTGCAGCAGGTGGTCGAGCGTGAGGCCCTGCGCAAACTTGCGGTACTTGTCGCCCTTGGCGGAGCCGATGAGGCCGTCTAGCCGCTGCCACAGGTCGGTCTCGGCGGTGTGGCTGCTGATCTGCTCTTGCAACGCTTGCTGGTTGGTGCGCAGTTGGGCGTCTTTGGCCAGCAGGGCGCGGTGGGCGCCGATGGTTTCGCTGTGGGTGTCGCGCTGGGTTTTGAGGTCTGCCAGTTGCGCGTCTAACGCTTCGGGCGTTTGCTTGGTCAGGGCCTGGGCTTGCAGCTGGGCGTGTTTGTGCTGGGCGGCCTGGTGCAGTGCGCTGGCGCGTTGCTCTGCGGTGTGCAGGGCGCCCTGCAGGGTGGCGATGCGCTGGCGCTCTGCGGCGGGCAGCAGAGCGGCTTCAAACGCGGCTTGGGTGGCAAAGGGGCTGGCTTGCAATGCCGCCTGCCAAGCGTGTGTGGCGGCGTGGAGCGCAGTGGTTTGCTGGGCCTGGGTGGCATGCGCCTGGGCTTGGCGGCCTTCCAGCGCGGCCAGGGTTTTGGCGAGCTGTTCGGTGGCTAACACGCTGGCGGCCAGGGCGGCGGGCAGGGCGTCGTCGGGCAGGTCAGCGAGTTCTGCCAAGTCCGCCAAGTCGGCCTGTTCTGGCGGGTGGTTGCCGATGTCTTGGCCGCCCAGGCTGCCTTGCAGTGCAGTCCAACGTTGCGCCCAGGTGTCGGCCTGCGAGAGTGCTGCGTCGCACTGCGTTTGCTGGCGGGTGATGGCCTGGGCCAGCGTCTGCAGTTGCGCCTGGGTGTGCTGCCAGCGTTTCCAGTCGGCGTCGCGGGCCTGCAGCCACGCGGCGGGGGTCTCGGTGGCATCGGTGGCATCGGTGACATCGGTGACATCGGTGACATCGGGCAGGGTGTAGCCCGCCTCGGCCAGGGCGGCTTGCAGGCTGGCGTCGAGTGCTTGCGCTTGCGCCTGCGTGGTGTCGATGGCGTGTTGCAGCGCAGTGTGGCGCGCCTGTGCGGCGTGGGTGGCTTGCTGCAGCAGGTCGAGCTGGTGCTGGGCCGCTTGCCAGGCCTGGGTGCACTGGGTGGCAGCGGCCATGGCTTGCTGCACCTGGTGTTCGCCCGCCTCGGCGGTGTGCAGGTTGGCGCCCAGTTGGGCCAGCTGCTGGGCGGCGGCGTGTTGCGCGGCGGCCAGGGTGTTGGGGTTGTGCCAGTCGTCTGCGGTGATGGCAGTGATCGCTGTGTTGCCGGTGTGCGCGTCTGCGGTGCTTGCGGCGATTGCGGTGGTGGCTGCAGCCCACTGCGGTTGCCACTGGGCAATGTGCTGGGTGGTTTTGTCGTGCTGGCTTTGGCGCTCGGCCTGTTGGGCCTGGATGACTTGCAGCTGCGCGGCCACGGCTTGCCCGGTGGCAATCAGCGCCTCCAGCTCGGCTTGTTTTTGCTGCAGGGCGGTTTCGGTGGCCGACACGTCCAGCGCCTGGTAGGCAGCAATGGCCGGGTGCTCGGTGGCGCCGCACAGCGGGCAGGCGTCGCCGGGTTGCAGGGCGTGGCGGTGCTGGTCCAGGCTTTGAATGCGGCGCTCTTGCTCCAGCAGCTGGCGCTTGTCGGCCACCTGTTCTTTGAGCGCTTTGGCCTGCTCGCGCAGCGCCAGCCGCTGGGCCTCGTGGGTTTGGGCGGCTGCGTCGCCTTGTTGCAGGGCGGTGGTCAGCGTTGCCAGCTGGGCAGCCCATTCGCGGCGCTGTTCGGCCAGTTGCGCAAGGTGTTGGCACGCGGTGACCTGGCCCTGCGCGGCCAACCAACGCTCGCGCAGCGCGGCAATGGGCTGGCCGCCCAGGCGCTGGGTGTGTTCGGCCTGTGCGGCTTGCAGCGCGGCGTGGGCTGTTGTTTGGGCTTGCAGG
Source organism: Acidovorax sp. (assembly GCA_030692685.1). Classification (GTDB taxonomy): domain Bacteria; phylum Pseudomonadota; class Gammaproteobacteria; order Burkholderiales; family Burkholderiaceae_C; genus Acidovorax. Next base: position 47,586 of record JAUXZO010000065.1, on the reverse strand, counting down.
GCGGTGGCTACCGCAGCGTTTTGGCGGGTGATGTTGCCCGTGCGCTGGGCCACTTCGTCTTGCAGCGCCGTTTGCGCCGCATGGTGCTCGGCCAGGCGCGTGCCCAAGGCGGCGCGCTGTTCAAACTGTTGCCGCCACCCGCCCAGGCGCTCGCCCAGCAGCGCGTGCTGCGGGTGGGCGGCGCAGTCGTCGGCCAGGCGTTGGTGTTCGGCCTGGGTGTGCTGCAGCTGCGCTTGCGCGGCCACGGCGGTGTGTTGCGCCAGGGTGTGGGCGCGGTGGTGGTGCTGGGCGTTGGCGGCCGACTCGTGCTGGTGTTGCGCTTGCAGCGTGGTCAGCAGGTCTGCCGTCGCGGTGCAGGCGGCGTGGGCTTGCTGCAGCGCGGTGTGCGGGGCCTGCAGGGCTTGGGCGGGTTCGCTGTCTGCCAGGCGCTGCAAATCGGGCGCGGCGGCGTGCAGGGCGGCCACGGCGTGTTGGTGGGCTGTGTCTGTGGCGGCCAAGTCTTGCGCGCTGTGCGCCAGGTGGGTTTGCCACTGGCGGTGCGCGTGTGCGGTGTCGTGCGCGGTTTGCAGCGCGGCCAGCTCGGCCGTCCAGTGCGTGATCTCGGCCAGCATCGCGTCGCGCGTTTCGGCGGGCAGCAGTTCTGCGCCGTCGGCGCGGGCTTTGAGGGTGTCTAGCTGCTGCTTGGCTTCGCGGGCGCGTTCAAACACGGTGCGTGAGATGTCGCCATAGATTTCGGTGCCTGTCAGCTCTTCCAGCAACTCGGCGCGGTCGTTGGCGCTGGCGTTCAAAAACGCGGCAAACCCGCCCTGCGCCAGCAGCATGGAGCGGGTGAACCGGGCAAAGTCCAGCCCGGTGATCTCGGCCACGCGCTTGAGCTTGTCGTTGCTCTGGCTGCTGACAATGTTGCCCAGGCCGGTGGCGGGGTCGATGTGGGCCAGCTCGACCTTGGGGTCTTGCAGCGCGCCGTCGGTCTTGTCGCGCGCGCGGCGCTGGCTCCAGAAGGCGCGGTACACGGCGCCTTTGACTTCAAACTCCACCTCGGCCAGGCAGTCGGCCGTGTGGCGCGTCATGATGTCGTTGGCCGACTTGGAGACGCTTTTGAGGCGCGGAGTCTCGTGGTACAGCGCCAGGCAGATCGCATCAAGCAGCGTCGATTTTCCCGCCCCCGTGGGCCCGGTGATGGCAAACAGGCTGTTGTCGGTAAACGGCGGCTGGGTGAAGTCGATGGCCCACTCGCCTTTGAGCGAGTTCAGGTTTTTGAGGCGCAGTTTCAGAATCTTCATTCGGCCGCCCCGGTCAGGCTGGCGACCACGGCGCGGTAGCGCTGGCTCAGGGCCTGCTGCAGCTCGGGCGGCAAGTCCTCCGGCGCGAGGCGGCGTTCAAAAACGTCGTCGGGGCTCAGCTCATCGAGCGTGGCCGTGGCTTCGCCCGCGATGATCGCCGCCGCGTTGCTGCGCTGGCGGCGCACGCGCAATACCTCTACGGGCAGGCCTTGCGTCATCGCGCCGATGCGTTCGGGCAAGTCGGGCAGATAGTCGTCTTCGGCCACCGTCACCTCCAGCCACGCGGGTTTGTCGGCGGTGCCTTGGGCCGCTGCGGTGGCAATGGCAGTAGCCAACGTGGCCAGGTTGCCGTTGACAGAAACCATGGCCTGAAAGCGCGGCACGGGCAGCGCGGTGACGGCGGTGAGGCCGCTGGCATCCAGGTCCACCAACAGCATTTCCTTTTGCTGCTTCGCTTCGTCAAAGCCGAGTGGAATGGGCGAGCCGCAGTAGCGGATGTGGTTGAGGCCGCCCACCTTTTGCGGCTTGTGGATGTGGCCCAGCGCGATGTAGCACGCGGGCGGAAACGCGGCGGTTGGAAAGGCGTCGAGCGAGCCCACATAAATCTCGCGCACCGATTCATTGCTGCTGGCGCCCACGGTGGTGAGGTGCCCGGTGGCGATGATGGGCACCGTGCAGCCCAGTTCCTGTTGCAGTTTTGCCTGGCGGGTGAGTGCGGCGTCGTACACGCCTTGGTAATACGCCTGCAGCGCCGCCTGCATGGACTGCTGCTTGTCTTGCGCGCTTTGCCCGGCCTGGCTTTGCAGCACATCGCGCGGGCGAATAAAGGGCACGGCGCAGACGATGCAGCCGGGCTCGTCCTTGCCTGTACTGCCGCCATTACTGCTGCCGTCGCCGCGCCGATGCAGCACCACCACGTGGTCCGCCGCGTCACCCACCGCACCGACCACCGTGGTGCTCAAAAAAGCCAGCACAGAGCGGCTTTCGCCCAGCGTGGCCACGGAGTCGTGGTTGCCCCCCAGCAGCAGCAGCGCCACGCCCGCGCTGTGCAGTTGCACGACCAGGTGGCTGTACAGCTCGCGTGCGTAACTGGGCGGCGCACCGGTGTCAAAAATGTCGCCCGCAATCAGCACCGCATCCACCGCGTGCGCGTCAACCTGGGTGAGCAGCCAGTCGATCAGCGCCTGATGTTCAGCCTGGCGGCTTTTGCCCATGAAGTGCTGGCCGAGGTGCCAGTCGGAGGTGTGGAGGATGCGCATGGGGGTGGGTGGTATCAATCGGGGCGGCGGCGGCCATTCTGGGGCTCAAACCCGTCGCTAGGCATGGGAACTACGATTTTGATAGCTGCTAGCGCTTATGGGTAAAGCGCTAGAGGCCAATTTCATCTAAATTTCTGTCCACTCGGCCAGCTTCTGCTGCAACTCTTCTTTGCTGGGCAAATAGAGCTGGTATTCCCTGGCGTGGATGTTGGCGTCTTTGGGCAACGTGATTTCGACCAGTGCCTCGTGCTTCTTCTTGCACAGCACGATGCCGACCGTGGCGGCTTCGGTATCGGTTTTGACGTGTCGGTCAAAGTAGTTGACGTACATCTGCATCTGGCCCAGGTCCTGGTGCGTGAGCTTGCCGAGCTTGAGGTCGATAAGCACATAGCAGCGCAGCAGGCGGTTGTAGAACACGAGGTCCACAAAGAAGTGCTCGTCGTCAAACGTAAAACGCTTTTGACGCGCCTCGAACAGGAATCCCTTGCCCAGCTCCAGCAAGAAGTGTTCTATCTGGCTGATGATGGCCGTTTCCAGGTCAGACTCTGAAAACCGTGCCTGCTCAGACAGGCCCAAGAACTCCAGCACCAGCGGTTCTTTGAGCAGGTCGCTGGCGCGGCTGACGGTTTGCCCTTGCTGCGCCAGCTGGCGAATACCGGCCTTGTCGCGGCTCAGCGCCAGGCGCTCGTACAGGCCGCTTTGAAACTGGCGCCGCAGATCCCGCAAGGTCCAGTTCTGCTGCGTGGACTCGATTTCGTAGAAGCTGCGTTCCTCTGCATTTTTGATGCCGAGCAGGAAGACATAGTGAGACCAGCTGAGGGTGAAGGGGCGTGTGCTGGCGCCTGCGGCCAATAGGTCAGACAGCGTCTGACCTATTGATGGAGGAGGTGCCGGGGACGCAGAAAGGTCAGACACCGTCTGGCCGATTCGTGGGGCATACAGCACATAGAACTGCCGCATCAACTTGAGGTTGGTGACGGAAAAGCCACTTCCAAACTCCGCACCCAGGCGCTCCGCCAATTGTTTGAGCACTTGCTTGCCGTATTCCGCGCGGTCCTCGCCCCGCTGCTCAAACTCCACAATGTGCCGCCCGATTTCGAAGTTGGTGTGCACCTGCACCAGATCAACCCCACGGGCAATCGTGCTGCGGGCCGATTCGATCAGCGTGCGGATGCTGGCGAAAAGCGCTGACTCGGAGTCAATCGCAGCGGGGGCAGCGCGAGGCTTCTTCGTCATGGGCAGATCCTCAGGAGGCGTATGAATGGCACGGAGGGCTGTATTTTTGCACAGTGTTCTGTTGCGCAGCCGACGAGCGGATGGATAAGAGATACGGCGCAATCGATGGGCTGTATTACCTGCCATGCGACTCACGACCGCTTTGGCGGAGCCCTTTTTCTACAGTCTTCCCCATGGGCGCCGGATGCCCCGCGATCCTTCTCCCACAGAGTCTGCAACAACACGTTGAGCAACACACAAACAAAGAAGAAAGGAACTCCGCCATGTCTGCCTATGCCGTTGGTTTACTGAGCGATCTGCAATTTGGCCCCGATATCGTCACCTACCTGCAGCGCATCGAAGCGAGCCTGGAGCACTTTGAAGGCGCCTTCCTGGTGCATGGAACCCGGGCGGAGGTTAAGGAAGGGGTGTTCGACGGGGACTGCATCATCATCCGCTTCCCGTCCATGGAACAGGCGCGTGCCTGGTATGAATCGCCCGCCTATGCCGCGCTGATTCCGCTGCGCGCGCAGCATGCGAAATCCACCGTGTTCTTGCTGGACGGCGTCTCGGAGCCGAACTACCGCGCGCAGTCCTTGTTGAGCAAGCTGGGGGTGAACGCCTGACTCGCGGCGGCCTGCCGGGTGCTCACGCCACGTTCACCGAAGCCCCCGTGGCATAAAACTGCCCGCCCGCCACGTAGTGCAGCGTGCGCAGTTCGTCGGGCGCGGTGTCGAACTCCCAGTGTCCGTTGCGGAACACGCGCTCATCGGCCCACGCAGCCACCACTTCGCCAATGAACAGGTCGTAGGTTTGCTGGTTGTGTGGCTCGGGGATGACGCGGCACACCAGCCAGGCGACACAGCCCTGCACCAGCGGCACGGCGTGGTCGGGGGCTTCAAACAGCTCCACGCCGTGTTGTTGCAACTTGTCGGGGTGGGTTTTGGCGCTGTCGGTGCCGATGGCCACGGTCAGCGCGGCCATGGCCAGCGTCGGCAGTTGCAGCGCAAAGCTGCCGCTGCCCTCCACCAGCTCGCGCGTGCGGGTGGCTTTGTCCAGCACCACCGTCACCTTGGGCGGCGCAAAGTCCAACGCGCAGGCCCACGATGCGGCCATCACGTTGTGCTGCCCGGCATGTTCGGCCGACACCAGCACGGTGGGCCCGTGGTTGAGCAGGCGATAGGCCTTGCTGAGCGGGACGGGGGTGAAGTGTTTGGCAGGGGTTGATGGCAGCATGGTTGCGGGCGGTATGGGTGAGTGGGGGAATAAAAAATGCTCTGCATTTGATAGCTGTTAGCGCTTGTTGAATAAGCGCTAGAAGCTATTCTTCTTAAAATCATGCCACGCCGTCCGCATGCGACCCGCGGGGGCTTTGGCCAACGCGTCCCTCGGTCATCTACCAGCAAGTAACATCGCCCAGCCTACAACCCGCCCCCCGGGGGCCCAAATGGAGACAGAAGAATATGTTCAGTCATGTGATGGTTGGTGTGAACGACCTTGAGGTATCGCGCAAGTTTTACGACGCGCTGCTCGGCACCGTGGGCGTGCCGCCCGGCGTGGCCAACAAGAACCGATATTTCTACCGGAGCCCCAACGGCACGTTTGGCATCACCACGCCCATCAACGGTGAGCCTGCCACGTTTGGCAATGGCAGCACCATCGGGTTTGCCATGCAGTCGCCCGAGCAGGCCGATGCGTTCCACGCGGCTGGCATCGCCAACGGTGGCACCACGTGTGAAGACCCACCCGGCTACCGCGAAGGCCCCAGCGGCAACCTGTACTTGGCGTATCTGCGCGACCCGGACGGCAACAAGATCTGCGCGCTGCACCGCCCACCGAAGCCCGCGTCAGCTTGACACGTCCTTGGCGACTCACGAAACGTTTCTGGCGCCGTTGCCGCGTCCTGTCGTACTGACCAACCGCCTCGCTGAGTTTTGTGAGCCGCTCTTGGGCTCTGCCATGCTCCCGCTTCTTCAAGCCGCCGTGCTTGTCTGTGGCCGCCGCGCGGCGCGCACCTTGCCGCTGCCGCCACCTCCGCAGTAAAAGAGGTCAGATCCGTCGGATTCGAGCCTGCTCACGCCCACGCCGACGCCTTGCGGCATGTCCAGCTGCTGCAGCACGGCGCCGCTGGCGGGGTCGATGTGGCGCAAGCTGCTTTCTTCGACTTCCCAGGTGCCGTGCCTCAGCTCACCGTCCACCCAGTTGACACCGGTAACAAACCGGTTGGAATCGATGGTGCGGCGGATGGCGCCGGTGGCGAGGGCAATTTGGTGGATCTTGCGGCCCTGGTGCTCGCCCCGCTGGGCCATGGCAATGCCACGCAGCCATGTGCGGGATACTCTCGCGCTTTCTTTCTTCTCTCACGACTTCCGCAAAACGGGCGCAGGCAAAGCGCTTGCTCTTTGGCAAAGCCGTTGTTGCATCCTTGTTTGCGTAAGTCTTATTCTGTTATCGAGCTGGCATCCATCCGCTGAAAACCGTTGTCGCTGAGCTTGTCGAAGCGCAGCCCCGAATGGATTTTTCCAGTTCAAGATGCCGACTCCCTCATCACCACAAGGACCGCCCATTGAAATCCGCCAGCGCCACCACCTTCGACGAGGCCTACTACCAGCGCTTTTACTTCGACAAGAAGACCAGCGTGGTGGACCCGGCGCACATGGAGCGCCTGGGCACGTTTGTCTGCAGCTACCTCAAATACCTGCGTGTGCCCGTGTTGCGCGTGCTGGACGTGGGCTGCGGCATCGGGCTGTGGAAGGGCATCGTGGCGCAGCATTTTCCGCAGGCCAGCTACCAGGGCGTGGAGTTCAGCCCCTACCTGTGCGAGCGCTTTGGGTGGCAGCAGGGCTCGGTGGTGGACTACGCGGCCGATGCGCCGTTTGACCTCGTCATCTGCCAGGGTGTGTTGCCTTACCTGAGCCCGCCGGATTTGAAGACCGCGCTGCACAACCTGGGGCGCCTGAGTAAAGGCGCGCTGTATGTAGAGGCTGTGTCGCGTGAAGACTACGAGCGCGACATCATCGATGAAGACCTGACCGACAACCGCGTGTTCCGCCACCGTGCCGAGTTGTACCGGCGTGGCCTGCAGGAAGGCGCCATCGAGCTGGGTGGCGGCGTGTGGCTGAGCCGCAAAGCCGAGCTGCCGCTGTTTGCGCTGGAACAAGCGGGCGGGCAGTGACGTTGGAGCACCGCGTCGCCCTGCCGCATGCGGTATCCCGCCTGCGCACCGAGCGCCTTGCCCGCAGCGCCAAACCCTTTCTGGCCCGGGGCGGCATCAAGGGCGAGCGCTGCCCGGGTTGCCGCCTGGTGCCCAGCCACTGCGTGTGTGGGGTGTGCCCGATGGTGCCTACGCGCGCCGGGGTGTGCCTGCTGATGGCCGACATCGAGCCCTTGAAACCCAGCAACACCGGCTGGCTGATTGCCGACGTGGTGCCCGACACTTTTGCCTTTGGCTGGGCGCGCACCGAGGTTCATCCTGACCTGCTCACGCTGCTGGCCGACCCGCAGTGGCAGCCTTACGTGGTGTTCCCTGGCGAGTTTGTGGCGCCCGAACGTGTGGTGACGCAGGTGCCTGCGCCCGAGCCAGCGGTGGGCAGCGCGGACCTGGCTGTGGATGGGGCTGTGGCCAAGCGCCCGCTGTTCATCCTGCTCGATGCGACTTGGCCCGAGGCGCGCAAGATGTTCCGCAAAAGCCCCTACATCGCCCGCTTTCCGGTGCTGAGCCTCGCGCCCGAGCAGATCTCCCGCTACCAGTTGCGGCGCTCACGCCGGGACGACCACTTTTGCACGTCCGAAGTGGCATCGCTGTGCCTCGATCTGGCGGGCGATGCGCACGCCGCGCAAGTGCTCGATGCTTACCTGGTCGTCTTCACGCACCACTACCTGCAGTCCAAGCACCAGTTGCCGCCAGACCGGTCGGGCGAGGCCCACCAGCGGCTGCGCCAGCTGACCGCTAGCGACTGAGGGGATTGCGCACAGAGCGCAAAATGCACCCATGAAAGCACCCCCCCGCCTGCAGTCCCTCATCGAGGAAGGCCTGATCGACACCGTGGTTCGCCAGCTCATGAGCGGCAAGGAAGCCATGGTTTTTGTGGTGCGCAGTGGCGACGACACGCTCTGCGCCAAGATCTACAAAGAGGCCAATAACCGCAGCTTTCGCCAAGCCGTGGACTACACCGAAAACCGCAAGGTCAAGAACTCGCGCTCGGCCCGCGCCATGGCCAAGGGCAGCAAGTTCGGCCGGCAAGAACAAGAGGCCGCCTGGCAGAGCGCCGAGGTCGATGCGCTGTACCGCCTGGCAGCTGCAGGCGTGCGCGTGCCGCAGCCCATCAACTTTCACGACGGCGTGCTGCTGATGGAGTTGGTGACGGATGCGAACGGCGACGCCGCCCCGCGCCTGAACGACGTGAGCTTTACGCCCGAAGACGCGCGCACCCACCACGCCACGCTGGTGGCCGAGGTGGTGCGCATGCTGTGTGCGGGCGTGGTGCACGGCGACTTGTCGGAGTTCAACATCCTGCTGGCGCACCTGCCGGGCGTGGATGGCGAGGCTGGTGAGGGTGGGTCGGCAGGCCCGGTCATCATCGACCTGCCCCAGGCCGTAGACGCCGCAGGCAACAACCACGCCCAGCGCATGTTGATGCGCGACGTGGCCAACCTGCGCGACTTTTTCGGCCAGTACGCGCCCGAGCTGCGCACCACGCAATACGGGCCCGAGATCTGGAGCCTGTACCAGAGCGGGCTGCTGACCAACGAGACCCCGCTGACCGGCCGCTATGCCCCTGAGCACGTGGACGTCGACATGCAGGCCGTGCTGCGCGAGATCGACGATGCGCGCGACGAAGACGCGGCGCGCAGGCTGCGCATGGCGACGGCGGGCTGAGGTCGGCGCGCCCAGCGCCGCCGCTTGTGGCAACATCGCGCGCTTTTTTGCTTGCGCGGCACCGCCCCGCCAGACCAGACCGCCGGATCACCATGACCGCTCTCCACATCCGCAACTTCCGCCCTGGCGACGAACCCGCCTTGCGCGCCGTGTTCGAGGCCGCTGTGCACTGTCTCGCTGCAAAGGACTACACCCCCGACCAGCTGGCCGCCTGGGCGCCGCCCCACCATGACGCAGCGCAGTGGGCCCAGCGTCTGCAAGCCAACCAGCCCTTCGTCGCGCAAGCCGTGGATGGCGGAGCACTGGCAGGCTTTGCTGACCTGCAGACCACGGGCTACATCGATCATTTTTTTGTGGCCCCCGCCTTTGCCGGGCAAGGCGTGGCGCGATTGCTCATGGCGCACATCCACGCGCAGGCCGCAGCGCGTGGTGTCACGCAATTGCATGCCGACGTGAGCCTGACGGCCGAGCCCTTCTTTGCCGCGGCGGGTTTTGTGGTGCACAAGCGCCAGGAGGTGGCGCGCGCAGGCGCAGTGCTGCGCAATGCGCGAATGGCCAAAGCACTCGCCATGGTAGGAAACTCCTAAATTGATAGCTTAAAGCGCTCATGGATGAAGCGCTAGAAGCCTATTTGGCTTGATTTTCTATCGCCGGGCAGTGTCATTCCGGGCGCATGTGCCTTACAGTAGCCGCCCGCAGCACGCAAACCCGCCCGCTCGTCCACACACCACAGCCCATCAGGGCTGCCCCCACATGCTGACCAAAGACATAGTCCGACAGAACGATCTCAAACCCATGGTGCTGTGCGAGCCCTGCCAGGGCATCCAGCGCAACTGGCGCAAGGCGCCGGGCCATGCCGAGCTGGTGCAGCGCGGCAACCGCAAGGAAGAGCGCGACGACGGCAACGTCACCATCACCCGCTATGTGTGCGACCGCTGTGGCACCGGGTGGGAGTATGAAAACGACAAGAACAACCAGAAGGCTGGTTGGTCGGTGGTGGGGCGCTGAGGATCAAAAATAATAGCTGCCTGCGCTTATTGGATAAGCGCTAGCGGCCAATATGGCTTGATTGGCTACTTGCCTCATGCCTCATGCCTCATGCCTCATGCCTCATGCCTCATGCCTCATGCCTCATGCCTCATGCCTCATGCCTCATGCCTCATGCCACTTTCCGCTTGCCTCTCATCCCCCCGTTCGGGCTGAGCTTGTCGAAGCCAGGGCGCTTTCTGAGGTGGCCCTCTGACGGGCTCAGGGCGGCGGGGTTTGCCTGAGGCATGCCGCGAATCAGCCAATATGGCGCGCATTGTCGGCCGCAATGGCCCGAAAGCCCGCCGACACCCGTTCGTCCACCGCCGCAGCCCTCCAGAAGGCTAGCGCCAGGCCCCTTGCCTCATCCCACTCGCCCAGCGTCGCAGCGGTGGGTTGCAAGGGGCGGCTGGCAAAGTCGCGTGGCACCAGCTCGCCGCCCACGGGGGCGTACAACATTGGCAGCATGTCGTAGGTGGGCGACAGCGCCCAGTCGTCGCCTTTAAGCACCAGCGAGATGTTGCCGTAGTGCCGGTCGGTGTTGGCGATGAGCTGGCCGTACGCCTCCAGCAGGCGCAGCGTGCGTGCATCGGCTTGCGTGAGCAGGTGGCGCGCGGCCATGCGGTTGGCGGTGGCGGCCCAGTTGTCCATCTCGCCCACGTATTCGGCGTTGTAGACCTGCAGCGACACCATGCCGATGCGCCCGCCCAAAGCCTGCGGGTCATTCGTTGGCAGCGGTGTGCGGTCAAACCGTTCCGACTCTAAAAACACCCGCCCCGCGCCCATGAAGAGCTGCGTGGGCGCAGCGGGCAGCCCGGCCTGCGCCAGCGTGTGCAGCGCCAGGTGTTCGCACACCAGCAGATCGCGCATGCGCTGGTCGGTGGCGGAATCGCCTGCGGGGGAGAACTTGACGATGAGGTGGCGCCCCGCCGTGATGGTGCAGAACTTGGGCTGCTCGCCGCCCGCGGACGAACCCGGGTGCGTGCCCCGCATCGCCTGCTCGGCCAGCTGCGGGTAGTGTGCGGCCGAGGCCACCCGGGAGGCCCGCGCAGGCAGCGTGTGAAAGCGCTGGAATGCGGCCTCACCCATGATGAGGTTGCCCGGCAGGTCGTCGCCATACAGCGTCATCGCGCGCAGCACATCGTCGTCGCTCCAGTGGCCCGGGTCGTGGCCCAGCTGCAGCTCGGGGTGCGCGTGGGCAAAGGTGCGGCCCATAAAACCCTGGGGGCGCATGTCGTCCAGAAACCAGGGCAGGCCGTCGTGGCGCGCGCTCACGCCGTCGGCCTCGTCCACCCAAAACGCGCCGCCTTCCAGCGGCACCATGCGCGCAAACGGGGAGGGGCGGCCTTGCGCGTCGATGCGCATCACCAACACCTCGTTGCCCACGCCGGCTACGGTGCGCGGCAGCACATAACGTTGCGAGCGCGCCGCCCCTACCTTCTGCACCTGCCCCGCGTGGATCAGCGGCGCCAGCGCCCGCGACACCGTGGGCTGGCTCACGCCCAGCAGCGCTTGCAGCTCGGCGCTGGTCAGCACGCCTCCCTGGCGGCGCAGGGCCTGCAGGGCTTTTGGGGTGAGTTCTTGGGTGCTAGCCATGAATGATTATATGAATAGATAATTTATGATGAAATTCTATTAAATTCAATGAATTAACAGCAATAGTGAATAGATAATTTTTGAATCTGTTGGGCGGTTATTCAGCAGAACCCGCAATGGTGTGGCACCTTTTCACCCCTTCGGTGTCCCATACCCCTTCAAGGAGTGAACCCCCATGCTGCATCGCAGACGATTTCTGACCACGGCCCCCCTCGGCCTGGCCCTGGGCGGCGCAGCGGTGATGCTGCTGGCAGGGCGTGGGGCGCAGGCCCAGCCCAGCTACACCGTGCCGCTTTCGCAGCTGCAAGAGATGGTGGCCACCAAATTCCCGCGCAGTGTGCCGGTGCAGGGCCTGTTTGACCTGACCTTGCAGGCGCCCCGTCTGCGCCTGTTGCCCGATGTCAACCGCCTGGGCGCGGCCATGGTGGTGGACGCGGCGGGCCCTGCCTTGCGGCGCGGGCATGCCGGTACGTTCGACGTGGAGTTTGCGCTGCGCTACGAGGCCAGCGACCGCAGCCTGCGCGCCCACCAGATCAAGCTGGGGCGGCTGGATTTCCCCACGCTCAAACCCGCGGTCACCGACCTTCTCAATGTCTATGGCCCGGTGCTGGCCGAGCAATCCCTGCGAGAAGTCACCTTGCACCAGCTGCGCCCACAGGACACGGCCCTGTTCGACGGCATGGGGCTGCAGCCCGGGCCCATCACCGTGACGGCCCAAGGGCTGGCGGTGGCGTTTGTGAACAAACAGCCTTGATGCCCGTTGGGCGCAGTTTCCTTCGATAGCAGCGGTTTTGTTTTGACTCCCTCTCCCCTTGTGGAGAGGGCGGGGGAGAGGGGTGTTTTCAGGCGCAGCGCATTTTGTGCCCTCTCTCCCCGACCCTCTCCCGCGAGGGGCGAGGGGCGAGGGGCGAGGGGCGAGGGAGCTGGAGGCGCCGATGCTATTTCGGATCGGCCGCCACCCTGCGCTGTGCCGCTGCAAACAGGTGGTTGCGAATCCACTGCAGTGCTTGGCCGCGTCGGCCGCTCTCGGATGACACGGTGGATGTGGTGGCCACCACCAGATCGAGCGGCGGATACACCCAGATGAATTGCCCGCCAAACCCGCTCGCCATGAAGGTGGGCCGTGGCGCCTTGCCGGGCGCCACCCACCACAGGTAGCCATACGACAGCCCCAAGGGCGGCCCGCCCGCGTTTTGCGCCTGCACCGAGGCATCCACAAACGCCTCGGGCACCAGCGGCTTGCCGCCCCACTGGCCGCGCTGCAGGTACAACTGGCCGAGCTTGGCCATGTCCAGCGTGCGCAGGTGCACGATGCTGTCCCGGTAGTTGGGCTCGGCAAACCCCAACGGGCCCACCAGCTGCTGGCGCGCGTAGTCGGCCAGGGGCATGCCGGTGGCTTTCTCCAGCACGGCAACCAGCAGCGGCGTTACGGAGTTGTCGTAGGCAAATGTCTGGCCCGGCTCTGCGGCCAGCGGCCGGGCCCAGGCCTCGCGCACGGGCAAGGGTGCCGCCGTGCCAGAGCGGGTGCGTGGTCCGCCGTCCAGCGCAAAACCCGCCGTCAGTGTCAGTAGATGCCTCAACGTGATGGTGGCGGTGCGCGGGTCGGTATTGAGCGGCGCCCACTCGGGTACCAGGTCGACCACGCGCTGGTCCACGCTGGCGATGCGGCCCTGCGCAATGGCCGTGCCCAGCAGGGCCGACAGCGCGCTTTTCGAGGCGGACTGCGTATCGCGCAGCTTGTCAGGCTCGCCATCGCGGTAGTAGCGGTACACCACCCGGCCGCGCAACACCACCACGGCGCTTTGCACATCGGTGAGCTGGCTGGACAGTGCGGCGTCCAGGCCTTGGAAGGCTGCGGCATCCAGCGCTTGTTCAGCAGGTGTCGATGCCTCGCGCCACGGCATTGCGGCGGCTTCGGTGGGCTGGGCTGCCTGGGTTGGTTGGGCGTACCCGGTGCCAGCGGACAGGCAGGCCCACAGGCCGAGGCTGATGATGGTGGTGCAGCGTGTGAAACAGCGAATCCGCATACAGGGCCCCCGTGGGATGAGAACGATGGTGGTGCAGTGTAGAAGTGCTGACCTTGGCTGCGCCCCACACCGTTATGAAGCTATTTCGGAGGCGCTGGGCCTTCGCAACAAAAACGGGCTGGCACCTTGCAGCGCCAGCCCGTAAAGGGGTCAATCACCCCGGCTCAGTGCCCGCCCTGCGGGCCTGAGTTGCGCCCTTACAGGCAGCAGTCCAGCATTTCCATGCAGCAATCGACCAGATCGCCGCAGCAGTCTGAGGCAGCCATGGCAGCGCCAGACGCCAGCAGCAGGCCGATGAATGCAGTCAATTTGAGAAAACGTTGTTGTTGTTGTTGCTTCATGGTGAAGTCCTCTTGGTAAACGGTAAAAAAAGATCAGACAAAAAACGCAGCCCATTGGCAATGGCTGCCAGCAGGCGACCCGTTCTTAAACCGTTATCCCGGGGGCGTCCACAAGGTGTAGGCGGGGAAGGGCAACACCGAGGGGCGTTGTGCGGGGCCCCACTGGAGGACTGGGGAAGTGCGTGGCAGCAGCGCATCGACCATGGCTGCGGGCTGGGTGCACGCGGTGCAGTGCGTCACACACACGCCCATCTCGTCGCGGCACTCTTCCATGCAGCAGGTGTTGTACGGGGCCGTCGATGCCGCAACCGTGTGTGTCACAAACACACAGCTCAGCAGCAAAACCCAGATGGCAACCCATGAACGCATGGGCTGCACTATAGGCAGGTTGACCGGGCGGGCAATGCGGGGCCGGGATTGGCCCGCGCTGGCACGGGGCTATGGCGGGCACGCGGGGCAATGGGCGCCCTGCGATGGGACTACCGCAGACGTTGCGCGCGCCAGCGCCTGCCTGAAGGGGCGACTGTTCAATCCCCGCGCACACGCTGCGCAAAACCCCGCGCGTTGAACTGCTCCACCACAAAGTCCACGAACACCCGCGTGCGCGCGGGCAGCAGCTTCTTGCTGGGGTAATACAGCGACGTGGGCCCCGCATCGGCCCACCAGCCCGGCAACACGCGCACCAGGTCGCCGCGCGCCAGCCAGGGCAGGGCAAATGGCATGGGTAGCACCGTGAGGCCCAGGCCCATCATCGCGGCCTGGCACATGGCCTCGGGGTCGTCGAACACGAGGCGCGGGCGCAACTCGGCCGCTGCTGCTTCGCCCGCCTTGTTGCGCAGTGTGATGACTGCGATGCGCCCCGTGCGGATGGTGCGCCGTGCAATGCCGTCCCACTGCGCCAGATCGGACGGATGGCGCGGCGCCCTGCGGCCCTTGAGCAGCGCGGGCGACCCCACCGCCACCAGGTGGACAGGGCCCAGCGTGCGCGCCACCATGTCCGGGTTCAGGTTGAGGCCGCCACCAATGCCTGCGTCAAAGCCTTCGCCGATCAGATCGACCTGGCGGTTCTCAAAGCGCCAGTCGGGCTGGATGGCCGGGTAGCGCTGAAGAAACTCGGTGAGCAACGGCACCAGGTACGCGCGGCCAAAGGCCTGGCCCATGCTGACCTTGAGCGTGCCCGCAGGTTGCTGCTCGGCCTCGGCCGCGTGGTCTACCGCATCGGCCAGCGCCGTCAGCGGCTGGCTGATCTGCGCCAGCAGGCGCTGCCCGCCCTCGGTCAGCGTAAGGCGCCGTGTGCTGCGCTGGAACAGCCGCACGCCCAGCCCGGCCTCCAGCCGCGCCACGTTTTTGCTCACAGCGGCGGGCGTGAGGCCCATCAACCGCGCAGCGGCCGAGAAGCTGCCGGACTCGGCAGATTTGACGAACGATTCGAGATGGCTCAGCGGTTGCATGGGCTGCATTTTCAACTGTGGGTTGAAATAGATCCAGCCCATTCATGGCTACCGGCAAGGCAACGGATTTCTGACACTGCAGGGGCTTGTGGTTCTTTGCAGAACCTTTTCAACCCCTGATATTTGGAGAAACACCATGTCTTCTGTGCCTGGCACACCCCCAGCCGCCACACTCGTCACCACACCATTCACCACACCATCCAGCAGCGCTTCAGGTGTACTGGTGGGCAAGGTCGCCTTTGTCACCGGCGGCGCCCGCGGCATTGGCGCGGCCATCGTGCAGCGCCTGGCGCGCGACGGCGCGGCCGTGGCTTTTACCTACAGCAGCTCCGAAGCCCCCGCACAGGCGCTGGTGACCGCCATTGAAGCGGGCGGTGGCAAGGCCCTGGCGCTGAAGGCCGATAGCGCCGACGCCGCCGCCCTCGTGCAGGCCATCGACGGCGCCGCGCGCACGCTGGGCCGCATCGACATCCTCGTCAACAACGCGGGCGTGGCCGTGGCGGGTGACCTGGACAGCTTTGCGCTGGCCGACTTTGACCACACGCTCAACGTGAACGTGCGGGCTGTGTTCGTGGCCACACAGGCTGCTGTGCGTCACATGGGGCAGGACGGCGCCTATGGCCGCGTCATCACCATCGGAAGCACCAACTCCGACCGCGTGCCATGGGCGGGCTTCAGCGTGTATGGCATGAGCAAGGCCGCCATCGTGGGCCTCACCAAAGGCCTCGCGCGGGACTTGGGGCCGCGCGGCATTACCGTAAACAACGTGCAGCCCGGCCCGGTCAACACCGACATGAACCCCGCAGATGGCCCCCTGGCCGACAACATGCACAGCATGATGGCGCTCAACCGTCACGCCCACCCCGACGAAATCGCGGGCATGGTGGCCTATCTGGCGGGGCCGGAGTCGGGCATGGTGACCGGGGCCAGCTTGCTGATTGATGGCGGGTTTGCGGCCTGAGCAACGGAACGCGCAGTGCGCAGTACGCAATACAAATCGTCATGCAATGAGCTGGTCGAAGCCGCCCAGCGGTGAGAGCTGGCGGGTGGGAGTTTGCGTGTCAGCCCGTCTCCCACAAGGGCGCAGGCTGGTGTCTGCCATGGGCCGGATGTAACGCAGTGCACGCTTGGGCCATCACCGTTCGCCTTCTTGCCGCTGAGCTGCCGGCACGCAGCGCGGCATCATTTCAAACCCGACTTCAACTTTGCTGTTGCTTCATGTCTGCCCACCATGCTTCGTCCGTATCGCGCCCCGAGTCGTTGGGCGAAATCCTCGACCGATTCGAAGTGCTCGCCGAGAGCGATGATCGCGTAGCGGTGGGTGACATGGTGGATGTGATCGGCACCCGCAGCTACGGCCCGTTCCTCATCGTTCCGGCCATGATCGAGCTATCGCCGCTGGGCGGGGTGCCCGGTGTGCCGACGGCGCTGGCGGCCGTGGTGGTGCTGTTTGCGCTGCAGATGCTGTGGGGGCGCAAGCGGCTGTGGGTACCGGGTTTTGTAGCCCGTCGCGCCTTGGGTGCGCGGCAACTGCAGCGGGTGGTGGCCATGGCGCGGCCCCTCGCTGCGCGGCTGGACCAGTGGTTTTACGGGCGTCTGCAGGCGCTGGCAGTCGGCACATGGATCCGCATTGCCGCCGCGGCCTGCGTGGCGCTGGCACTGCTGGTCCCGCCCCTGGAGCTGTTTCCGTTTGCCAGTTCGGTGCCGATGGGCGCAATTGCGCTGTTTGGCCTCGCGCTCATGGTGCGCGATGGCGCGTTGATGGTGGTGGCATCGGTTCTGGCGTGTGGGGCCGTAGCGCTGATGCTGGCGCTGGTGCTCTAGCTAGCGGTGGCGCTTATGAACCTGTTCGTTCCAAGTCGGTACGGACGTCGTCCTACACCGCTGCTTGCAGCAACGTTTTACAACGGCAGCAGGTCCCATTGCGCTGCCCGAGCCTGCTTCGCCGCGATGGTCCTCAATCCCTTCTTTCCCGCGCGGCACTTCGATGGAAGAGCGGCGGCATAGTGCGCAATGCACTGTGCGCTGGCAACCGGGCACTTCCCTGCCCTAACGCCACCGTTGAGCGGGGTGAGAATTTTTTGGTTTTCAAGGAGTCGTTCATGTCTGCAACTGCCACCCCTTCGTCGCCTGAATCCGCTGCCGTATCACCCCCTGCACCTACAGGGCACAGCGGCTCCGGCGTGCCGTTTGTGCTGTACGCGCTGCGCGGGCGTGTGTACGCGAGCAACGTCAAACAAAAGCTTGTCGACCTGGGCCACTTGGCGCAGCAGGACGATGGCATGTGGACATACTTGCTGGATGGCGACAAGTCCACGGGTGCAGGTTTTGAGGCGCCTGATGCAGCGCTGCAGCACATTGCGGGCACCACCACATTTTTGTTCCTGGACGGGCAGTTCACGGCCCTGGAAGACCTGGGCGGCGTTGACCGCCCCGACGTGCAGGCCGCGCCGCAATGCGAGGTCACGCTGGACCCGCTGGGCCGGGGCGAGCGCATGATTGCCCCCCGGGGGTAGTCAGGCTGACAGTGCCGAGCCAGCGGGTGCGCGCGCTGGGCTCTCGATCTGCATCTTGGCCAGCCGCAGCGCCTTGCGCATGTAGCCGCGCCACAACACGCTGGCCAGCAGCCACAGCACGGGGGCTGCCCACCTGGAGCGGGCGTGAAATGCGTGGCGCCAATGCACGTTGGTCTGCGTGCCTCCCGCCTGTGGGTCAAACCACCAGGCCCCATCGGCACCCGTAGCCAGCCAGCGCAGGGCGCCGCCGGTAAAGCTGCCCACGGTGTAGCTGAAATATTGCGCGGGGTGGTAGTGCTTGAGCCCCTCCTGCGCGCTGCTGCCGTCCGACAGGGCCACCGTGCGCGTCTGCCCGGGTGTGTCCCACGCTCCCGTCTGGTCGTGGGTGCCGGTCACGGCGGGCAAGGGGCCGTAGCCGGTGAACAGGGCGCGCGGGTCCATGGGCGCAATGTGCTGGAACGCCAGCGCAGGGGGCGCCTTGATGCGCGTCTGGACCGTGGCGGAGAAGGTGGTCATGGGCGGGAGTGCAGTCAGTGGGGTCCGGCTTTTCGGACGGTGAACCGACTGTAGGGCGCGCAGCAGAAACGATAAATACCGTTCTTCAGAACGGACTGTTTGCACAATTGCTACCAATCGCGCCGTTCACAGGCCCAGCGGCTGGTGGCCAGCCCCACGCCGCCCATGTTGCTGCCGCTGCCGCTGGGCACCGACACGGTGCAGACCACCGCCGAAAACACGCGTTTGTGGCGGGTGAAACGGCGCAACGGCGGGCGGTGGCTGCGTCCACGGGTTGCCAGGCGCAAGCGCGGGCGGTTCGTGCGCAGCACGCCGAGTAAGTATTCCTAAATTGATAGCTGCTAGCGCTTGCTGGTAAAGCGCTAGAGGCCAATTTGACCAATATTCCTGGATTTTTCTACGTCGGAAAACGGGCAGCGTGGTGACTGAGCTGGGTGGCAGGGTGGACCGATGGACCGATGGACCGATAGCGGCGCGTGGCAAATGCTTCAGACTGGGGCCTCACACCGGCCGCGCAAACTCCATGACCCAGTTGACCTCCCAGGTGGCGCCGCCGTCGCCAGAAAACGCCTGTTCCCAACGCGGTGCGCCGGTGTGCATCTGCGACCACTCGAAGCGCACGCGCACCGGGCGACCGTCCAGCACGTCCTCGCCGTAGAACAGACCCACGCCGTGGTGAAAGCCGCCCACTACCGGCGGCTGCAGCAGGCCGGTGGCGGCGTCCAGCCCGCCCGTGGAGTTGTCGAGCCAGTAGATGCTCCAGCGCTGCGATGCGGGGCTGAATAGGCGCAGCGACATGCCCACGAAGCCGGGCTTCCAGGTGGCCGGGATGAAGTCGTCGCAGTTGCCGATGCCGCCCGGCAGCGGGCGCGCGGTGCCGGTGGCGTCGAACACTTCCCAGTCGCTGCAGCCTGCCAGGCGCTGCACCAGCCGGGTGTTGCGAATGCGCCAGGGGCCCATCAAAAAGTCAAAGTCGCGTGCTGCGATGTTGCCCGGGGGGCTGGTAGTGGTGACGTTGTCTATTGGAGCGGTGTTTTGCATGGTGTGGCGACTGAGAGGTGGTGGTGTGGTTGCGTGGTTGCGTGATTGCGCGGTGGTGCCTTGGGCAAGGCAGGCGATGTGCTTTCGGTTGCCGGGGTGCGCGCGTGCATCAGGCCAACGCTAGGGCGAGGTCGGGGTGCATCCATCCGGGCAGCGCACGCAACGCGCTCAGCCAGCGCGATACGTGGGGAAAGTCTTGCGTGCTCAGCCCCGTGTCTGGCAGCCAGAACAGGTATGCGCAGCAGGCAATGTCGGCAATGGTGGGGCCCGAGGGCACCAGAAAATCCGTGCGGGCGAGTGCGTTGTCTAGCTGGGCCAGATCTGCCGTGGCGCGGGCGCGCAGATACGCCAGCACCGGTTCTGGCTGGGGCTCAAACCGCAGCGCATAGCGCAGGTTGGGCACGCTGAACCCGATGCGGTTGGTCTCCCAAAAAAGCCATTCGAGGATGGCGGCCGCTTCCGATGCGTTGCCCCGCAAGGCGTTGGTGCGTTGCGCAAGGTGCAGGAGGATGGCGTCGGACTGGCAATAGGCGGTGCCTTCGTCCACAAGCACGGGCACCTCGCCGAATTTGCTGGCCGCCACGAAGGGCGCTGGGCGCAGCGCCCTGGGGGTGTCCAACGCGATGCGCTGGTATTGATGCGGCGTGTTCGACAACAACAGCAGCAGGCGGGCCTTGTATGAATGACCAGAATTTGCGCCGCCATAAAGCAGCAAGGTAGGTGCTGCGGCGGACTGCGGAAGGGTGAGCGCGTGAGGGGACGTCATGGTGAGATCTGCGATGGGGGAAGGCGTGCTGAAGGGGTGATGAAGGGGCGGGGAGGAGCGTGGAGGGCCGGGGGCCGTGGGCGAGGCTGCGGGCATACGCGTTCTTGTGGGGCGCGGTGAACAGTGTCAAGACTCGCAGTTTGCGCCGCTATACCTGCCAACCCATGGCAGGTATTTGCGCTATCTTTCGCTTTCAGGCCATTCCGTTCCGCTCTGTTCCGCTCACCCACCCGCCGTCCCCCATGCGCGCCAGCCGTTTGCTTTCGCTTCAGATGCTGCTCGAAACCCAGGGCCGCATGAGTGCCACCGCGTTGGCCGATGCGCTGGAGATTTCGGTGCGCACGCTGTACCGCGACGTGGACCAGCTCAGCGCCGCTGGGGTGCCCATCTACGCCGAGCGCGGGCGCAACGGTGGCTTTGCGTTGCTGCAGGGCTGGAAGACCACGCTCACAGGGCTCACGCCGTCAGAAGCGCAGGCGGTGTTCTTAAGCGGCCTGCCCGGCCCGGCGCACGACCTGGGCCTGGGCGGCGACGTGGAAGGCGCGCGCCTGAAGCTGCTGGCCTCGCTGCCCGCGTCCTGGCGCGAAGACGCGCAGCGCGTGAGCGCCCGCCTGCACCTGGACCCGGTGGACTGGTACCGCGAGAGCGACCCCACTCCCCACCTCGCCACTGTGGCTGCCGCCGTGTGGGCGGGCCAGCAGATCACCATGCGCTACGAAAGCTGGGCCGACACCGTGGAGCGCACCGTGAGCCCGCTGGGCCTGGTGCTGAAGGCGGGAGTCTGGTACCTGGTGGCCGCACCCGCACCCGTACCCGCATCCACCAAAGGCGGCTCGGTCGCAACAACGACCGAGCGCGGGCCGCGCACCTACCGCGTCTCCAACATCCTGGCGGCCAGCATGCTCACCACGGCGGTGCGCCGCCCTGCCACGTTTGATTTGCCTGGCTATTGGGCCCAGTCCATCCAGCGGTTTGAGGCCAGCTTGTACACCGCCAAGGCGACGGTGCTTGCCACGCCCGCCGGGCTGAAAGGGCTGCGCATGCTGAGCAGTGCCGTCGCGCGTGCGGTGGCCGCCGCTGCACCCACGCGCCGCAAAGACGGGCGCGTGGCCGTCCACATGCCCATCGAATCTGTTGAACATGCCTGCGGGCAGCTCATGCGGCTGTCACCGCAGGTAGAGGTGCTGCAGCCCGCAGCGTTGAGGCGAGCGCTGGTGGCGCGGGTGCAAGCCACGATGCGCCTGTATGGCGTGCCGATGGGTTGATGTTCGTTAAGGTGCTATATAAGTAATAGCTGTTGGCGCTTTATGGATAAGCGCTAGCGGCTGTTTTTGCCAGTATTCCTGACCTGTCCAACGCCTGCGGCTTTCAGTCACTGTCCTGCCCGGCACACCGCACTGTTCCGCCGGTCGCACTTCTGATCCACGCCAGTGGCCTTATCTTTGGGGGGCGTGCTGCCCGATAGCCGGTGGCGCAAACCCAAGGAGCCCCCGATGTCGTCCACGCCCGTCGCGCCCTCGTCCGCCACAAGCGCCCCCGCCACCCAAGCCACCCAGGCCACCCAGGCCACCCAAGCCATCGTGCAAGCCCAGGCGCTGGGTCCGCAGTGGCCCACGATGGACCCGTTTTTGTTCTGCGCCCACCACGACGATGCTTACCCCGCAGGCAATGGCGCCTTTGCGCCCGCCGTGCCGCTGGACGACCGCCAGATCGGCAGCGACTTCAGCCGCAAAGACGGCTGGAGCATGTACCACGGCGACACGGTGCCTGGCTTTCCCGGCCACCCGCACAGGGGTTTTGAAACCGTGACGCTGGTACGCAAGGGCCTCATCGACCATTCCGACTCGCTGGGCGCCGCCGCGCGCTTTGGCGGCGGCGATGTGCAGTGGGTCACGGCGGGCAAAGGCATCGTGCATTCCGAGATGTTCCCGCTGCTGAACGCCACCGAGCCCAACCCGCTGGAGCTGTTCCAGATCTGGCTGAACCTGCCCGCGCGCAACAAGATGGTGGAGCCGCACTTCACCATGCTGTGGGACGAGCGCATTCCGCGCCTGGTACACAACGACGCTGCTGGCCGTGCCACCACCGTCACCGTGGTTGCCGGTGCGCTGCCCGGCGCGCCCGCGCCGCTGGCACCGCCGCCCGAGTCATGGGCGTCGCAGCCCGAAGGCGACGTGGCCATCTGGACGCTGCGCATGGACCCTGGCGCCGAATGGACGCTGCCCGCTGCCCAAGGCCAGGGCACGCGCCGCATGCTGTACTTCTTTGTGGGCGACAGCCTGCGTGTGGGGCTGCAGGACGTGGGCCAGCACGCCGCGCTGGAGCTGGTTGCGGGCCAGGACTGGCAGCTGACCAACACCGGCCCCACGCCCGTGGAGTGCCTGGTGCTGCAAGGCCAGCCGATTGCCGAGCCCGTGGCGCAGTACGGACCGTTTGTGATGAACACGCAGGCCGAAATCATGCAGGCCATGAACGACTACCGCCGCACCCAGTTCGGCGGCTGGCCCTGGCCCGAGCAAGACCCGGTGCACGGCAGCGAGGCACGGCGTTTTGCGCGCTTCCCCGGCCAGGTGGCCGAAGAGCGCCCCGGCGATGCTGCGTTGGCTGAAACCACCTGACGTGGCCGGGGGTGCGCTGCTCGTGGACAATTCGGGGTTTGACCCGCGCGGTGCAGGTGCCAGTTGCCTGCACCGCCACGCAACCCCTTTACGACGAGGCGCATGCCCAACATGACCATCACCAAAGACTCCGCCGTCACCATCACCTACAAAGTCACTACGCCACAAGGCAAGCCGCTCGACGGCGGAAGCCTGTCGTACCTGCATGGAGGTTATGAAAACATTTTCCCCAAGGTCGAGGCTGCGCTAGAAGGCCAGGCCGTCGGCTTCAGCACCGCGCTGGACCTGGCCGTGGAAGACGCCTTTGGCGCCCGCGACGAAAGCCTGGTGCGCAGCATCCCCAAGGCCGAGTTCCCCCCGGGTGTGAAGGTGGGCGGCCAGCTGCAGGGCGTGGGCGCCGAAGGCCAGCCCGCCGTTTTCAACGTGGTCAAGATCAAGGGCCCCGAAGTGCACCTGGACGGCAACCACCCGCTGGCAGGGCAGGCGCTGAAGTTCAGCTGCAAGGTCACCGAAGTGCGTGCGGCCAGTGCGGAAGAAATTGCACACCGGCATGTGCATGGAGCGCATGGGCATCAGCATTGATGCCACCACGGGCAGACCGTGGTCAGGCGCGCACTCGTCTGACTGATGCGCTGAGCCGCTGAGCCGCTCTGGCGCTCTGGCGCTGAGGAGCAGTGCGGGACAGGTCACGGCCCGCCTGCGCTGCTAAGGCACCGATGGCGTCGCGGGCGGCGTTGCAAAAAACGGGGCCGCCGGCACGATCTCACCCCGGCGCCGGGGGATGAAATCCCGGTCGAGCAACGCTTCAATGCGCGCAAAAATCTCATGGCGCGAGAACGGCTTTTTCATGAAGTCGTCTGCCCCAATGCGGTTGGCGTAAAACTGCTCGGTGGCGTGCTCGTTGCCGCTGATCATGATCACGGGAATGTTCTGCGAAGCGGGCAACTTGCGGATGGCGCGCAGTGCGTTGAAGCCGTTCATGCCCGGCAGAATGATGTCGAGAAAGATCAGTTCGGGCGGGTCCTGCGCGATGAGGGCGAGGCCCTGCTCGGCGTTCAGCGCCTCGCGGGTGTCATAGCCTGCTGAACGCAGGGCCTTGCGCAGCACGGCCACCACGGTGGGCGAGTCGTCAATGATCAGCACCGTGGTGCCCTTGCGCGCGTTAACGCGCTTGTTGTGGCGCCTGTCCAAGGGTGCCGATTCGAGCGGTGCAGCGGGGGTGTCAGGCCTGTCTGTCGGCTTGCGCACGCTGGCCAAAAGCCGGTCGAAAATACTCATGTGCTGCCTCTTTTCTTTGGTTATTGATGGGCGTCAGAAGGGGGATTGAATCCGGCTTGTTCGTGCGAGTCACGAAAAACCTGCCCAGCAAGGCCCCACCCCGTAACGTGCCCCCGCCGTGGCGCACGGCTCGCACGGAGGATGCGCGCGATGCGGGAAGGCGCGGGGATCGTTATTGCGGTGTGGGTTTGACAGGGCGCAAGTCTTCCAGATGCGAACACCCGGCCCGGCACCCCTTGCTGTGGGTGCCCACGCGGCGAATTCAAAATTGATAGCGCTTGGCGCTTTATGGATGAGCGCTGGCGGCCAAAAAAGTTCAAAACTTGCCCCTTATCGGCCTCCGCCGCGCTCCAGCCCGCGTCCGCGCAACACGGGTTCTGCGGCCAGCCGCTCGCTGGCCCATTCGACAAACGCGCGCACCTTGGCGGGCGCGCGCCGCCCTGCGGGGTAGACGATGTGCACGGGCACCGGTGGCAGTTCGTGGTCGGCCAGCACAACGCGCAGCCGCCCGGCGCGCAGGCTGGCGGCGGCCTGGTAGGCCAGGCAGCGCGTCAGGCCCACGCCCGCTTCGGCGGCGGCAATGTCCACCTCGTTGCTGTTGCTGATCCACGCAAACTGCGGCTGGCCGGTGATGTGGTCCTTGAACTTCCACGGCGTGGGCGCACGCGCATCGAACGAAAAACCGATGGCCCTGTGTGCGCTCAAATCATCCGGGTGTTGCGGCTCGCCATGCTGCGCCAGGTAGGCGGGCGACGCCACCACCAGCCGACGCAGCGCGCCCACCTGCAACGCAGTGAGGCCCGAGTCCGGCAGGTGCGCAATGCGGATGGCCACGTCCATGCCTTCGTCCAGCAAGTGCACCAGCCGGTTGACAAACAGGGTGCGCACCTGCACGCGCGGCTGCGCCTGCAAAAAGCCCTGCACGATGGGCGCGACGTGCTGAATGCCAAACATCTGCGGCGCGGTGATGGACAGCAGCCCCTGCGCCTCGGCCTGTGCGCCGCTGGCAGCCTGCTCGGCTTCGTGCAGGTCGTTCAGGATGGGGCGGCAATCGGCCAAAAAGCGCTCGCCCGCCTCGGTCAGCCGCACCATGCGCGTGCTGCGCTGAAACAGCAGCACACCGAGCCTTGCCTCCAGTGCTGCGATGGCTCGGGTGACGGCTGCAGCAGAGCAGCCCAGGCGCCGGGCAGCCACCGCAAACCCGCCATCGTCGGCCACAGTCAAAAAGCAGCGCAAGGTGTCCAGATGGTCCATTGTTTCGTTTGGCGCAATTTTGAAAGCTGCACTATGGCTATTAACGTTGTGGAGCGCAATAGCTATCGTCACGGCTTCGCTTCAACCGGCTTTGCCAAAGGGATCTCACCATGTCACCCACCACCCCGCTTCAGCTGTACCGCATGCCGATTTCGGGCCACTGCCACCGCGTGGAGCTGCTGCTGTCCCTGCTGGGGCTGCCGTACCAGCTGATCAACGTGAACCTGCTGCAGGGCGAACATCAGCGCGCCGAGTTTGTGGCGCTCAATCCGCTCGCCCAGGTGCCGGTGCTGGTGGATGCAGGCCAGGTTCTGAACGACAGCAACGCCATCCTGGTGTACCTGGCGCAGCGCTATGCCCCCGGCAGTGCCTGGATGCCGCAGGACGCAGCGGGCCTGGCCCAACTGCAGCGCTGGTTCAGCCTGGCGGCTGGGTGGCTGGCGCCAGGCATTGCGGGGCCGCGTTTTGCCGCCCTGTGCGGCCGCCCCATCAGCGAGGCCGCGCAGGCCACCGGCAAACGCCTGCTGGACTTCATGGAGGCAGAGCTGCAGGGCCGCGCCTGGCTGCTGGGCGGTGCCGAGCCCACACTGGCTGACATTGCCATGATCAGCTACACCTCGCAGGCGCACATCGCCGGGCTGCCGCTGGCGGCCTACCCGCGCATTGCGGGCTGGGTGGCGCGGTTGCAGGCGCTGCCCGGCTACGTGCCGTTGGCCGATGCCTTGCCCGCCTCCGCCCCGGTGGCAGCGTGACCGCCGCCACAGCCGCCCCTGAAGCCTTCCACGCAGGCGAGCAGGCGCTGCAGCAGCGTGTGGGCCTGCGCGAGCGCATGGCGGCCATCGGCCCGCTGGTACTGCGCGACCACATGCCCGACCAGCACCGCGAGCTGTTCGAGAAGTTACCTACGCTGCTGCTGGGCGCGATGGATGACCAGGGCCAACCCTGGGCCACCATGCTGGCCGGCCCGCCGGGGTTCGTGCACACGCCCAGTTCACTGCAGATGGACATTGCCACCGCACCCGCCGCCGCCGACCCTGTGCTGGCCCGTTTGTCGCCCGGGGCACCCGTGGGCGTGCTGGGGCTGGAGCCGCACACCCGCCGCCGCAACCGCATGAACGGCGCGGTGGCCGCCTTCGGCGAGGCAGGGCTGTCAGTTGCGGTAGTGCAGAGCTTTGGCAATTGCCCCAAATACATCCAGGCGCGGGCACCGGGACTGCGGGCGGCGGTCAGCCCACCAGGGCCGGTGCAGGCGCTGGGCCCTGCGCTGGATGCGGATGCCTTGTGGCGCATTCAGCAGGCCGATACGCTGTTCATCGCCAGTGCCTCGGCCGCACAGCCGGGCGATGCGCGCAATGAAGGTGTGGACGTGTCGCACCGGGGCGGCGAGCCGGGTTTTGTGCACGCCACGCAGACCGCGCACGGTGTGGTGCTGCGCCTGCCCGACTACCCCGGCAACCAGTTCTTCAACACGCTGGGCAACCTGGTGCAGCACCCCTTGGCGGGCCTGCTGGTGGTGGACTACGAAGGCGGCGGCCTGCTGCACATTGCCGCCCGGGCCGAGCTGCTGTGGGACGACGCAGCGCGTGCCCCATGGCCGGGCGCGCAGCGGGTGCTGCAGCTCACGGTGTTGCAGGCGCTGTGGCGGCCGGGCGTGCTGCCCTGGCGGTGGACGGTGGCGCAGCCAGCGCCGCAATTCAGCGCGATGCGGCAGCTGTCGGGCGTTCAGGAGCGGCATCCATCCACTTGAACCGGTCACGCTGCGCTGGTCGGCAAGTTCAGCTCGGGTCAGCTCGGGTCAGCTCAGTTCAGGTGGGTTAAAGCGCTGCGCAAGGCTTCGCCCGGCTCAGCCCGAACGGGTTTTTATGCTCGCAGCCCGAACGGGTTTTCAAGTTCCCCATGCAGACTCAGTCAGCAGCGGAGGCTTTGCGCTTGAGCGGCGCGATGGCCTTGCGCGGCGTGGTGGGCTCGGCCGCTACCATCTGCCCGCTGCGCTGGTGCGCCGTTTGCGTCAGCTCGGTGATCAACGCCGCCTCGGGCAGGTTGTGCCAGTAGCGCGTGGGCATCTCTTTTTTCATCATGTTCAGCTTGAGCCGCGCGGGGTTGAAGATGTGGCGGTAGTAGGTCAGCCACAGCGCCTCGCCTGCATCGGGCGGCGGCGCATCGCTGCGCTGCGCGCCGGGGCTGGTGTGCAGCGCTTTGCCATCCCAGCGGATGCAGGCATCGGGCGTGAGGATGGCCCAGTGCATCTGCGTGAAGCGCCGCACAAAGAAGCCCGCGTTGGCCTCGGTGATGAAGTGGTCGGGCTCGAACCAGGCCATGTGCAGCGTCTGGCCATCGGCTTGGGTGACCGGGCGAAAGCGCACAAACGCGTGCATCTTGTGGCTGTCGCGCGCGACGGCTCGGGCCATGTGGTGGGCCTGCAGGCGGTCGGCATCGAGCGGGTCGTGGCGCAGCGCGGGCTCGTGCGTCATGCGCCACAGCAGGCGGTACATCAGCGTGAACCGGCCCGGGTCGCGGTGCAGGATGAG
This sequence comes from Acidovorax sp., assembly GCA_030692685.1. Classification (GTDB taxonomy): domain Bacteria; phylum Pseudomonadota; class Gammaproteobacteria; order Burkholderiales; family Burkholderiaceae_C; genus Acidovorax. Next base: position 19,992 of record JAUXZO010000065.1, on the reverse strand, counting down.
CTGCTCGCACAGGCGCATGAAATCGGGTGACACATGGGGTGGCGGGTGGGTGGCGGGCAGCACCGCAGGGCTGCCGACTTGTGCAGACGCTGCTTGCTCGGCGCCATGGCTGGCAAACAGGTCGCCCGCTGCATCGCCCGCAGTGAACCAGTCCACCTGTTGCGGCCAGACCCCGGCCTGCACCAGTGCGCGGGCCGCACCGCGAAACCCGGGCCAGTCGGTGGGGTGGGCGAGGGTCATGGTGTGGCGCTTCGGGCGGTTTGGTTCGACCTGGCTAGCTTCCCAGTCCGTTTGGGCTGAGCTTGTCGAAGCCGGTGCGCGGTCGGTGATCAGCCCTTCGACAGGCTCAGTGCGAGCGGGTGAGGGAATGCCAAGATCGCCAGCCGCTTTGCCCCCTACCGTTCGGGCTGAGCTTGTCGAAGCCGGGGCACAGTCGGAAAACGGCCCTTCGACAGGCCCAGGGCAAGCGGGTGAGGTAATAGGCTCAGGGCGAGCGGGCGTTGGCAGGCGAGGGTTGCGTGGCATGTAGTGATCTTCAAAACAAGCTGCGCTGCACCGGCGGCGGCGCCAGCTGTGCCACCAGGTCGGCGGCCTCCAGCGCGCGCCCCGGGCGGTAGTCGGCTACCTCTACAAAGGGAAGCACCTTCTTCAGGGGCACATGCAGCCGCGCCAGGTCGGCATGCCGCAGGCGACGCATGTGGCGCGCGGCCAGCAGGCGGTCTACCGTTTGCACGCCAAAGCCGGGCACGCGCAGCAGCATCTCGCGCGGGGCGGTGTTCAGGTTGACGGGGAAGCGCTCGCGGTGCGCAATGGCCCAGGCCAGTTTGGGGTCCATGTCCAGCGCCAGCATGCCGCCCTGGCTGGGCGGCACGATTTCTTCGTGCGCGAAGCCGTAAAAGCGCATCAGCCAGTCGGCCTGGTACAGCCGGTGCTCGCGCACCGTGGGCGGCGCGATCAGCGGCAGGGCCCGCGCCGCATCGGGGATAGGGCTGAACGCCGAGTAGTACACGCGCCGCAGCCGGTGCGTGCCGTACAGCCGCGCGCTGGTGGCCAGGATGGTGCGGTCGTTGGTGGTGTCGGCGCCCACAATCATCTGCGTGCTCTGCCCGCCCGGCGCAAAGTGCGGCACGCTGGCGCGGCGGGTGGTTCGCGATTGCGGCATGGACACGATGGCCTGTGCCGCCTGTTCCTTGCGTGCCGCGCGCGCCTCGCCGATGTGGATGGCCATGCGCGCCATCGATCGGTCGATGGCCGCGCTGTCCTTCTCGGGCGCCAGCGCGGCCAGTCCCTCGGCGGTGGGCAGCTCGATGTTGATGGACAGCCGGTCTGCGTAGCGCCCCGCGCGCTCCATCAGCTCGGGCGCTGCATCGGGAATGGTCTTGAGGTGGATATAACCGCGAAAGTCGTGCTCCTCGCGCAGCACGCGGGCTACTTCGACCACCTGCTCCATGGTGTAGTCGGGGCTCTGGATGATGCCGCTCGACAGAAACAACCCCTCTATGCAGTTGCGCCGGTAAAAGTCGAGCGTGAGCTGCACCACCTCTTCGACCGCAAACCGTGCGCGCTGCACGTTGCTGCTCACGCGGTTCACGCAGTACAGGCAGTCGTACTGGCAGAAATTGGTGAGCAATATCTTGAGCAGCGAGATGCAACGCCCGTCCGGCGCGTAGCTGTGGCAAATGCCCATGCCCTCGGTCGAACCCATGCCCCGCCCGCCAACAGAGTCGCGCGGCGCGGCGCCGCTGGATGCGCAAGAGGCGTCGTACTTGGCGGCGTCGGCCAGGATGGCGAGTTTGGACTGTAAATTCACTGGATGAATTTACAGTATTTTGCGTGCCTGACAATGGCCAAGGGTCAAGCCGTAGGACAAAATTATCAAAATTGATAGCTGCAAGCGCTTTTTGAACAAGCGCTAGAGGCCAAAAAACCCTAATTTTTCCCGCTGTGTAGCGTCCGCTGCCAGCATCGCCGTGGCCGCTTTCAGGGTCGGGATGGCCCCCTGCGTTGCACCAGCGCTGCGGTGGTCAGAACCTGCGCGTATTCGCCGCTCATGTTGGCGAGGGCCACTTGGTGGATGTCCTGCGCAGAGCGGGGTGTGCCATCCATGTCGGGGCGGTCGTAGGTGTAGCACGCATCGCCCGCCACCCAGCATTCAAAACCCAGGCATGCAGCGCTGCGCACACTGGCTTCCACCGACATGTTGGTGCTGACGCCCGCAAAGACCAGTGAACGGATCCCGCGTTGATGCAGCCAGCGTTCGAACCCGCTTTGGGAAAATGCGTCTGTCACGTGCTTGTCCACCACATGCTCGCTGGCCTGCGGCATGAAGGGCTCTTGAAACTCAGCGCCCGGCTGCCCAGGCCAGAAAGGCGAGCCTGCGGACAGTGAGAGATGCCGGACATGCACCACGGGCTGGCCGTTGGCACGCCAACGCATCAGCAGCTGGGCGATGTGTGACTCTGCAGCCGGGTTGTTGCGTGGCCCCGCGTGGGCGGCCATGCCCTTTTGCATGTCGATGATGATGAGTGCGGTGAGTTGGCTCAACGAGGTCATTGTGCGTATCCCGTCAACAAGGCCCGCTCCCACACCGGCTGGTTTCTCATGCGGGCCAGCTCCGCCATCTGCGAGTGGGGATACGGAACAGAGATCAGCGTCGTCGTCCAGTCGGCTGCGCTGCGCTCAACGATGGCATAGCGTGCATCCGGTGATCCGGACTCGACCACATGGGGGTACGGATAGTCGTCTTGAAACGCCTGCAACCCCACACTGCCCGGGTTGACGACAAGGCCGCCGCTGGCGGTGCGCACGCACCGGGGGACATGGGTATGGCCGCACAGCACCAACTTGGCTTGGTATCCACCCAGCCGCTGCTCGACCTCGCTGGACGTTGCAGGGCGCCCCGCGCTTTGAAGCAGCGCGAGATGGTCATTGCCGGGCGCACCGTGGCACAACAGGACCTGCTCGGACAGGCGTTGGGTGTGGTTCAGTGGGCCTAACCAATCCAGTTCGGCAGCGCCAAGTTCCGATCGGGCAAAGCGGTCGGAGAAACCGGCGTCGGGGCTCAGCTTGAGCAACTGGCGTTCGTGGTTCCCTGCGAGATGCACCCAGTCCTGGGCCATCAGGTACTGCGCCGTCTCGCGCGGAAGCAGGGGGCCTGACACGCTGTCCCCCAGGTTGACGACGGCGTCTACGCCGCGCTTCTTGAAATCGGCGACGACGGCTTCCAGTGCGGCGAGGTTTCCGTGGATGTCTGATAAAACAGCGATGCGCATGCGCCCAATACTAGCGTGGCTTGGCGCCCTGTTAGCAGAGCGGCCGACCAGCTATCGCAGGGTGCTGCTCACCACCCACTGCCGGTGTGCGTGCGTTGAACGCTCTCACGCCCCCTGCTCCCGGCCTCTGCGCAACGCACTCCGCAACAACCGCGAGGCACGTTCACGCAAGGGTGACGACGGATGGGCCACGGGCGGCCGCGGGTGGGCTTTGGCCAGCTCGCAGGCGCTCAGAAAGTCGTCCAGGATGGCGGTGTCGTCCAGCGTGTCGGACCCGGCTTTGTGGAACTCGGGGTGCCATTGGGTGGCGGCAATGTAGCCGCGCCCCGGGGCCGCCTGCAGGCGGATGGCCTCTGGCACGCCATCGGGTTCGCTCAGAGCCTCGACCACAAAATCCGGCGCAACGCGCTTGATGCCTTGGTGGTGAATGCTGTTGACGCGCGCACGGGGCGTGTCGGGGTACAGCTTGGACATGTGCGTGCCGGGCACGATCTGGATGTCATGGAAATGCTGATCGTAGGTGCTGGCGTTGCGGTGCTGCTGCGCGCCGGGGTGCTGCGTCTCGATGTCCTGGTACAGCGCGCCACCAAACGCCACGTTGATGAGCTGCAAGCCCCGGCACACCCCGAAGATAGGCTTGCCAACCTGGGCAAACGCTTTGACCACGGCAAAGTCGTACAGGTCGCGCACCCGGTCGCCCACCCATTCATCGCGCATCGGCTCTTCGCCATAGTTACCGGGCCACACGTCGGCGCCGCCATGCATGACCACGCCATCCAGCCACTCGGCATAGTGGTCCAGCGTCACGTCGCCCCGCGCGGTGGCGCCGGTGGGGCAGGGCACCATCACCACCATGGCCCCAGCCGACATGAGCCAGTGGGCAATGGACTGTTCAACGTACTGCAGGGTTTTGCCCGTAAACAGAGAGCGGGTGGGATCGGCGTGTTGAAAACAGGCGGACAAACCAATCTTGAGGCGGCGGGCGGCGGGCATGGGTGGGGGCTCCAGTGGTGCGCAGAACGCGCGCCAAAATTGCGATGCAAGGGGTATGCCACTTTGTAGCACTTCGCCCTTTGTCCGTGTGTAGGAAAGGGCCGTGAGGCCCGGCGCCCAGGGCTTGCTAGCTCTTGCCATGCCTGTGTGGGCGCTGCGGCATACGTCATGGGCAGGCATCGGTTGCATGCCACGTGCAATGACCGCGGCTCACCACATCGGCACAGCGGCTGCGCGCGGGCAGTGCAAGACCCGGCCACTAACAGGTTCTTACCGGTCGATTCGCCAAAGGTGCGACCATGGGGGTTCGCGGGACTGCCGCCCTCTGCCTTGCAGGTATGCGGTGGCCCCTCTCGGAACCCTTTTCAAGGAGCACCTCCATGCAAGTTCAAGTCAACACTGACGACCACATCCACGGCGGCGAGTCGCTGGCGCAATGGATCACGGACGAATCCAAAAGCCGTCTGTCGCGCTTTCAGGATCACATCACGCGGTTGGAGGTGTTTCTTTCGGATCTGGATGCAGGCAAGTCCGGCGCCAACGACAAACGCTGCCGCATCGAAGCCCGCGTCACCGGTCGCCAGCCGATCACCGTGACTGACGAAGCCGACAAGATGGCCAACGCATTTATCGGTGCCGCAGACAAACTGACCCGCGCGCTCGACAACGACCTGGGCCGCCTCAAAGACCGCCACGGCCGCGACACCATCCGCACGGCGGCGGCTGCAGCCGAAGAGTAATTTCTTGGTGAAATGGGCCTCTAGCGCTTGATGGATAAGCGCTAATAGCTATCAAATTTGTAGCTCTTGTCTGAAAAAGGCCTTGCAGCCGTGGTGGCTGCAAGGCCTTGCTTTTTTCAGAGGTCCAAGACGAGTAACTTGCTGCGCGCGCGCGAGCAGCAGGGCATGAACTGCTCGTTGGCAGCCTTTTCTTCGTCCGTCAGGTACATGTCGCGGTGGTCCACTTCGCCCGCCAGCACGCGGGTGAGGCAGGTGCCACACACGCCCTGCTCGCACGACGTGAGGATGTCGATGCCCTCGGTGCGCAGCGCCTCCACCACCGACACGTCGGGCGCAATGGTGTAGACCTTGCCGGTGCTGGCAATGCGCACGTCAAAGCGCTGGTCGCCCGACGTGTCTTGCGCGGGCGCGCCAAAGTATTCGAGGTGAACGTGGTCCTGCGTCCAGCCCATGGCCTTGGCGGTGCTCACCACATGGTCGATGTAGCCCGCCGGGCCACACACATACAGGCGCTTTTCCGGGCCAGGGGCTGCCAGCACGGCGGCCAGGTCCAGCTTTTGTTCGGGGGCGCCTGCGTCAAAGTGGAAATGCACGCGCGGCGCCATGGGTGATGCCGCGATCTCGCTGGCAAACGCGGTGCGCTCGGCCGAGCGGGTGCTGTAGTGCAATTCAAAGTTGGCCCCCGTGCGCGCCAGCCGGTCGGCCATGCACAAAAGGGGCGTCACGCCGATGCCGCCTGCCAGCAGCACGCTGTGCTGTGCCGGGTGCAAGGCAAAGTGATTGCGTGGCGTGCTGATGCTGATGACATCGCCTTCGTGCACGCTGTCGTGCATGTCGACGGAGCCTCCGCGCGAGGCGGGGTCGCGCAGCACGGCGATGCGGTAGCGGTGGGATTCGTGCGAGGCGTTGCACAGCGAGTATTGGCGAGTCAGACCGCCGGGCAAGTGCACGTCGATGTGCGAGCCCGCGCTGAACGGCGGCAGCGCGGCGCCATCCACCCGCGCCAGCTCAAAGCTGGCGATGCCTTCGGCCTCGGCCTGCTTTTTGACGACGCGGACGGTGAGGGTTTCTTGCACGGTCATGCGGCCGCCCCCTGCGGCGGCGCCGGGGCGCGTTCTGCCGCCAGGACGCGGTCGAGCACCTTGCGCGACTGCACGCCGCCCGCGTCGATGTTGAGCATGAGCAGCTTGCGGTCGGGCAAGCGCAGCAGGTTTTGTTGCTGCATCTCCAGCATGTCCTGGTCCTCGGCAAAAATTTTGCCCTGGCCCTCGCGGATCTGCGCGGTCAGCGACGGGTCTTGTGGCTTGAAGTGGCGCGCCATGCCCCAGAAGTAATGGATGGAGGTCTCGGTTTCAGGCGTGATGAAGTCCACCACGATGCTGGATGCCTTCTTGTCGGCTGGCGCGTCATAGCCGCCATGGCCCGCCAGCGCTACACCCACCTCGATCAGCACGTGGCTGGGCGGCGTGAAGTGGCAGATCTGCCAGCGGTCCACCAGCTGATCGTCGGGCAGGCCGTTCATGCGCAGCGCCATTTGCCAGAACGGCGGGGCTTCGATGCCTTCCATGAAGCGGCTGGTGATGACCTCGTCGCCTTCCACCCGCGTCTTGCACGGCACTTCGTCGATTTCCTTTTGGCCGATGCTGGTGGAGTGCACATACGTCTCGTGCGTCAGGTCCATCAGGTTGTCGATCATCAGGCGGTAGTCGCAGGCAATGTGGTACAGCCCGCCGCCATAGGCCCACTCGGGGTTCTCGGCCCAGGGCAGGTGGTGGATGGTGGCGGGGTCGGCCTGCGCGGCATCGCCGGGCCAGACCCAGATGAAGCCATAGCGCTCCACCACCGGAAAGCTGCGCGTTTTGGGAAACCCCTGCACCCGCTGTCCGGGCATGGACACCGCCTTGCCCGTGCACTCCACGCGCAGGCCGTGGTAGCCGCATTGCAGATGGCCCTCACACACCGTGCCCAGCGACAACGGGGCGCCGCGGTGGGGGCAAAAATCCTCCAGCGCAGCCACCTGGTCGGGGGCTGGGCGGTAGAAAACCATTTTCTCGCCGCACACCATGCGCCCCAGGGGCTTGTCGGCGATCTCGTCGGGCGTGCAGGCTACGTACCAAGTGTTCTTGGGATACATGTCTCTCTCCGTGGGGGGTGGGCTTCGCAGGCGGTCAAAGCCAGCCTGCTGATCGTTCTGTTCTGAGAGGATTGTCCGAAGAATGCGGGTCAATGTATACATTCAATCAAAATAAAACAGATATCGCACAGTGGAATATCTTGTAGATCGTTGTTTCATATGAATTACCTGTGATTCCATCTGGTGTTTGGCGGATGTTATGTATACATTCTGGCCAGCCAGACCGTTTTGGAGTCTTCGTTTGTTTCGACCTCACGCCCCAGCCCGTTGCCCATGAACCTCTCTGAACCTTCTCTGGTGGACTGCGCCCCCCCTGACGCTGCCGAAGTTGGCGCCTCGCAGTCGGTCAAGGCCCAGTTGCGCCTGCGCGAAATGATCCTGGCGGGGGAGCTGGCAGGCGGTGCGCGCATTGCCGAACTGGCCATCGTCGAGAAGCTGGGTGTGTCGCGCACCCCGATTCGCGCCGCGCTGATGCGGCTGGAGCAAGAGGGGCTGCTGCAACGCCTGTCGGGCGGCGGTTATGCCGTCCGCACGTTTTCAGAGACCGATGTCGCCGATGCCATAGCGCTGCGCGGCACGCTGGAGGGCCTGGCGGCCCGGTTGGCGGCAGAGCGGGGCGTGGACGCCGCCGTGCTGGCCGAAGCGCGTGTCTGCCTCGCGGCGATTGACGCCACACTGGCGCCACCTGCGCTGGATGACGAGGGTTTTTCGCGCTACGTGGAGCTGAACGCGCGGTTCCATGTGCTGCTGGGCCGCATGGTGGGCAGCGAGGTGGTCGCGCGCGAGCTGGAGCGCGTCAAAGGGCTGCCGTTTGCGTCGCCCTCGGCCTTTGTACTGGTGCAGACCCATTCCCCCCAGGCGCGCGACATGCTGGTAGTGGCGCAAGACCAGCACCGCCAGGTGCTCGATGCCATCGAGCACCACGAGGGCGCGCGGGCCGAGGCCATCATGCGTGAACACTCGCGCCTGGCGCAGCGCAATCTGCGCGCGGCGCTGTCGGGCCATGCGGGCGACCACGTGCAGGGCGACATGCCAGCGCTCACCCTCATTCGCCGCAGCTGATTCGGCCGAAGCCGCCGAATCGGCGGCGTGTCTGAGGGTTTCACCGGTTTCATAACATTACGGCATAGCTGAAAGTCCGTCATAGAACTGGCGCGTGTGCGCCACCCCATGCACAGTATGGGGGCCGGATGCCTACTGCCGTGCCCGCAGGCACCCCGCGAACCGCGGCACGGACCCCTACAGATAGATCGGAGACAAAAAAATGACTTTCCTCAAACGACGCATCGCCATGACGGTAATGGGGGCGGTGGCACTGGCCACCCTGGCCACCACCGCCACGGCCCAGACCGTGACGCTGCGACTGCACCAGATGCTGCCGCCGCAGGCCACCATTCCCGCCAAGGCGCTGGTTCCTTGGGCTCAGAAGGTCGAAGCCGAGTCCGGCGGCAAGATCAAGGTGCAACTGTTCCACGCCATGCAACTGGGTGGCGCGCCCCCGCAGCTGTTTGACCAAGCCAAGGACGGCGTGGTGGACTTCACCTGGACCGTGCTGGGCTACACCCCCGGCCGCTTTCCCAAGACCGAAGTGTTTGAACTGCCCTTCATGAGCGGCAGCGCCGAAGCCTCTTCGCGCGCCATTCACGAATACGTCGAGAAGTTCGCGGCCGACGAGTTCAAGGACGTCAAGCTGATTGCCGTGCACACCCACGGCCCAGGCCTGTTCCACACCAAGACGCCGGTGACGGGTCTGGAAAGCCTGCGCGGCATGAAGGTGCGAGGCGGCTCGCGCATCATCAACAACATGTTGACCAAGCTGGGCGCCACCCCCGTGGGCATGCCCGTGCCAGCCGTGACCGAGGCCTTGTCCAAGGGCGTGATCGACGGCACCACCATTCCATGGGAAGTCACGCCGTCGCTCAAGGTGACCGAACTGGTGAAGAACCACACCACCTTTGCCGGGAACGAGGGCCTGTATACGCAGACCTTTGCATTCTCGATGAACAAGGCCAGCTACGACAAGCTGCCCGCCGACCTGAAGGCCGTGATCGACAAGAACTCCGGCGTGGAAGCCGCCGCCATGTTTGGCCGGGTCATGGACGAGGGCGACAAGGTAGGCCGCGCAATCGCCGAGCGTTCCAAGAACAACATCGTGGCGCTGGACCTGGTCGAGACGCAACGCTGGCGCCGTACGGCTGCCACGGTAGAAACCGACTGGATCAACGAAGTCAAAGCCAAGGGTATCGATGGTGCCAAGCTGGCTGCTGAAGCCCGCGCACTGATCGCAAAGCACAGCAAGTAAATCGGTCCCTAGTGGCCCCCGGCCGTCCTTGTGAACATGGTTTCAGGGGCGGCTTTTTATTGCGCCGACGGTGCAGGGATTGACTGAAAATGACCCTCACCTCGGCTCCTTGCAGGAAGAATTTCGCATGATTGCATTCATTTACCGCCTGGCGCGCTGGTCGGCCATTGTGGGCGGCATCGTGCTGGTCGCACTCACCATCATGATGGTGGCCAGCATCGTGGGTCGGGCATTGATTGGCCTCGGCCTGGGCCCGGTGCCGGGCGACTTTGAACTGGTGGAGATGGGCACGGCCGTGGCGGTGCTGTTTTTCCTGCCCTGGACGTATCTCAAAGGCGGTCATGCCACCGTGGACCTGTTGTACATGCACCTGCCCAAGTGGGCCCAGCGTGCCGTGGTGATGGTCAGCGACCTGCTCATGCTGGCGGTCTGGCTGCTCATGACCTGGAAGCTGTTTGAAGGCATGCTGGAAAAGAAGCAATACGCGGAGACCACCTTCATCCTGCAGATGCCGCTGTGGTGGGCGTATGCAGCGTGTTGTGTGGGCGCCGTCATTGGCTGCCTGGCGTATCTGGCGCGCACGGCAACCTTGTTTGGCATGGGCAAGGAGCCTGCGGGCTGGACGACAGAAGCGGGGGTGCACTGATGAGCGGCGTTGAACTTGCGGCCTGGTCGTTCCCGATCCTGCTGTTTCTGATTTTTGTGCGCATCCCCATTGGCCTGGCCATGCTGATCTGCGGCCTGGTGGGCGCGTGGATGGTGTACGGCACCACAGCGCCGGTGCTGAACCAGCTCAAGCAGGTCACGTACAGCACGCTGTCCAGCTATTCGCTGTCGGTCATTCCGCTGTTTTTGCTGATGGGGCAGTTTGCGGCGCTGGGGGGGTTGTCGCAGGCGCTGTTCAAGGCGGCCGAGGCGTGGATCGGGCACCGCAAAGGCGGTGTGGCCATGGCGGCCGTGGGCGCGTGTGCCGGGTTTGGCGCCATCTGCGGCTCGTCGCTGGCCACAGCGGCCACCATGGGCCAGGTGGCATTGCCCGAGCTGAAGAAGGCGGGCTACGCAGGTGGCATCTCCACCGCCACGCTGGCAGCGGGCGGCACGCTGGGCATCCTGATTCCGCCGTCGGTGGTGCTGGTGATCTACGCCATCCTGACCGAGCAGAACATTGCCAAGCTCTTTCTGGCCGCCTTTGTGCCGGGCATCATGGCCGCCATCGGCTACGTCATCGTGATTGCGCTGTATGCCCGGCTGCGTCCCAAAGAGATGGGCACCGTGCCCCCGCTGCCCATGGCCGAGCGCTGGAAAGCCACCGCCAAGGTCTGGCCCGTGATGCTGATTTTTGTGGCGGTGGTCGGCGGTATTTACCTCGGCTTTTTCACGCCCACCGAAGGCGCTGCCGTAGGGGCCTTTGGCACCGGCTTGGCGGCCTGGATGTCTGGCGGCCTGAACCGCAAGACCCTGGTGGGCGCCGTGATGGGCACCGCAGTGGCCACCGGCATGATCTTCATGATCGTGCTGGGGGCGGGCGTTTACAACACCTTCCTGGCGTTGTCGCAGTTGCCGCAAGAGGCCGCGCAAATGGTCGCCGGGTCGGGCCTGAGCCCGATGGTGGTGCTCATCTCCATCCTGGTCATCTATGTGGTGCTGGGGTGCTTCATGGACTCGTTGTCCATGATCTTGCTGACCATTCCGGTGTTTTTCCCCATCGTCACCGCGCTGGACTTTGGCCTTACGCCCGAAGAGTTCGCGATCTGGTTCGGTATTCTGGTGCTCATCGTGGTCGAGGTCGGCCTCATCACGCCGCCCGTGGGCATGAACCTGTTCGTGATCAACAGCATGGCCAAGGACGTGCCCATCACGGCCACCTACCGCGCGATCATGCCGTTTGTCGCCAGCGATTTCATTCGCACCGCAATCCTGGTGGCGTTCCCCAGCATCGTGATCTTCGTTCTGCGCTTTTGACATGCACCGCCGCAGCACGTTGCGCATCTCTGCGGCCGGGCTGACCCTGGCGCTGCTGCCCGCAACGCACGCGCAGCCCGCGTTTCCGGCCAAGGCGCTGCGCATCGTCGTGCCCTTTGCCGCCGGTGGCGTTGGCGACCTCACGGCGCGCGCTGTGGCGGTGGGGCTGGCCGAGCGTCTGGGCCAGCCAGTGGTCATCGACAACCGGCCGGGTGCCGGTGGCGTGGTGGCCGCAGATGCCGTGGCGCGTGCCGAGCCAGACGGGCACACGCTGTTCCTCATGTCCAACGGCACGGCGGTCACGGCGGGCCTTTTCAAAACGCTGCCGTACGACACCGTTGCCGACTTCACGCCCATCAGCACGCTGGGCACTTTCGACATCGCCGTGCTGGTGCCTGCCGATTCGCCCCACCGCACGCTGGCCCAACTTCTGGCGCATGCGCGTGCCCACCCCGGCAAGCTCAACATCGGCAGCATCAACATGGGCAGCACGCAGCACCTCGCGGCGGAGCTGTTCAAAAGCAGCGCGGCCATCGACGCGCAGGTGGTGCCGTTCAACGGCACGCCCGCACTCATCACGGCGCTGCGGGGGCGCCAGGTCGATGCGGGTGTCGAAATTTTGGGCCCTGCATTGCCCCAGGTGCGCGCCGGGGTGTTGCGGGTGCTGGCCGTGACGGGCGAGCGGCGCTCCGGAGTGTTGCCCGACGTGCCTACGGCGGTGGAATCGGGTGTTCAGGGGTTTGTGGCGTCGTCGTGGAACGCGCTGGCCGTGCCCGCGCGCACACCGCGCGCAGTGGTGGACCGACTGCAGCGCGAGGTGGTGGCCGTGCTGGCAATGCCCGCCGTGCAACAGCAACTGCGCGCGCTTAACGTGGAACCGCGCGCATCCACACCCCAGCAGGCCGCAGCCCTGCTCAAGACTGACATCGACCGCTGGCGCGCCGTGATCGAGCGCGCCGGCATTCCCAGGCAGTGATGGGACGGGTTGATGGGGCTTAGCGGGCGGTGCTGACGAATTTCAATACAACGCCTGCAGCGTGGTGCGGATCAGCTCCGCCATGGCTTGCTGCGTGAGCGTGGCCGGGCGCTGCGAACTGACCGCCAGAAACAGCTTGCTGCGCAACCGGGTGCCGCCGCCATCGTCGCCGCTACTGCTATTGCCATTGCTGCTGACGCCTTGCAAAGGTCGGGTGCTGAACACCTCGGGCTTGCCCGAGGTGGTGACGGCATTCATGGGCAGCACCGCACACCCAGCCCCATCGGCCACCAGGTCCAGGATAGCGGCCACGCCGTCGATCTCCAGGCTGATCTGCGGGCGCTTGCCGCGTGCGGCCAGTTCTGATTCGACCAGCATGCGGATCGAATTGGGGCGGGTGGGGATGACCAGCGGAAATCGCGTCAGCTCGTCCAGCGACAGGGGCTCGCGCGCCAGCGCATCGGCTTCGGCATCCGTCTGGCCTGCGGGGCGGCGCTGCACCAGAAACAGGTCTTCCTCCAGCAGCGCCGTGATCTCGATGCCCTGCGCCGGGGCCGTGTTGTACAGCAGCGCAATGTCGAGCAGGCCGGTGGTCAGCGACTCGCGCATGGCCACCGACAAGCCCTCGCTGATGGCCAATGCCGCGTCGGGCAGTTTGACGCGGAAGGCGCGGGTCAGCGGCACGGTCAGCACCTTGGCAATGCTGGGCGGCAGGCCAATGGCGACCCGTCCGGCCAGGCCGCCGCGCACCCGGCCCAGCTCTTCGCGTGCACGCTCCACCTGGTGCAGGATGCCGCGCCCATGCTCCAGCAGCAACTTGCCTGCCTCGGTGGGTGTGGCGCCCCGGCCGTTGCGCACCAGCAGGTTCTGGCGCAGCTCCACTTCCAGCAGGCGCACCTGGCGGCTCAGGGCGGGCTGGGCGATGTCCAATACCACCGACGCACGGGTAAAGCTACCCAACTCGGCCACGCGCACAAAATATTCGATCTGCTTGAGGTCCATGGGGAATGTTCTCTGCTATTTGCAATAGCTCCAAGTCGACGATCAAAGAATGATATATCTGGTAGTGCGGGTGCCGCCTTCTGGTTTGGTCCGCTGCTGACCACAATCAGCGGGATGAAATCCACCGCAAGCAATGAAGGGGCCCCGCAGAGCAGAGCCCTTCTGGAGACAAGCCCACCATGACAACCGCTCCCCTTCGTGGCATCTCATCGATGGCCACGCGCCAGGTGCTGGCCCATCTGGTGGCCGGTTTCGCGCAGCAGTCGGGCCAGCAGGCGGCCATCGAATCCGTGGGCGGTGTAGACGCTGCCAAACGTGTGGCGATGGGTGAAGCCTTCGACGTGGTCATCCTCGCCTCCGACGCCATTGACAAGCTGTTGGCTGCGGGCCATCTGCTGCCCGGAAGCAAGGTGGACTGGGTGCACTCCGGCGTGGCCGTGGCCGTGCCTGCCGGGGCGCCTTTGCCCGATATAGAAACCGAAGACGCGGTGCGCGAGGCCGTGTTGGCTGCCCGCAGCATCAGCGTTTCCACCGGGCCCAGTGGCGTAGCCCTGGCCCAACTGTTTGAGCGCTGGGGCATTGCCGACCAGATCGCCAGCCGTATGGTGCAGGCGCCGCCCGGCGTGCCCGTGGGTTCGCTGGTGGCCAAGGGCGAGGTGGCGCTGGGCTTTCAGCAACTGAGTGAGTTGCTGCATGTGCAGGGCATCACCATCGTGGGCCCCCTGCCGCCCGCCATACAGATCACGACCACGTTTTCAGCGGGTATCGGCACGCAGTCGCAACAGGTGGATGCCGCGCGTGCGCTGCTGGCTTATCTGGCGTCGCCCACCGCAGAAGACGCCAAACGCAAGCAAGGCATGACCCCCGCCTGACCGATCACAAGAACACCTTCCAGGAGCACCCCAACATGAGCCTCATCATCGACTGCCACGGCCACTACACCACGGCCCCCAAGGCGCTGGAGAACTGGCGCAACGCGCAGATCGCTGGCATCAAAGACCCAGCCGCCATGCCCAAAGTGGCAGACCTCAACATCAGCGACGACGAACTGCGCGAGTCCATCGAGACCAACCAGCTCAAGCTGATGAAAGAGCGCGGCAGCGACATCACGCTGTTCAGCCCGCGCGCGAGCTTCATGGCCCACCACATTGGCGACTTCAATGTGTCCAGCACCTGGGCGGCCATCTGCAACGAGTTGTGCTTTCGCGTGAGCGAGCTGTTCCCCGACCACTTCGTGCCCGTGGCCATGCTGCCGCAGTCGCCCGGTGTCGATCCGGCCACCTGCATCCCCGAACTGGAAAAGTGCGTTAACGAATACGGCGCCGTCGGCATCAACCTGAACCCCGACCCCTCCGGCGGCCACTGGACGAGCCCGCCGCTGATCGACAAGCACTGGTACCCCATCTACGAAAAAATGGTGGAGTACGACCTGCCCGCCATGATCCACGTGAGCACCAGCTGCAACGCGTGTTTTCACACCACGGGCGCGCATTACCTCAACGCAGACACCACGGCCTTCATGCAGCTGATTCAGGGCGACCTGTTCAAGGATTTCCCCACGCTCAAGTTCTTGATCCCGCACGGCGGCGGCGCGGTGCCGTACCACTGGGGCCGCTTCCGCGGCCTGGCGCAAGAGATGAAAAGGCCGCTGCTCGACGACCACCTGATGAACAACGTGTTCTTTGACACCTGCGTGTACCACCAGCCCGGCATCGACCTGCTCAACACCGTGATCCCGGTGAAGAACGTGCTGTTTGCCAGTGAAATGATTGGCGCCGTGCGTGGCATCGACCCCACCACGGGCAACTACTACGACGACACCAAGCGCTACATCGAAGCCAGCAAGATCCTAAGCGGCGACGACAAGCACCAGATCTACGAAGGCAACGTGCGCCGCGTGTTCTCCCGACTCGACACCCGCCTGAAGGCGAAGGGACTTTGATATGTACGAACTAGGCGTTGTCTACCGCAACATCACCCGCGCCGACCGCGCGGCCGCCGACGGCCTGGCCGCTTTGGGCTCTGCCACCGTACACGAAGCCATGGGCCGCGTCGGCCTGCTCAAGCCCTACATGCGCCCCATCTACAGCGGCCAGCAAGTCAGCGGCACAGCCGTCACCGTGTTGCTGCAGCCCGGCGACAACTGGATGATGCATGTGGCGGCCGAGCAGATCCAGCCCGGCGACATCGTGGTGGCAGCCGTCACGTCCGAATGCACCGACGGCTACTTTGGCGACCTGCTCGCCACCAGCTTTCAATCGCGCGGCGCCCGCGCGCTCATCATCGACGCCGGTGTGCGCGACGTGAAGACGCTGCAGGAGATGAACTTCCCCGTCTGGAGCCGCGCCATCAGCAGCAAGGGCACCATCAAGGCCACGCTGGGCTCGGTCAACATCCCCGTGGTGTGCGCGGGCATGCTGGTCACGCCGGGCGATGTGATCGTGGCCGACGACGACGGTGTGGTGTGTGTACCCGCCGCCCGCGCGGCTGAGACATTGGCCGCCGCGCAAAAGCGAGAGAGCTTTGAAGGTGAAAAACGCGCCAAGCTGGCCAGCGGTGTGCTGGGCCTCGACATGTACAACATGCGCCCCGGCCTGGAGAAGGCGGGCCTCAAGTACATCGATTGATCAAAAAGTTTGAGTCTTTTTGGCCTCTAGCGCTTATCCCATAAGCGCTAGTAGCTATTTTTAATATAGCAACTGGTTGCCTATGTCTGAATTTACCAAAACCCCCGGCTGGCTCGACTGGTACACCGGCCCCAGCCAACCGCGCTTCCAGGTGCCCGCAGGCGCTGTGGACGCCCACTGCCACGTGTTCGGCCCCGGCGCCGAGTTCCCCTACGCGCCCGAGCGCAAGTACACGCCCTGCGACGCCAGCAAGGCGCAGCTCTATGCGCTGCGCGACCATCTGGGCTTTGCGCGCAACGTGGTGGTGCAGGCCACCTGCCACGGTGCGGACAACCGCGCCATGGTCGATGCGCTGGTTCACTCCGGAGGCAAGGCGCGGGGCGTGGCCACCGTCAAGCGTTCAGTCACCGACGACGAACTGCAGGCCATGCACGACGCCGGTGTGCGCGGCGTGCGCTTTAACTTCGTCAAGCGGCTGGTGGACTTCACGCCCAAGGACGAGCTGATGGAGATCGCCGCGCGCATCCACCAGCTCGGCTGGCACGTGGTGATCTACTTCGAAGCGGTCGATTTGCCCGAGCTGTGGGACTTCTTCACCCAGTTGCCCACCACCGTGGTGGTGGACCACATGGGCCGCCCCGATGTGGGCAAGGGGGTGGACAGTGAAGAGTTCGCGCTGTTCCTCCAATTCATGCGCCAGCACCCCAATGTGTGGAGCAAGGTGAGCTGCCCCGAGCGCCTCTCCGTGACCGGCCCCAAGGCTTTGAGTGGCGAGCAGAACGCTTATGCCGACGTGATTCCATTCGCGCGCAAGGTGGTTGAGGAGTTCCCCGACCGCGTGTTGTGGGGAACCGACTGGCCGCACCCGAACCTCAAGGATCACATGCCTGACGACGGGCTGTTGGTCGATTTTATTCCGCACATCGCGCCCACGGAGGAGCTGCAAAAAAAGCTGCTGGTGGACAACCCCATGCGCCTGTACTGGCCCGAAGAAACCGAAGTGAAGTAAACACCATGGCACTAGACAAACCCTATCTGGACGTGCCCGGCACGACCATCTTCGACGCAGAGCAAAGCCGCAAGGGCTACTGGCTCAATCAGTTCTGCATGAGCCTGATGAAGGTCGACAACCGCATCCGCTTTAAGGCCAACGAACGCGCCTACCTGGACGAGTGGGCCATGACCGAAGAGCAGAAGCTGGCGGTGCTCGCACGCGACCTGAACTGGTGCATCCGCCTGGGCGGAAACATCTACTTTTTGGCCAAGATCGGTTCCACCGACGGCAAGAGCTTTCAGCAGATGGCGGGCAGCATGACGGGCATGACCGAAGAGGAATACCGCAACATGATGATCAGCGGCGGCCGCTCGGCCAACGGCAACCGCGTGATCGGTGAAGACGGCGACGCACAGTCGCACCGCCAGCCGCAAGGCAAAGGCCTGTCGCCCGCGCAGAAAGGAAACTGAAGATGGCCGCACGCATTACCGCCTCCGTATTCACGTCGCACGTGCCCGCCATTGGCGCAGCCTTGGACTTGGGCAAGACGCAAGAGGACTACTGGAAACCCGTGTTTGCGGGCTATGACTTTGGCAAACAGTGGATCAAGGACAACCCACCCGACGTGATCTTTCTGGTCTACAACGACCACGCCACGGCCTTCAGCCTTGACATGATTCCCACCTTTGCCATCGGCACCGCCGCCGACTACGAAGTGGCTGACGAAGGTTTTGGCCCGCGCCCCGTGCCCAAGGTCATCGGCCATCCCGACTTAGCGGCGCACATCGCGCAGTCGGTCATCCAGCAAGACTTTGACCTCACTATCGTCAACAAGATGGCCGTGGACCACGGCCTCACGGTGCCCTTGTCGCTGATGTTTGGCGAGCAAGACCCGGTCAAGGGCGCCTGGCCCTGCCCGGTGATCCCCTTTGCCGTCAACGTGGTGCAGTACCCCGTGCCCAGCGGCCGCCGCTGTTACAACTTGGGCCAGGCCATCCGCAAAGCCGTGGAGAGCTATGACGAAGACATCAACGTGCACATCTGGGGCACGGGCGGCATGAGCCACCAGCTCCAGGGCCCGCGTGCGGGGCTCATCAACAAAGAGTTCGACAACGCCTTCCTCGACAAGCTCATCAAAGACCCCGAGGCCGCCGCCAGCATCCCGCACATCGACTATGTGCGCGAAGCGGGCAGCGAAGGCATCGAGCTGGTGATGTGGCTCATCGCGCGGGGTGCGATGTCCGACGTGGCGGGCGGCAAGGCCCCCACGCTGGCGCACCGCTTCTACCATGTGCCCGCGTCCAACACGGCCGTGGGCCACCTGATTCTGGAGAACAACTGACATGACCCCCAAAACCATCAAAGTCGCCCTGGCGGGCGCGGGCGCCTTCGGCATCAAGCACCTGGACGGCATCAAAAATATCGACGGTGTGGAAGTCGTTTCGCTGATCAGCCGTGATCTGGAAAAGACCAAAGAAGTGGCAGCGAAGTACGGCATCGGCCACGTCACGACCGACCTGGCCGACAGCCTGGCGTTGCCCGAGGTGGACGCCGTCATCTTGTGCACCCCCACACAAATGCACGCCGAGCAAACCCTCGCCTGCCTGAAGGCGGGCAAACATGTGCAGGTCGAAATCCCGCTGGCCGACAGCTTGAAGGGTGCCGAAGAAGTCGTGGCGATGCAAAAGCAGACCGGACTGGTCGCGATGTGTGGCCACACCCGCCGCTTCAACCCCAGCCACCAGTACGTGCACCACCAAATCCAGAAGGGCGCGTTCAACATCCAGCAGATGGATGTGCAGACCTACTTCTTTCGCCGCACCAACACCAACGCGCTGGGCCAGGCCCGCAGCTGGACGGACCACCTGCTGTGGCACCACGCCGCGCACACAGTGGACCTGTTTGCCTACCAGGCCAACAGCCCCATCGTGCAAGCCAACGCCATGCAAGGGCCCATCCACCCCACACTGGGCATTGCGATGGACATGAGCATCCAGCTCAAAGCCGCCAATGGCGCGATCTGCACGCTGAGCTTGAGCTTCAACAACGACGGCCCGCTGGGCACGTACTTCCGCTACATCGGCGACACGGCCACGTACCTCGCGCGGTATGACGACCTGTTCAACGGCAAGGACGAGAAGATCGATGTGAGCCAGGTGGACGTGTCGATGAACGGCATCGAGCTGCAAGACCGCGAGTTCTTCGCCGCCATCAAGGAAGGCCGCGAGCCCAACTCCAGCGTGGCGCGGGTGTTGGCGTGCTACCAGGTGCTGCACCAGTTGGAGCAGCAGCTGAATGCGGGCTAATTTTTAAGCCAAATCGGCCTCTAGCGCTTATCCAGCAAGCGCTAGCAGCTATTAATTTAGTATGGATGGGGCTTGTATCACCCCTCCACTGCGCCTTGGGCACGACGATGCGCGCTGCCCGGGGCCGCCCGGGGCAACTCAGTCTGAGGTCACGCGCTGTCCGTGCGCTATGGTGGGCGGCGCCGCATTGAGCGTCTCGATCGCAAAGCCCGCCGCCGCCTTGTAGCGGGCCATGAAGCCCTCGCGCTCCTCGCGCGGCAGCACGTCGTCGATGTGGTCGAACACACCGCCGCAGCGCTCATCCACCAGCCCCAGCAGAGCGAAGGGGCCAGCGCCCCGGTTGCGCAGCACCAGCGCCGAAATGTCCTTGCACAGCTTGTCGTCAAAGGCGCGCAGCGCCTCGGGGCCCACGCCATGCGCAATCAACTGCGCCCCCAGCACGCGCGCATCCACAATGGCCTGGCTCGCACCGTTGGACCCCACGGGGTACATCACATGCGCCGCATCGCCCAGCAGCGCCACGCGGCCGTCTACCCAGGTGGGCACGGGGTCGCGGTCGATCATGGGGTACTCAAAAATGTCCGTGGCGCCGCGCAGCATGGCGGGCACGTCCAGCCAGCTGTAGTTCCAGCCGTCAAAGTGGTGGCTGAACTCCTCCAGCGCCACGCGCCGGTTCCAGTCGCC
>JAUXZO010000061.1 GCA_030692685.1 Acidovorax sp. | reverse complement strand
GCCTCCTCTGCCTCCTCTGCCTCCTCTGCCTCCTCTGCCTCCTCTGCCTCCTCTGCCTCCTCTGCCTCCTCTGCCTCCTCTGCCTCCTCTGCCTCCTCTGCCTCCTCTGCCTCCTCTGCCTCCTCTGCCTCCTCTGTACTTCTATACTGGAGTGATGCGCCGCATACTGAAGGTTTATCTGCTGATTGCCGTCTTGCTCATGCAGACGGTGGTGTTGCTGTCGCCTCTTGCCATCGGCGCGCAGGCAGAGCAGCTTGTTCACATGACGATTCATGTCCAGGATATCGACCATCACCACCACGATGACGAGTCGCTGTATTACTCCTCTGACAGCGACAGCTTGGTACCGCATTTTCATGTGGACGATGGCTTTCAGCCCATCGGATTGACGGCTCTGTTTGGCAACTCGGAGTTCGTGGCAATGCCGAGCGCGCTGCCTACCGACCCCATTTCTGAGCCGCCATCCGTCTTCCTGGACGGATTACTGCGCCCCCCCAGCACGACCGCCTAAGGTCTGCGCGACATTCTGCTCGCGATTGCCGCAGCGGACAGATCCCGCAGAACTGCCGCCCGTCTTCACGGGTGCCGAAGCCATGCATGCGTTGAGCCTAAATGGCTCACTTCAGCGGGTGTGGCGTTGTTGTCAACTCTTTTCCATTTCATACATGAACCTCTTTTCCCTCAGGTGTTTGCTCGCAATTGCCTTGGGTGCCACACCCTTGCTCGCACTTGCCCACGGCATCTCAGACGCGGACCAGCAGCGGATGCTGAACGCGGGCTACTTCCACTACATCGAACTCGGGGCCCGGCACATGCTGACAGGCTACGACCACCTGCTTTTCCTTTTCGGCGTGGTGTTCTTCCTGACTACGTTTCGGGACGTGACCAAGTTCGTGACAGTCTTCACCATCGGCCACTGCATCACGCTCATCTTCGCGACTTACTTCAAAATCACCTGGAACTACTACTTGGTCGACGCCATCATCGCGCTCAGCGTGATGTACAAGGCGTTTGACAACAATGGCGGGTTCCAGAAGCACTTTGCGATGGAATCACCGAACCTGCTCTGGGCAGTGTTCGGCTTCGGTTTGCTGCACGGCTTTGGCCTTTCGACGCGCCTGCAACAGCTGCCGCTGGGTGACGACACGGTGGCTATGCTCATGCGTATCCTGAGCTTCAATGTGGGCGTCGAGTTAGGCCAGATTGCCGCGCTCACGGTCATGGTGGGTGCACTGGCGCTGTGGCGCCATCGGCCCTCGTTCAAGCGCTTCAGTTACGCGGCCAATCTGGCGCTCTTCTACGGTGGTGTGTATCTCCTGTTCACGCAGTTACACGGCTACCAGCATGACCGCCACGCTGACACGTTCCGCTTCCCTGCTGCAGAGCACCGGCACGCCCACGAGGACATGGACGTGGAGAACACGGAAGACAAAAGCCGTGATGGCCTTTGACCCATCAATTTGCCCCCTTAACTTCCTGCATCCAACCTAGGATTCATCATGAAAACAATCATCCTCACCGCCACCCTGGCAGCCCTGCAATTCTTTAGCCCGGTGGCTTTCGCCGACAAAGGCGGCAGTTGCCACTTCCACGGCAAGGCGCCTGCAACAGAAGCCGTCGTCACTGACTGCGCAAACCAGCGCCGGGCCGCACTGGTCAAGGCGGGCAAGCTGGAAAGCTCCTGGCAGTCGGCAAAGCTCGGGACGCTGGAACTGGTGGATGGCAAGAAGGGCAAGGAGTGGAAAGCCACTTTCACCAATCCAGCTGCCACCGACAAGACCAAGCAGAGTCTGTATGTCTTCTTCTCGCATCCTGGTAACTTCATTGCCGCGAACTTCACCGGCCAATGAGCGATGACACACGGGTCACTTTCGCCCGTGCTCAGGGGAGGTCTGCTGGCGCTGCTGGCAGCCGCACTTTTTGGGCTCAGTACACCCTTTGTCCAGCTGTGGGGCCAGGGCCTCGGCCCGTTTACGACGGCAGGGCTTCTCTATGGCGGTGCAGGCCTCGTGGCCTTGTTCCTGCGCCGCCCCAAAGAGCGCGAAGCGCAATTACAGCGCAGTGATGCGGGTCGCCTGCTGGCCATGGCGCTGTTCGGTGCCGTCATTGGCCCCGTCGCCCTGGTATGGGGCCTCCAGCGCACCAGCGGCACTTCCGCGTCCCTGATGCTCACCCTTGAGGCATTGTTCACAGCATTGCTTGCCTGGCGCCTATACAGTGAGACGGTAGACCGGCGTGTTGTCCTTGCCATGGCCTCGCTCATGGCCGGTGGGGTCGTCCTCGCGCTTGACCAGAGCCTGCAGGGCAACGTGCAACTGCTCGGCCTGACAGCAATCATGGTGGCAACGGCCGCATGGGGCGTGGACAACACCTTGTCGCGCGGCGTGGCTGACCGTGACCCAGGGCAGGTGGTGCTTGCGAAATCAAGCCTGGGCGTCATTGCGACCTTCTTTCTCGCTGTGCTTTTTGCAGAGCCCTTGCCAAACCTGTTGACGGCTGGCGTCTTGCTGGGCATTGGCGCTACTGGCTACGGCTTGAGCCTGCGCTTCTATCTGCTCGCCCAGCGCACTTTCGGGGCTGCACGCACGGGCTCTGTGTTCGCGTTCGCTCCGTTTATTGGAGCACTGGGTGCTTTTGGACTTGGAGAGCGCGCCGCGTCTGGGCTGCTGGTCCTGGGAGGCGTGTTGATGCTGGCAGGGGTGGTCTTGCACTTGATCGAGTCGCACGACCACTCGCATGCCCATGAGCACCTGGAGCATGAGCATGCCCATACGCATGATGATGCTCATCACGACCACGGTCATGAGCCCATGCCCCAAGGGATTCACAGTCATCGCCACACGCACACGGCGCTGGTACACAAGCACCCGCATGTGCCTGATTTGCACCATGGGCATAAGCATTGAACTTCGTTGGTTCTTTGCCGGGCTTCATTCGAGTACGAGTCAGCTAAGTCGATGTACCGCGAAGATCCGCTTATGCCCGCAAACAGGCAGCGTGTCGCGTGTAGCGTGTAGCGTCTCCCGCCGTCCGTCACCCGCCCAACGACCCAACACCGCCCATCAATGCTTGAACTGCTTGTCGCAACCCGTCACATGGTTGTTGCTGCTGGACATGCACTGATAAAACGATTTCTTGTTGCCCGATGCCCCCTGGCAGTCTGGCACGCTGTATTTGCCCTTGGCTTCGCGGATCTTGGGCGCCGTGCTGTCGAAAGCGGCCTGCGTCATGTAGCCGTCGCGCACGTTCTTCTGGCCCACTTCCAGCATCAGGTCCGCTTGGTGTTTGATGTTGTCTACCGAGGCGGCGCAGTTGAGCGGCACCTGCTTGCCGTCCACTTTGCCCAGCGCCTTGGTGAGGCCCTCGCCAAACTCCTGGACGTCTTTGGGGATCTTCTTGGTGCCGTCTGCGTTGTACTGGGTGGCCGCCGCCGACGCGCCCGCAGTGCCACCCTTGCTGCCTGCGCTGCCTGTACTACCGCTGGTGCCGTTGTTGTTCTGCAGCTTCATCGGCTCGGCATCTTGCTTGGAGGGGGGCGGCTGCGCTCCGTAATGGGTCTTGCCGTCGGCATCGACCCACTTGTAAACCGGCTGCGCGTGGGCGGCAGTGCCCAGAACAACCATCGCCATGGCGGCCCAAGCCACCGCACGTCTTATTCTCATTCTCTCCCTCCAAATATTGAGTCAAAACAGGCTCTAGCGCTTATCCATCAAGCGCTAGCAGCTCTTCTATTTATAGCAAGCTACTTTTCACCGGGCTGACCGGCCCGGGCCGTTCACGGCAGGTCCTTGTTTACCTCGGGCGCCGCCACATCGCGCGGGCCAATGGTGCCCAAGCGGCTTTTGAGTGACTGGGGCTGGCCGGTCAGCATGGCGGCGTAGTTGGTGGTGTTGGACAACACTTTCTTCACGTAGTCGCGCGTTTCGGCAAACGGCACGTTTTCGGCCCAGATGGCGGCGTCCAGCACTGGGCCATTGCGCCAACTGCGCGGGCGGCCTGGGCCTGCGTTGTAGGCCGCGGCGGCCATGGGCATGGAACCCGCAAAGTCATCCAATGCCAGCTTGAGGTAGGCCGTGCCGATGGTGATGTTGGTGTCGCGGTCGTTGATCTGGTCGGCGGTAAAGCCGGTCAGCCCGATCTTCTTGGCCGTCCAGCGGGCGGTGGCGGGCATGACCTGCATCAGGCCCGATGCGCCCACGTGCGAGCGGGCGTCCATGATGAAACGGCTTTCCTGGCGGATCAGGCCGTAGACGTAGGCCGGGTCCAGGCCGATGCCTTGGGCGCGCTCCACGACCGCGTTGCGGAAGGGAGTGGGAAAGCGCTGACTGGTCTCGATGAAGCCCTTGGTGCGCTCGCTGGTGTTGATGCAGCGGTCCCACACCTCGCGCTGGCAGGCAAAGTCGGCGGCAGCCAGCAGCTCGCGGTCGGGCATGCCGCCGCTTTGGTGCAGGTTGGTGATGTAGTTCCACTCGCGCACGCCTTCGCTGCGCAGGCCCAGCAAGATGGCGTACAGGCCGCGGTTGAGCCCGGGGTTGGCACGGGTCGCTGCTTTTTCTTCTGCCGTGAGCGGCGTAGGGGCGGGCGGCGTGGTGATGCGCTGGCCCAGTTCTTCCAGCGCCAGCTGTTCGTAAAAGCCCCGGGTGCTGGCGATGCCTTCCAGCAACTGGCGCGCCTCGGCGCGGTCGGCCTCGCTCGGTTTGCCTGCCAGCAGCGAGCGCGCCTTCCAGTACGTCCAGGTGCTGTCCTGGCGGCCTTCGGGGCCCATGGCGTCTACCGCCTTGCCCACGGCTTTCCACTGACCTGCGCGCAAAGCAGCGCGCACCTTCCAGCCCAGCAGCTCGTCGTTCAGGTCGGTGTCTTTTGTCACGTTGGAGAAATAGCCATGCGCGCCAGCCGAAAGCTTTTGCGCCGCAGCCTTGCCAATCACGCCCCAGGCCCAGTTGCGCTCTTCAGGCGACAGGTGCACGCTCCACTTGCTGTCAAGCTGCTGCGCAGCGCCGTCGGGGTCGCCGCCTGCCAGTTTGATCAGGGCCAGCAGCACCAGCTCCTGGCGGGCGTTGCCGCGTGCGGTGGCGCGTGACAGCAAGAACTTGGTGGGCGCGTCCAGCACCTCTTTCAGTTGTGGAAGCGAGTCGGGCGAGACGATCTCGACCGCATTGCGCACCACGCGTGGGCGATTGGCCTCTACCCCCAGGCGCGCCTTGCGCCAGATGTCGAGCGCGGTGAGTTTTTTGTAACTGTAGAGTTCGCCCGCCGCATGGGTGCAGCCGTCGTCGGCATCGCGGATGGAATACCAGGTGCTGCGCACCTCGTCGCCCACCGTGGCGGGGGCCGTGCCTTTGATCTGATCGATGAGCAAGGCATAACAGCGCACCTCGCGGTCGTCGGACATGCGGTAGCTGGGGTGCTGCTCGGCAAACTGCGCCCAATTGCGGCGCTGGCCCAGCAGCAGCAGCCAGTCATTGCGCATGCGGTCTTCCTGGTAGGTGCCGGCATAGCGCTGCATGAAGGACTGGATTTCTGCGGGCTGGGCCTCGCTCAGGCGCGCTTTCAGCTCCCAGTAAGCAGCCCAGGGCTCCAGCGCGTGGCCGCGTGCAGCGGGCAGCAACTGCGCAAGCTTGTTGCGGTCGCCCTTGCGAAACGCCTGCTGCATCTCCAGCAGGGTATCGTCACCCTTGTTTTGCGCCTGGACAAGGGGCACAGCGGTGGCCAGCAGGGCGCTGGCGACAAGGGGTGTCAGAATTCGAAACAATTGCATGGGGGAATTATCTGATGGACAAAGCAGCCCTTCGGCGCGCGTTGATAGAAGAACGCCTCAACTTGCCTGATCGCCTACAGCGATCCGACCTGTTACAGCAGGTGATGCGCATTTGGCTGGTGAACCGGCCCGACACCGTAATCGGCGCCTATTGGCCCATCAAGGGCGAGTTTGACCCCCTGCCCGCCCTGCACCGCTGGAAGGAAGACGGCGAACTGCTGGACGAGCCGCAGCGCCGCCGCATCGGCCTGCCGGTGGTCAACAAGGTGCACAAGACCCTGACCTTTCACGCCTGGCACCCCGGCTGTCTGATGGAAGAAGACGCCTACGGCATCCCCAAGCCCAAGGACACCGAGGTCATCGTGCCCACGCTGCTGTTTGTGCCCTGCGTGGGCTACGCGCCGGGCGGCTACCGTCTGGGCTATGGCGGTGGTTTTTACGACCGCACACTGGCCACCCTGCAGCCCAAGCCGTTCACGGTGGGGCTGGGGTTCACCCATGGTTATCTGGATGACTTTGAGCCGGAAGAGTTTGACCTGCCGCTGGATGGCATCTTGAACGACAACGGCTTGGTCTGGCCTGTGTAAGCCCCCCCTGAGTCGCCTGCGGCGCCTTCCCCCCCTGAGGGGGGACGCCACCGGTGGACTGGCGGAGCCAGATCCACGGTGGCACTGGTAGGGGCCGTGCCGGTCTCGCAGCGCGTAGCCACTGGCATGACCACGGGTGCTCAGTGGCCTGCAAGGGTGCAGCATTGATGCACACGCGGCATCAAACATCGTGCCAATGAGCATTGGCGAAAGACGGGGCCGGGGGTAGCATCCGGGCTTTCCCCCAGCCCGACTTTTCACCCATGCTCAAGCTCTACATCGGCAACAAGAACTACTCGTCCTGGTCTATGCGCCCCTGGGTGCTGCTGCACCAGGCAGGCATTGCATTTGAAGAAGTGCGCGTGCGCTTTGACAGCTTTGACGCTGACTCGGAGTTCAAGCGTGCGATGGGCCCCGTAAGCCCCACGGGCAAGGTGCCGGTGCTGGTCGATGGCGACCTGGTGGTGTGGGACACCCTGGCCATTGCCGAATATGTGGCCGAAACCGTGGCCGAAACCCACCCCGACAAAACACTCTGGCCTGCCGACGCCAAGGCCCGCGCACGCGCCCGCAGCGTTTGCGCCGAGATGCACAGCGGCTTCACCGCCCTGCGGGGCAACTGCCCCATGAACATCGAAGCGAACCTGGCCGACATCGGTGCCCTGATCTGGCGCGACAAAGCGGGTGTGCGCGCCGACGTGCAGCGCCTGGTAGACATGTGGAGCGCGCTGCTGGAGGAACACGGCGGCCCGATGCTGTTTGGCGAGTTCACCATTGCCGACGCCTACTTTGCCCCCGTGTGCATGCGCCTGCACAACTACGCACTGCCCTTGCCGCCCCACATTGCTGCGTACGTTCAGCGCGTGCGCGCCCTGCCGGGAGTGAAAGCCTGGATCGACGACGCGCTGGCCGAAAAAGACTTTCTGGACTTTGAAGAGCCCTACCGCCTGCGGCACACCGAAGGCTGAGCCCCACCATGGCCGTCACCATTTATCTGCGCTACGTGCTCAACACCCGCAAGCTCAAGGAGTTTGAGCACTACGGAAAACTGTGGATTCCGCTGGTCGAAAAGTTCGGCGGCCAACACCACGGCTACTTCATGCCCAGCGAGGGCGCCAACAACATTGCGCTGGCACTTTTCACGTTTGACAGCCTGGCCGCCTACGAGGTGTACCGGGAGCAGTCGATGCAGGATGCGGAATGCCAGGCGGCATTTCGGTATGCCGCAGAAACCGAGTGCATCGTGAGTTACGAGCGGAGTTTTTTCAGGCCGGTGTTTGGCTGATGGCAGCGAGGGTGGAGGGGCGCAATGTAGCACCAATGTGCTACATTGCAACCTCAAAGGAGCCCCCGATGTCCACCACCACCATTCGCCTTGAAGACGAGCTGAAAAGCCGCATCAATGCCGCTGCAGCGCAAGCCGGTAAAACAGCCCACGCCTTTATCCTGGACGCGGTGGCCCAGAAGGTGGAGCAGGTAGAGGAAGACAACGCCTTTCACGCCGTGGCTGACGAGCGCTGGGCGCGCATCCGCGCCACCGGCAAAACAGTGGCCTGGGACGACGCCAAGGCCTATCTGGCCGCCCGCACCAACGGCGAGCGCCCTCGCAAGCCAGCCGCCAAGGCATGACCCGCATCGAGCTGGCGCCGGAGGTGCTGGAAGATTTCGACCGCTTCTTTGACCACATCGCCCAATACGACCCCGAAAGCGCACCAGAGCGTATCGGCGGCATTGTGGATGCCTTGCAAATCTTGTCCCACAGCCCCCAAATCGGGCGGCCCGTGCAAGGCGGCAAACGCGAACTGGTCATAGGCCGCGCGTCACGCGGCTACGTTGCGCTCTACCACTACGTGGCGGCCATCGACACCGTCTTCATCCTGGCGGTGCGCAGCCAGCGCGAGGCTGGTTTCAAGCGCTGAGCCCCCGCCATCGACTACCGGAACTGCTTGCGCAAAAACGGCTTGTGCCGCGCGATGTGCGCCAGCTGCGCGGGGGCCACCGTGCCGCCCAGGTCTTCCTCTTGTGCATTGAGCACCTGGTTGGCATAGGCCATCGCCCGCGCCACCACCTCGTCCTCACTCACTCCCTGCTTCGCGGCCAAGTCCAGCGCCACGCGTTTCATGGCGCGCTGTGACAGCATCCACATGGCGCCAAAGGCATCCCACGCGGCCATGGCTTCCTTGAACTTATCGCGGTCGGCCAGGATTTCATTGAGCGGCTTGGCCAGGATCTCCTGCAGGTCGTCCACCTTGGCTTTCAGCGCTTCAAACTGGGCCTCGCGCTGCAGGGCGGCTGCAGCCGCATTGGCCGCAGCATCCGGCGCGGTGGGCACGGGCACGCTGCCGTCGGGGTTGAGCTGGGCAATGGTGAGGTCGGAAAGGTCGGACGATAGGGACATGGTGGGCTGGAATATACGGCGCAGCGCAGGTTCTAAACTAGCCCGATGCAAATCTACATGGTGGGCGGCGCCGTCCGCGACAAGCTGCTGGGCCGACCGGTGAATGACCACGACTGGGTGGTGGTGGGCGCCACGCCCGAGCAGATGCTGGCGCTGGGCTATCTGCCCGTGGGCCGCGACTTTCCGGTGTTTCTGCACCCCGAAACGCGCGAGGAATACGCGCTGGCGCGCACCGAGCGCAAAAGCGGGCCCGGCTACCGGGGTTTTGAGGTGCAAAGCTCGCCCGATGTGACGCTGGACGAAGACCTGTCGCGCCGCGACCTTACTATCAATGCAATAGCTACCAGCGCTTATGGGACAAGCACTGGAGGCACTTTTGACCCATATTTTGGCATCAAGGACCTGGAAGCACGGGTGCTGCGCCACGTGACGGACGCTTTTCGCGAAGACCCGGTGCGCATCCTGCGCGTGGCGCGGTTTGCGGCACGGTTCACCGACTTCACGGTGGCGCCCGAGACGATGCAACTGATGCGTGAAATGGTGGCGCACGGCGAGGCGGACCACCTGGTGGCCGAGCGCGTGTGGCAGGAGCTGGCGCGCGGGCTGATGGAAGAAAAACCCTCGCGCATGTTCGAGGTGCTGCGCGAATGTGGTGCGCTTGACGTGCTACTGCCAGAGGTGGCGCGCCTGTGGGGCGTGCCGCAGCGGGCCGAGTACCACCCCGAGGTGGACACGGGCGTGCACCTGATGATGGTGCTGGACATGTCGGCACGGCTGAACGCGCCGCTCACCGTGCGTTTTGCCTGCCTGGCGCACGACCTGGGCAAGGGCACCACGCCCGCCAATGTGCTGCCGCGCCACATCGGGCACGAAGTGCGCAGCGCCCACTTGCTCAAAGATGTGGCCGAGCGCCTGCGCGTGCCCGTGGACTGCCGCGAGACGGCCGATGTGGTGGCCCGCGAGCACGGCAACATCCACCGCAGCAGCGAGCTGTCGGCCGCGGCCCTTGTGCGCCTGCTGGAGCGCTGCGACGCCATCCGCAAGCCCGAGCGTTTTGCCGACATTCTGCTGGCCTGCGAATGTGACGCGCGCGGGCGGCTGGGGTTTGAAGAGTCGGCCTACCCGCAACGGGCCCGCTTGGCAGCGGTGCTGGCGGCTGTGCAGTCGGTGGTCACGCGCGACATTGCCGCACACGCTGCGGCCAAGGGGGTGAGCGGCCCGCAGGTGGGCACGCTGATTCACCAGGCACGGGGACAGGCGGTGGCGCAGTGGCTTGCACGCAGCGCCGGAGCCTGACACCCAAAAGCTACAAACACCGTTGACGGCAGCGCCTACCAGCGCAGAAACCGCGGCCCCAGCACAGCGCCCAGCGCCGTCGGGATGAGCATTCCCGCCAGGTACCACACCGCCAGAAACGGCGTGGCCATCTCGGGGCAGTGCACGGCGTACACCAGCGCCCCCAGCGCCCCTGCCAGCAAGCCCGCACCCGCACCCGCCCACGCCAGGCGGGTGGGCGCTGCGCCCTTGAGCGCCCAGAAACCCGCGACAAACGCAGGCGCTGACAACAACGCGATGCTGAAAGGGCACGTGCGCCACGTGCTGCCCAGGATGAGCGGCATGCGCTCTACCGGGGGCACTTGCGCCAGCGCCACCAGCGCCATGGCCCACAGCACCAGCGGCGGCACGGCCAGCAGCAGGGCGGTGCGCCCCACCGGCATGCCCGGGCGGGCCATGCGGTGCAGCAGCTCCAGCCCGGCAGCGGCCAGCGCGGCCGCAAACACCAGCTTGCCCCAAAACATGGGCATCGCCATGGTGGCCAGCAGGTCGGTGCGCAGACCAAACAGCGCCAGCATCAGCACCCCGGCGCCCGCGATGCCCGCCAGCGTGGCTACGGCAAAACGCTGCTCGATGGCAGTGTTTTGTACCGGCCGGTCATCGGTGGCCAGCAGGTGGATCAATTCATCGGTTCTCATGCCATTCCCCTTGAGACTTACACAAATTCGGATGCAACGACTACCTGTCTGCTGCACTGGGCGACTTGCTTGACCCCTGTTTTGCGTAAGTCATGTCCCTGATCTTGGCGGCCAGGGCCTTAAGCCCGCGGTGCACGCCGATTTTGACGGCCGACTCCGACAGCCCCGTGATGCGCGCTGTCTCGACCACCGACAAACCTTCCAACTTCACATACTCAATCGGCAGGCGCTGCTTGTCTGGCAGCGTCCGCAACAATTGCCCCAGGTCGCGCCGCGCCTCGGCCGCCTCGCTGTCGCTGCTGGCGAACAGCTCGTCCGCTTCGTCCAGCGGGTCGTTGCGCCCTTCTTTCACGGCGTGCGAGCGCAGCCAGTCAATCAGCTTGTAGCGCGCAATGGCGTGGGCCCAGGCGGTGACTGGCATCTCGGGCCGGTAGGTGTGGCGCTGGTTGTGCACTGCGAGCAGGGTTTCCTGCACCAGGTCCTCCACCTCATCGGGCCGCTGTGCCAGACGGCGGCGCAAAAAGGCGCGCAAGTGCGCACTCAGCTCCTTCAGAAAGCGCTGGTAGGCGGCTGCGTCAGCATCCAACCCTTGCAGCAGCAAACTGCGTAGCCGGTCTTCTATCTCCATGGTGTCTCCCTGAGGGGAATTCGGTTGAAGGGGCCGTTGGGTTACACCGCCCACCAATTAAAGGCTGGACAATTTTTTATCGATGCGGTGTAACCGATGCACCGGTCTGCGCGAATTACAACGCAGATCGGGCAGTTTGGAGCAGTTTGGGACGGCATCGCAGCTTTGGGCTGTTGAGGCCTTCCCGGCGCCCCGGTCGGTTTCAACCCTTTTTTTACTGGAGAACCTCGACATGACCACACGTACCCTCAGCATTGGCGCCCTTGCACTTGCCGCCCTCGCCTCCGGCGCCGCCATCGCCCAAACCAAACCCATGGAAACCGCCAAGCCCGCCATGGAAAAGTGCTACGGCGTTTCGATGGCCGGCAAGAACGATTGCGCTGCCGGCCCCGGCACCACCTGCGCGGGTTCGTCCAAGGTGGACTACCAAGGCAATGCCTGGAAGTTTGTGCCCGCTGGCACCTGCGCATCGATCAAGACGCCCAAGGGCATGGGTTCGCTGATGCCCGTCAAGGCCTGAGCCTCGGCCTTTCCACTGGCGACCACCATGGGACCGCACCCCGCCACCACCATCATCACCGCAGGCCTGGGGCTCAAGCCCCAGCACTACGAGGAGGCCTTGCACTGCACGGCTCCTGGTCTGTGGTGGGAGGTGCACCCCGAAAACTATCTGGCTGATGGAGGCCCACGTGTGGCCTGGCTGGAGGCCATTCGGGGCCATCACCCGGTGTCGCTGCATGGTGTCTCCCTGTCACTCGCCGCCGATGCGCCGCCGGATGAAGCACATCTGGCCCGCCTGGCTACCCTGGCACGGCGCATTGAGCCTGTGCTGGTGTCTGAACACCTGGCGTGGTCCACCTGGCGCGGGCAGTATCTGCCCGACCTGCTGCCTTTTCCCCGCACCCATGCGTCGCTCACCCGCATTGCCAACAATATTGCCCGCACCCAGGATGCGTTGCAGCGGACCATTGCCATCGAAAACCCCACGCATTACCTGCACCTCGAAGGCCATGAGTGGGCCGAAACAGATTTTTTGGCGGAGCTGGTGCGCCGCACCGGTTGCGCCCTGCTGCTGGACGTGAACAACGTTTACATCAGCGCCAACAACCTGGGCACCTGTGCGCAGGCGTACCTGGATGCCTTTCCGCTGCACGCCGTGGCCGAGATCCATCTTGCCGGCCACCATGCGGACCCGCTGCATGGCAACGCCTTGCTCATCGACAGCCACGACACCGCCATCGCACCCGCCGTGTGGGCCCTGTATGAGCGCGTGATCGAGCGCACCGGGCCCATCCCCACCCTGATCGAGCGCGATGACAATCTGCCCGGCTTTGACGAGCTGCTAGACGAGCGAAACCACGCGCACCGCATGTTGAGCGCCAAACAGCCTGCGGAGGCCGCATGCAGCTGACCGCGTTTCAGGATGGTTTCTCGGCTGCCTTGCTGGCCGATGCGCCCCAAGACGAGGCGTGCCTGCCCTGGCTGGCGGCGTTGCAGGCCCAGCCCGGTTTTTCGGTTTACCGCAACACGGTGCTCAAGGCTTGCATCGACGCCCTGCAGGCCAACTACCCCGCAGTGTGCAAACTGGTGGGCGAAGACTGGTTTCGCGCGGCTGCAGCCGTCTATGCCCGCATGCGGCCGCCCAGTGACGGGCGACTGATGGGCTACGGCGCAGGGTTTGCGAACTTTCTGCAGAGCTTCGAACCCGCCGCAGAACTGCCCTACCTGCCTGCCGTCGCCCGGTGGGACCGGTGCTGGACGGAATGCCACCTGGCCGCCTATGCCCCAGCACTGACCGCCCACTGGCTGGCGCACCAAGCCCCCGAAACCCTGGGCCACCAGCACCTGCAGCCCCACCCGGCAGCGCGCTGGACCTGGTGCGATGAACACCCGGCCTTCACGCTTTGGGCCCTGCAGCGCGATGGCCAAACCACCAAAGCACACTTGCCATGGATCGGCGATGGTGGCCTGCTGACCCGCCCCCACGCCGCTGTGGTGTGGCATCCACTGCCCTGGGCGGGCGTGGTGTTTTTGAACGCCTGCGCCACCGGTGCGTCGCTGGAGACGGCCGCTACCGAGGCACTGAGGGCAGACCCACAAACCGATTTTTCCGCCTTGATAGGCCTGTTGCTAAACGCTGGCGCCCTGGCGCCCTTAACACCATCACCCCAGGCTGAGGAGGCCGCATGAACCACACCACCCACTACCCCACAGCACCCGCCAAGGGCCCACGCGCAATGCTGGCCCGCGCGGCGGACATCGTCACGTTGGGCACGCCGCACAGCCTGCTGGCGCTGGTCAACCGCATTGCCATCGCGGGCATTTTCTGGCTGTCGGCGCGCACCAAGGTGGACGGCTGGTTCACGGTATCCGACAGCGCCTATTTCTTGTTCCGCGAGGAATACAAACTGCCCCTGCTGCCGCCCGAGCTGGCCGCGCAGATGGCTACCGTGGCAGAGCATGTGTTTCCCATCCTGCTGGTGCTGGGCCTGTTCACACGACTGTCGGCTCTGGCGCTGCTGGGCATGACGCTGGTGATCCAGGTCTTTGTCTACCCCGATGCCTGGCCCACGCACCTGTCTTGGGCGGGGCTGATGCTGTACCTGGCCGGGCGCGGTGCGGGCAACGTGTCGCTGGACCGGGTACTGGGCATCCGCTAACAGAGATGAACAGCGGTGAACGGCGATGAACTGCGATGAACTGCGGTTAGCGGCGCGGCTCTGCGCATGCATTAGCCCGCAGCGGTACGCACCCAACGCACGATGTCTGCCGCGCCCAGGGCGCCCGAGATGCGGGCCACTTCGCTGCCCTGCCTAAAAAGAATCATGGTGGGGATGCTGCGGATGGCATAACGCGCCGCAATGGCCTGATGGGCTTCGGTATTGAGCTTGGCCACGCGCACCTGCGGCTCCAGCTCGCGGGCCGCTTGAGCAAATGCAGGCGCCATCTGCAGGCAAGGCCCGCACCAAGGCGCCCAAAAATCTACCAGCACGGGAATCTGGCTGCGCCCCACATGGCGGTCAAAGGAGTTGCCATCCAGCTCCAGCGGCGCGCCTGAGAAAAGGGGCTGGTGGCACTTGCCGCAGTCGGGCGCATTGCCCAGGTCGGCAAGCTGCACGCGATTGGTGGTGTGGCAATGTGGGCAGACGATGTGGGGAGCTTCGGTCATGGGTGGCGGCAAATGTGGTGGATGACGGAGCGCTCGGGACGCTCAAGGTGTGCTCCATCACTATGCGGCCACAAGCACGAGTTTCAAGGCGCACACCGTGACCCCAGACCGCCCGACGTCAACGCTCCCTGGGTCCTCCAACGCCTTTTCTCCGAACAAAAAAATACAAAAACGCGCGCGAATACCAGACTTGAAACACCCTTCCAACGAATCCCGCCTTGCGCAATCTGCTATGGTTTTATCTATGCAGCTGCTCCCATTACTGACAACTGCCCACGCGCTTTTCCTCGATTTCGACGGCACGCTCACCGAGATGGCGCCGCGTCCCGAGGCAGTGCGTGTCGCGTCTGGGCTGGTGCCCACGCTGAGTGCGCTACACACCCAACTGGGGGGTGCACTCGCCATCGTGACGGGCCGGCGCGAGGCGGACATTGATATTTTTCTGGCGCCCCTCAGGTTGCCGCTGGCCAGCGAACACGGCGCCCAATATCGCCTTACGGACACCTCGTACCCCTCTATCGCCCAGCCCGACCTTGATCCGATTTTGAGTGCCGCCTACGAGCTGGTGGCGCTGCACCCCGGCTTGCTGGTAGAGCCCAAGCGCGCCAGCGTGGCGGTGCACTACCGCATGGCGCCCCATCTGGAAGACCTGTGCCACCGCACGCTGGTCCTCGCCATGCAAGGCATGGACAGCGTGGAGCTGATGCGCGGCAAGTGCGTGTTTGAAGTCAAGCCACGGGGCAGCAACAAAGGCCAGGCCATTACCGACTTCATGACCCAGGCACCGTTTGCGGGCCGCATCCCCGTTTTTGTGGGGGACGATGTGACCGACGAAGCGGGCTTTGCTGCGGTGCAGGCGCTGGGCGGCTGGGGCATCAAGGTGGGCGAAGGCCCGACCATGGCGCAACACCGCTGCATGACCCCGGCCGCACTGCGCGGCTGGTTGTCGGCCGCACGCACCCACTGCAACCACCCCCACCAAGAACGCCAACCATGAACACAGCAGCCTCCGAACCCCAAACGGGGTCCCTGAACCTGGGCATGATCGGCAATTGCGCCATCAGCGCGCTCATCGACAACCATGCCCGCATGGTGTGGTGCTGCCTGCCGCGTTTTGATGGCGACCCGGTGTTCAACGCCCTGCTGCAACCGGGTGACGAGGGCAGCCACTTTGCCATCGAGATCGAAGACCTGGCGTCGGCGCACCAGTGGTACGAGCCCAACACGGCCATCCTGCGCACGCAGCTGTTCGACAAGGACGGGCATGGGGTGGAAATCACCGACTTTGCGCCGCGTTTTTACAGCCGGTCCCGCTTTTTTCGACCCATGACACTGGTGCGCCGGGTGCGGCCCATAGAGGGCGCCCCGCGCATCCGGGTGGCGCTCAAGGTGCGTTACGACTGGGGCCAGAGCGAGCCGCGCATCACCCGGGGCAGCAACCACATCCGGTTTGTGGGCGAGCACATGACGCTGCGCTTGTCTACCGATGCGCCCGTGTCGCATGTGCTGTCGGGCCAGGCCTTTGTGCTGACCGGCGAACACAACTTTCTGCTGGGGGCCGACGAGACCCTCACGGACGGCATTGCCGACACCGCACGGCTGTTTGAACAAGAGACCACCACCTACTGGCGCGGCTGGAGCCGTGCGCTGGCCGTGCCGCTGGAGTGGCAGGAGGCCGTCATCCGCGCGGCCATCACGCTCAAGCTGTCGCTGTACGAAGACACCGGCGCCATCGTGGCCGCCATGACCACCAGCATCCCGGAGTCCGCCAACAGTGGGCGCAACTGGGACTACCGCTATTGCTGGCTGCGTGATGCGTTTTTCGTGGTGCGCGCGCTCAACAGCATTTCTGAAGTGGGCACCATGGAGGACTACCTGCGTTGGCTGAGCAACGTGGTGGTGGACGCGGGCGACGGCCATATCCAGCCGCTGTATGGCATTGGCCTGGAGCGTGAGCTGCCCGAGATCATGATGCCGCAGCTGGCAGGCTACCGCGGCATGGGCCCGGTGCGTGTGGGCAACCAGGCGGCCGAGCATTTTCAGCACGACGTGTACGGCAACATCGTGCTGGGAGCCGCCCAGGCGTTCCAAGACCACCGGCTGCTGCACCGCGCGGGTCTGGCCGAGTTCACCCGGCTGGAGCAAGTGGGCGAACAGGCCGTGCGGGTGTATGGCCAGCCCGACGCCGGCATGTGGGAGCTGCGCACCCGCGCCCGGGTACACACCTCGTCGGCACTGATGAGCTGGGCCGCCTGCGACCGCCTGGCCAAAATTGCGAGTGCGCTGCAACTGCCCAACCGTGCCCAGTACTGGAGCGATCATGCCGACCGCATGCGCGCCGAGATTCTTGAAAAATCGTGGTGCGAGTCGCGCCAGGCGTTTGCCGAAAGTTTTGGCGGCAATGAGCTGGATGCCAGCGTGCTGCTGATGGCCGAAGTAGGCCTGATCGACCCGCGCGACCCGCGCTTCGTCAGCACGGTAGAGGCCATGGAAAAAAGCCTGTGCGATGGCCCCTACATGCGCCGCTACGAGGCCGCCGACGATTTTGGCAAGCCCGAAACAGCGTTCAACATCTGCACCTTCTGGCGCATTGATGCGCTGGCCCGCATTGGCCGCAAGGCCGAGGCGCGCGCCATCTTCGAGACCATGCTGGCCGCCCGCAACCCGCTGGGCCTGCTGTCGGAAGACACCCACCCCGAAACCCGCGAGATGTGGGGCAACTTCCCGCAGACCTATTCGATGGTCGGCGTGATCAACGCCGCCGTGCGCCTTTCAGCGCCGTGGGACACCGTGATTTGAGGTTGCGTCCCACAGACCGAAGCTCAACTTTGCAAGGATGATCAAAGGATGAGCAGACTCGTTGTTATCTCCAATCGCGTAGCAGACCCGCGCAAGCCCGCAGCAGGCGGCCTTGCTGTTGCACTCGGCGAGGCCCTCAACCAGACTGGCGGCCTGTGGTTCGGCTGGAGCGGAAATGTGCTGGAAGACGGCACGCCCGGCGAAAGCGAGCTGCACACGCGCCAGGCAGGCCCTGTAACGCTGGCCACCGTGGACCTTTGCAGCGAGGACCACCGCAGCTACTACCAGGGCTACAGCAACAGCGTGTTGTGGCCGGTATTCCATTACCGGCTTGACTTGGCAGACTTCGATTCCAGTTACATCGCGGGCTATCGGCGTGTGAACCAGATGTTTGCGCGCAAGTTGCTTCCCCTGCTGCGCGACGACGACATCATCTGGGTGCACGACTACCACTTGATCCCGCTGGCCGCAGAACTGCGGGCGATGGGCTGCAAGCAGCGCATCGGGTTCTTCCTGCACATCCCTGTGCCGCCGCCCCTCATCATGGCCGCGATCCCGCAGCACGAATGGTTGATGCGCTCACTGTTTGCTTACGACCTGGTGGGCCTGCAAAGCGAGGCCGATGTGTCGCACTTCAAGCGCTACGTGCGCAACGAGGGCAGTGCCGAAGAGCTGGACGACACCCGCGTGCGCGCGTTTGGCGCCACGGTGGTCGTAAAGTCCTTCCCCATTGGTATTGACGTGGACGAGTTCACCCGGCTCACCCATGCCAGCGATGCGATGGAAACCTTCGAAAGCATGCGCGCTGAATACTCGCGCCGCAGGTTGCTGATGGGCATTGACCGGCTCGACTATTCCAAGGGCATTCCGCAACGCGTGCGCGCGTTTCGCGAGCTGCTCGACCGCTACCCTGAAAACCGCGACAGCGCCACGCTGATCATGATCGCCTCGCCCACGCGCGACGACGTCAACGCCTACGGCGACCTGCGCCAGGAGCTGGAAGGGCTGTGTGGCTCCGTCAACGGCGACTATGGCGAACTCGACTGGATGCCCGTGCGCTACATCCACCGCATGGTGGCCCGCAAACGTGTGCCAGGCCTGTGCCGCGCGGCGGCGGTGGGGTTGGTCACACCGCTGCGCGACGGCATGAACCTGGTGGCCAAGGAATACGTGGTGGCGCAAGACCCGGAAGACCCCGGTGTGCTGGTGTTGTCACGGTTTGCCGGTGCCGCCGAGCAGCTGAAAGAAGCGCTGCTGGTCAACCCTTACGACACCCAGGGCATGGCGGACAGCATTCAACAAGCACTGCAGATGCCTTTGGCGGAGCGGCAAGCGCGCCACCAAAAACTGATGATCCGCATTCGAGAACACGACGTGCACTGGTGGCGCAAGTCGTTTTTGAGCGCGTTGCAAACCGCTGGCGAGTGACAGACAAGACGGGGTGAGCAGGTGCCGCGCTGCGGCAACACTCACAGCCACTTCACCAACAGGCCGACCACAAAACTCAGCAGCAGCGTGGAGGCCAACGGCACATCCCAATCGCGCCCCAGCCAGCGAAACCGAAAGTCCCCCGGCAGCCGCCCAAAGCCTATGCGCCGCAGCATGGGCGACAGCCAGCTGATGAACATCAGCGCTAGAAAAATGACGAGGAACCAGCGGATCATGGTGCGGCGAGTGTAGGCGCACAATCTGCCGAACCACCGGTTGCGGGTCCCCGGCAGTCACAACCGGCACAGCGCTTGCTTCACATCGACGAAGAATCACAAGGGCGGCAACACACCATGGCAGGCAGCGATCACATCACCCTGGGCGGCGAGCGCTGGCACTTTGATGGCCTGCGGGACCTGCTCGCCAAAGCATCGCCCCTGCGCTCGGGCGACGCGCTGGCGGGTGTGGCGGCTGCCTCAGCCGTAGAGCGCATGGCCGCGCGCCTGTGCCTGGCGGATGTACACCTGCGGCGCTTTTTGAACGACGCGGTCATCCCTTACGAAAGCGACGAGGTCACCCGGCTCATCCTCGACACCCACGATGCTGCCGCGTACGCGCCTATTGCACACCTCACCGTGGGCGACTTTCGCAACTGGCTGCTGGCGCACGAAACCGACAGCGCTGCGCTCGCCGCCGTGGCCCCCGGCATCACGCCCGAGATGGCGGCGGCCGTGAGCAAGCTCATGCGCAACCAGGACTTGATCGCCGTGGCGCGCAAATGCCGCGTGGTCACGCGCTTTCGCAACACCATCGGCCTGCCCGGCCACCTGGCCGTGCGGCTGCAGCCCAACCACCCCACCGACGACCTGCGCGGCATCGCAGCCTCGATGATCGACGGCCTGCTGTACGGCGCGGGCGATGCCGTCATCGGCGTGAACCCGGCCACCGACAGCATCGCGGCACTGACGGGGCTGGTGCACATGCTGGACGATGTGATCGACCGGCTGCAGATCCCCACGCAGTCATGCGTGCTCACCCACGTGACAAACACGCTTCAGATGATCGAGCACGGCGCACCCGTGGACCTGGTGTTCCAGTCCATCGCGGGCACCGAGGCGGCCAATGCGAGTTTTGGTATTTCACTCGCGCTGCTGAAAGAAGCCCGCGATGCAGCGCTGTCGCTTCGCCGCGGCAAAGAATTCGGCGAGGATTTTGGCGACAACGTCATGTACTTTGAAACCGGCCAAGGCAGCGCCCTTTCGGCCAACGCACACCACGGCGTGGACCAGCAGACCTGCGAGGCGCGAGCCTATGGCGTGGCCCGCGCGTTCTCGCCACTGCTCACGAACACGGTGGTCGGCTTCATTGGCCCTGAGTATTTGTACGACGGCAAGCAGATCATCCGCGCGGGCCTGGAAGACCACTTCTGCGGCAAGCTGCTGGGCGTGCCGCTGGGCTGCGATGTCTGCTACACCAACCACGCCGAGGCCGATTCGGACGACATGGACACGCTGATGACCTTGCTGGGCACGGCGGGCCTGACCTTCATCATGGGTGTGCCGGGGGCCGACGACATCATGCTCAACTACCAGAGCACCTCTTTCCACGATGCGCTCTACCTGCGCGAGGTGCTGGGCCTGCAGTGCGCGCCCGAGTTTGGCGAGTGGCTGCAGCGCATGCACATCACCGACGCCGCCGGGCGGCTGTTGCCCGCTAGCGCCCAGCACCCGGCGCTGGCACAGATGCGCCAACTGAGGCTGGGCGCATGACCTCCGACCCAGCGGTGCATGGCATCCCTCCCGACCCCTGGGACGACTTGCGCGCCCACACCCAGGCGCGCCTGGCCTTGGGGCGCGCGGGTGCGGCGCTGCCCACGGCCGAGCTGCTGCGTTTTGGCCTGGCGCATGCGCAGGCTCGCGACGCCGTGCACATCCCGCTGGACGCCCCTGCGCTCGCCGCCCAACTGCAGGCAATGGGCTGCACCACGCGGCAGGTGCACAGTGCTGCGCCCGACCGTGCCACCTATCTGCTTCGGCCCGACCTGGGCCGGCGGCTGAGCGATGCGGATGCCCAAGTCCTGCGCGCCGCAGGCCAGCAGCCGTGCGAGGAGAGCGCTGTGGACCTGCTGCTTGTGGTGGCCGATGGGCTCTCATCTCTGGCCGTGGCGCGGCAGGCACCGCCGCTGATCGACGCCATTCGCCAGCAGGCACCCGCAGGCTGGCAAATCGGCCCGGTCGTGATTGCCCAGCAAGCCCGCGTAGCGCTGGGCGACGAGGTGGGCGCGCTGCTGAGCGCGCGCCTGGTGGCGGTGCTGATCGGCGAGCGCCCGGGGCTCAGCTCGCCCGACAGCCTTGGCATCTACTTGACCTGGCACCCGCAGGTAGGGCGCAACGATGCGCAGCGCAACTGCATCTCCAACGTGCGGCCCGACGGCCTGCCCCCGGCCGCCGCCGCTGCGCGTCTGTGGTGGTTGTGCCAGGAGGCGCGGCAGCTGGGGCTGACGGGTGTGGGGCTGAAGGACCGCAGCGATGCAGTGACGCTGGCGGCTCAGGCTGGGGACTCGACCGCAGTGAAGCCCCGCATTGAAAGCAAAGCCAGCCCTCTTCCCGGCTGCTCCGCGTGATTTCCCAGCGGCCTCAGCCCGCGCGCTGCCCCCTCCCCCCTTGCGGTGGAGGGCTGGGGAGAGGGGAAATGAGCAGCAGTGCCCTGGCTGAAGCCCCCCGTCCCACAAAGGAAAAGGGAGCAAAACCGGCGCCAACCCAAATTGCTAGTAAAAACAGGCTCTAGCGCTTATCCATCTTGCGCAAGCAGCTATCTTTTTAGATGTTGTCGGGATTTACTCACAACCGGTGCGACCGGTCCCCGTTCACGAACCCCACCGGCTCCCATGCTTCCTCCGCCCCCAGGGCCAGCACCTTGAACAGCTCGCCCATTTCATGTTCCATGATCAATTTTGCCGCTGTCGCACGCCCTGCTTGCGGTAGCTGCTCCATCTTTGGGAGCAAACCGCAGTTGATGAGAAAGTGCGCCTGCGTGGTGTAGCCCAGCACGTGCATGCCCGCATCCTGTGCGGCCAGCGCCATGGCGGTGAAGTTGACGTGAGCGGTAATGTCCTTCAGGCCCACGGCCACCAGCGGGTCGCCATCGGCCAGGTGGCCTTGGTGGCACATCACGGTGCCCATGTGGCGTTGGGGGTGGTAGTACTCACTTTCGCCAAAACCGTAGTCGAGCAAGAAGGCAGCGCCGCGCGTGAGGCGGTCGGCCAGGGTGCGGATAAAACCTTCGCCCTGGGCGTGGATCTCGGTCAGGTAGTCCTGCGGGCCTTCGATGTCGATGGGCGGGCGCAGGTCGGTGGGGCGGTCGGCCCAGTCAAACTGGCCGCCCTCGCCCACCACCACGCCGCGTTCGTGCCAACCATCACCGTCTTCGCCACCCTGCTGGCCGCCGTGGCGGGCGAGCAGCTGAACGGGCATCGCGTCGAGCACTTCGTTGCCCACCACGACACCGCTGAACTTTTCTGGCAATGCGTCTACCCAGCGCAGCTTGTGCGCGTGCGCCACCAGCTTGGCCTGCTGGCGGGCGCGCAGGCTGCCCGACAGATCGACGATGGTGTAGCGCTGCACCTGATCACCCAGCGCATCCAGCAGTTGCAGCGCCAGCGCGCCGGAGCCTGCGCCAAACTCCCAGACCTCGTCGGTGCCAGTCTGCGCCAGGGCCTCGCCGACCTGCACAGCGAGCGTCTGACCGAATAGTGGCGTCAGCTCGGGCGCGGTGACAAAGTCGCTGCCGGACTCGGGCATGGCGCCGAATTTGGTGGAATCGTTGGCGTAGTAGCCCAGGCCGGGCGTGTACAGGGCCAGGGCCATGAAGCGGTCAAAACCCAGCCAGCCACCGCTTGCGGCAATGGCCTGGGTGATGTGCTGGTGCAGGGCGGTCGTTAAACTGTCAGGTCTTTGGGTCACGGCCCGCATTGTCTCCCACATGGCCAACCCCTCCTTGCCGACTCCCCCCCGTACCGTGCTGGTCACCGGCGCAGCCAAACGCCTGGGCCGCAGCATTGCGCTGGCCCTGGCGGCGGGCGGCTGGCAAGTGGCGGTGCACTATCGCTCATCCGAGCAAGATGCTATTGATACC
Organism: Acidovorax sp.; assembly: GCA_030692685.1. GTDB lineage: Bacteria > Pseudomonadota > Gammaproteobacteria > Burkholderiales > Burkholderiaceae_C > Acidovorax. Next base: position 53,272 of record JAUXZO010000061.1, on the reverse strand, counting down.
GTAGCGGCATGCGCAAGCCTATCAAGCGCTAGCGCCCATTTTCATGCCGATTTTGAAGACGAGGCCGCTGTGCGTGGCCTGTTGCCCCGTGTGGTGGCGCACTTTGGCTCTGTGGATGCGGTGGTCAACAGTGCGTCGCTTTTTGAGCATGACAACGCAGAGACCTTCGGCTTTGCCGCGCTAGAGAAACACCTGCGCAGCAACACCGCCGCGCCGGTGCTGTTGGCCCAGGCGCTGCACCAGCATGTGGCCGAACGCGCCGCCGCTGGCGAAACCGGCGCGCAGGGCGCCGTGGTAAACCTGCTGGACCAGAAGCTCTGGAACCAGAACCCCGATTTTTTCAGCTACACGCTGTCCAAAGCAGCGCTCGAAGCCGCTGGCACCATGCTGGCCCAGGCGTTGGCGCCACGGGTGCGCGTGGTGGGCGTGGCCCCCGGCCTCACGCTGACCAGCCACATGCTGAGCGACGACAAGTTTGCCCAGCTGCACGCGCTCTCCCCGCTGGGCCGCTCCTCGACGGCCGAAGACGTGGCCGCCACAGTGAAGTTTGCGCTCGAAAACCGATCAATGACCGGCACCACGCTGCTAGTGGATGGTGGCCAGCACTTGATGAAATTTGACCGCGATTTCTCGCTGATGTGAACCCCAGCTTTCGTACATAACGAACCCCACCCATGACACAAGCACCTTCCCAGACGACTGGCAAGCAGATCCTGACGCTCACCGGTTTGCGCTTTGATGCCAACCTGGGCATCCTTGAACACGAGAAAACCGCCCCTCAGCCCATTCAGGTGGATGTGGAGCTGAACCAGGGCCCCCAACCGCTGCTGCCCCACGACGACGATATCAGCCACGTGCTGGACTACCGCAAGGTGCGCCAGATCATCATCGACGAGTGCACGGCCGAGCATGTCAACCTGCTGGAAAGCCTGAACGGCAAACTGACGCGGCGACTGATGCAACTGCCCGGCGTGAGTGGCGTGCGCGTGAAAATTGCCAAGCTTGCGATCTTCGACGACTGCGAGGTGGCAATTCGCATGGAATGTGGGGATTGGTAGCCATCACGCCCCCCTGAAGAGTCACACCAAAGGCCGCAAACACTGCGGCCTTTTTGTTGGCGCCGCCTCGGGAGTCCATCGCCACGACCTGGCTCCGAAGGGCGCATTCACCTTGCGGATCCGCAGGACAGTTCGGTCTTCCGCTCTTCCGCTCTTCCGCGTCGACTCCGGCCGCATCCGTTGCACAAATCGCCTCCACCGAAATGACGGTGGTCCGCCGGAGCTCGACGCGATACACGGGCCTGCGCCCACGATGGATGGCTTGCCCACTCCATCGGATCCACTGGTTCGCCGAAAACATCAGGCACAAAATATGCTTACAACCAACATTGTGCACAATATCAAATGATATGTGCACAATATGGGTGCGCAGTGAGGCATGGGCCTTCTGGTGATGCACCGATCTTTTAACGATCCTTTCGGAGTTAGCCATGCCACTTCCAGCCTCCTGCATTCGCCACACCCACCGCCGTGCCGCCATTCATGCCGCGCTGTCTGCCACTTTGGGGGTGGCCCTGGCCTTCACTGCAACTTCCACACTCGCACAAGATGCCGCCAGCTACCCCGACAAGCCGGTCAAGATCGTGGTGCCTTTTCCGCCCGGCGGCGCAGCCGACATGTTCGCGCGCCTGGTGGCGCTGAAACTCTCGGACGCATGGGGCGGCAAGGCGGTCATCATTGACAACAAGCCGGGCGCGGGTGGAGTGATCGGCACCGATGTCGCAGCCAAGTCGCCCGCTGATGGCAGCACCTTGCTGATGGTGACCATCGGCCATGCAGTCAACCCGTTCATGTATGCAAAACTGCCCTACGACACGCGCTCTGATCTGGTGCCTGTGGGGGTGGTGGCACAGGTGCCCAGTGTGGTGGTCACAGGCCCCGCACTCAAGGGCAAAACGCTCAAGGACTTGCTGGCCGCAGCCAAGGACAAGCCCGAGACGCTGCAGTACGCCTCGTCGGGTGTGGGTACCACCAGCCATGTAGGCGCTGCGTTGATCGAATCCATGGCGGGCGCGCACATGCTGCATGTGCCCTACAAAGGTGCAGCGCCTGCACTGCAGGATGTGATGGGTGACCGCGTAGCACTGTCGGTGGACATCATCACATCGTCCATGCCCTTGATCAAAAGCGGCAAGCTCAATGGCGTGGCCATCACCAGTGCCAAGCGCTCACCCAAGTTGCCCGATGTACCCACCATCGCTGAAGCCGGCATTCCTGGCTTTGAATTCATGTCCTGGTACATGCTGCTGGCCCCTGCAAAAACGCCCAGCGCCGTGCTGGAGAAGCTCAACGCCGAATTGCGGCGCATGGCCACGGCGCCTGATTTCCGTCAGCGCATCGAAGACACAGGCGGCGAGGTGGCGAGCATGACCTTGAAGGAATCGAACGACTATCTCAACGCCGAATTCGTGCGCTGGGCCAAGGTAGTCAAGGACCGCAACCTCAAAGCCGAATGAGCACCGCAAAGGGTATTTTCAAAAAATGACTGCACCGCGCGATTTTTCTGGCTACCGCAACCGGCCGCCCGCCGTGGACTGGCCGGGCGGAGCCCAAGTGGCCGTGTCTTTTGTCTTGAACTTCGAGGAGGGCGCCGAGTTTTCGGTGGCCGATGGCGATGCAGGCAACGAGGCGGTTTACGAAGTGATCGACCCACGGGCTGGCTGGGACCCGTGCATCGACAGCCATTTCGAGTACGGCACCCGCGCTGCCTGGTGGCGCATCGCCGACACCTTTGACCGCTGGCAGGCGCCCATGACCCTGAGCGCCTGCGGCCGCGCCGTGGCCCGCCTGCCCTGGCTTGCCCAGGATGCCATCGCGCGTGGGCATGAGGTGTCTGCGCACGGCTGGCGCTGGCAAAGCCACGCGGGCATGACGCGCGAGCAGGAGATCGAGGACATCGACGCCTGCATCCGTGACATCGAGGCCGTGTGTGGCCGCAGGCCGGTGGGTTGGCACACCCGCTCTGCCAGCACGCCGTACACCCGCAGTCTGTTGGCCGAGCGCGGCTTTCTCTACGACAGCGACGCCTACAACGACGACCTGCCCTTTTACGTGCCTGTCAATGGCAAGGACCACTTGGTGCTGCCCTATGCGTTCGACACCAACGACATGCAGTTTCAACATACGCAACGCTTTTCCACGGCGGCGAGCTTTGCAGAATATGTGTGCGACGCCTTCGATTGGCTGGCCAGTGAGGGTGCGGCAGGCAAGCCACGCATGATGTCGGTTGGCCTGCACCTGCGCATGATCGGGCGCCCCGCCCGCATGAAGGCGCTGGAGCAGATCCTGGCGCACATGCGCTCGCAAACCGGCGCCTGGATCGCCACGCGCGAGCAAATCGCACGGCACTGGATCGCACACACGGCTGCCGCAGAAAGCACCGACAGCCCTGTTACCGAACGAGCAAAGGGCTGAAAACCATGGGGTACAGTCGGCCCATGCACCCGCAGGAAGAAGCCGTACACCGCACCCTATCCCAGACCCTGCTTGCCGGACGCCTACCGCCCGGCTCCCAACTGGTGGAGATGCGGCTGGCGGACATCTTCGGCGTGTCGCGCGAACGTGTGCGCAAGGTGCTGCACCGCCTGGGCCATGAGCGCCTGCTGGACGTGGTGCCAAACCGGGGCTGCTTTGTCTCCAACCCCACTTTGGCGCAGGCCCGCGAAATCTATGAAGCGCGCCGCGTGATCGAAGGAGGCATCGCCGCCAGCCTGTCGGGCCGCCTGACGGAGTCACAGTTGGCAGCGCTGGCTGCCCATGGCCGCGCCGAGCACGATGCAGTGCATGCAGGCGACCGCGCACTGTCGATCCGACTGTCGGGCGAGTTTCACATCCTGCTGGCCAGCTTTACCGACAGCCCTTTCGTGATGCGCGAGCTGCAGGAACTGGTCAGCCGCACATCGATGCTGGTGGCCTTTTTCGAGCCCGCCGCATCGTCCGAGTGCGCTTTCGAAGAGCACGAGGAAATCACGCAGGCCTTGCGCAGCGGCGACGCAGGCCGCGCGTTCAAGGCCATGCACGTACACCTTTCGTTGATCGAAACCCGCCTGAAGCCGCGTGCTGCGGCACCGACGAGCGTACAGGTCGACTCCGAAATCGAGCGCGCCTGGGCATTGGACCAAAAGGTACAGGCCAGCGCGGCAGCCAAGGCGACGCGGCGCAGACCATGAACCTGCTGATCCTCAACCCCAACAACAGCGAAGCCATGACCGCGCAGGTGCTGGAAGCGGCCCGGTGCTGGGCGCCCACCAACGCAGTGCTGCGCGGCACCACAGCCGCGCAAGGTCCCCCCGTGATCGCGTCGCGCGAGAGCTTTGCCGCCGGTGCGTGTGCCGCGCGGGCGCTGTGGCCTGCGCAGGACGACGGCTGGGCCGATGTGGTGCTGCTGGCCTGCTTTGGCGACCCCGGCCTGGCAGAGCTGCGCCGCGACAGCCGCGTGCCAGTCATTGGCATGGCCGAAGCCGCACTCACCGAAGCGGCGCAACTGGGGCGGCCTTTTCACATCATCACGGCCGGACGGGCGTGGGACGCAATGCTGCGCGAAACCATTGCCCAGCACCCCGCAGCGGCCCCCCTGCTGCATGGCATCACCGTGCTGGAAGGCACAGGCCTGGCCATGGCGCAGGACCCAACGTCTTACATTGCGCACCTGCAGGGCACGCTGCATGCATTGCAGCAGTCCGGCGCACCCACCTGCATTTTGGGAGGGGCTGGATTTGCACGCTTGTCCAGCCAACTGCAGTACGCAGGCGTGCTGCTCGACGGAATCAGCGCAGGCGTCAGAGCCGCCCAGAATTGCGAAAGCAAAGCGCCCCAGCTGCCCATGCAGGGCCTGCTTCACGGGCTGGTCCCGTAAAATCATGGGCTTTCGCGGTGCTGCTGCGGATCGCCGCCTGCTCCCTTCGCCCGCCCTCCCCCGCTTTGCTGCCCATGAACGCCCTGCCTCTATCCACCCCGCCCCACTGGACCGCCGAGGCCCCTGCCCCGCAAGGCTCCAGCCATGAGGCGCCTGACACGCCTCAAGGCGCACGCCTGAAGATCGAACGCGAAACCCACAAGCTCGAAAAGCGCCTGTGCCGCGAAGTGGGCAAGGCCATCGTGGACTTCAACATGATTGAAGAAGGCGACAAGGTGATGGTGTGCATGTCGGGCGGTAAGGACAGCTATGCGCTGCTCGACATCCTCCTCAAGCTCAAGGCCCGCGCGCCCATCCACTTTGACCTGGTGGCCGTCAACCTGGACCAAAAGCAGCCCGGCTTCCCAGAGCACATCCTCCCCGAATACCTGGCCACCACCGGCGTGCCGTTCCACATCGAGAACGAAGACACCTACAGCATCGTCAAGAAGCTGATCCCCGAGGGCAAGACCACCTGCAGCCTGTGCAGCCGCCTGCGCCGGGGCATTTTGTACCGCGTGGCCGACGAGCTGGGCTGCACCAAGATTGCGCTGGGCCACCACCGCGACGACATCCTGCAGACCTGGCTGCTGAATATGTTTTTTGGCGGCAAGCTGAAGAGCATGCCCCCGAAGCTGGTGAGCGACGACGGCAAACACGTGGTGATCCGCCCGCTGGCCTATGTGACCGAGAAGGACACCGCGCGCTGGGCTGCACACCGCGATTTCCCCATCATTCCCTGCAACCTGTGCGGCAGCCAGGAGAATCTGCAGCGCAAACAGGTCGGCGAGATGCTGCGCGACTGGGAAAAGAAATTTCCAGGCCGCGTGGAAAGCATGTTCACAGCACTGCAGAACGTGGTGCCCTCGCACCTGCTGGACGGCAACCTGTTTGACTTCAAGAACGCCAAGGCCACAGGCGTTGCCAGCGAAGACGGCGACAAGGCGTTTGACAAGGAAGAGTTTGCAGCGCCCACGCTTTCGTTACCAGGTGTTCAGGTGGTGCAGTTGTCGTGAACCTCGCAGGGCCGCGGGTAGTCCCACAGCCTTTGCCACCTGCGCGCAGCGTGGTCTGACGCCTACTACGGAACGAGGAGCCACCGCCATGAAATGGATCATCACACCGCGCCGCTGGACGACCGCCCTGCTGCTGGGCCTTGCCACCGCCGCGCTGGCAGGCTGCAGCACCACCCGCATCGTTGAAGGGCAGGTGCAGAGCTTTTCGACCCTGAACGCCCTGTCCAGCCCCGCCACCTACCGGCTGGAGCGCCTGCCGTCGCAGCAAACCCCATCGTTCGACCCCATTGCCCAATTAGCCGAACAGGCCCTGGCCCGCGTGGGCCTGGAGCGCAACGACGCTGCGGCACCGCGCTTGCTGGTGCAAATAGGAGTGCAGGCTGACAACGTGCCGCGCGCGGACCCGTGGGGCTATTCGCAGGGGCCTTATGGGTTTTATGGCCCGTCGCCTTGGGCCTTTAGCGGTGGTTATGGCGGTGGTTATGGCGGTTTTGGTGGCGGTTGGCACGGCCGTGGCTGGGGTGTGGGGGGCATCTGGCGCATGGGTGGCCCCACGCCGCTGCACCGCCGCTCTGTCAGCCTGGTCATGCGCGACGCCCAGACCCAGGCCGTGGTGTACGAAACCTCGGCCGTGCACGAAGACGTGTGGGTGAGCGACCCCGCCGTGTACGGCGTGCTGCTGGACGCTGCGCTGCAAGGTTTCCCCATGCCGCCCCAGGGCCCACGGCAGGTGCGCCTGCCCTTTCCACCCCAGGCTGCAGGAACACCAGCACCCGCCCCGGCACAGCCAGGCGTGGTGGTGCCAGCAGCGCCTGCCCGCTGATTTAGCTGTCGAATATTTCACCCACCTGCATGCACGCTACCCGCATCGTTGCCATCCGCCACGGCGAAACCGCCTGGAACGTAGACACCCGCATCCAGGGCCACCTGGACATTCCCCTGAACGACACCGGCCTGTGGCAGGCCGAGCAGGTCGCAAAAGCTCTGGCGGGCGAGCCCATTGCCGCCATCTACACCAGCGACCTGAAGCGTGCGCACGCCACGGCGCAGGCCGTGGCCCGCACCACGGGCGCGCCACTGACCACTGAACTGGGGCTGCGCGAGCGCAGCTTCGGCCACTTTCAGGGCCGCACCTTTGCCGAGATCGAGGCCGAGTTGCCCGAAGACGCGCTTCGCTGGCGCAAGCGTGACCCGCACTACACGCCCGAGGGCGGCGAGTCGCTGGTCACGCTGCGCGAGCGCATCGAACGCACCGTGACGACCCTGGCGCAGCAGCATGTGGGCGAGCAGGTGGTGATGGTGGCGCACGGCGGCGTGCTGGATGTGCTGTATCGCCTGGCCACAGGCCAGGACATCCAGGCGCCGCGCACCTGGAAGATGTCCAATGCCGCCATCAACCGCCTTCTGTGGACCCCAGACGGCATGACGCTGGTGGGCTGGGCAGACACGCAACACCTGGACAACAACGCAGCGCGCGATGAAACCCATTCCTGAAGCCCTGCAAGCGACCATCGGCCAGCGGGTGGACCTGATTGACACACCTGCCCTGGTGGTGGACCTGGACGCCATGGACCGCAACATTCAGCGCATGGCCGAATTTGCCCGCAAACACCAGGTGCGCTGGCGGCCCCACGCCAAGCTGCACAAAAGCGCCGAACTCGCGCTGCTGCAGCAACGCGCGGGCGCCCAGGGCGTGTGCGTGCAAAAGGTGGCTGAGGCCGAAGCTTTGGCCGCCGGGGGCGTGGATAACATCACCATCACCAACCAGGTCATCGCCATGCCCAAGCTGCACCGTGTGGCGCGGCTGGCCGCCCAACTGGCCGCGCGTGGCGGACGCCTGGGCGTGGCGGTAGACCACCCCGAAGGCATCGAGCGCCTGGCCGACGCCATGGCACAACATGGCAGCGACATGGGCATAGATGTGCTGGTGGAGATTGACGTGGGCCAGGGCCGCTGCGGCGTGCCGCCTGGCGAAGCGGCCGTGCCGCTCGCGCTGGCCGTGGCGCGCAGCCCCCGCCTGCGTTTTGCGGGACTGCAGGCCTACCATGGCCGTGCCCAGCACATGGCCAGCACCGTGGGCCGCAAAGAGGCCATTGCCCAGGTGGTGCGCGCCGCCAGCCACACCAGGCAACTCATCGAGGCTGCGGGCGTTACCGTGCCGTTGATCACGGGATCGGGCACTGGCACCCTGGTACACGAAGCCGCCAGCGGCATTTTTGGCGAGCTGCAGGCAGGTTCGTTTTTGTTCATGGACGCCGACTACGCACGCAACGAACGCGAACCGGCCCAACCCGCGTTCGAGCACGCCCTGTTCGTCAAGACCCAGGTGGTGTCGGTGCGCGAAGGCCACGCCGTGTGCGACGCCGGGCACAAAAGCCACGCCATCGACTCCGGCCTGCCCACCGTCGCCCTGCTGCCTGCCGACCGTGCGCTGCGCTTTGCCAACGGCGGCGACGAACACGGCCTGCTCTACGCCAACGGCCCCAAAGCCCGCCTGCCCGCGCTGGGGCGCATGCTGTGGCTCATCCCTGGCCATTGCGACCCCACCGTAAATCTGCACGACTTTTTGATCGGCGTGCGCGGCGGGCTGACGATGGGCGTGGTGGAACGCATCATCAGGGTTGATGCCAGAGGCGCATTGACCTGATTGGGGCAAGAATCGGTGGACATTTTGGTGTCCCCCATGAGCCCCAGCCAGATCATCGTCCTTGCCACCCCCGTTTTCTTTTTGCTGATCGCCATTGAACTGGTGATTGGCTACCGGCGCCAGCGCAACACCTACCGGCTGGCCGATGCGGTCAGCAGCATCAGTCTGGGCATGCTGAGCCAGACCAGCGCGGTGTTCACGCGGCTCTTGCGCATCGGCATCTACACCGCCCTGTTCGAGCATGTGGCGCTGTGGCGCAGCGACGCGTTCTGGACCAGCCTGCCCGGCTGGCTGCTGGCTCTGGTGTTCTACGATTTTTGCTATTACTGGCTGCACCGCATGGGGCACGAGTCGGCCGTGTTGTGGGCCGCGCACGCGGTGCACCACCAGAGCCAGGACTACAACCTGAGTACCGCTCTGCGCCAGACCAGCTCGGGCGCGCTGCTGGGCTGGGTCTTTTATGTGCCCATGGCTTTGGCGGGCGTGCCGCCACTGGTATTTGCGGTGGTGGCGCTCATCGATCTGCTCTACCAGTTCTGGGTACACACCGAACAGGTGGGGCGCCTTGGGTGGTTTGACCGCTGGTTCTGCAGCCCCAGCAACCACCGTGTGCACCACGCCGTGAACGACGCGTATCTGGACAAGAACTATGGCGGCATCCTGATTGTGTGGGACCGCTTGTTCGGCACCTTCAAGGACGAAGATGACAAAGAGCGGTGCGTGTACGGCACACGCGGCCTGCTCAACAGCTGGGACCCGATGTGGGCCAACGCCCAGGTTTATGCAGGGCTGGCGCACGACAGCTGGCATGCGCGCAACGGGCTCGACAAGCTCAAGGTGTGGATCAAGCCCCCCGGTTGGCGCCCGGCGGATGTGGCCGAGCGATTTCCGAAGCCTGCCTTCAGCATGGCGCAGATGCAGCAGCCGTACCACCCACCCATGTCGCGCGCGGTGCAGTGGTTTGCACTGGTGCAGTTTGGGGTGTTGCTGGCGGGCGTGGCGGCATTTTTGTGGCAGGCCGACAGCGCACCCCTTGCCAGCAACGCGATCTGGTTTGCGGTGCTGCTGGCATGCCAGTGGGCGCTGGGCGCGGTGATGCAGGGGCGCATTGGCATGTGGATGGCGCTGATGCTGCAAAGCGCGGCGCTGGCCACGGCGACCAGCGCACTCGGCTTCACGGAGTGGCACTGGTTGTTCAAGCCACTGACGATGGTAATCGCTCTTATTTTGATAGCTACCAGCGCTTATCCATCAGGCACCAGGGGCCAATTTGGCTTGAAAACCATGTGCTTGCTGGCCGCGGCGCTGGGCGGGTCGCTGGCGGGCGACGTGTTCCTGATGTTTCCGGGCTACTTCATTCCCGGTCTGGTCAGTTTTCTGGTGGCGCATCTGTTTTATGTGGCCCTGTTCAAGCAGGGCCAACGGTGGTTTGCGCACCGTGGGGCGTTGGTCGCCACCCTGGGCATCGGCTTGGCGATGTATGCGTTCCTCTGGGCAGGTGGGCTGCCCCCGCCGCTGCGTGCCCCGGTGGGGGTCTATGTGCTGGTGATTGCGCTGATGGCTGCGCAGGCCATCGGGCGCGCGCAGGTGCTGCGCGACGGGCCTTCATTGCGGGTCGCTATCGGCGCCGGGTTCTTCATGCTCAGCGATTCGCTGCTGGCCACCAATCGGTTCGTGATGCCTCTGCCGATGGCGCAGGTGGGCGTGCTGGCCACGTACTACGCAGCGCAGGCGCTGATCGTCAGCGGCTGGCTGGCCAGCAAAACCCCGGGGCCGGCTGCCGCAGCGCAGCGTACGGGCACAGCCGAAGACGAGATCCCCACGCACATGACCCCGAACGTCGCCCCGAAATCCGCAGCACGATTGTCCTGATAACCGGTGCGTTCAGCCATCCACGGCTTCTTAGGAAAAGGGGGCCAGCGCTTTTAAAGCTTGCGCCAGTCGCTATTGATTCAATAGCGCATATCCTGTCTTGCACTCACCCGGCGGGCGCAGGTTCCACGCCTGCGATGATGGCTTCATCGCGCGCAATGCGGCCGTCGATCAGCTCCACCAGCCGGTCGCAGCGCGCGGCCAGCCGGGGGTCGTGCGTGACCACCACAAAACTCGTGCCCCGCTCGGCATGGATGCGGCGCAACAGGGCAAAAACTTCTGCGGAGGAGGCTGTGTCGAGGTTGCCCGTGGGCTCGTCAGCCAGCACCAGCGGCGGGTTCATGACCAGCGCGCGTGCAATGGCCACGCGCTGCTGCATACCGCCTGAGAGCTCTGCGGGGCGCTTGTCCATGGCCTTGGCCAGGCCCACAGCGTCCAGCAGGCTGCGCGCGTGGTCACGATGGGCAGCGCTGACGCGGCCTTCGGCCATGAGGGCGGGCAGCGTCACGTTTTCCAGCGCCGAAAACGCGGGCAGCAAGTGGTGAAACTGGAAGACAAACCCCAGCGTGCTGCGCCGGCGCAGCGTCAAGGCCGCATCGTTAAGCCCCTGCACCGCTTCACCGTCCAGCCGGAAGCTGCCGGACGTCATGTGCTCGAGCAGGCCCAGAATGTTGAGCAGCGTGCTCTTGCCCGAGCCCGAAGGCCCCATCAGCGCGATGAACTCACCCCGGCGGACTTGCAGGTTGATGCCATGCAGCACCTCGGCCTCGCTGGGGCGGCCCAGGTTGTAGCTTTTGCGCACGGCATCGAGCGCGATCAGTTCGGGGGCGGGCGCGGAGTTCATCACATCCTGATAGCCTGCGCAGGATCAAGCGCCGCTGCGCGCCGCGCTGGGGCTACGGCCGCCAGCACACCGCACACCGAGGCAATCAGCGCAATTTGCAACGCCATGGCAGGCGGCAGCGCTATCGAAAACAGGGGCATGCCATCCGCGCCCCTCACGAAGTGGGTGAACACCCAGATCAGCGCCACCGCCAGCAGCAGACCCAGAACCGAGCCCAGCGCCCCCACCACAGCGCCCTGCACCAGAAAAACGCGCAGCACCTGGCCACGCGTGGCGCCCATGGCGCGCAGGATGCCGATCTCGCGGCCCTTTTGCACCACCGACACCACCAGCACACTTGCAATGCCCAGCACCACCACCGCCAGCACCACGCCCCGAATGATGGACGTGCTGATGGACTGCGCATTGAGCGCCGACACCAGCTGGGCATTGCTCTCCTGCCAGCTCTCGATCTTGTAAGGGAACTGGGTCTGCAGGTCGCGCGCGAGGGTCTGTGCCACCCACACGTCCTTCAGGGTCAGGTCGAGCTGGCTGGCGCCCCCCGGCAGCGCCAGCAGGCTTTGCGCCGCGCGCAGCGGCACGATCACGGTGCGCCGGTTCAGGTCTTTCACCCCCAGGTCCACCAGCGCGGTGACGCGCACCGAATCACTTACCGCGCCGCCCGCACCACTCGTCTGCACGGTGAGGCGGTCACCTACGCGCACGCCCAGGTCGGAGGCCAGCTCGCGCCCCACGATGGCCTCGCCCGGTGCCAGCCGAGCCGTTCCACTGACCACCTTGGAGCGCAGGCCCACCACGCGGTCATAGCGGTCCAGGTCCACGCCCATCAGGGCAATGGCTTGCGATGCCTCGCCGCGCAACGCCAGGCCCGAGCCTGACACCATGGGTGACACCCCGGCCACTTCGGGGAAGCGCTCCAGCAGCGGCACCAGCGCCTGCCAGTTGGCTACGGACCGCAGGCGCTGGGCACGCGGCTGGGTTTGGGTCAGCACGGCAGTCCCTGGCAAGGCAGGGGCGGCGGGTGTGACCAGGTCGTCCGGCGCACGCAGGGTGATGTGCGCCTGGGCGCCCAGTGTTTTGGCCAGGGTGTTTGACTGCAGACCGCTGATCAGCGCCGAGATGTAGGCAATGACAGCCACTCCCGCCGCCACGCCAACGATGATGAGCACGGTCTGCATTCGCCCCTCGCGCAAGAATCGCAGTGCTACACGCAACTCGAAGCCGGGCCAGATCAGCATGACAACGCTCAGCGGCCCATGGCGTTGGTCAATGCGGAGCCCGCATCGCCCCCCTGCCCTTTGCCTTGTGCGGCGGAACCGGACGACGCCGAGCCCGCGGTCCAGGGCATCATGCGGGCTCGTACCCGGTCGCCCACCTGCACAGCGCCGCCGCGCAGCACAGTGTCGCCTTCGGCCAAACCGTCCAGTACCTCCACCGCGTCCAGTGTGCGCAGCCCGAGTCGCACGGGGCGGGCCTGGGCGCGCCCCTCCTGCAGCACCAGCACCGTCGCCCGATCGCCCTCCATCGGGCCGCGCAAGGCCGCCTGTGGCAGTACCAGGGCACGCTCGCGCCGCGCGGTTTCCACCTCGACCGACAAGGTCATGTCCTCACGCAGATAGGCAGGGGCCTGCTGCTCCAGCGCAAACTTCACCTCGATGGCGCCGCGCTGGGCGTCCACCGATGGCGCAATGGTGAGCACACGCGCGGCAAAGCGCTGATCAGGGAAGGCATCGGCCACCACCGAGGCCTTCTGGCCCGGCTGCAGCTGGTCCAGAAAACGCTCATCCACCTGGGCCACCAGCTGGGTGGGCCCGGCCAGCGCCAAACTGAGCAACGCCTTGCCAGGCTGGACGATTTGACCAGGCTCGACCTCGCGCACCAGCACGCGAGCATCGGCCGGGGCCACCAACGTGGCCTGCGCCAGGCGGGCCTGGGCCGCCACCGTGGCCGCTCGGGCCAGCGCCAGCTGCGCCTGCGCCTGGGCCACATCGGTGCCCGCATCGGCGTTAGCCTGGACCTGTGCCTGCGCGCCCAACTGCTGTGCCCGGGCCACATCAACGGCACGCCGCGCCTCATCGAGCTGCGCGGCGCTGTAGAACCCCTGGGCCACCAGCTGCTGCACCCGCGCCAGGCTGGCACTGGCCGCTTGCAAGGTGGCATCGGACTGGGCTCGCGCCGCCTGTGCAGCGCTTCGCCCGCTGCTGCGCAGACCCAACAGGCGCGACTGCGCCTGGCCCTCGGCCGCTACGGACTGCGACAAGGCCGCCTTCAACTCATCGGACTCCAGCTGCACCAGCACATCACCCTGGCGCACTTGCGCGCCTTCTGCCACCCGCACGTTGGCCACACGACCGGTGACAGTGCTGCCCACATCCACGCGCGACAGCGTGGCCACGCGGGCCGAGAACTGCAGGGTGCGCACCAGCGGTGCAAACTGCACCGCCACGCCATCCACTTGCGGGCCGCGCAGTGCAAACATGCTGGCACCAACCGCTGCCAGCAACATGACACCCAGCGCCAGGGCCATCCAGCGGCGCTTCACAGGGAACTCCTCAGCGCCATAACGACCCCTTTTATTCTGAAAAAAGCCCCCCCGCAGCCTGCGGGGGGGTGACACCCAGGTGCCGGTAGGCCGCCAGCGTGGCAATGCGCCCGCGTGTCGTGCGCTGCAGATAGCCTTGCTGGATGAGATAAGGCTCGATCACGTCCTCGATGGTGCCGGCCTCTTCGCCAATGCTGGCGGCAATATTGTCCAGGCCCACGGGGCCGCCGTCAAAGCGGTGGATCAACGCCTCCAGCAGCTTGCGGTCCATCACGTCAAAGCCCTGTGGGTCCACATCCAGCATGGCCAGCGCCTTGTCGGCAATGGCTTTGGTGATGCGGCCATCGCCCTTGACCTCGGCGTAATCGCGCACGCGCCGCAGCAGTCGGTTGGCAATGCGCGGCGTACCGCGCGAGCGCCGTGCCAGCTCGAAACCGCCCGCCTCATCCATCGGCGTGCCCAGCAAACCGGCGCTGCGCGTGACGATGCGCGCCAGCTCCTCGGCCGTATAAAACTCCAGCCGCGCCACGATGCCAAAACGGTCGCGCAGGGGGTTGGTCAACATGCCCGCACGTGTGGTGGCGCCCACCAGCGTGAAGGGCTGCAGGTCGAGCTTGATGCTGCGCGCCGCAGGACCTTCGCCGATCATGATGTCGATCTGATAGTCCTCCAACGCGGGGTAGAGGATTTCCTCGACCACGGGCGAGAGACGGTGGATCTCGTCGATGAAAAGAACATCATTCTTTTCAAGGTTGGTCAGCAGCGCCGCCAGGTCCTTGGGCTTTTCGAGCACGGGCCCGCTGGTCTGGCGCAGGTTCACGCCGAGTTCGGCCGCAATGATGTGGCTGAGCGTGGTCTTGCCAAGACCGGGGGGTCCAAACAACAGCACATGGTCCAACGCCTCGCCGCGCTTCTTCGCCGCGCCAATGAAGATCTCCAGTTGCTCACGCGCCTTGGCTTGGCCTACGTACTCCTGCAGGAGCTTGGGACGCAGAGCGCGTTCGATCGCCTCTTCCTGGGGCGATGCGGGGGCTGCTGAGATGACGCGTTTGGAGGGGGCGGGGGCGAAGTCGTCGGTTTGGATGGTCATAAGGTCGGCGCGTACCCAGCCTTACTGGCTGGTCCAGGCGTAGTACGCAATGTTTTCGTACTGAAAGTCCCGGTAGTTGGCGATGACGAAGTCGCGCTCCGCGGCACTCACGGTGTAGAAGTGGGTGCCGGTCGATGGCTTGTAGAAGCGGTAGATGGGCGTAGTGCCCGCTGCGGCCGATGCCTGCGCATACCAGATAGGGCCTTCATAGTTGAAGACGGGGTAGTTGGCACGGACGAAATCGCTCTCAACCTGATTGATGGTGTAGAAGTGGGCGCCGTTGCTCTTGTTGAAGAAACGGAACACAGTGCTCTGGCCCGCCGTGGGTTGCCCGTACGCATAGAAGGCGATGTTTTCGTACTGGAACTGCGGATAGGTCTGGATGACGAAGTCCCGTTCGGCGGCGCTGGCCGTGAAAAAGTGCGCGCCGGTCTGTACGTTGAAGAAGCGGTAGATGGCAGTGCGCGCCGATGGCTGAGGCGAAGTGCCTGAGCTTGCCAACCAGGTCTTCAGCGCAGCGTTGTAGGCAACGTCCAGGCGCCCGTAGTAGTCTAATGACGCGCGGTTGCTGCAGATGGCGCTGCCGCCATACAGCGTGCCGATGACCTTGCCCCCCAGGAAGATGGCCGAGCCGCTGCTGCCGCCCTCGGTGGTACCCTGGCTCCAGGTCACGCGGTAGAAGCTGCCGGAGCTGCCTACGCACTGGAACTGGGTGGCGGAGGTACTGGAGCAGCTCGACTGTCCGGCAACGTTACCCATGCTGAGCTTGAGCAAATCGCCACGCGGATGGTGAAGGCCGATGATGGAGGAGCCGACAGCGACGCTGGTGGCGTCCCACCCCGCAAATACGGCACCCGCGGGCGGCGTGTCATTGAGCTGCATGAAGGAGATATCGGTATCTGCACTGGCATAGAGCAGGCGCGCACCGCCGACCTTGCGGGTGGACGCGTTTTGCAGGGCGCCGCTGTTGCAGCTCGATGAGCGGAAGAACCAGTTGGTCTGCAGCGTGGAGGCGACCGTCTGCTCGGAGATGCAATGGTTGGCACTCAGGAAATACGGGATGCCGGACGAATTGCCGTCATTGAGCAGCGTGCCGGTACACAGGTATGCGCCGCCACTCTTGACATAGACCATCCGGGCCACGGCGTTGCGCTCGCTGGCGCCGTCGTTGTAGCAGGTGGAGTCGAGGTTGCACAGGTCGGCGTCGCCGATGTCCTTGGTGCCCTGTCGAGCGGCATCCGCGAGGTCGGCTTCGGTGGGCAGTGACAGGTTTTCAAAAATGTGCGACAGCTGAGGCACCGAGATGCGCAAGGCGCTTTCCGGCACGCCCGGAGGCAGCTCGACCTCCAGCGTGGCCTCGCCTTCGCCAGTGTCGGGCGTCCACCAGGTGCGCGCGTCGTTGCTGCGGTCGCCAGCAGCCTGGTTACGCTCGATGATCTGCAGCACTTCCTGCCCGGCGACCTGATAGGGCTTGCCTGCAGCAGACTGCGCATACACCCGCAACAGGGCGCCGCCGGGCAGCTGATCAACCAGCACACCCAGCCGCACACCGTAGGCTCCCTCGGCCGTGAAACGGATGGCAGCGACCTTGCCGCCTGCGGCAGTGTCGACCCATTGCCACTGGGCGCTTGTTGTGGAGGTCGTCTTGGTGGTTGCGATGTCACGTCCTACACCCACCAGGCGCGGGCCGGTTGCGGGGCCCATATCCACTGTCTTGGACTTGGCCAGTTCCCCCAAGGCGACCACGGCAGCACGTGGAGCAGCATCAGGACTGCGGGACTTGATGCTGGCCACGTCCTGGACTGCACTGGCAGGCTGCACCCGCGAAGACATCGAGGTCAGCGGCGCACTAAGTACGGGCACCCCGGTATCCCCGCCGGAAGCTCCACCACCACAGGCAGACAAAAGTGCGGCGGCGGCCACGGTAAAACCGGCGGCCCAGCGGCCAGCGAAGATTTTCTTCATTTCAAGTCCTTTGCTCAACTAGTGCACGGCCACATGTCGATACCGCAACCAAGGGCCGCAGCAACCGCGGCGAATTCGTAGGGCGTCTTTTGGATTATCAGCGCGCCAGCGCCTTGAGCGCCAGCTTAATACCGTCGCTAACACCCACGTCTGGCGGCAAGGCCTTGAGCGCAGCCGCCGCCTCCTTGTCGTTGTAACCCAGCGCCAGCAGGGCCTGCAGAATGTCTGCCTGTGCATCGCTGTGCGCAGCGCCGTGGGTGACACCGATGTCCGCGCCCAGCTTGCCTTTGAGCTCCAGCAGCAGTCGCTCGGCCGTCTTCTTGCCGATGCCCGGCACTTTGACCAGGCGCCCGGCTTCCTGCAGCGAAATCGCCTGGGCCAGGTCGGCGACGCCCATGCCACTCAACACCGACAGAGCCGTGCGCGGCCCCACGCCAGAGATCTTGATAAGTTCACGAAACGCCTGGCGCTCTGGCGCCGTGGCAAAGCCATACAGCAGCTGCGCGTCCTCCCGCACGATGAACTGGGTCAGCAGGCTTACCCGATCGCCCAAGGGTGGCAGGTTGTAAAACGTGCTCATGGGCACATATACCTCGTAGCCGACGCCCTGGCAGTCCACCAGCACCTCCGGGGGGTTCTTCTCCAGCAGGGTGCCGGTCAATTTGCCTATCATGGGTGTCCTTTGTCGGTAGCTGCAACATTTGCAGCTCCGTTTTTGCCGTGTTCTCGATTGCCTGACTGGAATTATCCGCGTGATCCTGCGCCACACCTTCACCCCCCACAACAACCCCCGGCTCACCAACCTGTGTGGTCCGGCCGACGCGCATCTGCGGACCATCGAAGTGGCGCTGTCGGTGAGCATTGCGCACCGGCACGAGCAGTTCAAGGTGGACGGCCCCAAGGCCAAGGCCACGCAGGCCATGGAGCTGCTGCAAGCGCTGTACGAAATGGCCGAGCGCCCCATCACCGAGGACACCATCCAGCTGATGCTGGCGGGCGACAGCGAACTGTTGCAGACACCTGACGACGCGATCATCCTGAACACCCGCCGCGCCGATCTGCGCGGGCGCACGCCCACACAGAACCTGTACCTGCAGAACATTGCCTCCCACGACATCACGTTTGGCATCGGCCCGGCGGGCACGGGCAAAACGTATTTGGCTGTGGCCTGCGCCGTGGATGCCCTGGAGCGCAGCACCGTGCAGCGCATCGTGTTGACCCGCCCTGCGGTAGAGGCAGGTGAGCGCCTTGGCTTTCTTCCCGGCGATCTGGCGCAAAAGGTGGATCCGTACCTGCGCCCCTTGTACGACGCGCTGTATGAGCTGATGGGCCATGACAAGGTGCAGAAGGCGTTTGAGCGCAACGCGATCGAGATTGCGCCGCTGGCCTTCATGCGCGGGCGCACGCTGAACAACGCGTTTGTGATCCTGGACGAAGCGCAGAACACCACGCCCGAGCAGATGAAGATGTTTTTGACCCGCATCGGCTTTGGCGCGCGCGCCGTGGTCACGGGCGACGTGACCCAAATCGACCTGCCCAAAGGCGCCATGAGCGGGCTGATCGACGCCGAACATGTGTTGAAACGCGTCAAGGGCATTGCCATGACGCGGTTCACCAGTGCCGACGTGGTGCGCCACCCGCTGGTCGCGCGCATTGTGGACGCCTACGACGCACCCCGCCGCTCCACACCTGCACGCAGATAACACTTTCGCTCATATTTTCATAGCTACTAGCGCTTGTGGGTAAAGCGCTAGAGGCCAAAAAGACCATAAATGCCTCTCCAACAACTCGCCCTATCGCTGCAGTTTGGCCGTTTTGCAGACGTGTCGGCTCACCGCGCCGTGTTGCCGCGCCACAAGGTCACGCGCTGGATTCGCCACGCGCTGGCCACCGACGCGGAGATCACCGTACGCATCGTCGGCGCTGAGGAAGGCCAGCAACTGAACCGCGACTTTCGCAAGAAAGACTACGCCACCAACGTACTCACGTTTGACTACACGCAAGAGCCGGTGGTGACCGCCGACCTGGTGTTGTGTGCGCCCGTGGTCGAGCGTGAGGCGCGCGAACAAAATAAAAGTCTGGAAGAACACTACGCGCACCTGCTGGTGCACGGCGCGCTGCATGCCCAGGGCTGGGACCATGAAACCAGCGCGGCGGATGCCGACGAGATGGAAGCCTATGAGACGGACATCATGAAGGAACTGGGGTTTGCAGACCCTTACGCCAAGTAAGCGCCCGCTTACTTGGCTTTGTGCCGCAACGCCTGGGTGCGGACGGACGGCCCCGTGCGACCGCCTCCTCGCATTTATTCCTTGCGCTCAATCCGCCGATTGATGCGCAAGGCGACCAGGGTGCACACCACACCCGACAGCAGGTACAACGACACGGCCCCCAGCCCAAACTTGGCCGAAAGCGCCAGCGCCACCAGCGGTGCAAAACCGGCACCCACCAACCAAGCCAGGTCAGCCGACAGCGCAGCGCCGGTATAGCGGTACTGCGGTGAGAAATTGGCGGTAACGGTGCCCGATGCCTGCCCGTACGAAAGGCCCAGCAGCACAAAGCTCACCAACAGAAACACGTTGTTACCCACTTGGCCGGCCCCCAGCAGCCACGGCGTCACCAAGCTGAACGCCCCAATAAATAGCGCCATGGTGCCCAGCAGATTGCGGCGGCCCACGCGGTCGGCCAGCCAGCCTGACACCATGATGGCGCCAGCGGCCAAAAATGCGCCGACGATCTGCACGCTCAGCACCTCGGTGATGGATTGCTCGGAGTACATGGCGATCCACGACAGCGGAAACACCGTGGCCAGATGGAACAAGGCGAAACTGGCCAGCGCTGCAAAGGCCCCCAGCAGCACATTGCGCCCTTCATCGCGCATCACGCGGGTCACGCCCACGGGTTGCAGCTCCAGTTGTTGCAGCAGTTCGGCATACGACTGGCCCACCACTAAGCGCAGGCGGGCAAACAGGGCCACCACGTTGATAGCGAAGGCTACAAAAAACGGATAACGCCAGCCCCAATCCAGAAACTCAGCCACGCTCAGGCTGCTGTACAGATAGGCAAACAGGCTGGCGGCCAGCACAAACCCGATGGGAGCCCCCAGCTGGCCAATCATGGCAAACCAGCCCCGGCGCTCCTTGGGGGCGCTCAAGGCCAGCAGCGACGGCAAACCGTCCCAAGACCCGCCCATCGCCAGCCCCTGGCCGATGCGCAACACCACCAGTGCCACGATGGCAATCGTGCCCGCTGAAGCGTAACTTGGCAAAAATGCCATACCCGCGGTACTGGCCCCCAGCAAAAACAGCGCCATGGTCAGCTTGGTACCTCGCCCCCAGCGCCGCTGAACGGCCATCGAAATGGCGGTGCCAAACGGGCGCGCCACAAAAGCGACGGAAAAGATGGCAAAAGCAGCCAACGTGCCGTCCAAGCGCGACAAAAACGGGAACAACAGCGACGGAAACACCAGCACGCTGGCAATACCGAACACAAAGAAGTCGAAATATTCGGACGACCGGCCAATGATGACGCCCACCGCGATCTCGCCGGGGGTGACATCCTCGTCCGTATGGGCCCTCGCCAGCGAACCCTCACCCTCAAACCCTGGCGCATCCAGCGCCACAGAACCTTGACCAGCCATATCGACATTCCTCAATTGAAAACCTTGCCTCAGTTCTACCCTGCACCGCCGCTCGTCACAAGTGCGATTTGCCACCAGAAAGCGTAGGAAAACCCTGATAGACCAGCACTTCCAGCCCCAAAAGCACCAGCAAAACCCTGTGTGGCAAGACGAGAGAGGCATCTGGGTGACCCGACCCTGCGCCAAACCCACCAAACTTTGATCTTGGACAAAATGTCCAATCGACAAATTTGGTGGGGCTACTACAGTGCAGTGGTCCAGTCATTCGTGTTTACACCTAACTCCTTTCGTCGCGCCCCCCGCATGCACCATACCAAGGAACCCCGCAGGCTCGCCTGGCTTGCCGCGACCGCCCTGGCTACCGGACTTCTCACCGGTTGCAGCAAGGCCGTCGTTCTCAACCCGGCCGGAGATATCGCTGCCCAGCAAGGCCAGTTGGTCATCACCGCCACCTTGCTGATGCTGCTGATCATCGTGCCGGTGATCGCCCTCACTCTGTGGTTTGCCTGGAAGTACCGCCAGAACAACGCTGCCAATACCGAGGCCGACTACGACCCCGAGTGGCACCACTCCACCACTCTGGAGTTGGTGATCTGGACGGTGCCGCTGCTCATCATCATCGCGCTTGGTGCCATCACCTGGATCGCCACGCACAAGCTCGACCCCTACCGGCCGCTGGACCGTATCGACGCCCAACGCCCGCTGGCGCCTCACGTCAAGCCGCTGGAGGTTCAAGTGGTTGCCATGGACTGGAAATGGTTGTTCTTCTACCCAGAACTAGGCATTGCCACCGTCAACGAAGTGGCTGCGCCGGTGGATCGCCCCATTTTGTTCAAACTGACCGCGACGTCCACCATGAACGCGTTTTACGTGCCCGACTTGGCTGGAATGATCTACGCCATGCCCGGCATGCAGACCGAGCTGAACGCGGTGATCAACAAGCCAGGCGTGTTCAAGGGCATGTCGTCCCACTACAGCGGCGCAGGCTTCTCGGGCATGACCTTCAAGTTCCACGGCTTGAGCGACGGCGACTTTGCCCAGTGGGTGCAAAAAGCCAAGACCGACGGCAAACCTCTGGACAAGAGCACCTATCTGAACTTGGTGAAACCAAGCGAGCGCGACCCCGTGCAGCACTTCTCATCGGTGGAAGAAGGCCTGTACGACAAGGTGCTTAACCGCTGCGTCGAAGACGGAAAGATGTGCATGCACCACATGATGGCCATTGACGCACTGGGCGGCGATGCCTACGTGCGGGCCGCGGGCCTGAACCTTCCGCAAGACGTGTGCACCGCCCAGAACGCCGCTGAGGTGGTCGCCACCCTCGAAACCCGCATTGCACCCGCACCTGCCCAAAGCACGAGCACCCGCCAATGAGCCTCACTATGTCCTCCGAAACCGCCTCCCCCGCCCACTGGGCGCTGGGCCGCCTCAATTGGGACGTCGTCCCGATGGCACATGAGCCCATCGTGCTGTGGACCTTCATCTCCGTCGTACTGGGCGGCATCGCAGTCATGGCGGGCATCACCAAGTTCCGACTATGGGGCCCGCTGTGGCGCGACTGGATCTGCAGCATCGACCACAAAAAGATCGGGATCATGTACATGATTCTGGGCATCGTCATGCTGATGCGTGGTTTCGCCGACGCGGTGATGATGCGACTGCAGCAGGCCATGGCCTTTGGCGACAACATGGGTTATCTGCCGCCCCATCACTACGACCAGATCTTCACGGCGCACGGCGTGATCATGATCTTCTTCGTCGCCATGCCGCTGGTCACGGGTCTGATGAACTACCTCATCCCGCTGCAGATCGGCGCACGCGATGTGTCGTTCCCTTTCCTGAACAACTTCAGCTTCTGGATGACCACGGCGGGTGCGGTGCTGGTGATGGTTTCGCTGTTCCTGGGTGAGTTCTCTACCTCGGGCTGGCTGGCACTCTCGAACCTGGGGGCGCAGAGCGCCAGTACCGGGCTCGACTACTACATCTGGGCACTGCAGATTGCGGGGGTGGGCACCACACTCTCTGGCATCAACCTGATCGTGACCATCATCAAGATGCGCGCGCCCGGAATGAGCTTGATGAAGATGCCCGTCTTCGTGTGGACGGCCCTGTGCACCAACGCACTCATCGTGGCGTCCTTCCCCGTGCTGACGGCCGCACTGGTCCTGATGTCGCTGGACCGCTACATCGGCACCAACTTCTTCACCAACGAGCTGGGCGGCAACCCCATGCTGTACGTGAACCTGATCTGGATCTGGGGCCACCCCGAGGTCTACATCCTGATCCTGCCCTGCTTTGGCATCTTCTCTGAAGTGGTGGCCACGTTCTGCAAGAAGCGCCTGTTTGGCTACACCTCCATGGTCTACGCCACAGTGGTGATCACCATCTTGTCGTACCTGGTGTGGCTGCACCATTTCTTCACCATGGGTTCGGGCGCCAGCGTGAATACGTTCTTTGGCATCACGACGATGATCATTTCGATCCCGACGGGTGCGAAGATCTTCAACTGGCTGTTCACCATGTACAAGGGCCGCATCCGTTTTGAGCTGCCCATGATGTGGACCGTGGCCTTCATGATCACCTTTGCCATTGGCGGCATGACAGGTGTGCTGCTGGCCGTACCCCCGGCCGACTTCGTGCTGCACAACAGCCTGTTCCTGATTGCCCACTTCCACAACGTGATCATTGGCGGCGTGCTGTTTGGCCTGTTTGCCGGCATCAACTACTGGTACCCCAAGGCCTTTGGCTACAAGCTTGATCGCACCTGGGGCGTGCGCTCATTCTGGCTGTGGGTGGTGGGCTTCTGGGTGGCGTTTGGACCGCTGTATGTGCTGGGCCTGATGGGTGTTACGCGCCGCGCCAACCACTTTGAAGACCAGTCCCTGCAGATCTGGTTCCAGATCGCTGCGTTCGGCGCCTTCATGATTGCGCTGGGCATCGCCTGCTTCCTGATCCAGATCGTGGTGAGTTACCTCAAGCGCGACCAGTTGCGCGACTGGACCGGCGACCCCTGGGACGCGCGCACGCTGGAATGGGCCACTTCGTCTCCACCACCCAGCTACAACTTTGCATTCACACCCGTGGTGCACGAAATCGATGCCTGGTGGGACATGAAGAAGCACGGCTACCAGCGCCCGCTGGTAGGCTTTGCGCCCATCCACATGCCTGCCAATACGGGTTCGGGCGCGGTGATCTCGGCCCTGTCGCTGGTGTTCGGCTTTGCGCTGATCTGGCACATGTGGCTGCTGGCCGGTGTGTCGTTTGCGGTCCTGCTGCTCGCGGCCATCATCCACACGTTCAACTACAAGCGTGACTTCTACATTCCAGCGTCCGAAGTGATTTCCACCGAAGAAGCCCGCACTCTGCAACTGGCCCGCCATGTCTGAAATTCGCATCCAAGCAGGCGCCGCTGGCGCCCTGGCACCGCGCGACTATCACCTCGCGCACGAGCCCCATCCTGAAAACGGCACGGCCCTGGGCTTTTGGCTGTACCTGATGAGCGACTGCCTCATCTTTGCGGCCTTGTTTGCCACCTACGGCGTGCTGGGCCGCAACTACGCGGCGGGCCCCACGGGCGCGCAGCTGTTCGACCTGACGCTGGTGGCCATCAACACGGCGTTTTTGCTGCTGTCGTCCATCACCTTCGGCTTTGCCATGCTGCGCAAGCAGAAAAAGGACGTGAACGGCACGCTGCTATGGCTGGCGGTCACGGGTTTCTTCGGTCTGTGCTTTCTGGCCCTGGAACTCTATGAGTTCTATCACCTGATCCACCAGGGCGCCACGCCCCAGCGCAGTGCCTTTCTGTCGGCCTTTTTCACGCTGGTGGGCACCCACGGCCTGCACGTTACGTTCGGTCTGATCTGGTTGGTGGTTCTGATGATGCAAATCAAAAAACACGGCCTCATCCCCGAGAACACCCGCCGTCTGATGTGCCTGTCGATGTTTTGGCACTTTTTGGACGTGGTCTGGATTGGCGTCTTTACCTTTGTGTACCTGATGGGAGTGCTGTAAATGAGCGCGCAAAACACAACACACGCACACGGCCATCACAGTGAGCACGGCGGGCACGGGCATGGGGGTGATAGCCACCATCACGATGCCAACGAGCCGCACAGCACGTTCTCGGGCTACATGACGGGCTTTGTGCTGTCCATCATCCTCACGGCCATTCCGTTCTGGCTGGTCATGGCCAAGGTGATTGCCGACCGCAACACCGCCGTGCTGGTGCTGGGCGGCTTTGCCGTCATCCAGATCCTGGTGCACATGGTGTTTTTCCTGCACATGAACGGCAAGGTCGAGGGCGGCTGGACCCTGCTGGCCACCATCTTTACCGTGGTGTTTGTGGCCATCACCATTGCAGGCACGCTGTGGGTGATGTTCCACATGAACGCCAACATGATGCCGGACCATCCCGCCATGCCGGGCATGCCCCCGGCGGGCGCAGATCTGCGCTCTTCGCCGTAAGCAACCATTCCGTTTCTGGTGGACTCCGCCGCACACACGGGGCGCCAACGCCCCAACTCCACCTGGATGCTGGCCGTTCTCGGGGCGGTGGGCGTGTCACTGTTCGCTGCGTTCATTGCCTTGGGCCTTTGGCAGGTGCAGCGTCTGGCCTGGAAGCTCGACCTCATTGAGCGAACCACCGAACGCATCCACGCCGCCCCTGGCGCGCCTCCGCCCCCCGCACAATGGCCGCAGATCAACGCGGCAGACCACGAATACCGGGCGGTGCGCCTGGCGGGGCACTGGCTGCCCGCCAAAACCCTGCTCACCCAGGCCACGACAGAACTCGGCGCCGGGTTCTGGGTGATGACCCCTTTGCAGCAAGATGACCACACGCAAGTGTGGGTGAACCGCGGTTTCGTGCCTGCGGACCAGCGCACGCAGTGGCAGACACCCGCGCCACAAACCGGCACCGGTGAGCGCATCACCATCGAGGGGTTGGTGCGCATCAGCGAACCCGGCGGCGGCTTCTTGCGCCGCAACGCCCCAGACCAGCAACGCTGGCATTCCCGCGATGTGGCGGCCATGGCGCAGGCGCTGAAGCTGCCCAACGCAGCACCGTATTTTGTGGATGCGGGCTTTCCGAACCCGCAAGGCGCCACCAACACCGAGCAGCGCCCCGCAGCCGCTGGCCCTTGGCCACGCACGGGGTTGACCGTAGTGCGCTTTGCCAACAGCCACCTGGTCTATGCCCTCACCTGGTTTGGTTTGGCACTCATGGTTGTAGGGGCCGGCGTGGTTGTGGCACGCTACGAACTCAGGCTGCGCGCCCGCAGTCGCCACCCCACTCGCCCATGACCAGCAGCAGTCACCGTGTGTCCCGCCCTCTGCGACCCTTCAGCAAGGCCCGCTCTGCCACTGCGACCGCGGGCCTTAAAAACCTGCACCAATTAATCCAGCTACGCTGGATTGCGGTGGTGGGGCAGTTGCTCACCATTGAGGCCACCCACTATGGCCTGGGCATGCCGCTGCCCATGCAGGAGATGCTCACCATTGTGGGCTGCATGGCGATCTTCAACATCGTCAGCCTGGTGCGCTGGCGCACGCGGCGCAGCGTGCACGACGTTGAGATCTTCATCGGCCTGCTGATCGACGTGGCCGCCTTGACGGCGCAGTTGTACCTGAGCGGCGGCATCAGCAACCCGTTCGTTTTTCTGTACCTGCTGCAGATTGCGGTGGGCGCCATGCTGCTGCGCGGCAGCTATATCTGGTTCATCGTCGTTCTGACATCCGCGTGTGTGGTGCTGCTGGCCCAGCACAGCCAGCCCCTGCCGCTGGCGCCCAACATGCATGAAGGTTGGACCAGCCCCTACGTGCTGGGCCTCTTGGTGTGCTTCGTGCTCAACGCCATCCTGGTCGTCATCTTCATCACACGCATCAGTCACAACCTGCGCCAGCGCGATGCACGTCTGGCCGCAGTGCGGCAGCGGGCGGTGGAAGAAGAACACATCGTGCGCATGGGCCTGCTGGCCTCCGGCGCCGCGCACGAACTGGGCACACCACTGGCCACCATGGCGGTCATCCTGGGTGACTGGCGGCGTATCCCCGCGCTGGCCACCGACCGTGTGCTGCAGGAAGAAATCGCCGAGATGGAAGCACAGGTGCAGCGCTGCAAAACCATCGTGAGCGGCATTCTGCTGTCGGCAGGCGAGACCCGCGGCGAAGATTCCAGCCAGACCACGGTGTGCCAGTTTCTGGACACCCTGGTGCAGGACTGGCGTGGCACGCGGTCGGTCGACCAGTTCGTGTTTGACAACCACATCGCGGACGACCGGTCCATGGTGGCCGATGCCACGCTGGAGCAAATGGTTTTCAATGTGCTGGACAATGCACGCGATGCATCGCCCCACTGGGTGGGCCTGCAGGCAACCAGCGACGCCGAGGTGCTGCACATCGTGGTGAGCGACCAAGGCCCCGGTTTCTCACCCGCCGTGCTGAAACAGATTGGCACCCCTTACAAGTCCACCAAGGGGCGCCCGGGCGGCGGCCTGGGACTGTTTTTGTCGATGAACGTGGCCCGCACCCTGGGGGGCACGGTCGCCGCACGCAACCTGGCACAAGGGGGGGCAGAAGTCACCATCACACTGCCGCTGGCCGCCATTGCTTTGCCGGACACGCTCCCCAACGACCATGGACACTGAACAACGCTTGCTGCTGATCGTGGAGGATGACGAGGCTTTTGCCCGCACCCTCGCGCGCTCGTTCGAGCGGCGCGGTTACCGGGTGCTGCACGCCGACAGCATGGCGCAGATGGAGGCGCTGCTGACCGAGCACACCCCTGCGTACGCGGTGGTGGACCTCAAACTCAAAGGCGAAGCGTCGGGGCTGGCCTGCGTTCGCCAGCTGCACGCGCGCAGCGCCAAGATGCTCATCGTGGTGCTGACCGGTTTTGCCAGCATTGCCACCGCAGTAGAAGCCGTCAAACTAGGCGCCGTGCACTACCTTGCCAAGCCGTCCAACACCGACGACATTGAGGCTGCCTTTGGCCTCATGGAAGGCAATACAGAGGTTGAGTTGACCAACCGCTCCAGTTCCATCAAGACGCTGGAGTGGGAGCGCATCCACCAGGTGCTTGCTGAGACCGACTTCAACATCTCCGAAGCTGCGCGCAGGCTGGGCATGCACCGGCGCACGCTCAGCCGAAAGCTGGGCAAACAGCTGGTCTGACCGAATACCCCAGCGCCCCCCCCCGCCGCACATCGGCGACTTTTAAGCAAAACACCTTAACGCCTGCACTGCTGGCAGCTGACTGATTTTCCGTCCAAAGCCAGCGCTGGCAGGCCTTGGCGGTGATTTGTGTACCTGCAGGCCAAAGCCAGTCCCTCCAAGGCACTGCCGAGCTGCAGTGCAACACTGCCTCTAAGATTCGGACAAAGACCGCTCAAGTGGAAATATTCAGAACCTGTCCGCGCATGTTTCCGTGCCCGCCGACGGGTTCTCGCGCCCCGGAGGAGACATGTTCGAGATTGCCCTGTTGCTGACCGCCGCTTTTGTGGCGGGCGCCCTGAATGCCGTTGCGGGGGGCGGCAGCTTTTTGACCCTGCCAGCGCTGGTCTTCACCGGCGTACCGCCCGTGGTGGCCAACGCCACCGGCACCGTCGCCCTGCTGCCGGGGTATATGGCAGGAGCGTGGGGCTTCAAGGACGACACGGCCCCGCCCCCGGGCCTGTCGATGCGCTTGCTGGTGATGCTGTCGCTCATCGGCGGCGCTGCGGGTGCGGCGCTGCTGCTGGTCACACCCGACGCCACGTTCCGCCTGGTGGTGCCCTGGCTGCTGCTGGTGGCCACGGCGCTGTTCGCCTTTGGCCCCTGGCTGCGCGCGCGGCTGGCGGGCGGCAAACCATCCACCGCCAAAGCCACCCTGAGTGTCTTGGCGGTGGCTGCGTACGGCGGCTACTTCAACGGCGGGCTGGGCATCTTGCTGCTGGCGTTGTTTGGCCTGCTGGGGCAAACCAATCTCAACGCCATGAACGGTCTCAAGAACTGGGTGTCGGCTTTGCTTACTGCCATTGCCGTTGCCATATACGCCGCAGGCGGCGTGGTGCTGTGGCCCCAGGCGCTGATGATGATGGTGGCCGCCACCGCAGGCGGCTACGGCGGCGCGCGCGTGGCGCGGCGCATACCGGCCCAATGGCTGCGCGGCGGCATTGTGGTGACGGGGTTGGTAATGGCGGGGGTGTTTTTCTTGCGGCAGTAGCGAGGGCACACGTGGGGCTCGTACCTTCGACCAATGCCGCGTGGAGGTTGCATCGACAACCCGCGCACTGCCTCTCCCGGCCAGCGACGTCAGCAAAGGCTGTAAAAAACACGCGGCCAATCGGTGACAGCAATTAGCCGTGAATAGCCGGGTTTACCCGCGGCCCATTTCACCAAGCCAAAGATCAGCGCCTGCGCCGCTATAGTCGATAGCGTCTTACATCTTCGCTGGAAGCGTCTTCCGCGATATCTTGCAACCCAAGGAGTGCGCCATGAGCAGCGTTTTAAAACGAAACAATGTCAAGGTTCTGGGCGACGAAGGCCCTGTGCTTGTGTATGCGCATGGCTTTGGCTGCAATCAAGACATGTGGAGCTTGATTACTCCGGCATTCAAGGCAACCCACCGACAAGTACTATTCGACTATGTGGGCAGCGGAGGCTCGGACCGCACTGCATTTGATCGGCTACGGTATGCCGAGCTTCGGGGTTACGCGCTGGATATGCTCGAAGTGTGCGATGCCCTTGGCTTGGACGAGGGGGTGACTTTTGTGGGCCATTCGGTCAGCTGCAGCATCGGCATGCTCGCATCGATCGAGCGGCCTTCGCTGTTTGACCGACTGGTTCTACTAGGCCCATCGCCGTGCTTTCTGAATGACCCGCCGGGCTACATGGGGGGATTCGAGCGTGACGACCTGGAAGGTCTCTTGGCACTGATGGACCAGAACTACATGGGGTGGGCCAACTACCTGGCGCCAGTGGTTGCAGGTGCGGCGGGAGCAGGAGATGTGACCAGCACGCTGACAGACAGCTTTTGCTCGACGGACCCGGCGGTTGCAAAGGTATTCGCTCGGGCCACATTCTTCGCTGACAACCGGGCAGACCTGGCCAAGGTCTCGCGGCCCTCGCTGCTTTTGCAACACCGCAGCGACACTCTGGCGCCCCTTTCCGTTGGGGAGTATCTTCACGCACACCTGCAGAACAGCACACTGCAAGTGCTCGACGTTGCTGGCCACTGCGCACACATGAGCAACCCATCCCTTGTAATCAAAGCCATGCGCGACTACCTTGATCATGCTGCCGACGCCGCCTGACCCAAGGGCAAGGCCACGTCCATGAATCTGCTGGACCAACTGCCCTGCGCGGTGGTCGTCACGAATGACGCAGGCCGCCTGCTGGACGTCAACGCAGCGCTTCTCGCGCTTACGGGTGGGACGCGAGAGGACCGCGTCGGGGGAATGTTTGAGGGACTGCTGCCGCCAGCCAGCCGTATTTTCCTGCAGACCCATATTTGGCCGACCTTGCTACGGGACGGGCAGATCAGCGAGATCCATTTACAGGTCAACGGTTGCGACAGAGCCCGTGTACCGGTGCTGCTCAGTAGTCGACGGGGGGAATACCAGGGCGCTCCCGCATATTTTTGGAGTCTTGTCTCCACCCACGAACGCCACCGCTTCGAGGCTGAACTTATTGAGCAGCGCAATTTGGCAGAGTCGGCGGGCCTGGCGCTCGGCGAAAGCCAGCGCTTTATTCGCGCCATCACTGACGCGATCCCAGGCATGGTGGCATATTGGGATAAGGGTCTGCGCTGCCGCTTTGCCAATCATGCCTACGCGCAATGGTTCGGCAGGCAGCCGCACGAACTGATCGACATGTCGCGCGAAGAGTTGCTGGGCGAACACATCGTTGAATGGAATGAAGAATTCGTCCATGCTGCATTGGCGGGACACGAGCAAAACTTCGAACGCGCTGTCACTAATTTCGATGGAAGTCATCGCCACATCCTGGCGCACTACGTGCCCGATATAGCAGGCAGCGAGGTCCTTGGTTTTTTCGTCAATGTCAGTGACGTGACGGCACTCAAGACAGCACACTTGGCACTGGAAGAAGCCCAGAGGCTCGGCCAAACCGGCAGCTGGAGCTGGCAAGTCGAGGGAGATGTGGTTACTTGGTCTCCCCAGATGTACTCGATGCTCGGCGGCGACCCCCGGGCCCCCGCACCCGGTTTTGAAGCGCAATCGCGCATTTACAAGCCAGACGACTATGCCAGGCTCGCGGAGCGCGTCACCAACGCGTTGCGCACCGGCGAGGACTACACCCTGGACATGCGCTACCAGCGACCCGACGGCCACCCAGGCTGGGTGGAGGCGCGCGGTGAGGCTGTGCGCGGTGCGTCTGGACACATCAGCGGCCTGCGCGGCACGATTCAGGAAATCACGCAAAGGCGGGAGCAAGAGCTGGCGTTGGTGGTGGCGCAAGGTCGACTGCAGGCAATGTATGAGACCACGCCAGCCATGCTGCACTCGATCGATGCCCAAGGCCGACTTCTGCATGTGAGCGATGCCTGGCTCACTTGTCTGGGATACCGTCGGGACGACGTCATCGGCAGACTGTCGTCAGACTTCCTCACCGAAGAATCCCGTAGACGCGCCAAAGAGGAAGTTCTTCCGACCTTCTTCGCGACCGGTCGGTGTGACGCAGTGCCCTACCAGATGATCACGAGCCAGGCAGAGATCATTGACGTGCTGCTATCGGCGATTCTGGAGCGAGACACCCAAGGCCATCCGATGCGCAGTCTAGCTGTCATCGAGGATGTGACCCTTCGCAGGCGTGCAGAACGTGAGCTTCAAAAGGAGCATGAGCGTTTGCGCAATCTGATAGAAGGCACCAACGCAGGCACCTGGGAATGGAACGTCCAAACAGGCGAGGTGATCGTCAACCCTCGCTGGGCGGAGGTCATCGGCTGGACCATCGAAGAACTTGGCGTGGTCACAAATCAGTACCGCGCGGACATCGCCCACCCGGACGAACTACCCCACACTCAGCAGCTGCTGCGTGAGCACTTCGCGGGCCGCAGCGACTCCTACGTCTCCGAGTTGCGCCTGCGCCATCGGGACGGCTCCTGGATTTGGGTCGAAGACCGAGGGCGGCTCATCACACGCACTCCCGACGGCAAGCCCGAATGGGTGTTTGGTATCCACATCGACATTTCAGAAAGAAAAATCCGCGACGATGCCATGCTGCGACTCGGTGCCGAACTGGCGCAGCAGCACGAACTGATGAGGGTCACCCTTCAGTCGATTGGGGACGCTGTCATCACCACGAATGCCGATGGATTGATCAGCTGGCTCAACCCGGTGGCCGAGCGAATGACAGGGTGGCTATCTTCGGAGTCGATTGGGCGACCCTTGCTGCAGATTTTTAACATCATCAACGAAGAAACGCGCGCGCCAGCACCTGACCCGGTAGCAGCGTGCCTGGCCGAAGGCAGAACAGTCGGCTTGGCCCCCAAAACGCTGCTCGTCGCGCGAGACGGCACTGAATACGGAATCCAGGACTCAGCAGCCCCCATTCGCAGTCCGCAGGGCGAAATGCTCGGCGTTATCCTCGTCTTCCATGATGTCAGCGAGCAGCGCAGACTCAGTGGAGAAATGACCTATCGGGCCACGCACGACTCGCTGACCGGTCTTGTAAACCGCGCGGAATTTGATTCGCGATTGCTCAGAACTCTGCGCCACGCACAGGAAAACGACAGCAACCATGCGCTGCTCTACATCGATCTGGACCAGTTCAAGCTGGTCAATGATGCGTGTGGTCACGCCATCGGGGACCAATTGTTGCAGCAGGTCAGCAAGCTGCTGGGGGACTCGATCCGCGCGAGCGATACCCTCGCGCGCCTGGGGGGTGACGAGTTCGCGATCATCCTTGAACACTGCACCATGGAACAGGCGAGCCGGGTTGCCCAGAAGATCTGTGACCGCATGAACGATTTTCGATTCATCCATGGAGAGCGCCGCTTTCGGATCGGCACAAGCATTGGCCTCGTTCCGCTGGACAAACGGTGGGCCAATACCGCAGCCATTCAGCAGGCTGCCGATGCGTCGTGCTACGCGGCCAAGGAGGCTGGCAGAAATCGCGTCCACGCATGGTTTGAAACCGACGCAACCATGCGCGAAAGAAACCATGAGATGCAGTGGACGACCCGGATCCAGCACGCGCTGGACCACGATGGCTTTGTGCTGTTCGCGCAGCGCATCCATGGTCTGAAGGATCAAGCGCTGGGCATTCACGCCGAGGTTCTGCTGCGCTTGAAAAACGACGATGGCTCTTTGGTGCAACCCGGAGTGTTCCTGCCCGCCGCTGAGCGCTTTCATCTCGCATCGCGAATTGACCGCTGGGTCCTACAAAACTCCGTCCACTGGCTTCAAAGCCTGGACGAGCCTGGCCTTATCGAGAGCCTTAGCGTCAATCTTTCGGGGCAATCCGTGGGCGACAGGGCCTTTCACGCATGGGCTCTTGCCTTGTTCAACACAGCAGGTGCAACATGCTGTTCCAGGCTCTGCCTGGAAATCACCGAAACAGCCGCCGTCACGAACCTTGCTGACGCAGCGATCTTTATCGGCCAGGTTCGCGCTGCCGGCGTGAAAGTCGCGCTTGACGACTTCGGTGCTGGCGCGTCGTCGTTCGGGTACCTCAAAGCCCTGACTGTTGACTACCTCAAGATCGACGGACAGTTCATTCGAAACCTTATCCGCAATCCCCTGGACGAAGCGGCCGTTCGCTGCTTTGCGGATGTCGCCAGACTGATGGGACTGGAAACGGTGGCTGAGTTTGTCGAAAGCCCTGAGGTGTTGGAGCGCCTCAAGGAGATGGGAGTGGACTATGCGCAGGGATACCTCAAGCACACCCCCGAACCCATCGACCGCCTGACAGAGATTGCAGCCAGGGCGGGAGCGCCTGCCTTGTAAGGTCTGCCATCGGTGGACCGCCGCCAGCCAGCGGTCCACGTGAGGATGAAGATTGGCGGAAAACGACACCCCGCACATTTAGTAAAGCGTGCCCCTGAACGGTTTCCACACACTGCAACACCGGTCGAAGGGCTAGTGTGCTGTGTGGGGTGTGCTGTGTGGGGTGTGCTGCTGGCAGAAACATGGTCTGTCAATGGCCCGCCAAAGGTGCTCCCTGGCGGAACTGCTCGACTACGCGGGGCTTCGCTCGCTGGCACATGCGTAGCTACAGACAAACGTGACTGGAATGCCTTTTTTTGGCAAAAAACGGCTCTAGCGCTTGTCCAGCAAGCGCTAGCAGCTATGATTTTTGATTGGTCAACCCGCCAATGGCGCCATGCGCAGCGGTATCGTCACCGGCCCGTCGTTGACCAAATGCACCTGCATGTCGGCAGCAAACTGGCCCGTGGCCACATCAGGGTGGGCCTTGCGGGCCTGGGCGACCACATAGTCGTAGAGCCTGCGCCCTTCGTCAGGCGCGGCAGCTTGGGTAAAGCTGGGGCGGTTGCCGCCCGTGGTGTCAGCGGCCAGGGTGAATTGGCTGACCAACAACAAGCCGCCCGCGATGTCCTGCACGCTTTTGTTCATCTTTCCGGCGTCGTCGCTGAAGATGCGCAGCTTGAGGATTTTGGCCAGCAGCTTGTCGGCCTCGACCTCGGTGTCGCCGCGCTCGGCGCACACCAGCACCAGCAGACCTGCGCCAATGGCGCCAATGGTCTGCCCTTCAACATCGACACGTGCTTCACGCACGCGTTGCAAAACACTGATCACTTCAAACCCTCCTTGGGGTCTTTACGGGGGTCGTCACGGGGGTCGTCAAAATGCGCTTCCACGTCGGTAGGCAGTAGCTCGATCGTGGCACGCAGGCCGGGCACGGCAGTCATCAGCGCGCGCTCGACCTGGCCGCGCAGCTCGGCGGCCTGGTGCAGGGTCCAGCCACCGGGCATGTGCAGGTGCATGTCCACAAACTGGCGCTGGCCTGCGCGACGGGTGGAGACATGGTCAAACCGCACAGCGCCAGGTGGCTGGGCCAAGACGAACTTCTGCAGCGTGGCGTCAATGGTGGCTTGCACCGCGGGCTCCACGGCCGAGTCCATAAGGCCCTGGGACGAGCGCCAGACGAGTGAAACGCCCTCCTTCAAGATGTTCAGCGCCACCGCAATCGCAGCCACCGCATCCAGCCACAGCCAGCCGGTGAGCACCGCGCCCACGATGCCCACCAGCACGCCAGCGGAGGTCCACACATCGGTGACCAGGTGGCGAGCGTCGGCCTCCAGCGCAATCGAACGGTACTCGCGGGCCGAGCGGAACATGAGCCACGCCAAAAATCCGTTGAGCGCCGAGCTGAGCACTGACAGCCCCAGGCCCCAGCCCACTTGCTCGATGGGTTGCGGGTCGAACAAGCGGTGCCCCGCCGCCCACAAGATGCCCGCCGACACCCCCACGATGAGGATACCCTCGAACCCCGATGAAAAATACTCGGCCTTGTGGTGCCCGTAGGGGTGGTCGTCATCCGCAGGCCGCGCCGCCACGGTCACCATGGCCAGCGCAAACATGGCGCTGGCCAGGTTCACAAAAGACTCCATCGCGTCGGACAGCAGGCCCACCGAGTCGGTGACCACCCAGGCCAGCGTCTTGAGTGCGATGGTGACCACCGCCACCGCAATAGACGCCCACAGCAGATTGCGCGGCGTAAGCCAGTGGTGCGGCTTAGGGGAAGGATTGGACATGGGCGAGGTATGGGAGCGGCGCAAAAGAACCGAGCCGGGAATTACACCAGAGCCACCTTAAGACCCGCTTTGCACCGCTGGCACCGTAACACCCCATCGTTGCTAGGGCGCTCCCCACAAGCCCCATGCCAGAATCCGCGCATGACCCCGGCATGGCCCCGCCGCCTCTCCTCGCACCGCCCCCTGCATCTCCCCAGCCTGCTGCTGTGGGCCGTGGTCGCATGCGCAGGCGCCAGCTGGATTGCGGTGTCGCGCCTGCAGCAACTGAACGCTGCGTTTGAAACCGACGCGCGCATCGTGCACCGGCTGTTGAGCCAGCGCGTGGTGCAGCACGACGCCATCATGGCCACGCTGGCGCTGCTACAGCCTGCCGCCGCAGTGGGCGACAACGCCACCAGTGCCGCCCCATCCCCCCTGCCCCGCCTGACCTCGGTGTACCCCCAGATCCTGGCGGTGCTGCAACGCTCGGCGCAGGGCGACTGGCCTCCCGCCCTGCAGGCCGAACTGGCGATCGCCGAGGCCATCTCACGCCGCACGGGCCATGCCGCCGTGGCAGGGCTGAACCTGCCCGCAGGCCGCTACTACCTGGTGCTTGCCGCCACGCCCGCCAGCTACGCACTGCACATCGACCTGCGCACCACCATCCCCGCCGACGAGTGGCCCATGGACATGGCGACCAGCCCCGTGCGCGTCACCCTGGAGCACGGCGGCGAGGATTTTGTCGTGCACCCTGGCCGCACAGACACTGCCGCCTGGAGTCGCGTTTACGACTTCCACAAGCTGCTAGCCGCCCCCAGCCAGCCACTGGATGTGGTGGCGCGGCGCAGTGTGGGCCTGCGCGAGCTGCCGTGGTGGGGCATGCTGGGCTGGTGCGTATTGACCGCAGCGCTGTGGCTGGCAGGCCGCGCGCTGCAGCGCCAGCGCATCGCGCGGCAACGGGCCGAAGAGCTGCTGCGACTGGGCCAAGTGGCGCGACTGAACACCCTGGGCGAACTGGCAGCGGGCATGGCGCACGAGCTGAACCAGCCACTGACCGCTCTGCTGTCCAGCACGCAGGCCGCCCAGCGCCTGCTGGCCGACGACCCGCCCGACCTGGACACCGCCCAGACCGCCATGGCCCGCGCTGTAGAGCAAGCCCGCCGTGCCGCCACCGTGGTGGGCCGCCTGCGCCGCCTGGTAGAGCGCCCCGACCTGGCGGGCCAGGCCCAGCCGCTGGCCCTGCCTGCAGCGGTGCACGACGTACTGCACCTGCTGGAGCCCGAACTGGCGCAGCGCGGCATCACACCGCAAGTCACCACCGCCCCCGACCTGCCCGCCGTGCTGGCCGAGCCCGTGGCCCTGCAACAGATCATTCACAACCTGCTCATGAACGCCCTGCAGGCGATGGAGCAAATGCCTCCCGCAGAACGCCAGTTGCACCTTGCCATGGCGCCCACGACTGCGGGGCATGTGGCCCTGTCGGTGCGCGACCAGGGCCCCGGCATTTCGCCCGAGGCACGCCAGCATCTGTTTGAACCATTTTTCACGACCCGCACCGGCGGCCTGGGCCTGGGGCTGACCCTGTGCGAGAGCCTGGCGCAGGCCATGGGTGCGCAGCTGACCGTGTCGCCCGCAACGCCCCACCCCTCCGCAGCTGAACGGGGTGCCGAGTTTGTGCTGACCCTGGCTGTCGCCTCCGCAGGACATGACCGATAACGCCTCTTCTCTCTCGCCCCTGATCCACCTGGTGGACGACGACGCTGCCGTGCGCGACAGCCTCTCCCTGCTCATCAGCACCGTGGGCCTGCGTGTGCAGGCCTGGGCCGACCCACAGGCGTTCATGGCGGGGTTTGACCGCGCCAACATCGGCGCCATCGTGCTGGATGTGCGCATGCCCGGCATCAGCGGCCTGACTGTGCTGGAGCAACTTCTGGCGCAGGGAGTGGACCAGCCTGTGATTTTGCTCACCGGCCACGGCACGGTGGAGATGTGCCGCCGCGCCTTCAAGACCGGCGCAGCAGAGTTTCTGGAAAAACCGGTGGATGACGAAGTGCTGATTGAAGCCCTGCAGAACGCCGTGCGCCAGCATGTTCGGTCGCGCGAACGGCACCAGGCCGACCAGCAGGCCCGCGAGCGTTTTGCGCAGCTGTCCGCCCGCGAATGCGAGGTGCTGGGGCTCATCGTCGAAGGGCTGACCAACAAGGAGATCGGCAAGGCGCTGACCTTATCGCCCCGCACGGTCGAAACCCACCGCGCCAACCTGTTTGCCAAGCTGGGGGCCGAATCACTGGCGCAGCTGATACGGCGGTATGCGGCGCTGGTGGAGTGAGGAGTGAGGCACGCACCGCTCACGGCACTTGGCGGTTGGCGCTGAACGCTTGGCGATTGGCACTTGGCGCTTGGCTCCGAGCCGCTCCGGCCTGCAGGTCACGCCAAGATACCCCCCACCCGTTCGGGCTGAGCTTGTCGAAGCCAGGCCCCGACGCTTGCGCATCGCATCGCATCGATACGCCAGCCCGTTCACGCTGAGCCTGTTGAAGCGCCGCGCAGTGCTTCAACAAGCTCGGCACGAGCGGTTCGGGCCTGAGGGTTGCGCAAAGACATCACCCAGCCGTTCGAGCCCATAGAACGGGCATCGCACGCGCCGCCCTGCACTGCGTAGTTCTACGGAGGGCCGCGCGTAGCCGCACGAATGGCTGAAAACGCGCGCATTTTCTACAGTTCTCCCACGGCACCACAACGGGTGGTGCCGACACCAAAACACCGGAGAGCACCATGCAAAAGTCCATCACCCAAACCGCCGCAGCCATAGCCCTGGCCGTGATTGCCACGGCTGCCAGTGCCGAAGGCGTGCGCACCGAAAAGAACATCTCGCTGGACCTGGCCACGCAGATCGCCGCGCAAACCGTGGCCACCTGCAGCGCCAACGGTTATGCCGTGACCGCCACCGTGGTAGACCGTGCAGGCACCGTGCGCGCCGTGCACCGCGCCGACAACGCCGGCCCCCACACGCTGGAAGCCAGCCGCCTGAAGGCCTACACCTCGGCCTCCGCCAAGAACACCACACTGGCCATGATGGAAGGCGCGCAAAAGAACCCCGCGGCAGCCAACCTGGTCAACATCCCCGGCTACCTGCTGCTGGGCGGTGGTGTACCGGTGAAGGTGGGCAATGAGGTCATCGGCGCCGTGGGCGTGGGCGGCGCACCCGGCGGCCACCTGGACGAGCAATGTGCCGTGGCAGGTATCGCAAAGGTGCAAGAGTTGTTGAAGTAACGTCCCACCGGCACTCAACACGTACGCACACACACACGCACGCACGCACGCTATCGGAGGCACCCATGAAGCACCGGAACCTTGCATTCGCGCTGGCCGCAACCCTGCTGGCCTGCACGCTCCCCGCCATCGCCCAGGTCCCTCCCACGGCTGCCGAAGCAGCGGCTTACCAGGGCCTGCACGCCGCTGCTGCGCGTGGCGACATGCCAGCGCTGACCAAACTGCTGGCCGCACGGGCCGATCTGAACGGCCGCGACGCGCAGGGCCGCACGCCGCTGCATGTGGCCACGTTCGCCCGGCAGGCCGACGCGATCCGCGCCCTCGCCAAAGCGGGCGCGGGCCTGGACCTGCTGGAAAACGACCGCTACGACGCCGTGACCATTGCCGCCGTGGCCGACGACGAAGTCACGCTGCGCCTGCTGCTGCAACTGGGTGCCAGCGCCAAACAGGTGACCAGCCGCTACGACGGCACAGCCCTCATCGCGGCGGCGCACCTGGGGCACGACGGTGTGGTGCGCCAACTGATCGCCGCCGGCGCGCCGCTGGACCATGTGAATAACCTGCACTGGACAGCGCTCATCGAATCCATCGTGCTGGGCAACGGCGGCCCGCGCCACCAGGCCACGTTGCAGGCCTTGCTGCAGGCCGGGGCCAGCCATGTGCTGACCGACCGGCAAGGCAACACGCCGCTGCAGCTGGCGCGCCAGCGGGGTTACACCAAGATGGTGCAGATGCTGCAAGCTCCGGGCGCAGCGCGCTGAGTCATGCTGGCGGGGGTGTCGGGTTACGCTGCGCTAACCCGACCTACATCGATGTCGCGCAAATTTGATAGCTACTAGCGCTTATTAGATAAGCGCTAGAGGCCGATTTGACTCAAATTGTTGATTCACAGCCCTGGTAGGTCGGGTTAGCCCGCAAGGGCGTAACCCGACAACCCCCTGGGGCGCGCCGATTTCAACGACTGCGGTGGCGCGCAGCGCCATGACCCATCAATTGCTACTCTATTAATAGCTACCAGCGCTTACCAGATAAGCGCTAGCGGCCAATTTCACTCAAAGTCCTGGTTGCCCGTCACCAGCCGCGCCTTCACGGTCTTGCCCTTCACGCGGCCCTGGTTCAAGCGCTGCGCGGCCTGGGCGCCAATGGCGCGGTCCACCGCCACGTAGGTGGAAAAATCGTTCACGTTGATCTTGCCGATCTGCTCGCGGGTGTAGCCCATGTCGCCGGTCAGCGCGCCCAGCACGTCGCCCGCGCGAATCTTCTCTTTGCGGCCGCCAATGATCTGGATGGTGACCATGGGCGGCACCAGCGGGCCGCTGCCCGTGGGCGTGAGTTCTGCCACCGGCGACCAGCGCGACTCGCGGCCCTGCAGCACCTCGATCTTGCCGACAAAGCCCATCTCGGACAGGCTGGCCAGGTTCAGCGCCAGGCCCTCGGCGTCACCCCGGCCCGTGCGGCCGATGCGGTGGATGTGCACCTCTGCGTCGGGCGTCACATCCACGTTGATGACGGCGGCGAGGTTGGCGATATCCAGGCCCCGCGCGGCCACGTCGGTGGCTACCAGCACCGAGCAGCTGCGGTTGGCAAACTGCACCAGCACCTGGTCGCGCTCGCGCTGTTCCAGCTCGCCAAACAGCGCCAGCGCGCTGAAACCCTGCGCCTGCAGCACGCCCACCAGGTCCCGGCACTGCTGCTTGGTGTTGCAAAACGCGATGGACGATTCGGGCCGGAAGTGGTTGAGCAGCTGCGACACGGCGTGCAGGCGCTCACTATTCTTCACCTCATACCAGCGCTGCTCGATCTTGCCGTCGGCATGCTGGGCCTGCACCGTAATCTGCAGCGGCGTCTTCATGAACTGCGCACTGAGCTTGGCAATGCCGTCAGGGTAGGTGGCCGAGAAAAGCAGCGTCTGGCGCTCTTTGGGGCACTGCTTGGCGACGGTCACGATGTCATCGAAGAAGCCCATGTCGAGCATGCGATCGGCCTCATCGAGCACCAAGGTGTTCATCGCCTCCAGGCTCAGGTGCTGGCGTTCCAGGTGGTCCATCACGCGGCCCGGGGTGCCGACCACAATGTGCGCGCCGTGCTCCAGGCTCAGCGTCTGCGCGCGCAGCGGCACGCCGCCGCACAGGGTCACGACCTTGATGTTTTCTTCAGCACGGGCCAGGCGCCGGATTTCGGTGCTGACCTGGTCGGCCAGCTCGCGCGTGGGGCACAGCACCAGGGACTGCACGGCAAAACGGCGGGGATTGAGGTTGGCCAGCAGGGCCAATGCAAACGCGGCTGTCTTGCCGC
Organism: Acidovorax sp.; assembly: GCA_030692685.1. Lineage (GTDB taxonomy): Bacteria > Pseudomonadota > Gammaproteobacteria > Burkholderiales > Burkholderiaceae_C > Acidovorax. The sequence continues at coordinate 12,443 of JAUXZO010000061.1, read as the reverse complement.
TGCCGGTGCTGGCCTGGGCGATCAGGTCTTTGCCCAGCAGCGCTGGAGGCAGGCTGGCGGCCTGGATGGGCGTCATTTGGGTGTAGCCCAGCTGCTGCAGGTTCGCCAGCATGGCGGGGTTCAGGGCCAGCGTGCTGAAATCAGTGCTGGCTTGGTTTTCTTTGGAGGTCATGGCCCGATTATCCGGCCCCGGCTGTTAAGGCCCGGTATACGGGCAACTACCGTAGAACCTGTTCAATGTCTTTTGGGAGTCGCACAAGTACCTTTCCGGGATGTGATGCAAGGCGCGGTGCGCAGTGTCCACAAGCGCCGCAACGCCGCAGACCGCCCGGCAAGGTACTTGCCCGGAGGGTCGATCTCCAAAAAGACATTGAGCAGGTTCTTGTGCATTCGTAAGGCGTATCGGCTATAACAATTGCACAAGCACCGAGTGGTCCATGCCAGATTCATCCAACGCAGCCAATGCCCCCGGCCAGGGAGGTTCCAGCGACTCATTGTTGCGCCTGATTGCCGATTCGGTGCCCGCCTTGATGGCCTACTACGACGTGCCCGCGCTGCGCTGCCAGTTTGCCAACCAAGGGTACGCAGCCTACAACGGTCACACCACCGAATCCATTTTGGGTCTAACGGTGCGACAGGCTATTGGCGACAAAGCTTGGGCCGGCATCGAGTCGTATGTCGAACAGACCGTCCTTGGCCAACATATCAAGTACACGCGTGAACAAACGCTGCCCAACGGCGAGGCACGCATGATCGAGGTCAACCTGATCCCGCACTTTGCGACGGGTGGGGGTCAGCAGATTGGCTCGTTTGTGTTGATCACCGACATCACCGAACGCTGGCGCGCAGAACGCACGGTGCGCCAAAGCGAAGAGCGCATGCGCAAGTTCACCGAGGCCACCGACGAAGCCATCGTGTTTCACCGCGACGGCATCATCACCGACGGCAACGAAGCGTTGTACCGCCTGACGGGCTACTCGCTGCATGAGGTGATCGGCCTGTCGATCTTCAATTTCATCAGCCCCGAATGGCGAGCCATTGCGCTCGACTACACCCGCAGCGGACGCGAAGACCCCTACGAGGTCACGATTCGCCACAAAGAAGGCCACGCCATCCCGGTCGAGGTGGTCGGCAAGACGATGCCCCTGCACCATGCGGACTATCGCATCGTGGTGGTGCGTGACATCACCGTGCGCAAGCAGGCGCAAGAGCGAGAGGCTTTCATCGCCTTGCACGACACCCTCACGCAGTTGCCCAATCGCCATTTTTTGATGGAACAACTCGCGCAGGTGTTGTCCCTCGCCCGCAGGCGCCACGGCAGATCGGCCATTTTGTTCATCAACCTCGACCACTTCAAAACGGTGAACGACTCGCTGGGCCATCACGCGGGAGACCAACTGCTGTGCAACGTGGCCGAACGCCTGCGACTAGGCGTACGCGATGCCGATGTGGTGGCGCGACTGGGCGGCGACGAATTTGTTGTCGTGCTGACGGACGTAAATAGCCCTGAAGACGCAGCGTTGGTGGCCGACAAATTGCTGGCATCCATGCACGGCGTGTTCACGGTTGATCAGCTACCCCTGACGATCTCGCCTTCCATCGGCATTGCGCTGTACCCCGAGCACGGCAACAGCGCCGACCTGCTGCTGCGCTGCGCCGACGCCGCCATGCACCACGCCAAGGAAAGCGGGCGCGGCAACCGCCAGTTTTATGACTCCAGCATGGACGCCAGCGCTTTGGACGTACTGCGCCACGAGCGCCAGCTGCGCGATGCCATCGCCAACAACGCGTTCGAACTGCACTACCAACCCCAGGTGCGCTTGGCCGACGGCAAGTTGCAAGGCCTGGAAGCCCTGGTGCGCTGGCGCCACCCCGAGCGCGGACTGGTCGGCCCCGACGAGTTCATCACGTTCTCGGAGTCCCGCGGCCTCATCACCCCCATCGGCCGATGGGTGCTGCGCGAAGCCTGCCGCCAGCTCAAGGAATGGCAAGACCAGGGCCTTGCCATGGTGCCCGTGGCCGTCAACCTGTCGGCCATCGAGTTCCGCCAACGCGACGTAGCCACAGAAATCGCCACGGTCCTGCGCGAAACGGGCCTGGCGCCGCAATACCTGGAGATCGAACTGACCGAGTCCGTGCTGATGCACCAGACCGGCCAGGCGCTGGACACCCTCAACGCCTTGAAGGCGCTGGGCGTAGGTATCTCCATCGACGACTTTGGGACCGGCTACTCATCCCTGGCGTACCTCAAGCGCTACCCCATCGACAAACTCAAGATCGACCGGTCTTTCGTCGCCGACACCCCCGACAACGCAGACGATGTCGCCATCGTCACCGCCATCATCCAGATGGGTCATGGCCTGCAATTGAAGACGGTGGCTGAGGGGGTGGAGACGCAGGCGCAGGTGGACCTATTGACGGGGCTGGGCTGCGATTTGATGCAGGGGTTTGTGGTGTCGGTGCCAATGGATGCCTTAGGTACAAGTAACTGGCTGGGAACTGCCCTGCCGGCTTGTGGACAATAGCCCCATGCCCCTCATCCCCGACTTCATCGCTCCCACCCGCCATACCGACCCGGCCGACGCGCTGGCCCAGGTGCAGCGCATTTACCAGCAACAGATTGGCCACCTGCGCGAGGCCATGCAGCGCTTTGTGGCCGGTGAGACGCCCAGCGCCCATGTGCGTGCGTTCTACCCTTTTGTGCGCGTGCACACCACCACGGTAGCGCGGGCAGACACCAAACTGGCCTATGGCTTTGTGGAGGGCCCGGGGCGGTATGAAACCACCCTCACCCGCCCCGACCTTTTTGCCCACTACTACGCCGAGCAGTTTCGCCTGCTGCGCGCCAGCCACAACGTGGAACTGGAGGTGGGCACCAGCGCGCACCCTATTCCCATCCATTTTTCGTTCGCCGAGCACGACCACATCGAAGGCACGCTGACCACCGAGCGCCGGATGCTGATGCGCGACGTGTTTGACCTGCCTGACCTGGCCGCCATGGACGATGGCATTGCCAACGGCACCTGGCAGGCCCGCCCGGGGGAGGCCCAGCCGCTGTCGCTGTTCACAGCGCCGCGCGTGGACTATTCGCTGCACCGTCTGCGCCACTACACAGGCACAGCGCCTGAGTGGTTTCAGAACTTTGTGCTGTTTACCAACTACCAGTTCTATATCGACGAATTCGTGCGCCTGGGCCACGCCGAGATGGCCAAGGAGGACAGCGAGTACGTGGCCTTCATCGAGCCGGGCAATGTCATCACTCGCCGCGTCGGATTGAGCGCGCAGGCCGGCGACGAGCTGGGCGTGGCGCCGCCGCGGCTGCCGCAAATGCCGGCCTACCACCTGGTGCGCAAGGATCGCACCGGCACCACCATGGTCAACATCGGCGTCGGCCCGGCCAACGCCAAGACGATTACCGACCACATCGCCGTGTTGCGCCCGCACGCCTGGATGATGCTGGGCCACTGCGCGGGCCTGCGCAACAGCCAGCAACTGGGCGACTACGTGCTGGCACACGCCTACGTGCGCGAAGACCATGTGCTGGACGAAGAGCTGCCACTGTGGGTGCCCATACCGGCGCTGGCCGAAATCCAGATGGCGCTGCAGCAAGCTGTGGCCGACGTGACCCAGATCGAAGAAGCCGACCTCAAGCGCATCATGCGCACCGGTACCGTGGCCAGCACCGACAACCGCAACTGGGAGCTGCTGCCCGACAACATGCCCCAGCGCCGGTTCAGCCAAAGCCGCGCCGTGGCCCTGGACATGGAAAGCGCCACCATCGCGGCCAACGGTTTCCGCTTTCGGGTGCCCTACGGCACCCTGCTGTGCGTGAGCGACAAGCCCCTGCACGGCGAGATCAAGCTGCCCGGCATGGCCAACCACTTCTACCGCGAGCGGGTGGACCAGCACCTGCGCATCGGCATGCGCGCCATCGAGATCCTGCGCACTGGTGGTGTGGATCGCCTGCACAGCCGCAAGCTGCGCAGCTTTGCCGAGGTGGCGTTCCAATAAGCCTGCATGCCTCCATGCAACTGGATTTTCTGACCCTGCTGGCCACTACGGCGATCAGCCTCTTTTTGATTTCGGCATCGCTGCCGCTGATCATGGGGCGCAACATCAGCGCGGCCGCCCGCTACATGCAGGCCAGCCTTTTGCTGCAGGCCCTGGCATGGGCAACCATCATTGGGTCCACGTACGTGGCCGGGACGCTGGCCGATCGCATTCTTTCCTCCTTGTCCATCGGCTGCGGTTGCTGGGCGCAGTGGATGAACTACCGCGCGCTTGCCGGATGGCTGGGCCCGCGCCCTTTTCCACGCACGCTGTTGGCGCTGGTGGTGGCCACGCCGCTGGGCTATTTTTTGAGCTTTGGGAGCTACCCCATTCGCGTCGGCTATGCCAACGCGATGCTGGCGGTGATCACGCTCTTGGTCGCGTGGGCCACGCTCCGACCGCTGCGGCCAGCTGAGTCCGGCTGGCGCAGGTTGATCCTGGTGAGCATGCTCACCATGGCGGGTCTGACCCTGGCGCGCGGCATCGTGGGCACATTCACCGACCAATACCCCAGCTTTCGTACACCCCACCCGGTTAACGTTGCATTTGCCATGGGTGCGTGTGTGACCGTGGTGCTCAATACGATTGCCATGCTGGTGGCTTGGCGCGACGAGGCAGAGTACAAGCTGCGCGAACTGGCGTTGACCGACCCGTTAACCGACCTGCCCAATCGGCGTGGCTACGAGCTCCGAGCGGTGGCCATGCTGGCGCTGGCACACCGCCATCAACAGCCGCTCACCGCGATCATGCTCGACCTGGACCATTTCAAACAAGTCAACGACACCCACGGCCACGAGATGGGCGACCGTGCTTTGCGGCTCTTTTCGCAGGCGCTCACCGACACCTGCCGCAGTGGCGACCTCGTCGCCCGACTGGGGGGTGAAGAGTTTTGCGCTCTGCTGATGCACGACACCGCCCACGCGGGCGCCTTGTTTGACCGCCGCTTGCGCCAACGGCTGTACCAAGCCAGCGCGGCGGAGCTGGGGTTTGTTCTGGACTACAGCGGGGGCATGGCCACTCTGCAGCCCGGGGAAAGTGACCTAGCGGCACTGATGGCACGCGCGGACGGTGCGCTGTATGCGGCCAAAATTGCTGGCCGCGGCCAGTTGATGGCTGCGCCTTAAGCCTCAAGCCTTGATCCTTGATCCTTGCGCTGGTCTGTGCATCGACCCATTGCTACTGTTTTTATATCAACAGACCGATAGCAGATAAGCGACAGAGGCAATTTTTACCCATCTTTTTCGACAGTTTTCGGGGGCGACGAAGGAGGAATCAGAGCCGATACATCGCGCGCAGCACCTGAGAGCTCCTGGGCCAGATGCGCCACCAGACTGCGCCGGTCGGCCTCGGTGCGTTGCTGCGACAGAAACCGTTTGCCCGCCAGCTGCTCTACGTCGATCTCCAGCCCGATGAGGCGCGCAGCCGCTTCGTCCACGAATGCGGGGGTTGCATCAGCCAGCGACCATGGCGCAGTGCGATGGGATTCCTGCGCAAGGGTGAGTGCGGAGAGGTGGCGGCGCAACCACTCGCCGTCGTCCACCAGACGCATGCGCCCGCGCGCTTCAACGGCCACGTAATTCCAGCTGGGCGCCAACCGCCCACTGCGCTGGCCGTTCACGTACCAACGCGGCGAGATGTAGGCATTGGGGCTTTGAAACACCACCAGAACCTGTGCCCCCGCTGACCCGATCTGCGACAGCGCGTGGTTGCGGGCCACATGCCCTTTCAGCTGCACGTGCACTTGGCGTTCGCCCGTCTCCACAACGTCCACCACCTCCAGCGGCAGCAGATTCGCCTCCAGCCCGGTCGGTGTCACCGCAACCAGGGTGGCCAGGGGATAGGCGCGCATCCAGCGCGCCAGTTCGCAAGGGTCTTCGACAGAGAAAAGGGGTTGGCTGTGCATGACGGGGTTTCAGAAAAACAGCAGTCTGATGGGGCCCTACCGGCCTGTCTTGAACGTTTCGGCCACATCGATGGCTTCAAATGCAGTGTTTCACGCTATCTGGCGCACAAAAAGTCGTCTTTTCGCCACTAGCGGCGTTGCAAATCCTCGGGGTACACCCGGTATCGCTCCGGTTTTCGCCTTGCCAGTGGCGAAAATCCATCCTTTGTCTTTGTGCCCTCAAGCATGAAACGCTGCACTAGGGCGACCGCGCGTCGAGACGCACCAGGGGTGCGGATTGCGGCACGGCGGGCGTGAAGCCGCCGAACCGGCGGAACTCTCGGGTCATGTGGGCTTGGTCGGCGTAGCCCGACACCAGCGCCACGTCGCCCAGCGAAGCCCCTTGCGCGCCCAGCAGCACCATGGCTTGCTGAAACCGCAAAATTCCCGCCAGAGTGCGCAGCGGCAAGCCCGCCACCGTCACCATGTCGCGGCGCAGCGTGCGGCTGGCGGGTGCGGCGGCGTAGGTGGTGGTTGTGCCGCCCGGTGACGGCAGCTGCGCCACCAGCCGCAACTTCATTCGGTGGATGGCCTCCAGCGCCCGGCGGTGCGCTGCGGTGACGCAAGCCCTTGACGCCAGTGCGCTGGCCGCCGCACGCAGGGCGAACTCCACGGCCAGCAGGGTGTCGGCGCAGAGCAGGTGGCTCAACCACGGCCCCAGGGCCTGTTCGGCATCGACGCCCGTCAATGTCCGATTGCGCAGCGCCCCCGGCTCGATGCCCAGGCATGCACCTACCCAGCCGATATGGAACCGCACCCCCATGACGATGGTTCCGGGCCTCAGCGCCACCAAGGCAGGCCGGTCCGCCGGGCCTGCAATCACCAGCCAGACCGAAGTTACCCCACCGCTCGGCTGCACCGCGCAGTGGGCGACAAGATCCACACGGCCGTCCGGCAGCACCAGTTGCTGGTGGGCATCTGCGGGGTCGTAGCGCCAGACCGCTTCGATCTTTTCTGCATCGAGGGGGCCGAGCGGCAACTCGGTATAGCTGACAGGGGGTGGGGTTGCGTTCAACATGGACTTGACGGCATCCGTTGTGGTCTCAGTACGGCAGGCAGCCCAACGATCACTGCGGGTGCAGACACCACAAATGGGGGGGTGCCAGAGGTCTTGGGGTGCGAGCGGCGTCGTCACCAGCATCGCACACAATCCACCCATGACCGCACTCTTTGAAGCATTGAACCTGCGCAAGCGTTATGGCGAAACCACTGTGGTGGACGACGTTTCATTCTCCATCGCACCCGGCGAATGCCTGGGCGTCATCGGGCCCAACGGCGCGGGCAAGACCACCACCATCCGCATGTGCCTGGGCCTGGCCGCGCCCGATGGCGGCGCCGTGCACTTCACCGCAGAGCCCGGCACCGCGCCGCTGCACATGCCGCGCGATGCGCTGGCCATCAAGGCGCAGCTGGGGGTGGTCACTCAGTTCGACACCCTGGACCCGGACTTCACCTGCGCCGAGAACCTGCGCGTGTTTGGCCGCTACTTTGGCCTGAGCGGCAAGGTGATGGACGAGCGCGTGCCCCAGTTGCTGGAATTTGCCGCCCTCTCGAGCAAAGCCGATGCCAAGCCGGGCGAACTTTCGGGCGGCATGAAGCGGCGCCTGTCGCTGGCGCGCGCGCTGGTCAACAACCCCCGCCTGCTGCTGCTCGACGAGCCCACCACCGGCCTCGACCCGCAGGCCCGCCACCTGATGTGGGAGCGGCTGCAATTGCTCCTGCAACAAGGCAAATCCATCCTGTTGACCACCCACTTCATGGACGAGGCTGAGCGCCTGTGCTCGCGCCTTTTGGTGCTGGACCACGGCAGGAAGATCGCCGAGGGCAAACCGCGCGAGCTGATTGCCCAGCACCTGGAACCCGATGTAGTGGAGGTGTTTGGCGTGGGCGCCAAGGCCTTGGCAGGCGACGCCACACTGCGCGCCCTGGCTGCGCGGGTGGAGGTCAGCGGCGAGACGGTGTTCTTCTACACGCAGAACGCCCAGCCGCTGCTGCAGGCCCTAGCCCAGCACGGCCACCTGCGCACGCTGCACCGGCCGGCCAATCTGGAGGATCTGTTCCTGAAGCTGACGGGGCGGCAGATTCGGGAGTAAGGGCGCGATCCCGTAGGTCGGGTTAGCCCGCCCGGGCGTAACCCGACGCGCCACGGGTTGAGCGGTGGTGCTCGGTGATGTCGGGTTACGCTGCGCTAACCCGACCTACGACACTCCTAAAAACATAGCTACTAGCGCTTACCAGATAAGCGCTAGAGGCCAATTTTACTCATATTTTTAGGTTCAATCCTTTCGCGTCTTGACCTTGCTGGCCGCGAGCTTGGCGTGGGTGCGCGCCGTGTCCACATCCGCCGCCCGCGCCAGCGCCACGCCCATGCGGCGCTTTACAAAGCTCTCGGGCTTGCCGAACAGGCGCAGGTCCGTGCCGGGCACGCGCAGGGCTTCTTCCACGCCGTCAAACACGATGCCGACCGCATCCACACCGCCGTAGATGACGGCACTGGCGCCGGGGTTGCGCAGGCTGGTGTCCACCGGCAGGCCCAGGATGGCGCGGGCGTGCAACTCGAACTCGCTCTGGTGCTGGGTGCACAGGGTGACCAGGCCGGTGTCGTGCGGGCGGGGGCTCACTTCGCTGAACCAGACGTCCTCACCCTTCACAAACAGCTCCACACCGAACAGGCCCAGGCCGGAGGGTTTGCCATCAAAACCCTGGCCCAGGTTGTCGGTGACGGCCTTGGAGATCTGGCGCGATTTTTCGAGCGCTGCGGGGTGCATCGCGTGGGGCTGCCAGCTTTCCACGTAGTCGCCGCTCACCTGCACGTGGCCGATGGGGTCGCAGAAGTGGGTCTCGATCTGGCCGTCAGCACCGACGGCGCGGACGGTGAGCTGGGTGATTTCGTAATCGAAATCGATAAAACCTTCGACGATGACGCGGCCGTGGCTCACGCGGCCACCGGCCATGGCGGTGGCCCAGGCTTTCTGCACGTCACCCGGCCCGTCGATCTTGCTCTGGCCCTTGCCCGAGCTGCTCATCACGGGTTTGACGATGCAGGGGTAGCCGATGCCCGCATCGATGGCCGCCTGCAGTTCTTCCAGCGAGTTGCAGAACTTGTAAGGGCTGGTGGGCAGGCCCAGCGTTTCGGCCGCCAGCACGCGGATGCCTTCGCGGTCCATGGTCAGGCGCGCCGCGCGGGCGGTCGGGATGACGCGCACCACACCGGCGGCTTCCAGCTCTTCGAGCATGGAGGTGGCGATGGCCTCGATCTCGGGCACCACCAGGTGCGGGCGCTCGGCCTCGATCAAGCGTTTCAGCTGTTCCGGGTCGCTCATGGTGATGGTGCGGCTGTGGTGGGCCACCTGCTGGCCGGGGGCGTTGTCGTAGCGGTCCACCGCGATGGTCTCCACACCCAGGCGCTGCAGCGCGATCAGCACCTCCTTGCCCAGCTCGCCCGAGCCCAGCAGCATGACTTTGGTGGCATGGGGAGACAGGGGGGTTCCGAGGGTGGTCATGGTGGGGTGCTTCCGAGAAAGGTAAAAAAGACGGCGAGAGAGGCAGAACGATGGCGACTTTAATGCACAGGGACGCTCTTCGAGAATCAAGCGGCAAGTGGGCGCTGCGGATCGGGATGGGCTGCAAGGCGCCAAGCACAGCAATAGCTGTAGCTGTAGCTGTAGCTGTAGCGAGCATTGGCAACGCCGCAGACTGCCCGAGTCCGCTGGTGCACACGGCGAGTTGGTTCTTGAAGAGCATCCCCAGGCGCAGAACTTGCTGGCACCCGGCCCATGCCCCCACACCCACTGCCTCCCCCCGCCAACGTGGCACGCCCGCACAGCACCACCGACTGGCACGCGCAAGAGCTGCTGCTGATGCGCGAGGTGATGCGCCTCATCGGCCGCAGCTTGGCGCCCGGCCTGGTGCTGCGCGAGATGCTGCACCTGATGAGCGAGCTGCTGGGCCTGAACCGGGGGCGCATCGTGCTCGTGGATGGCACCCCCAGCGGGGCCGTGGCTGCGCGCACCGCCTCCATCCAGCACGCCTACGGCCTCACCCAGACCGAGGTGGCGCGGGGCCGCTATGCCTGGGGCGAGGGCATCACGGGCCGCGTGCTGTCTACGGGGCAGCCCGCCATCGTGCAGGACATTGATGCCGAGCCGCTGTTTCTGGCCCGCGCGGTGGAGCGCAGCCAGCTGCCGCCCGAGACAGTCGCCTTCATCGCTCTGCCGATTGAGGTCAACAACGCGCCGATTGGCGTGCTGGCCTGCCACCGCATCCGCAGCCGCCAGCGCCACCTGAACGACGACCTGGCCGTGCTGCGTGTGTTGGCCACGCTGGTGGGGCAGCTGTTGCAGCTCGAAGCCCTGGTGGCCGAGCAGACGCGGCAGCTACAGGCGCGCAACGCCGTGCTGGCCAACGCGCTCAACACCAAAAGCGCGCGTTATGGGCTCATTGGCAGCTCGCCCCCGCTGCTGCAGGCGCTGAGCGAGCTGGAGCGCGTGTCGCAAACCCAGGCCACCGTGCTGCTGCTGGGCCAGTCGGGCACGGGCAAAGAGCTGTTTGCGCGCGCGGTGCACCTGGCCAGCGGGCGGCGCGACCGGCCTTTCATCAAGGTCAACTGCTCGGCCATTCCGGATGCGTTGTTCGAGTCCGAACTGTTTGGCTACGAAAAAGGCGCCTTCACCGGCGCCAGCACCGCACGCCCAGGCTGGTTTGAGCAGGCCGACAGCGGCACCATCTTTCTGGACGAGATCGGCGAGTTGCCGCTGCCCATGCAGTCCAAGCTGCTGCGCACGCTGCAAGAGGGCACGCTGGTGCGCCTGGGCGGGCAGCGCGAGGTGAAGGTGAACGTGCGCCTGGTGGCCGCCACCAACCGCGACCTGTCGCACGAGGTGGAGGCGGGCAACTTCCGCCAGGACCTGTATTACCGCCTGAACGTGATCCCCATCCGCCTGCCCTCGCTGGCCGAGCGGCGCGAAGACATCCGCGCGCTGGCGCTGCACTTTGTGAGCCGCGCCAACCAGGCGCACCAGCGCAACGTGAACCTGTCGCCCGACGCGCTGGCCCGGCTGCAAGAACACCCCTGGCCCGGCAACATCCGCGAGCTGGGCAATGTGATCGAGCGGCTGGTGCTGCTGGCCAACGACACGCTGGTGGGGCGGGCGGAGCTGGACCGGTTTCTGCCCGCTGCGTCTGCGCCCGTCGCTTCACCCGTTGCTTCACCCGCCGCACCGCCCACGCACCCTGCCCCCAGCCCGGCGTCGCTGGTGCGCGACTACCACACGGCGCAGTCCCACAGCGTGCAGGTGCTAGAGGGCGCGCTGGCCGAACACCACGGCAACCAGTCGCGCGCGGCGCAGAGCCTGGGGCTGACGTTGCGGCAGTTCAGCTACCGCTTGCGCAAAGCTGGAATCAGGTGACCCCTGTGTCGCTTCGCACCTTCCCCCAACGGGGGCGACGCCCTCGCTGCGGGGCGGCCCTTGGCTTGCGTCCCTCGCGTTTGCAGCGCCGGTTTCAACGGCTGCGCTGGAGGGCGAAGGACCTCGGTCCGAGCCGCTGCGGCGCAGGACACTGTGTTAACAATTTGTAGACACAGTGTTGGGGTGTTCGTTGGACCGTCCGCTCAGCCGCGAGACATGGCACAGAAAAACTATCAAAACAATAGCTATCAGCGCTTTATGGATAAGCGCTAGAGGCCAATTTGATTCAAATTTCTGTGCGTCGCAGTGCTCTGGCACACCTGTTGCGATATGGAGGGTAGGCATCCCGCCCTTCACCGCAGCGAAAGGTTTCTCATGAGCACCATCACCGCCTCCGCGTCCGACGCCGTCCTCATCTCGCCCACCCAGTTGTTGGCCCTGCAAGCTGCAGAGCCTGTGGTGCTGATCGACACCCGCGACGCTGACACCTATGCGCTGGGGCACATCCCCGGCGCGGCGAACCTGCGCGAGACTTTTACCTTCCTGGCCACTTCCACGCCCCAGGGGCTGCAGGAGCTCAAAGACACCTTTGCCGCGCACCTGGGCGCCATCGGCCTGTCCGGCGCCGAGACGGCCGTGTTCTATGAAGACGCGCTCAACAGCGGCTACGGCCAGTCGTGCCGGGGCTATTACCTGCTGACCTGGCTGGGCTATCCAAAGGTCAAGGTGCTCAATGGCGGCTACTCCGCCTGGAAGGCGGCTGAGTTGCCGGTGTCTACCGAGGCCGTGGTGCCCACGCCCTCCATCTTCCCCACCCAGCTGGCCACCACCGATGTGATGCTGACCAAGGAAGACGTGATCGAGGCCCTGGGCACCGACACCGTGCTGCTGGACGTGCGCGATGTGGACGAATGGATTGGTGACAGCTCCAGCCCCTACGGCAAGGACTTCGCGCCGCGCAAGGGCCGCCTGCCCGGCGCCAAGTGGCTGGAGTGGGACCGCTTCATGAAGCCATCGGCCCAGGGCCCGGTCTTCAAGTCGCC
>JAUXZO010000056.1 GCA_030692685.1 Acidovorax sp. | reverse complement strand
CCACTATCCCGAGCAGCCCTTAGTAGCGGTGGGCGCGGTGATCTTTAAGGGGGAGGAGGTGCTCCTGGTGCGCCGGGGCCAGGAACCGGCCCTTAACACCTGGAGCCTGCCCGGGGGCCTGGTGGAGCTGGGGGAGACCCTGGGAAGGGCCTTAAAGCGTGAACTCAAGGAAGAGACCGGCCTGGCCGTTAAAATCCTGGGAATCACCGCGGTCTTAGAGCGCATCTACCACGACCCCAACGGCGGCATCCCCTACCACTATGTCTTGGTGGATTTTCTCTGCGACTACGTAAGCGGCGACCTGACCCCGGCCTCGGACATCACCGCGGCCCGGTTTGTGCCCCTGAACAGCCTGCCCCAATTCGACCTGCCCCCATACACCGCGGCCGTCATCCGCCGGGCCTGGGAGCAGAAGCAGCAGGGCACCTTTCTGCCAACTATTGAATGAGGTGTGGGGGAGGGGGCTAAGGGCCGGTGGCCCCTGGCCTTTCCCCCAAAACACACTCACATATCCCTTAGTTCCCCGGCACCTTGGGCAGTTCTGACAGGGCCTCCTTAAGCGTCTCTTCCGGGTAGTCGAAGTCCTCCAGTTTGCCTTCGAGATAAGCGTCATAAGCAGCCAGGTCGAAGTGGCCGTGCCCCGAGAAGTTCACCACGATGCACTTGGCCTCACCCGTTTCCCTACACCGGATGGCTTCGTCCACCACCGTCCGCAGCGCGTGGGCCGTCTCCGGGGCCGGGATGATGCCCTCGGTCTGAGCGAACAGTCGGGCCGCCTCAAAGACCGGGTTCTGGTGCACCGCCCGGGCCTCGATGACCCCCTCGTGCACCAGCAGGCACAACAGCGGGGCGTCCCCGTGGTAGCGCAGGCCCCCGGCGTGAATCCCCGGCGGCACAAAGGAGTGACCCAGGGTGTACATCATGATCATCGGCGTGAGGCCCGCGGTGTCGCCAAAGTCATAGGCATAGGAGCCTTTGGTAAGGGTGGGGCAGGCGGTGGGCTCCACCGCGATGATCTGGATGTCGGCGCCTTTGAGTTTGTCGGGCACAAAGGGGAAGCAAAAACCCGCGAAGTTGCTGCCGCCGCCCACGCAGCCGATGAGTATGTCGGGTTT
>JAUXZO010000050.1 GCA_030692685.1 Acidovorax sp. | reverse complement strand
AACCAACAGCCAACATCCAAACAGCCACACGGGCCTTTGCTTCGCTCGGCCCAGCGTGCGCAGCGCGGCGCGCTTGCGCCCGCGAGGCTGGGCCGAGCGCAGCGATGGCCCGAAGGGCTGTTGGCTCCCCAGCCCCTCTGTATGCGCCGAGGAGCGCAGCGGGCGGGGTGGCCTGTGTGCCGAAGGACACACAGGCTTCGTTGTCTAGCTCGTCGCAGTTGTTTGAACGGAGCGCCAAAGGCGCGCAGTGAGTTCTGCGACGCACCCCGCCCGCGAGCACCACAGGTTGCCCGCAGCGAAGCGAAGGGACGCAGACAGTGGGGTCGCCTTTTCTTTGGTGACTTTATTTTGGCGACGCAAAAGAAAGTTACTCGCATGCCGGGCGACTCCCGGCCTCCGCCTTGAAACCAAGCATGCCTTCCCAACCAGCACGCCCCGGCTTCGACAAGCTCAGCCCGAACGGTGGGGGTGTGGCGCCCAGGCTTCGACAGGCTCAGCTCGAAGGGATGGGGTGCGGTGCCCAGGCTTCGACAAGCTCAGCCCGAACGGTGGGGGTGTGGCGCCCCGGCTTCGACAAGCTCAGCCCGAACGGTCAAAGACGATCAAAAACCATAGCTGCCAGCGCTTTCTGTATAAGCGCTAGAGCCAAATTTCACTCAAAATCAAGCCGCTACCGCATCCCGCTCATCGGCAGCAAACTCTGGCACCCCTCGCAGCCGCTCATAAAGCGGCGCAAAGTCCGCCGCCGTCATCTCAAACAGCTGCTCAAAACTATCAATCACAAAATACGTCTGCTGGTACGTGTCGATCTTGTAGCGCGTGCGCATCGTGCGCTCCAGCTGCAGTGCAATGCGCTGCGGCTCGGGGCTTTGCACGGCATACGCCAACTCGCCCGACGAACTCAAAATCCCCGCCCCGTACGCCCGCAGTTGTCCCGCCTCGCGGATCAGCCCGAACTCGATCGTGTACCAGTACAAGCGGCTGAGCATCTCGCACGAGCCCAGCCCCTGCGCTTTCAGCCCGCCCTGGCCATAGCGCTGCACATAGTCGGCAAACACGGGGTTGAACAGCAGCGGCACATGCCCGAACAGGTCGTGAAAAATATCGGGCTCGACGATGTACTCAAACTCCTCGGGCTTGCGGATCCAGTCCGTCACCGGGAACTTGCGGTTGGCCAGCAGGGTGAAAAACGGCACTTCAGGGATCAGCCCGGGCACGCCCACCAGCTCCCAGCCGGTGGCTTTGACGAGGCGCTCGTTCACCTCTTCAAAACGGGGAATGCGGTCGCTGGCGCCCAGTGAGGGCAGGGCCTGGATGAAGGCTTCGCTTGCCAGGCCGGGCAGCAGTGCGCATTGGCGCTCGTACAGGCGCCGGTAGGTGTCGTGGTCGGCGTCGGTGTAGCTGGCGTAGTCCTGCGGGCAGGTGTAGTCGCCTGCGGCGCGCGAGTAGTCGCCACGGGGTGGGCGGGTGGATTGGCCATAGACGACGGGGGCTTGTCCCATTTTTTGCTCCTTTGCCGCCATGACCTTGCGCACCGACGGGTGCGCACCTGCCCAGCGGCTGTTAATCGATCTTGATTTTTGCGGCCCGGATCAGAAACTCGTATTTGCTGTTTTCCGAGCGCACAAACTGCGCAAATCCGTCAAGCGTCAGCTCTTCGGGCGTGATCCCCATCTTCTTGAACTTCGCCATGCCTGCAGGCGAATGCATGGCGTTTGAAAACGCCGTGGCGTAGCGGCGCGCGTCTGCCTCGGGCAGCGACGCAGGCGCAAACAGGCCGAACCACGTCGACACGTTGAAGCCTTGCACACTGTCATTGATGCTCGGCACCTTTGGCAATGCCTCATTGCTGCTCAGCGTGGTCACCCCCAGTGCCAAGAGCTTGCCCGACTGGATCTGCGGCAGCGCCGAGGCCAGGTTGTCAAACACCAGCAGCACCTGGCCGGACTCCAGCGCCGCCAGCGCGGGCTTGGAGCCCTGGAACGGCGTGTGGCCCATCTTGGTGTTGGTGAGCGACTTGAACATCTCGGCCGCGATGTGGCCTATGCTGCCGTTGCCGCCCGAGCCGTACTTGGCCTGGTCCGGGTTCTTCTTGAGGTACTGCACCAGGTCTGGCGTGGTCTTGATGCCCAGCGACGCCGCTTGCTGCGCATTCACCACCAGCACGTTGGGCGTGCGCGCCACCAGGGCGATGGGTTTGAAGTCCTTCAGCGCGTCGTACGGGACGTTCTTGTACAGCCAGGGGTTGACCGCATGCGTGGCCACCGCGCCCATCAGCACCATGTTGCTGGTCTTGGGGGCCTTGGCCACCAAGTCTGCCCCGGTGCCTCCGCCCGCGCCGGGCTTGTTCTCTACCGTGATGGTGCCCAGTCCGGTGGAGCCTTCGGCGACGATACGCGCAGAAATGTCCAGTGGCCCGCCCGCAGGGTAGGGCACCACGATGGTGAGGGGTGCGGATGGGGTCTGCGCCAGGGTGGCGGTGGCCAGGCTGGCGAAGGCAACGCTGAACAAAATGCGACGGAGCGACATCGGGATCCTTTGGAGTTCCAGGGAGCGCGCAGTATAGGCATCTGTCCAGGGTTTACCCGCGGGTCACCGCGGCTTCAGGCGTTCAGCACACCCCGGCGGATCTGGTCGCGTTCCAGCGACTCGAACAGCGCCTTGAAGTTGCCTTCACCAAATCCGTCGCGGTAGTCGCCTTCGCGCTGGATGAATTCAAAGAACACCGGGCCCAACATGGGAGTGGAGAAGATCTGCAGCAGCAGGCGGGGCGTGCCGTCGGCCGTGGTTCCATCCAGCAAAATGCCGCGCGACTGCAGCGCAGGCACGGGCTGGCCATGGCCGGGCAGGCGGCTGTCCAGCATTTCGTAATAGACATCGTTGGGTGCCGTGGCCAGCGCTACGCCCGCCATGCCCAGCTTGTCGACCACGTCCTGCAGGTTGTCGCAGATCAGTGCGATGTGCTGAATGCCTTCGCCGTTGAACTGCATCAAAAACTCTTCGATCTGGCCCCCGCCTTGCTTGGACTCTTCATTCAGCGGGATGCGGATCTTGCCGTCGGGCGCGGTCATGGCCTTGGAGGTCAGGCCGGTGTATTCGCCCTGAATGTCGAAGTAGCGGATCTCGCGGAAGTTGAACAGCTTCTCGTAGAAGTTGGCCCAAAAACCCATGCGGCCGCGGTACACGTTGTGGGTCAGGTGGTCGATGAGGTTCAGGCCGTGGCCCGCAGGGCGGCGGTCCACGCCGTCGATGAACTCAAAGTCGATGTCGTAGATGGATTTGCCGTCTTCAAAGCGGTCGATCAAATACAGCGGCGCGCCGCCGATGCCCTTGATGGCAGGCAGGCGCAGTTCCATGGGGCCGGTAGGGATCTCGATGGGCTGGGCGCCCAGGTCCAGCGCGCGCTGGTACGCCTTGTGCGCGTCTTTGACCCGAAAGGCCATGCCACAGGCCGACGGGCCGTGTTCGGCGCCAAAGTACGCGGCCTGGCTGTGGGGCTCGCGGTTCAGGATGAAGTTGATTCCGTTCTGGCGGTACAGCACCACATCCTTGGAGCGGTGCTTGGCCACCAGCGTGAAGCCCAGCTTTTCAAACACCGCCTCCAGCACACCGGGAGTGGGCGAGGTGAATTCGATGAACTCGAACCCCATCAGGCCCATGGGGTTGTCCCAGGCATCCAGTTGGGCGGTGGTGGTTTGCGGCAGGGCAGCGTTCATGGGGTGTCTCCGGCTTTCGTTGATCAATCCCATGCACTGTAGGCGCGCAGTGCCTCATTTTTCTGGCGAAATCAAGAGGCTTTGCTGCCCTGTTTGCAGGAATATTGCGAATGATCAAAATTCGGCGCAGGGCGCGCGCTTCGGGGTGCCGCCGCTGCCCTCTTTGTTGCGCCACGGGCAGGCTCAGGACCCGGAAGCGGCGGGTGGCAACTGGCGCAGGGCCAGGGCTGCGTCAATGCGCTGTTGCTCTTCGGCAGAAAAAAGCTGGTGGCGCAGTTGCTGCAGGGCAGCGCCGTCGCCTTGCTGGGTGCGGGCCTGGCTGTATTGGTCAAGCCGCTGCTGCCAGTGCTGTTCTTCCCGGTCGAGCTGGGCCATGGCGTGGGCAGCGGCTTCGCCATATTGGGTGCTGCGCGCGGCGTGGCGGGTGCGTTCGTCGGTGTTCTGGGCATTGAACGCGGCGGTTTGGGCGGCGGCGGTCATGTGTTGGGTGGCGGCCAGGCGCTCGGTGCGGCGCGCTTCGGGCAATTCGTTGTCGGCGTCGCGTTGGGCCTGGGCGCGTTGCTCGGGGGTCAACTGGGTGTTGCGGGCGATCTCCAGGCGCGCCAGGGTGTAGCGGTCCAGGTCGGCCTCGCGGGCAAACAAGGCGTCGTATTCGTCACCGTCAAAAAACTGCTGGCGCACCTTGTGGCGTGCCTCCAGGGATTGGCGCAACGCGCCAGGGTCTGTCAGGTCTTGGGGTGTGCGCAGCTGGCCCAGCGCCACGCGGTAGTCCACGTAACGCCCGGCCAATGCCAGGGCCCGGGTGGCCAGCGCCGCAGGGAAGTGTTTGCCTACCAATGCGGCCAGACGCTGTTTGAGCGCAGCGGGGTCGGCCGTGTCGTCGGCTTGGGCCTCCATCAACAGGGCCTCCAGCGTGTCGCGCAGGCCGTGGACCAGCAGCGGGTCGGCGCTGTGGTCGGGGCTTGCGGCGCGGCGGGCGGCAAAGAAGCTGCTGTCCATGGGTCGCGCAGCGGGGCGCAGCCCCGGGGCTGCCGCTGGAGCCGTGGCCGACACCTGCGCCTGGCGCGGCTCTGCACCGTCTACTGACGATAAGAAGTGCGGGCCACCCAGCCACCAGACCACGGCGGCCGTGGTGGTGGCCAGGGCCACTCCTGCGAAAGCGCGGGAGCGTTTCACGGATTACAGGCCCAGCTGCTTGAGGCGGTTGGCGTGCTGGCGGTACAGCGTCACCGGGTCGGTAGAGAACCAGTCGCGCAGGCCCAGCAGTTGATTCACTTCGTCCAGATGGTTCTGGCGGTAGTCACCCAGGTGTTTGCCCAGTCGCGACGAGCAGGCAGACACCAGGCCATCGTTGGCCTCGCCAAAGGTCAGGCCCATCACGCTGAGTAAACCGTCACTGGCATCCAGCACATTGGTCAGGGGCGTTGTGCCCGTCCACGAGTAATAGCGCACGCCATTGACCAGCTCGGCCCCGCTGCCACAGCCACTGGGCAGTGCCTGCGGAAAGCGGCGGTTGAAGTTGGCCAGCCCAGCCGTAGTGAGTGAATCAAGCGCCGCCGTCGGCATCTGCGGCAGGCCCGATCCCCCGGACGTGAGGTTGATCAGGCCGACAAGCGCCTTGGCGGCAGCATTGGCCACGGCTTCAGACACCGACCCGGCGGGCGCCACGCCCCGCAGGATGTCGGCCACACGCGACCCCTTGTTCACGCCGCCAATGGACGTGACTGACGCTACCAGCTGCGGCGCAACACCTGCCACATACCGTGTGGTGGGCCCGCCGTGCGAATGGCCCACAAGGTTGACCTTGGCCGCGCCGGTGATGGCCAGGATGGTTTTGACCTGCGCCAGCAACTGCTCGCCGCGCACCTCGGTGCTGTTGGCGGCCGACACCTGCGCCACATGGACCTTGGCACCGCCCTGGCGCAGCGAATCGGGGATGCCGTAGAAGTAGTCGACCCCGAGCGCCGAGTCAAAGCCAAAAAGGCCGTGCACCAGCACGATGGGGTAGCGCGTCTGGGTGTAGCCGCTTTGTGCGTGGGCGCTGGCCCCTGCGAGCAAAAGCCCGGCCGTGGACGCCAGCGCGAGTCGCCGCAGCAAGCGGCTGAAAAATCCGGTCATGTGTTGTCTCCATGGAATTGGTTTTTTTATGCACACAAAAAAGAACGACCGTTCTATTTTGCGAGATCAATTTTTGTATTGCAGCCGCAGAGTCACTATCGGGACATACCCGCGCCTGCAGCAGGGGCTGCTGAAAGTGCGCGGTTTTTCGTAGAATCCTGCGCCATGAGTGGTTTCAACGCACTAGACAAGCTGGACCGGGCCATCCTGCGCCGTCTGCAAGAAAACGGCCGTGAAACCTATGACGTCATCGGCGAGCAGGTGGGCCTGTCCCCCAGCGCCGTGCTGCGCCGCGTCAAGCGCCTGGAAGACGGCGGCGTCATCAACCGCTATGTCGCTCTGGTGCCGCCCGAGGCCGTGGGCCTGGGGCTGACGGCGTACCTCAATGTGCGGCTCGAAAAACACACCGAGAGCCACAAACGCAACCCCATGGACCTGTTCCGCGCCAGTGTGCAGACTTGGCCCGAAGTGGTGGAATGCGCGGCCCTGACCGGCGAGATGGACTACCTGCTGCGTGTGGTGGTGGCCGACATGGCGCACTACAGCCGTTTCATCATGGACACGCTGCTCAAGCACCCCAGCGTGCAGGACTGCAAGACGAGTTTTGTGCTCGACCGGGTAAAGGCGACGACGGCTGTGCCTGTGTGACAGCTGGGTCGAGCGGGCGGTTGCGGTTCTGGTTGGATCGATATACGCTGCACAAAGCGGCGAGTCAGCGGGCAAGCGGTGGGGAGTCACTGCATCAAGAGGGGCCCGTTGCGTCCCGGAGGCGACGTGCTGGGGCGTGTTCCGGTGCCCATTTACTATAAAAAACATAGCTGCTGGCGCTTGATGAATAAGCGCTAGAGACCAATTCCATTCATATTTTGACTAGGCTCTCTTATTTTGTTGCAACGCAGCAAATTGGACTGGAAATGATCAGGGAAAACCCTTATATTTGCAGACATGATCGCAACCAAAGACTGGCTGAAGGCTTCCTGGTACATCAGCAAAGCCATGCTGCGCCCAGCGGCGGGTCGCCCGTCTGTTGAGAGCCGCGGCAACAACTCCCACCCCGTGATGGTCCCCATCCGCGCCCTTGGCCCCTCGTACCGCGAACGCATCACGCAGCATTTGCTGCAGCTGGAGCCTGCGGACCGTTATCTGCGCTTTGGCTATGCGGCCAACGACGAGCAGATTCGCCGCTATGCCGAGCAGCTCGATTTCAACCGCGACGAGATCTTTGGCATTTACAACCGTCGCCTCGAACTCATTGCGATGGCCCACCTGGCCTTCTCTGAGCACCCTGAGCACAAGCACTGCGCCGAGTTCGGCGTGTCCGTGCTCACGCAAGCCCGGGGCCGTGGTTTTGGTGGCCGGCTGTTTGAGCGTGCGGTGATGCACGCTCGCAACGAAGGCGTGAACATGGTGTTCATCCACGCGCTGTCTGAAAACACCGCCATGCTCAAGATCGCGCGCGGCGCGGGCGCCACGGTGCGCCGTGATGGTTCCGAGTCCGAGGCGTACCTGCAGATTGCACCCGCCAGCCTGGACACCCGCATGACCGAGATGGTGGAGCAGCAGTTTGCCGAAGTGGACTACCAGATCAAGAAGCAAGCCAAGCAGTTCTGGGATTTTCTGGCCAGCGTCCAGGAAGTGCGCAGTGGCGTGCAGCACGCTCGCCACCAGTCGGCCGAATAAGGCCATCGAACAGGCGGCGTTCAGCCGCTCGGGCGCCAGGATGGCGTGTCGTCATGACAATCCGCTATCCTAGGGGCCTGATTCACTACCGCACGTCCTAGACAGTGTCTGACCCGCACCCCGCGCACCCCGGGCGTCCGCCCGAAAGGGAGGACAAGCGCACCTTCCTGCAGAAAGTGGCCGAGTTCATCAACCCTGGGCCCGACTCCACGGAAGAACTCATCAACGCCTTGGCTGAGGCCGAAGACAACCAGGTCATCGGCGCTGAATCGCGCGTGATGCTGGAGCGCGTGATTCGCATGGCCGACATGACGGCCAGTGACGTGATGGTGACAGCGACCCGCATGGACACGGTCAACATCGAAGCGCCCTACGAAGAACTTCTGAATTTGGTGATCAACACCGCGCACTCGCGGTTTCCGGTGTACCAGGGCGAGCGAGAGAACATCATCGGCATCCTCATGGCCAAGGACCTGCTCAAGCTGCAGCGCGCGCCAGAGCTGAACATCCGGGCGCTGCTGCGCCCCGCCGTGTTCGTGCCGGAAAGCAAAGGCCTCAACGACCTGCTGCGCGAGTTCCGCGGCAACCGCAACCACCTGGCCATCGTGATCGACGAGTTTGGCCGCGTGGCGGGGCTCGTCACGATTGAAGACGTGCTGGAACAAATCGTGGGCGAGATCGAAGACGAGTTCGACATCCCTGAAGACGAAGGCGACATCTTTGGTTTGGCCGACCGTACGTACCGGGTTAGCGGTGACACGCCCATCGAGCGGGTTGCCGAGGCGTTTGACGCCTCCATCCTTGGCAGCGATCCTGGCGAGCACTTTGACACCATTGGCGGTCTGATCGCCCACGAAATGGGCCATGTGCCCAAGCGCGGCGAGAGCTTTAGATTGGGCGGCCTGCATTTTGTGGTGCTGCACACCAAGGGCGGCGCCGTGCGCTGGTTCAAGGTGTCGCGGGTCGAAGACGCCAGCGCCGCCGAGTGATGGCGCAATCCCGAACCGTGGCAGGGCCGCGGCTTGCCCTGCAGTTGACGCTCGCCGTGGCCGCCGGTCTGGCGCAGGCCGCGTCGCTGGCCTGGCCCTGGAGTGGACACCCCTTGTGGTGGCTGCAACTGGTATCGATGGCGGTACTGGCGTGGCTGGTGCGACCGCGTACGGACGAGGCCGTCGGCTGGCGGCGCGGTGCGCTGGTGGGCGGCGTGTTTGCCACGGCGTGGCTGGCGGGCACCTTCTGGTGGCTGTTCATCTCCATGCATAACTACGGTGGTCTGCCCGCGGCGTTGACCGTGGCGGCAGTGTTGGGGCTTGCCGCCTTTTTGGGCAGCTATTACGCCTTTTTTATAGGGCTATTTTGCCGCCTGGCGCCCGCGAATAAAGCGCTAAGTGCTCTGCTTTTCGGAGCGCTCTGGTTGCTGGCCGAGCTGGCGCGTGGCACCTTGTGGACGGGATTTCCGTGGGGCGCGGGCGGCTATGCGCATGTGGACGGGCCGCTGTCCGTGCTCGCCCGCAGCGTGGGGGTGTATGGAGTGGGCGCTGTGGCAGCCATTTTGGCCATGGGCGCCGTGCAGCTGCGAAGTGCCGATCTGCGCAGTTGGCGCACCTGGGCGCTCGCGCTGGTGGGTTGTGCTGTGCTGGTGCTGGCTTCGTTGCAGCGCATGTGTGCCATTGATCTGTGCCACACGCCATCGCAGCGCCCGGCGCCCGCGCTGACGCTGGAGCTGTTGCAGGGCAATATCCCACAAGACGAAAAATTCCAGGCCGGCAGCGGCGTGCCGGTGGCCCTCCAGTGGTACGCCCAGGCCCTGCGGGATGCCAAGGCAGATCTTGTCGTTGCGCCCGAGACGGCGATTCCGCTGCTGCCCCAGCAACTGATGCCGGGCTACCTGGAGAGCATCCAGACCCGCTACACCGAAGGGGCCCAGGCCGCGATGCTGGGCATTCCGCTGGGCGATGAAACCGTGGGCTACACCAACTCGGTACTGGGCATGGCCCCGGGGAGTGGCACCGAGCGGTATCGCTACGACAAGCACCATCTGGTGCCCTTTGGCGAGTTCATCCCGCCGTTCTTCAAGTGGTTCACCGCCATGATGGACATCCCGCTGGGTGACTTCAACCGCGGCGCCGTCGGGCAGGCCTCGTTTGCCTGGGCGGGGCAGCGCATTGCGCCCAACATCTGCTACGAAGACCTTTTTGGCGAAGAACTGGGCGCGCGGTTTGTGGACCCGGCCCAGGCGCCCACGGTGTTCGTCAATTTCAGCAACATTGGCTGGTTTGGCAACACCATTGCCATTGACCAGCATTTGCACATCAGCCGCATGCGTGCGCTGGAGTTCGAGCGGCCCATGGTGCGCGCAACCAACACCGGCGCCACGGCCATCATTGACCACCGGGGGGTGGTCACGCACCAACTGGAGCGCCATACCCGTGGCGTGCTCAAGGGCGAGGTGCAGGGCCGGGGGCAGGATGCGCAAAACGGCTGGGCGATCACTCCGTATGCGTTTTGGGTGTCCCGCTGGGGTCTGTTGCCGCTGTGGGCGCTGGCAGGATTGACGCTTTTGGTGGCCCTGTGGGCCAAGTTTACCCGCAGGGCTGGCAGGGGGCGCTACCCTTGACCCAGGTCAGGCGACTCTGGGCCTGAGCAGACGGCTTGGCCGCACATTGTTTAGAGTTGACTCCCTATGCCTTGATAATGGAGCCCCGCAACCGGGGCTTGGGTTGCGTACAACGATGATTTGAAGCGGGCCACCCGCTGTTCTGGAGCACGACTGAAAATGGCAGATTCCTTTTCCTACGAACAACTGATTGCCTCGGGCGAAGGCCGGCTGTTCGGCGCCGACAGCGGGCGCTTGCCGCTGCCGCCCATGCTGATGTTCGACCGCATCACGCACATCGACAGCGATGGTGGCGCGCACGGGCTGGGGAAAATCCGCGCCGAACTTGACGTGCGCCCCGACCTCTGGTTTTTTGACTGCCACTTTCAGGGCGATCCGGTCATGCCGGGCTGCCTGGGGCTTGATGCCATGTGGCAACTCATCGGTTTTTACCTGACCTGGCTGCGCCTGCCTGGCAAGGGCCGTGCCTTGGGCGCGGGCGAGGTCAAGTTCACCGGCGAAGTGGGCCCCAACGTCAAGATGGTGACTTACGAGATTGATATCAAGCGCGTGATCAAGCGCAAGCTGGTCATGGCCATTGGCGATGCGCGTCTGCTGGCCGACGGCCAGGAGATCTATGTGGCCAATGACCTGCGCGTCGGCCTGTTCAAGCGCGAAGAGGTCGCCGCACCTGCCGGAGCCGAACAAGGAGCAGCAGCATGAAACGCGTGGTGATCACCGGCACGGGCATTGTTTCGTGCATTGGCAACGACATGGCCACCGTGTCGCAATCTCTGCGAGAAAGCCGCTCCGGCATCCGGGCCATGCCGCAGTTTGCCGAACTGGGCATGCGCAGCCAGGTGGCAGGCGTGCCGCAGATCAACCTTGAAGAGCTGATCGACCGCAAACAACTGCGCTTCATGGGCGATGCGGCGGCCTATGCCCACATCTCGCTGGCCAACGCGATTGCCGAAGCGGGCCTGACGCCCGAGCAGGTGTCGCACCCGCGCACCGGGCTCATCATGGGCTCGGGAGGCGGTTCACCCGCCAACCAGATCGAGGCTGCCGACATTCTGCGCAGCAAGGGTATTCGCCGCGTGGGGCCCTACCAGGTCACGCGCTGCATGAGCTCCACCGTGTCTGCCTGCCTGTCGACCAACTTCGGCATCAAGGGCATCAACTACTCCATCACCTCCGCTTGCAGCACCTCGGCGCATTGCATTGGCGCGGCCGCCCAGCAGATCGCCTGGGGCATGCAGGACGTGATGTTTGCGGGTGGCGGCGAAGAAGTCACCTGGGGCATGGGTCTGTTGTTTGACGCCATGGGCGCCATGTCCAGCGCCTACAACGCCACGCCAGAGAAAGCCTCGCGCGCGTACGACGCCCACCGCGATGGTTTTGTGCTGTCGGGCGGCGGCGGTGCCGTGGTGCTGGAAAGCCTGGAACACGCGCAGGCGCGGGGCGCCACCATCCTGGGCGAGGTGATCGGTTTTGGCGCCACATCCGATGGTGCCGACATGGTGGCGCCTTCAGGCGATGGGGCGATTGCCTGCATGCGCCAAGCCATCTCCACGGTCAGCGAGCCCATCGATTACATCAACACCCACGGCACCTCAACGCCAGTGGGCGACGTGCCCGAGTTGCGCGCCATTCGCGAAGTGTTTGGCGATGCGATCCCCCGGTTCTCGTCCACCAAGTCGCTCACCGGCCACTCGCTGGGTGCCACCGGTGTGCAAGAAGCGATCTATTGCCTCTTGATGCTGCGCGAGGGCTTCATTGCCGCCTCGGCCCACATCGATACGCTGGAGCCCGCTGCCGAGGGCATGCCCCTGGTGCGCGAAACGGTGGACGCACCCATTCGCACCGCACTGTCCAACAGCTTTGGCTTTGGCGGCACCAATGCCAGCCTGGTGCTGCGCCGCTGGGGTGATTGACCCGCGCTGATGCAGCCCCTAAAAGCCCGCCCGTCGCAAGACGCGCGGGCTTTTTATTTGGGCGCGGTGCCAGGAGACGTGGAAGCCGGAGCGCGCTGCGCCGCCGCTCGCGTGGCAGTGGGCGACAACGTTTCGTGCAGCAGCCCCGGCAACATCGCCAGCATGCGCGTGGCCTGCAGCCCCGGTGGTGAAGAGCGCGCGTGGTAGCTGTACAGCGAAATGGGCGGCAGCTCGTGGAGTTCCAGCGCGACCATGGTGGCGGGGTCCAGGTGCGTGGCGGTCAGGAAGTCCACCACCGTCCAGCCCATGCCCAGCCGCACCAGCTCCAGCGCCAGCTGCGATGTCTGCACCTGCATCCCTGGCCCCACGGGGGTGCCCAGGCGTTGGGCAATCTCGTCAATGGACTGGCGCATGGGGTCGTCGCCCACCAGCCGCACCACGGGCACCTGCGCCAGCCGCGCGCTGCGCGACGTGGCCCGCGGCTGGCGCATCCACACCGACTGCGCCACCGCCAGGTACAGGCGCCCGCTCACCAGCAGGTCGCTGCCAATTTGCGGATGCGGGTGTTTGTAAAACCCCAGGCAAAAATCCACGCTGCGGGTGAGCAAGGCCTGTGTCATCTGGTCCTGGTGGATGGTGCGCACCTCCACCCCTACCTGCGGATAGCGTTGTGTGTGCTGGTGCAGCAAATGGGGCAAGAACTCGTGGCTGACGGCGGGAATGGCGGCCAGGCGCACATCGCCCGTGTCGGCTGTTGCCAGGTTGCGGGCAGTGCGGCGCAACCCATCCAGCTGCCTGTGGATGCCGGTGGACTCTGCCGCCAACACCTGCGCCTCGGGCGTGGGGGTCAGGCCTGCGGGGGTGCGCATGAACAGGCGGTAGCCCAACTGCAGCTCGGTGTGGGCAACTGCCTTGCTGACGGCGGACGGGGTGATGCACAGCAGGCGCCCCGCCGCACTCATGTTGCCGGTCTGAAGCACCGCCTGAAAGACTTCCAGCTGTCGCAGATTCATCGCCCATTCCTTGAAAACACGCTGTGAGTGAAATTCACAGAGGCCAGCCGATTATTCCGCATGGGTGTGCGCTGATCTCTCATAGGATGCCGCACCGCCGACAACAGGCGGGCGCAGGGCAACCCAAAGGGCCATCCGCCCTGCGAAAGTCAAAACACCGTTCAGGAGATCTCTTTCATGCGAATTTCACCACCCGCTCACCGCTGGCTCGCAGGCCTGCTGTTGTCCGCCGCCTCCGCAGTCGCCATGGCCCAGGCCGCCAAGCCCCACGTGGTAGTGCTGGCGACCGGCGGCACCATTGCCGGAGCAGGCGCGTCGGCGGTCAACAGCGCCACCTATGCCGCTGCCAAGGTGCCGGTCGACAAGCTGCTGGCAGGCCTGCCAGAGCTGGCCAGCGTGGCCAAGGTGTCGGGCGAGCAGGTGTTCCAGATCGCGTCGGAGAGCTTTACCAATGACCACCTGCTCAAGCTGGGCCAGCGCGTCTCGGCCCTGGCAAAGCAGGCCGATGTGGACGGCATCGTGATCACCCACGGCACCGACACCCTCGAAGAAACGGCCTACTTCCTGAACCTCGTGGTGCGCACCAACAAGCCCATCGTGGTCGTGGGCTCCATGCGCCCCGGCACGGCCCTGTCGGCCGACGGCGCGCTGAACCTGTACGACGCTGTGAGCGTGGCGGCCAGCAAGGACGCCGCAGGCAAGGGCGTGCTCGTCACCATGAACGACGAGATTCAAAGCGGCCGTGACGTGAGCAAGACCATCAACATCAAGACCGAGGCTTTCAAGAGCCAGTGGGGCCCGCTGGGCATGGTGGTCGAAGGCAAGAACTACTGGTTCCGCGCGCCGGTCAAGCGCCACACGATGCAGTCCGAGTTCAACATCGACGACATCCAGGCCCTGCCAGCGGTGGACATCGTCTACGGCTACAGCAACATGAACACCACGGGCATCGAGGCGTACGGCAAGGCTGGCGTCAAGGCGCTGATCCACGCTGGCACGGGAAATGGCTCGGTGGCAGCACAGGCGGTGGAGTCGCTCAAGGCGCTGCGCGCCAGCGGCGTGCAGATTGTTCGCTCGGCCCGCGTGCCCGACGGTTTTGTGCTGCGCAATGCCGAACAGCCCGACGACAAATACGACTGGGTGGTCGCCCACGACCTGCGCCCCCAAAAGGCCCGCATCCTGGCGATGGTGGCCCTCACCAAGACCAACGACAGCAAAGAGCTGCAACGGATCTTCTGGGAGTATTGATCCAAGGTGTGGCACCAAATTTTGACGCTATGCAGGCGTTGATGGCCACATCCGTGTGGTCACCGGTACGCACCGGCTTATAGCTCGCGTGACTGGTTGGGAAGGCTGGGGCTCCAAAAGGGCTCTGGCCTTTTTTCATGGGGCGGGGGCCTGTGGCGCCGTTTATTAGGCACCCCGCCGCTGCGCCGTAAAATGACCGGTTACGCGCGCGACGCCCGCTCTTGCAACCAGTGTTGGCTGCAGGTGCCGGGCTTGGCACGCACACCGCCTTTTTTCCTTTTCTCCCCTTACTTGCCCGGCCCTGGCTTGCCAGTGCCGCAGACGCCATGTTGACATTCCAGCAAATCATTTTGAAGCTGCAGTCCTACTGGGACGCCCAGGGTTGCGCCCTTTTGCAACCCTACGACATGGAAGTGGGCGCTGGCACCTCGCACACCGCCACCTTTTTGCGCGCCATTGGCCCCGAGCCGTGGAAAGCCGCCTACGTGCAGCCCAGCCGCCGCCCCAAGGACGGCCGTTATGGCGAGAACCCCAACCGCCTGCAGCACTATTACCAATACCAGGTGGTCCTGAAGCCCGCACCGGCCAACATCCTGGAGCTGTACCTCGGCAGTCTCGAAGCCCTCGGGTTCGACCTGAAGAAGAACGACATCCGCTTTGTGGAAGACGACTGGGAGAACCCCACGCTCGGCGCCTGGGGCCTGGGCTGGGAGGTTTGGTTGAACGGCATGGAAGTCACGCAGTTCACCTATTTTCAGCAAGTGGGCGGCATCGACTGCAAGCCCGCCACGGGCGAAATCACCTACGGCCTGGAGCGCCTGGCCATGTACCTGCAGGGCGTGGACAACGTCTACAACCTCCAGTGGACCGACACCCTGAGCTACGGTGACGTGTACAAACAAAACGAGGTGGAGCAGTCCACCTACAACTTCGAGCACAGCGACGCCGACTTTTTGTTCACGGCTTTCAACGCGCACGAAAAGCAGGCCAAGTACCTGATTGAACAGCAACTGGCCTTGCCAGCCTATGAGCAGGTGCTCAAGGGCGCGCACAGCTTCAACCTGCTGGACGCGCGTGGCGCCATCAGCGTGACGGAGCGCGCCGCCTACATCGGCCGCATCCGCAACCTGGCCCGCGCCGTGGCACAAAGCTACTACGAGAGCCGCGAGCGTCTGGGGTTCCCCATGGCGCCGCGCGAGTGGGTGGAACAAATGGCCAAGAAGGCCGCGTGAAGTGAAAGTGAACACCCCCCTGAGCCGCTTCGCGTCTTCCCCCCGCTCTCGCAATGCTGCGCAATGCGGGCAGGTGGACGCAGCCAGCGCGGCGGGGCGGCCCTTGCGCGGCTGCCCGCGCATGGGGTGCGCCAGTTTTCATGCATCGCTTGCGTAGCGGATGCCAAATGGACTACGGAATAGAGCCGACAACATGACAACCCAAAATCTCCTCGTTGAACTGTTTGTGGAAGAGCTGCCCCCCAAGGCGCTCCAAAAGCTGGGCGATGCCTTTGCCACCGTGCTGGCCGACCAGCTCAAATCCCTGGGCCTCGCGTCTGCGGCTTCTGTGGTGACGCCTTTCGCATCGCCCCGCCGCTTGGCCGCACACGTGACCGCCGTGGCCGACAAGGCTGCCGACAAGGCCGTGCAGCAAAAGCTGATGCCTGTCACCGTGGGCCTGGACGCCAGTGGCAACGCCACGCCCGCACTGCTCAAAAAACTGCAGGCGCTGGGTGCCGATGTGTCCGACCCCTCTGCCGCAGTGGCTGCCCTGAAGCGTGCCCAAGACGGCAAGGCCGAAGCGCTGTTCTACGACAGCGTGGTGCCCGGCGCCACCTTGCAAGAAGGCTTGCAAAAGGCGCTGCTCGAAGCCATTGCCAAGCTGCCCATCCCCAAGGTGATGAGCTACCAGCTGGAGTCGGACTGCGAGCTTCCCGGCTGGACCAGCGTGAACTTTGTGCGCCCAGCGCACGGGCTGGTGGCGTTGCATGGCAGCACCGTGGTGCCGGTCAAGGCACTCGGCCTGAAGGCGGGCAACACCACCCAAGGCCACCGCTTTGAAGCGACCGTTTCGCCCGTGGTGCTGGCTGACGCCGACAGCTATGCCGCCACGCTGAAAAGGGATGGCGCAGTGATCGCGAGCTTTGCCGAGCGCAAGGCCGAAATCGCCCGCCAGCTCGCCGCTGCCGCCGCCCTGGTGGGCAATGGCGCGCGCCCTATCGAAGACGAAGCGCTGCTGGATGAGGTGACCGCGCTGGTGGAGCGCCCCAACGTGGTGACCTGCTCGTTCGAGACCGAGTTCCTCGACGTGCCGCAGGAGTGCCTCATCCTCACGATGAAGGCCAACCAGAAGTACTTCCCGCTGCTCGACGCGGCGGGCAAGCTGGCCAACAAGTTCCTGGTGGTCAGCAACATCAGCCCCGAAGACACCAGTTTTGTGACCGGCGGCAACGAGCGCGTGGTGCGCCCGCGCCTGGCCGACGCCAAGTTCTTCTTTGACCAGGACCGCAAGAAGACCCTGGCCTCGCGCGTCGAAGGCCTTGGCAAGGTGGTTTATCACAACAAGTTGGGCACGCAGGGCGAACGGGTGGAGCGCGTGCGCGCGATTGCCAACGCCATTGCCACGCAGCTGGGCGACGCCGCCTTGGTCGCAGATGCCGACAAGGCAGCGCAACTGGCCAAGACTGACCTCGTGACCGACATGGTGGGCGAGTTCCCGGAGCTGCAGGGCATCATGGGCGGCTACTACGCGCTCAACGACGGCCTGGGCGAGACCGTGGCCCACGCCATTGAAGACCACTACAAGCCGCGTTTTGCGGGTGATGCGCTGCCGCGCAACACAGCAGGCGTGGTGGTGGCGCTGGCCGACAAGCTGGAAACGCTGGTCGGCATGTTCGGCATTGGCAACCTGCCCACGGGCGACCGCGATCCGTTTGCGCTCCGCCGCCACGCCCTGGGCGTGATCCGCATGCTGGTTGAAAAAGACCTGGCCCTGGACCTGAGTGCCTTGCTGGCCGGTGCCGTCCCT
Organism: Acidovorax sp.; assembly: GCA_030692685.1. Taxonomy (GTDB): domain Bacteria; phylum Pseudomonadota; class Gammaproteobacteria; order Burkholderiales; family Burkholderiaceae_C; genus Acidovorax. The sequence continues at coordinate 9,330 of JAUXZO010000050.1, read as the reverse complement.
GCATTCGGCGACAAGATCACCGATGCTTCTGCTGCGTTGGCTGACTTCATCTACGACCGCCTCGCCGGCAGCCTGCGTGAGCAGGGCTACAGCGCCCAGGAAGTTGATGCTGTTTTGGCTCTGCGCCCACAACGCCTGGCGCTGGTCGAAAAGCAGTTGGCCGCAGTGCGCGCCTTCGCCGCCTTGCCCGAAAGCCCCGCCCTTGCCGCCGCCAACAAGCGCGTCGGCAACATCCTCAAGAAGGCGGAAGTCGAAGGCGCCGTGGACGCCCATGTCAACCCCGACCTGCTGCAGGAAAAAGCCGAGCAGGACCTGTACGCCGCGCTGCAGCGCTTCGTGCCCGAAGCCAATGCCCAGTTCGACGCTGGCGACTACACCGCGTCGCTGCAAACCCTGGCCGTGCTGCGCGCACCGGTGGATGCCTTCTTTGACGACGTGATGGTCAACGCCGAGCAGCTGGATGTGCGGATGAATCGCCTGGGCTTGCTCAAAATGCTGCACAACGCGATGAACCGTGTGGCCGACCTCTCGCGTCTGGCGGTTTGACCGGTTTTTGCAAGCTGATAGGCTGACGGTTATCACAAGGCACACCCACCCTATGAAACTCGTCATCCTCGGCCGCGACGGCACCCTCAATCCGGTGGCGGACGACTACATCACCTCGGCGGATGAGTGGAACGCCATGCCTGGCGCGCTCGAAGCCGTGGCGCGGCTCAACCACGCGGGCTGGCATGTGGTGGTGGCCACTAACCAGCCGGGGCTGGGGCGGGGTTTGTTTGATGTGATGGCGCTCAACGCTATTCATACCAAGATGCACCGCCAGGTGGCAGCCGTGGGCGGGCGCATTGATGCGGTGTTTTATTGTCCCCATGCAGCCGACGAAAACTGCACCTGCCGCAAGCCTTTGCCAGGTCTGCTGGAGCAGATTTGCGATCGCTACGGGGTGGAGCGCCAGGATGTGCAGGTGGTGGGCAGTAGCTTGGCCCACGTGCTGGCGGGGGCCGCGATGGGTGCACGTCTGCATCTGGTGTGTACCGGCCAGTCGGCCCCGCTGGTGCCTGGGGGCGAACTGCCCGCCGGGTTGCCGCCGGGCACCCAGGTGCATGCCAGCCTGGGTGATTTTGTGAACCAGCTGCTGCCCGTGGTGCTGGCCTCGGCCACGCCCGCTCTGGTGCAGGCGTCGGTGTTGTTGTCAACGCCCACGCCCACGCCCATGCCCGGAACCGGCATCGTTTAATGCTTCGTATCGCTATTTAATTGATAGCTGTTAGCGCTTTATGGATAAGCGCTAGCGGCCAAAAACACTATAAAAATGGCTTTTATCCGCTCTCTCATTCACTTCCTTTGGATGGGCATCACCGTGGTGCCCTACACGCTGGCCATCATGTTGGGCTCGCTGTTTGGTATGCGCGGTCGGCCGCTGTACCGCATCGCGCGGGCGTGGTTGTCGCTGTGCATCAGCAGTGCCCGGGTGATTCTGGGTGTGCGGGCCAACGTGATGGGCATGGAGAACCTGCCGCAGGGCGAGAACGCCGGGGCTGTGCTGCTGGTCAAGCACCAGTCCACGTACGAGACCTTTTTGATGCCCGCGATCATGCCGCACCCGTTGGCCTATGTGTTCAAGAAAGAGCTGCTGCGCGTGCCGTTCTTTGGCTGGTCCATCGGGCGGCTGGACATGATCCACATCGACCGTGACCAGCGCACCCAGGCGTTTCACAAAGTGGTGCAGCAGGGCAAGGACCTGCTGGCCAAGGGCGTCTGGATCATCATGTTTCCCGAAGGCACGCGCATCGAGCGCGGTCAGAAGGGCAACTACAAAACCGGCGGCACACGCCTGGCCATCGACACTGGCGCGCCCGTGGTGCCGATTGCCGTGACGTCGGCCAAGGTCTGGCCCCGCAAGGCGTTCATCAAGCGCCCCGGCGTGGTGGATGTGTCCATTGGCAAACCCATTCCGAGCGCAGGCCGCAAGCCCGATGAACTGATGCGTGAGGTGGAAGCCTGGATTGAAGCCGAGATGCGCCGCCTGGACCCGGATGCGTATCCCGCCGTGGTCATCCCGGCCGCACGCAACACCGAAGCGCCCCACGGAAAGTAAGCACCGTGATGCAGCGGCTTGTGCAGTTGGCGCTGGACCTTTTCGACCCGGCCCCCTCATCGGCTGCGGCTGCGGCATCCGCACCGGCTGCGTTGCCAGGGGTCCATGTTGCAGATTTCAAGCCAAAAGTGCCTCTAGCGCTTGATGGTAAAGCGCTAGTAGCTCCTAAAACTGTAGTAAATCGGCCGACGTCACTCCCGGTACCTGCACCAGCACCTGCTGTGCCATTGCCGTCACTGCTGTCTCCCGCCGAGTTCCGCCACCCGTTGGCCAGCCGCGAGGTGTTGCTGGGCGACGCCGTGGTGGCCTACGCGCTGCAACGCGCGCGGCGCCGCACCATCGGCTTTACCGTGGGCGCCGATGGCCTGGCGGTGCGGGCACCCAGCTGGGTCACGCTGGGTGCGGTGGACGCCGCGTTGCGCGAAAAGTCCGACTGGATCTTGCGCAAGCTGACCGAAGCGCGCGACCGCCAACAGCGCATGGAAGGCGGCCGCATTGTCTGGGCCGACGGCGCCGTGTTGCCCTATTTGGGCGAGCCCTTGACCGTGGTGCTGGACCCGAGCCACGGCTTTGCGGGCAAGGGCGGAGCGCTGGTGGTGTCAGCAGAGCAAGGCACGTCGGGCGAGCCTGGGGTGCCGGGAGCGCAGCACCTGCACATCGGTCTGCCCCACAGCGCCAACCCCGCCCAAATCCGTGACGCCGTGCAAGCCTGGCTGATGCGCGATGCGCGCCGCCACTTCACCACCCGGCTGGACCACTTCGCGCCGCTCTTGGGCGTGCGCTGGGCCAGCCTGCGCCTGTCGAGCGCCAACACCCGCTGGGGCAGCGCCAAGGCTGACGGCTCCATCCGCCTGAACTGGCGCCTGCTGCACTACCGCCCGGCCATCATCGACTACGTGGTGGCACACGAACTGGCCCATCTGCGCGTGATGGACCACAGCCCGCACTTTTGGGACACCGTGGCCACGGTGGTGCCGGACTATGCACAGCTGCGCAGCCGCCTGCGGGATGAGCCTGCTCCGCTGTGGTGAGTCCCCCTTGAGTCGCCTGCGGCGCCTCGGCACCGCCGCCAGAGTCGGAGGCTCTGCGGGCACGTCCAAGCCTGCGCAGGCAGGCTCGGAGCCTCAGCCCTCAGCCCTCAGCCCTCAGCCCCAAGGGTGACGACGCCCTCACTGCGGGGCGGCTCTTGGCTTGCGCCCCTCGCTTGGGCAGCGTCGATTTGAACGTTGTGCCGATTCGATTGCTTTGAAAGGACTGAACCAATGACCACACACCAACCCATCTCCCCCGCCGACGGCTATGCCGGTGACATCACCCCCCAACAGGCTTGGCAGTGGGTGCAGGCCGGCCAGGCCGTGCTGGTGGATGTGCGCAGCGACGCCGAGCGCGAATGGGTCGGGCAGGTGCCCGGCGCTGTGCCCGTGGCCTGGAAGCAGTGGCCGGGCATGGCCATGAACGCGGAGTTTGATGCGCAGATGCGCTCTGCGGTGCCTGAGGGCGGGCGTGCCGTGCTGCTGTGCCGCAGTGGCGTGCGCTCCATCGCCGCCGCGCGCCGCGCCACCGAGCTGGGGATCACCGCGTACAACATCCTCGAAGGTTTTGAAGGCGATGCGGATGCGGCGGGGCAGCGCGGCAAGAACGGTGGCTGGCGCTTTCACGGCTTGCCTTGGAAACAGGGTTGATGCTCCCAAAAAAATAGCTGCTAGCGCTTACTGGATAAGCGCTAGCAGCTCTTTTTGATCAAAATTTGATTGGCTCAGATGCCCCGTTCGCCGTGGGCGCTCGATCTGCCACGACCCCAACATTGCACCAGTACACCAGTACACCAGTACACCGGTACACCCGTGGAACCAGCTTTGCCGGGCCACCGGGTACGTCCCCCACTGTAGAAGGCGCCGAACGCGACTCAGGGGGTTACGTAGCAGCCGGAATCCGGAGCTTCTGGCCGGGGTAGATCTTGTCTGGATGGCTCAGCATGGGCTTGTTGGCCTCGAAGATCACAGGGTATTTGTTGGAATCCCCGTAGAACTTCTTGGCGATGGCGCTCAGCGTGTCGCCACGCACCACGTCGTGGTACTGGGCTTCGGGTTCAGGGTTGGTCACATCCATCTGGTTGTCGACGCTGGTGACGCTGGCCACGTTGCCGCAGCACAGGGTGATTTTTTCTTTGGCGCCTTGCGTGGGGGCGGTGCCCTTCACGGTGACTTTGCCTGCCGTGCCGTCAAACACCACCTGCACGTTGCTGGCACCCAGGTTCTGCGCCGTGATGTAGGTCTCGATGGCTTTGGCGGCCTTCGCATTGAGTTCGTCCTGCGTGGGGGCTGCAGCGGTTGCTGCCTGTGCCTCTTTGCCGCCGAACAGCTTCTCGCCGGCTTCCTTGATAAAACTGAAAAGACCCATGTCGTACCTCCTGATGTTGCAGAAACAAGAAGACCACTTTAGCGGCGAAGCCGAGGGGCAAGGTGTGGGACAAGCGCGCGAAACGATTTTTCACAATGTTGAAGCGTGCGCTTGCCGTGATGCCTGCGAGTCGCCGTCGATTCAATCGCTTGAACAAAACTCGGGATAATCCGCCGCATGACTTTTATGGCCATCGATGTGGGTAACACCCGTCTCAAATGGGCGTTGTACGACGCTCCCCGCCCCGGGGCTACGCTCATCGCGCACGGCGCCGAGTTTCTGGATCACGTCGACCGGCTTGCCGAAGGCAGTTGGGCCACCCTGCCTCATCCCACGCGCATGCTGGGCTGCGTGGTGGCGGGAGACGCCGTCAAGCGCAGGGTGCAAGAGCAGATGGAGATCTGGGACGTGGCGCCCTCTTGGGTGGTGTCATCTGCGCAGGAAGCGGGCCTCACGAATGGCTACGACCACCCATCGCGCCTGGGCTCGGACCGCTGGGTCGCCATGATCGGCGCGCGCCACCATGTGCTGGCCCAAGGCGCCGCACGGCCGCTGGTGGTGGTGATGGTGGGCACGGCCGTGACGGTTGAATGTATTGATGCCGGGGGCCGCTTCATGGGCGGGCTCATCCTGCCGGGCCACGGCATCATGCTGCGCGCGCTCGAATCCGGCACGGCGGGCCTGCATGTGCCCACGGGCGAAGTTTGCATGTTCCCCACCAACACCAGCGACGCACTGACCAGCGGTGGCACCTACGCCATTGCGGGCGCTGTGGAGCGCATGGTGCAGCACGTCATCCAGCATTGCGGTGAAGAGCCCGCGTGCCTGATGACGGGTGGCGCGGGCTGGAAGATGGCGCCCAGCATGACGCGGCCGTTTGAGCTGGTGGACAACCTGATCTTTGACGGCCTGCTGGAGATTGCATCCCGGCGTTTTGCCCAGACGCCAGCCGCTGCGGCCGTGTAGACACAAACAAGGCTTAGGCCGAGCCAGCCGCGGTAGCCCCAAGAGCGCGCTATTCCTCTTCGAGTTCGGCACGCGCCATTTCTACATCGAGCCGCTCCATGGCGTCGGCGGGCTCGCTGGCGGCGGCTTTTTCATAGAGCACGGTGGCTTCCTGCATCTTCTTGTCGCCTTCCAGCATGACGAGGGCATTGGCATATTCGATCATGCCAATGGCAGAGCCCGGGTTGAGCTTCAGCGCCTCCTGGAACAGCTTGAGGCCAGTGTCCTTCTTGGCGCCGTAGGTCATGCCGCCAATCAGCGAGCCCACCTTGTCAATCACTTCGGCGTGGAATGCGCCCAACGCAATGCGGGCATCCGCGTGTTTGGGAGACAGCGCAATCGATTTTTCAAGCGACTCTTTCACTTTGCCGCCCAGCCCTTGGGCCAGGGCTTTGGCTACGCTGATGCCTTGGCTGTAGCGGCCTAACGCGTAGGCGTGCCAGTACCACGCATTGGCGTTGTCGGGTTCGCTTGCAGCCTGGGCCTCTGCACGTTCTGCCACCTGGGTAAAAAGATCCAGCCGCGTTTTCTCTTTCTGCTCCAGGTAGTTGGCGTAGATGGAGGTGGCCTTGTTGGCCACCGTGGTGCCCGCACCACCTGCGGCGAGGCCTGCAGCGGCGGCTTTCTCGAAATCACCGTTGTGGAACAGCGCCCAGGCTTCCAGCACGGCCGCGTCTTTGGGACAGGGCTCGGCATCGCCGCTGTGCAGTCGCGCCCATTGCTTCTTGATGCTCGCAGCGTCGAACGCGTAGTCGCCTGCGTGGGGGAAGGGGGTCCATTTGGCCATGGTGTTTGTCTCCTGAGGTTCTTGTTGGCTGGGGTGGCGCCTGCCGCTTGGCGGGGGGGCTGGGTCAGGCGGGTGCTGGCGCATACGCGCCCACCAGTGCCAGCAGGTGGGCACGCTGGCCACTTTCGAGGTAGGGCATCAGCAGGTTGAGCACGTGGTGCGCACCGCGCAACAACGCAGCCTGGGCGCTTTCGGGTTCCAGTGCACGGCGCGGGTCGCGCACGTATTCAAAGCTGAGCCAGTAGGTCAGCACCACCACCATGCTGGTGGCAATGGCCTCCAGTTCGCGCGAGTCGATGTGCAAGGCGTCGGCCCGGCCCATGCCGTCGAGCATGGTGCGCACGGCGCGGGTCTTGTTTTTGAGGATGGCCTGAAAGTGCGTCTCCAGACGCCGGTTCTTGGAGAGCAGATCGTTGAGGTCGCGGTACAGAAAGCGGTGCTGCCAGATCAGCTCGAACAGCGTGTGCATGAAGAACCACGCGTCCTCCACATTGCGCACACCATCGGCGGCGGACAGAAGTTCGGTGAGCGAGGTTTCGTAGCGGTCAAACAGCGCGTTGATCAGCTCGTCTTTGGCCGGGTAGTGGTAGTAGAGGTTGCCAGGGCTGATGCGCAGCTCGGCCGAAATGAGGGTGGTGGAGACGTTGGGTTCGCCGAACCGGTTGAACAGGTCCAGCGTCACTTCCAAGATGCGTTCTGCGGTGCGGCGTGGCGCTTTCTTCACCATGTGTGCGGGCCCCTTCGCGTCGTTATATGTCGTTGTTTCGGTGTCTCTGGTGACTACTCTAACCCACGCAGAAATGCTGCACTGCGACATGAGGCAGGGCGCGGGCCCCCAGCGACTCGCACCAGATCGCGCCTGTATCACCCCTCTTATCGCCGTTTACCTCGCTGCTTGTATCGCTGCTTGTATCTGAGCTTGTATCGCAGCTCAGGGGCTTGGGCAAAACAAAAAAGGCCGACACGCTGTGAGCGTGTCGGCCTTTGGGCATGGTGCCGTGTGGTGTGGGCGCTGCCTGAACGGCTACCCCTGCGCGATCAGCTGGCCGAAGGCGCGTTGGTGCCAGCGCCTGCGGCACGGGTTGCGGGCTTCTTGGCGGCAGCCTTCTTGGCAGGTGTTGCCTTGACAGCGGGCTTGGCCGCGGCCTTGCGGGGAGCGGCGGCCTTGGCGGGCGCCTTTTTGGCTGGGGCTTTGGCAGCAGGCTTGACGGCCGCTTTTGCCGGGGCTGCCTTGCCCTTGGCCAAGGCATCAACGCGGGCGCTCAGGGCTTCCAGGTCACGTGCAGAAGGAACGCCCAGCTTGGACAAGGCCTTGGCCACGCGGTCTTCAAAAATGTTTTCCAGCTTGTCCCACTGGCCCTGGGCCTTGGAGCCAATGTCGGTGGCCATGTTGGTCACGCGGCTGGTGGCTTCAGAGATCTTCTCTTCGGCAACCGCCTGGGTCTTGCGTTGGATGGTCAGGCCTTCCTTCACCAAGGACTCGAACACCTTGCCGCCTTCTTCCTGAGCCTTGGAGAAAGCACCCAGGCCCGCCAGCCAGATTTGCTGTGCGGAGTCTTTGACGGTGCTGGACAGTTGGGCGTTGCTCTTCTTCTTGTCGGCGCTGAGTTTCTGCAGTTTCTTGACCATGGGGCCTCCGGTATGCGGGTTGGTTGGGTTTGCCAGAGCCGGTTGCTGCTGACACATGGGCGCACTTTACGCCGCGGGGCGCGGCAGGTGTAGGCGCACGCTCCTAAAACTGTAGAGCGTCTCACCTAGCGGGGAGGGCGGCGGGCGCGGACACTGCGCGGGTTTGTGCTGAATCGGGGCGCACAGGCCATGCGCAAAAATGAAGAGATATCAGAGGAGTTATCCATGCAGTATTTCGTGACCGGGGCAACGGGGTTCATCGGCAAGCGGCTGGTCAAGAAGCTGCTGGAGCGCAAGGGTGCCATCGTGCACTTCCTGATTCGCAAGGAGAGTGCGGACAAGGTGGCCGACCTTCGCAGTTACTGGGGTGTGTCGGCCACGCGGGCGGTTCCGGTGTTCGGTGACCTCACTGCCAAGAAGCTCGGCGTCGCCTCCGAGGATGTGAAAAAGCTCAAGGGGCAGGTCGACCATTTCTATCACCTGGCTGCGGTCTACGACCTCGGCGCCGACGAAGAAACCCAGGTGGCCGTGAACATCGAGGGCACGCGCAACACCGTGGATCTGGCCAAAGCCATTGACGCAGGGCATTTTCACCACGTCTCCTCCATCGCCGCTGCTGGTCTTTACGAAGGCGTGTTCCGTGAAGACATGTTCGAGGAGGCCGAAGGCCTGGACCATCCGTACTTCCAGACCAAGCACGAGAGCGAGAAGATTGTGCGCAAGGACTGCAAGGTGCCTTGGACGGTGTATCGCCCCGCCATGGTGGTGGGCGACAGCACCACGGGCGAGATGGACAAGATCGACGGGCCTTACTACTTTTTCAAGCTGATCCAGCGCCTGCGCCAGTTGCTGCCGCCGTGGATGCCCACCGTGGGCCTTGAAGGCGGGCGTGTGAACATCGTGCCGGTGGACTTCGTGGTCAACGCGCTCAACGTCATCAGCCACCAGCAGTCCATTGCCAAGAAGTGCTTCCATCTGGTGGACCCTGTGGGTTACCGCGTGGGCGATGTGCTGGACATCTTCAGCCGCGCAGCCCACGCGCCGCGCATGAATCTCTTCGTGAACGCCGCGCTACTGGGCTTTATCCCCAAGAGCATCAAAAAGAGCTTGATGGCCATGGCGCCCGTTCGCCGCGTGCGCAACGCGGTGATGAAGGACCTGGGGCTGCCCAACGACATCTGGGACTTCGTCAACTACCCGACACGCTTCGACCGCCGCGAGACCGACGCCGCGCTCAAAGGCAGCGGCATCGAATGCCCGAACCTGCACGACTACGCCTGGCGGCTGTGGGACTACTGGGAGCGTCACCTCGACCCCGACCTGTTCATCGACCGCAGCCTCAAAGGCACGGTGGGCGGCAAGGACCCGAAGGTGCACAGCTACAGCGTCGACATCGCCGACGAAGCCGGCT
>JAUXZO010000043.1 GCA_030692685.1 Acidovorax sp. | reverse complement strand
CACGGTTGTGATGCTGGCCGAAGACAACGGCCGCTTCCGGCCTGTAGATGTCGAAGCTGGAATTGAAACTGGCGGGCAGACCGAAATCAAACGAGGCCTGCAGAACGGCCAGCGTGTGGTGGTCTCTTCACAGTTTCTGATCGATTCGGAGGCCAGTCTCAAAGGCGTGGAGGCGCGCCTTAATGAGGTGCCGAAGACCGCGCCTGCTGCTAATGCCCCCAGGCACGAAGGCCATGCAAAGGTTGATGCCATCACGAAAGATGCAATCACCCTGACCCATGGGCCCATTCCGTCCATCAAGTGGGGGGCAATGACCATGGACTTCAAATCGCCGCCACCCAAAGACCTTCCGCGCAACCTTGCGCCGGGGGACCGCATTGATTTTGAGTTCTACATCGATGCTGAGGGATTGCCGCAGCTCACCCGGGTGTCTCCAGCCGCTTCTGCCTCGACCACCGCACCAGCCGCGTCCGGGAGCAAGAAGTGATCGCCCGGCTCATCCGTTGGTCCATCGTCAACCGCTTCCTGGTCCTGCTTGCCACTGTGATGATTGGCGCCTGGGGGGTGTATTCCGTGCTCAGGACGCCGCTGGACGCACTGCCGGACTTGTCCGATGTGCAGGTCATCATCCGCACCACGTATCCCGGACAGGCCCCGCGCATCGTCGAAAACCAAGTGACTTACCCGCTGACGACAACCATGCTGTCGGTGCCGGGCGCCAAGACGGTGCGCGGCTACTCATTTTTTGGCGATTCCTTTGTTTACGTGCTGTTTGAAGATGGCACCGACATGTACTGGGCGCGCTCACGGGTGCTGGAATACCTCAACCAGGTGCAGTCGCGCCTGCCGGCAGCCGCGAAGGCATCTCTAGGGCCGGACGCCACCGGTGTCGGCTGGATCTACCAGTACGCCCTGATCGATCGCAGCGGCACCCAGGACGCCGGGCAACTGCGCGCGTTGCAGGACTGGTTTCTCAAGTACGAGCTCAAAACAGTTCCCAACGTGGCTGAAGTCGCGTCGGTGGGCGGTATGGTCCGCCAGTACCAGGTGGTGCTGAACCCCGACAAGCTGGCAGCCTATGCCATCCCGCACTCCAAGGTGGTCGAGGCCATCCAGAAAGCCAATCAGGAAGCCGGCGGATCGGTCCTTGAGTTGGGCGAAGCTGAATACATGGTGCGGGCCTCGGGCTACCTTCAGAGTCTGGATGATTTCCGGGCGGTTCCGCTCATGACCACGCCGGGAGGTGTCTCCGTAAGACTGGGCGACGTGGCACGCATCCAGATCGGGCCTGAAATGCGCCGCGGCATCGGTGAACTCGATGGCGAGGGAGAGGCCACCGGTGGCGTGATTGTGATGCGCTCTGGGAAAAATGCGCTGGAAACCATCGCGGCCGTCAAGGCCAAGCTGGCGTCCTTGCAGTCCAGCTTGCCCAAAGGGGTTGAAATCGTGCCGGTTTACGACCGTTCCGGGCTGATCAACCGCGCCGTGGACAACCTCACCTTTAAGCTGTTGGAGGAGTTTTTGGTGGTGGCCGTGGTGTGTTTCATCTTCCTGTTCCACCTGCGTTCTGCCTTTGTGGCGATCATCTCCCTGCCATTGGGCATCCTGGCGGCCTTCATCGTCATGCATTACCAGGGCGTCAATGCCAACATCATGTCGCTTGGCGGCATCGCGATTGCCATCGGCGCCATGGTGGATGCCGCGGTGGTCATGATAGAAAACGCCCACAAGCACCTGGAGCACTGGGCCCACGACCATCCGGACCAAAAGCTAGAGGGCGAAGCACGCTGGCGGGTCATCGGTGACGCAGCAGCCGAAGTCGGGCCAGCGTTGTTTTTCTCGCTGCTGATCATCACTTTGTCATTTATCCCTGTCTTCACGCTTGAGGCGCAGGAAGG
>JAUXZO010000028.1 GCA_030692685.1 Acidovorax sp. | reverse complement strand
CGAAATTCCAGCGCGAGCAACCAGGCGTTAGGCGGCGGCCCGTCGTGCAGTTCCTGTTTGGGCGCGGGTTTTGGTTTTGCTGGTGCGGACGGACGGGCTGCGGGTTGTGCCATGGCTGGATGTTCTGGATGTTTTGTTCTTGTTCGGGACAGCGCTTATCTTGAGACGCGTAGCGCGTTTCACAGAGGGAGGCTTCCCCAGGAGCGTCGCTGAGGCGACAGCAGCCTTGCGGGGTGTTACCGGTTTGGCCGCGGGCGCGGGCGGGGCGGAGGCGCCCAGCAGGCCTTGGGCCTCCACAAACGCAGTCTCGATGGCGCTTGCCAGGTCCTGCGCGTGGGGCAAGGCCTTTTTGCCGGCGACGATGCCGAAATCCACCTGGCCGGCATAGGTCTGGATGGTGATGTTGAGCGCCAGGCCGTGTATCACGATGGACAGCGGATGAAAGCTCAGGAGTTTTGCCCCGGCGAGGTACAGCGGCACCGTCGGCCCGGGCACGTTGGAGATCGCCAGGTTGGCGACCATCGGTAGCCGGCCGGCCAGGCCGCTTTTGCCATAGGCATTCAGCGCCGCCTTGCCTGCGCCACCGACCAGCCAGGGCGCCAGCAGGGAAGGGTAATCGGTCGGCAACAGGCTTTTGAGGCTTTGCATCGACGTCTTGACCTTACCCGTGGAAGCCATGATGGCATTCATGCGCTTGAGCGGGTGCGCGATCTGGGTGCCGAGATCCACCAGGCTCATGCTGACCTGGTTGCCCAGGTTGGCGGTATCGCTTGCGCCCGCTTCACGCAGCGACACCGGCATCGCTGCCACCAGCGATTTTTTGGGCAGTGTGTGGTGTTGCGTCAGGTAGCTGCGCAGGGCCGTCGAGCAGATCCACAACACGATGTCGTTGAATGAGCCACCGACCGCTTTGCACATGGCCTTGCACTCGGCCAGCGGGATGGTGGCGGTGACAAACACCCGGCCCGCACCGATGCCGGTGTTGAAGGGAGTGGCCGGCGCCAGCTTCATCGGCATTTTGGGGCGTGAACCGCTCGCGGCACCGACCGATTGCCGGGCCAGCGTGCTGCCCAGGGTGCTTGCAGCCGAGGGCAGGGCTTTTGCCAGCTTCGCGAGTTGCCCAAACGAGCTAGAAAAAACCGAACCAATCATCTTTCCCAGCTTGAGATCAGACTCCAGCTTGCGCCGGCGCGCCGGGTCGGGCGGCGCCACCTCACGCGGCACCGGCCCCATGTCCAGCATGGCGTTGGCCAGCATCACGCCGCCCTTGCCGTCGAGCGCGGCGTGGTGAATCTTGGAAAAAAAACCTGCAACAAGCTTGCCGTCAGGCAACTGGATGCGGTCGAAAATATGGAATTCCCAGAGCGGAAAGTCGCGGCTTATCAGTTCGCCATGCAACTGCGCACACAGCTTGTGCACCGCAGCCAGCGTCATGGGCTTTGCGCCTTTTTTGGCTGGGTCAGCCCTCCGGATGTGGAAATTGATATCGACCTCATCGGCCTCCACCCACAGCGGATGCCCCAGGTCCAGCGGCATGGCCACCAGCTTGCGGCTGAACACCGGTGCCAGGTGCATGCGTTTGCCGATGTGTGCTTTCACCGCCTTGTGAAAGCTGCCCCTGAAGCCGGCGGGTAACTCGCACAGGTTGAGCGAGCCCACATGCATGGGCATCTCGGGGGTTTCAAGGTAGAGGAAGGTGGCGTCCAGGCCGGTCAGGGATTTCATTGTGGGTTGTGTCTCCGTGACGGAGACATTAACCGAGGCGGCAGGCCTGTGGCACTAGGGTTTGCCGCGCTGGTTATCAGTGAAGCGCCGTAGCTTGGGCAGGTCAGACCTTGGCGACACACGGCGATCGGGTAAGCTGCTGCAGAAATCAGGCGCTACACCTTGGCGACGACGGCGAAGCAGCCGCGTGAAAGACAAAAACATGACGCTCATCACGACACACATCAAATGGATCATGCTCGTATCGGGCGCACTGACCAGCACCATGTTTTATGCTGTGCTCGCGCCGCAAGCGGCGCTGATGAGCACTTTTGGCGCATCCATCAGCGGACCCCTCGCAGAGATTGTGGTGCGCAACTGGGGAGCGTTGATTACCCTGGTGGGCGCCATGCTGATCTACGGCGCGTTTCGACCGATCCACCGGACACTGGTCATTGCGGTTGCAACGATCAGCAAAATGGTATTTATCGTCCTGGTCCTGACCATTGGAAGCCAATATCTGGGTAAGGCGGGCGTTGCCATTGTCTTTGACGCCGTGGTGGTCGTTCTGTTCGTCGCCTATCTCGCCTCTGTACGGCGCGTGGCCTGAGGGCGCCGCCCTGGGGTTTACCGCAGCGGCGGTTCCGCTACCTTGCAAAGAGGCAGGTCGTCGCTCACGGGGCGCGTTGACGCAAGTGCTTGATTGCGGGGCGGCGTTGACCTAAAGCTTCGCCCGCGCCTGCGCCAGTTTGGCTTCAAGCTCGCGCACCAGCGCGCGGGCTTCGTCGCCCTCGGGGATAGGCCGGCCACTGTCGCGCCATTCGATCGCGTTTTTGAAACCTTCCACCTGCGCCTGCCGGCGAAACCACATGCCTTCGGGGTTGTGGCGGGTGATGCCGTCAAACACCGTGGCAAACATCTGCGTTTGCTCCAGGCCCATCGACAGCCACACCTGGTTGACCACCAGCTTGTGCATGGCCAGATGCGACTTGGGCACGCCGGCAATGCGGCGCGCCAGCGCCTGGGTGGCGCCGTCCAGTTCGGCTGCGGGCACTGCCAGGTTGGCCAGGCCCCATTCGGCGGCCTGGGTCCCGTCAATCGTGTCGCCAGTGAACATCAGCTGCTTGGCCCGGATGGCGCCGATGCGGTAGGTCCACATCGCGGTAGTGGGGCAGCCCCAAACGCGAGTGGGCATGTAGCCTATCCGGGCGTCGTCGGCCATCACCAGCAGGTCGCAGCACAGGGCGATGTCGCTGCCGCCGGCCACCGCGTAGCCGTGAACCTTGGCGATGGTGGGTTTGGAGCAGCGCCACAGGGACATGAATTCCTCGGTGTGACGCTTCATGAGGGCGTAGTCGACCATTGGGTCCCAGGGGGTTTTTTCCTGACGACAGGGGTGGTCGTTGGTAATGTTGCTTGGGTCCAGCCCCTCGGCGTATTCGTTGAGGTCATAACCGGCGCAAAAAGCGCGGCCTTCGCCCTCGACGATGATGACGTGCACTTCGTCGTCGGCCTCGGCCCAACGCACCGCACTCTGGATGTCGGACGGCATGGTGCTGCTGATCGCGTTGAGTTTGTCGGGGCGGTTGAGCCGCAGGCGGGCAATGCGGGGCTCTTTGTCGTCCTTGTCGATGGTCACACTGTCAAAAGCGGGCATGGGAGTCTCCGTAAAGTGGTGCAGGGCTGGGGTGCAGGGTGCGACCGCCTGCTTCCAATATAGTTACCGGGGGCAATACAGGCTGTCATTGGAACGACAGGTGGATGCGGCTGGAAAAATGTGTTTTGGGACCGCCTTGTGAAAGCTGCCCTTGAATCCGGCCGGTAACTCGCACAGGTTGAGCGAGCCCACATGCATGGGCATCTCGGGGGTATCAAGGTAGAGGAAGGTGGCGTCCAGGCCGGTGAGGGATTACATTGTTTGTGCTGCCTCCGTGCGAGAGACGTTAACCGACCGGAGCACCCGGCGGCACTAGGGTTTGCCGGGGACAGGCCGCGAGCGCGAGGCTTACACTGACCGCATGCCTACTGCTACGGCTCCCGATGCATCCACCTCGCGCCTGACTCCGTACGTCCGCTATCACAAGGATATTGCTCTTGCTGCAGGTCTTGTGGCTGCGAGCATGGGATTGCTGCTGCTTTTTCGTCTGTTTCCCGGTTTGCAGTTCACGCTGCAGCCACCCTGGGGCGTGACGCTGCACACGCTTTTCGGGACCAGTTCGGTGGTGTTGTCCGTGTTGATTTTTGCGGCAGGACTGTACGGTTTTAAGCGCGAGCGCAGCAGCAACGTGGCGCTGATGTGCAATGTCTTCCTGGCCGTGGCTATCCTGGATTTTGTACACATGCTGTCTTTTGACGGCATGCCCGATCTCGTCACGCCCAGCGGCAACGGGAAATCCCTGTCCTTCCTGCTCGCCGCGCGGCTGTTGGTGGCGGTCACGATGCTGGCGATTGCCTTGTTGCCCTGGCAAGGGAGGATCGACAGGGCGGTCAGGGTGGCACTGCTGGTGCTGTCTCTGGCGTATGCGCTTGGCATCGGCGCTTACGGCTTGTACGCCCCCGAACTGGCCAGCCTTTTTTTTCAAGTGGGTTCGGGGCCGACCGCCCTCAAGGTTGCACTTGAATATGGTGTAGTGCTGCTCAATCTCGCAGCGGCCGCGGCCTTTTACCTGCGCATGCGTGCCCCTCAGCCCTACCCGCTGGGGCCATTTTTTACCGCCGCCTGCCTGATGGCCCTGTCCGAGTTCTGCCTGACCATCTACAGCAGCGCTTCAGACCAGTACTCGCTGATGGCGCATGTGCTGCGGTTGGCCGCCTATGTTTTTGTCTATCGCGCCACCTTTGTGGAAATGCTGGACGCGCCTTACCGCCAGCTCGAGCGTGCACGGTCGGAACTGATCGAGAGCGAGGAAAAGTACCGCCTGCTGTTTGAAAACGCCCCCGACGCCTACCTGATCGCCAATGCCGACGGCTCCTTTCACGCGGCCAACCCGGCGGCTTCAACGCTGTTTCGCATCCCGCGCCAGGACCTGTGGCGGATTGGGCGCAACGATGTCACCAGTGATCCCCGGCTGGCGGCATTTCTGGAGGAGCGCAGCCGGACCGGTTTTGCCCGGGGGGAATTGATCCTGCGGCGCGGCGACGGCAGCACGTTTCTGGGTGAACTGACTTCCACCATGTACACCGACAGCCGGGGCCGGCAGATGGGTACTACCTTTATCCGCGACATCACGGAAAAAAGGCAGGCGGACGAAGAAATCCTCAGGCTCAATGCGACCCTGGAGAAGCGGGTGCGAGAGCGCACGGCCGAGCTCGAGGAGGCCAATCGCGACCTTCAGCGCTTTACCCACGTGCTGGCGCATGAGCTGCGCTCGCCATTGGTGGCGATCGAGGGATTTGGCGGCTTGCTCAAGAGCAGTACCTCCGGGCTTCTGGATGACAAACAGGAACGTTACATAGGCCGGATACGCAGCAACACCGGCCGCATGGCCCAGATGATCGATGACCTGCTGGAACTCGCCGATGTGGCGCGGTCGCCGCTGAAGATCCAGCCACTGGACCTGTCTGCGATTGCCAATGAGGTGCTGGCGTCCCGTGAGGGGCGCGAGCCCGGCAGGTCCGTAAAAACTGTGGTCCAGCCCGGAATGACGCTGGCGGGAGATGCCCGGATGGTGACCCTGATGATGTCGCACCTGATGGACAGCGCCTGGACCCACACGGTCCGCAACCCGGAGGCCGAAATCGCCGTTGAAACCGAGCCGGGCGCCGATGGCGCGATGGTGTATGTCGTGCGGGACAACGGTGCGGGGGGGCCTGCGCTGACAGGCAAGGTGCTGGACCGCCTGGGGATCTGGCAGAGCGCTGGTGATGCGGCGCCGGGGGGAATCATGATGGCTGCGGTACGCCGCATCGTGGCCCGTCACGGCGGGCGGATCTGGGCCGAAGCGCTGCCCGGCGGGGGCCTGGCGGTCCGGTTTTGCCTGGACCGCGCCGCCTGATCCCGATGGCCGTGCTTCAGGGGCGCGTCACTCGTCGAAAAGATACTGGATATCTCCCAGCCAGCGCTTTTCGATCAAGGTCAGATGGGACCGCTTGCCGGCCTGTATTTTCCGCCCGACAGAACTGCGGAACGCTGCGCCGGGCGTGATCTCCAGCCAGCGGTCCGCCGTCTCGTCGGGAAAGTCCAGTCCCAGGTGTTCGCCGACCTCGATACCGCTCTCGCATCCCTGGGCAAAGGCCAGCAACAGGGACATGGCCAGCCGGTGTTTGCCGGCGCCGCAATGGAACACCCCGACCGCCCGGTCATACACAAAGGGCACGCTGAGGTCGGCCAGATGCAGCGGCTGGGGCTCTGATACGCCGGCATCGAGCAGGGTTTGCCATTGTGGGGGGGGTGAAATTGTTCATCGTCATCTCTCAGGAGTGCCGCCCTGGCAGGAGCACCGGTAGCGGAGGCGGCACGGCTCTCGGCATCGCATGTGTGTCGGCTATGTTGCCGGCCCTGGCCGCACTGACGGGTCCGGCTTGTTCAGTCTATGTTGCTTGCCTGCTCAGCGGGGCCCTGGCCATGGATCTGCAGGACTTTTTTTTGTGATTTAGTAACAATGGCGGCTCGTGCTTTGACACAGCCATGCAGGCAGGCGGCTCAGGCTGGCGCTTCGCCCTCGCCGAGCAGCCCCTGCTCATCGTCACGCAGCCCGCCCAGCGGCGTCGCCTTGGCCAGCGCCAGCCAGACACCAAAGGGCAGGGTCTGCCGGCTGCGCCGCGGTGCGGCCCGCAGTACCCGCATGCCACTGCCTTCAACCTGTATCACGCCGCATTCGGCCGGCACCTCGTCGGGCTCGGCAATGGGCCGGCCCTTCGCATCGCAGCCCAGCACGTACCAGCATTCGCCGCCCAGATCCAGGTAGGCCGCGCGTTTGTCGGGCCGCTTCAAAT
>JAUXZO010000024.1 GCA_030692685.1 Acidovorax sp. | reverse complement strand
CCGCGGCCTCGACCGCCTGGCGCCGGGCGGGGGGTATTTCAAACTTGAGTTCGAACTCGGTCATGGGGTGCGGTGCGGGATGGGTGGGCTGTCCATCCTACGCGCCCGAGGATGCAATGCAAGCCGGCGCCAGCGTGTCCCTGCGGGTGATGCGGTCAAATTGGCCTTCCGCCCCTGTCAGTCGGGAGTTTTCAGCTATAAAAAAAGTAGCAAAAACAGCTCAGGGCGTCAGGGGTTCATCTGGAGGCGAATGCGCCTCCCGTCGATCATCAGGTCGTTCCATTCCGGCTTGGCAATTTGCGCCGCTTCCACCCTGGCGTTGTTGAACTTGCCTTCGCTGCTACGGGATGAAAAGTGGCCGCCCTGTTTCCATGTTTCACCGAATGGTATGAAGACATTGCCTTGTGCCTGCTGTCCGTAGTTGAACAGCAATATCTCGTCCTGGCCATCGTTGCTCAGGTCGCCTAGCCAGACGACACAGCTTGCGCCGGGTTCAAAACATCGCTGGAACAGCCAGTCCTGTCTCGACGTCTGTACATATTTCACGAAAGTGGCGGGCAATGCACGCTGCGTGGGGAACACCGGCAACCTTGCCCTCACGTCGGCTTCGCTCAGCGTGGCCGGTACGTTATTGTGGCGGCCTGTTTGCGCCAGAGCGTCCTTGGCGTGCCTTTCCCACTTGCCGCCCGCGGGGGCCCCTCGGCCTTCGGCAATGGCATGCAGCGCTTCACGGCCAAAGCGGCCCGATCTCC
This sequence comes from Acidovorax sp., assembly GCA_030692685.1. Lineage (GTDB taxonomy): Bacteria > Pseudomonadota > Gammaproteobacteria > Burkholderiales > Burkholderiaceae_C > Acidovorax. Next base: position 1,520 of record JAUXZO010000024.1, on the reverse strand, counting down.
AGCGCAGGTATTTCCAGTCGGGCTCGATCTCACCATCAGAGGCCGCTATATGCTGCAGGTGAAACGACACCCCAAGTCGCTGGATGTTCGCCACCGGTGTCAGCAATGCGACCAAGCCCAGGCATAAAACAATCGCGGCGGCAATGTTGGTCCGCGCGATGGCCGACATCCACCGGTCTCTTTTCAGCCATGACAGCGAATAACCCACGGCGTAGATCGCGGCGAGCGTGGCTACCAGGCCTGCCCACAGGCGCTGCTCCGACAAGCCGTGGTCGGCAACACGCAAGCCCAGTGCCCACCACGCAATGCCCACCATCGGCAACAGGCTCAGCCAGGCGGCTTGCAGGGGACGGCCCAGCCACGCAGGGTAGGGCGCAGGGACGCAGCCGTCTTGGTAGGCGCAGTTGGAAAACTTGACGGCTAGCGCCGCAAACCACAGCATGATGAGCGCCGCGTGTTTGGTTTTGAACAAGGGCTCCAGCCCGGTGAAGGGAACGGCCACGGCCCAGAACACGCCGAAGAAGAGGACCAGGGGCAAGAGCCACGACGAGATGGACAGCCAGAAACGGCGGATGGCCTCCGCCATGGAGGCGCGTGCCAGCCCCAGCGAAAAAGCGCTGGCGAACACGGTCGCGCTTGCCATGCAGATAAAGGCCGGCTCCTCGATCAGGTGCAGCACACCGTTCAGTCCGATCAGTGCCATCAGGCTGGCCCCGGCCAGCAGCACGAGCCAGACGGCGGCGGTCATGGCGCCGGCGGTCACGGCCAGGATGCCGTTGCGCCAGGTGTAATTGAAAAGCCTGGCGTAGTCCCAGCGCCGCGCCTCGAAGTCGAAGCCGCAGAACAGGCTTAGGCTGACAAAGCCCAGCATGGCGGCCGCCAGGACGCTGGCGGGGTTAAGGTCGATGTTCGTACCGGTGGCCCCGCCCGCCCAGGCCGTGTAGGCCCCCAGCGCGGCATACAGCACCAGGTAAATGGCTATGGCGGCACGGCGCGCCCAGACCGGCAGGCGTTCGATGCCTTGCGTGAAATAGACCACCAGCGGCACGGCGAAGACCGCATACAGAAGCGCGCTGTAGAGCAGTGGTTCCGTAGCGGGCCATGACACGAGCTTGCGCGCGCGCCAGAGCCACCAGAAAAGCACGCCTTGCACAGCGCCTGTGCAGAGCGCCGTTAACTGGAACCGCATTTTTTCTCCCCGCCCGTTTGATTGCTTTGTATTGTGCCCGCGCGCCACGCCATCGGCAGCGTGACGCGCGCGCCGGGTCGGTGGTGGCTATTTGTAAGAGAAATCGGCCTCATGCCCTTTTTCGGCGGGCGTAGGCAGCTATCTATTTGAGAGCGTCTTGATTGGGGCGGCCTATTTATTCGATAGCGTGTGCATCGGAATATCCTCATCCACCGCCAGCTTGTCCAGTTGCCCACAGGTCCGGGTGAGGAAGAAGGCGGCAACGGCTTCGTGCGTGGCGGGCGCGAACAGGGTGGTCATGTCTTTCATGACCACGCCCGACGCGGTGCAC
>JAUXZO010000027.1 GCA_030692685.1 Acidovorax sp. | reverse complement strand
CTACTTCCGCACGACCGACGTGACTGGCGCCATCGAACTGCCAGCCGACAAGGAAATGGTCATGCCTGGTGACAACGTGTCGATCACTGTGAAGCTGATCAACCCCATCGCCATGGAAGAAGGTCTGCGCTTCGCTATCCGCGAAGGCGGTCGTACCGTGGGCGCTGGCGTTGTGGCCAAGATCCTCGCGTAATTGGTTCTGAGTCGCACAAGGAATTGCCATGTCCAAGCAAAAAATCCGCATCCGCCTGAAGGCGTTTGATTACAAGCTGATCGACCAGTCCGCTGCCGAGATCGTTGATACCGCCAAGCGCACCGGCGCGATTGTCAAGGGCCCCGTGCCCCTGCCAACACGCATGAAGCGCTTCGACATCCTGCGCTCGCCGCACGTCAACAAGACGTCGCGCGACCAGCTGGAAATCCGCACGCACCAGCGCCTGATGGACATCGTGGACCCAACGGACAAAACCGTTGACGCCCTGATGAAGCTCGACCTGCCTGCGGGCGTGGACGTCGAAATCAAGCTGCAGTAATGACCTTTGCGGGATGGGTTTACCCGTCCCGCAAAGTCACCTCATAACGCGAACTTGCTTGAAAAAGCAGTTCGCGTTATACTTTAGGGCTTCGCTCAATTTGCGCATTTTAAAAGGCGCAGTTAGGGTGGAGTTTTATTAACCTTCTTTCATGCACGCGAGTGAAAACTTGCGGAAACGCCGCAGCCAATTGAAGTTGTGGCGGTGAGAGTTTTGGAGAAAACCAATGAGTCTGAGCAACTCCCTCGGGTTGCTGGGTCGCAAAGTGGGCATGATGCGTCTGTTCACCGATGATGGGGACGCAGTGCCTGTCACGGTGGTGGATGTATCCAACAACCGCGTAACCCAGATCAAAACCCAAGAGAACGATGGCTACGTGGCCCTGCAGGTCACGTTCGGTTCGCGCAAAACATCGCGCGTGACCAAGCCAGAAGCCGGTCACCTTGCCAAGGCAGGTGTGGAAGCCGGTGAAATCATCCAGGAATTCCGCGTGACCGCTGATACCGCCGCCCAGTACCAAGCTGGTGGTTCGGTAGCTGTGACGTCCGTGTTTTCCGTGGGTCAAAAGGTCGACGTGCAAGGCACCTCGATCGGTAAAGGCTTTGCCGGCACCATCAAGCGTCACAACATGAAGTCGCAACGCGCGTCGCACGGCAACAGCCGTTCGCACAACGTTCCCGGCTCCATCGGTATGGCACAGGACCCAGGTCGTGTGTTCCCCGGCAAGCGCATGACGGGCCACCTCGGCGATGTCACCAAGACCACGCAAAACCTCGATGTCATCCGCATCGACGAAGCGCGTCAACTGCTCTTGATCAAGGGCGCTATTCCGGGCTCCAAGGGTGGGTTCGTGACGGTGCGTCCAGCGGTCAAGGCCAAACCTTCCAAAGGAGCGAACTAATGCAGCTCGAACTCCTGAATGACCAAGGCCAAGGCGCATCCAAGCTGGATGTTCCAGAAACCGTGTTCGGTCGTGAATACAACGAAGATCTGGTTCACCAGATCGTCGTGGCCTACCAGGCCAACGCACGCCAAGGCACTCGCGCCCAGAAGGATCGCGAGCAAGTTCGTCACTCGACCAAGAAGCCTTTCAAGCAAAAGGGTACGGGTAACGCACGTGCAGGTATGACTTCCTCGCCTCTGTGGCGTGGGGGTGGTCGGATTTTCCCGAACATGCCTGACGAAAACTTCACGCAAAAGATCAACAAGAAGATGTACCGCGCCGGTATGTCTGCCATCTTGTCGCAGCTGGCCCGCGAAGGTCGTCTGGCTGTAGTTGATTCGCTGAAGCTTGACTCGCCCAAGACCAAGGTCCTGGCCGATAAGTTCAAGGCGATGAACCTGCAATCGGTGATGGTGATCGCCGATGAAGTAGACGAAAACCTGTACTTGGCTTCGCGCAATCTGGTGAACGTGCTTGTCGTTGAGCCACGTTACGCAGATCCCGTGTCGTTGGTGCGCTTCAAGAAGGTGCTCGTCACCAAAGGCGCCATCGACAAGCTCAAGGAGATGTTCGCATGAGCCGCGTGAATCCTACTACCGCAGAACGCAAGTTCGATGAAGGTCGTCTGATGCAAGTGCTGGTCGCTCCCATCGTGTCCGAAAAGGCCACCATGGTTGCTGAAAAGT
>JAUXZO010000019.1 GCA_030692685.1 Acidovorax sp. | reverse complement strand
GCGAGTGCCTGCTTGAGGTAGATGAGCATGACCACCCCGAACTCTGCCGCGACCCCCGCCAGGGCGATGAAGCCCACACCGGTGGCGATGGACAGGTTGTAGTTCATCAGGTAGAGGAACCAGATGCCCCCGGTCAACGCGAATGGCAACGTCGCCATGATCAGTCCCGCCTCACCCATGCGCGAGAAGGTCAAGTACAAAAGCACGAAAATGATCAGCAAGGTGGCTGGTACCACCACCTTGAGGCGAGCATTGGCCCGCTCTAGGTACTCGAACTGGCCAGAGTACGTGATGCTGACTCCTGGCTGCAGCTTGATCTGTCGGCTCACCGCGTCGCGCAGGTCATTGGCCACCGATGCCAGATCTCGTCCCCGCACATCAACATACACCCAGCCCGATGGACGGGCGTTCTCACTCTTGAGCATGGGCGGCCCATCGGTGATGGAGATGCTGGCCACCGTTGCCAGCGTGATTTGCTGCCCCATGGGGGTGGAGATGGGCAACTGGGCCAGCCGTTCGGGCGAGTCTCTCCACTCACGCGGGTAGCGCAGGTTGATGGGGAAGCGCGCCAGGCCCTCGACCGTTTCCGAGACGTTTTCTCCACCGATGGCCCCGGAGACCACGGCCTGGATATCGGACACATTCAGCCCGTAGCGCCCCGCGGCCGTGCGATCGATGCGGACATCGACGTAGCGGCCCCCTGTCAGGCGCTCGGCCAGTGACGAGGCCACTCCCGGAATGCCTTTGGCGACCTGCTCGACCTGTGCCGCGATCCCATCGATCACCTGCAGGTCGTTGCCCGTCACCTTGACACCGATGGGGCTCTTGATGCCGGTTGCCAGCATGTCGATTCGGTTGCGAATGGGTGGAATCCAGATGTTGGACAGGCCGGGGATCTTGACGGCCTTGTCCAACTCTTCGATCAGGCCCTCGGGCGTCATTCCTGGACGCCATTGGTCTCTGGGCTTGAGCTTCACCGTGGTCTCGAACATTTCCAGCGGGGCCGGATCGGTGGCGGTCTCTGCGCGGCCCGCCTTGCCGAAGACGCGCTCGACCTCGGGCACCGTCTTGATCATCCGGTTGCTCAATTGCAGAAGCTCCGTGGCTCGCTGTGCCGACAGGCCCGGCAGGGCTGACGGCATGTACAGCAGATCGCCTTCATCCAGCCTGGGCAGGAACTCGCCCCCCAACCGCGACAGGGGCCAGATCGTGGTCGTCAGCGCCAGCACGGCGATGACCAGGGTGGATTTGGGACGATGCAAGACCCACTCAAGGCAAGGTCGGTACACGGCAATCAGCGCGCGGGTGATGGGGTTTTTCTGCTCGTCAGGGATACGCCCCCGGATCCAGTAGCCCATGAGGACCGGGATCAGCGTGACCGAGAGTGCCGCAGCTGCGGCCATCGCGTAGGTCTTCGTGAACGCCAGCGGTCCAAACAAGCGGCCTTCCTGTGCTTCCAGCGTAAAAACGGGCACAAAGGACAACGTGATGATAAGCAGCGAGAAGAACAGCGCGGGGCCCACCTCCTCGGCAGCTTCGGTGATCACTTTCCAGCGTTCTTCCCCCACCAGTTGGCGGTCGGGATGCTTGTGCTGCCAGGCCTCCAGCTTCTTGTGGGCGTTCTCGATCATCACCACTGCTGCATCGACCATGGCGCCCACGGCGATTGCAATCCCGCCCAGGGACATGATGTTGGCGTTGATGCCCTGGTAGCGCATCACCAGAAACGCCGCCATGATCCCCAGCGGCAGAGAAATGATGGCGACCAGCGCAGAACGCAGGTGCCAGAGGAACAAGACACAGACCACCGCCACCACAATGAACTCCTCTACGAGTTTGGTGCTGAGGTTCTGGATCGCCCGCTCGATGAGTGCGCTGCGGTCGTAGGTGGTGACGATCTCCACGCCCTGGGGCAGGCTGCTTTGCAGCTCGCTGAGTTTGGCCTTTACGGCCTGGATCGTTTCCTGGGCGTTCTTGCCAGATCGCAGCACGACCACGCCTCCAGCCACTTCCCCCTCGCCGTCGAGTTCAGCGATGCCGCGCCGCATTTCCGGCCCGATCTGAACGGTGGCGACATCCCCCAGGCGCACAGGCACCCCTGCGCGCGACACCAACGGGATGGCGCGGAAGTCGTCCAGCGTCTTGAGATAGCCGCTGGCGCGCACCATGTACTCGGCGCCGGACAGTTCCAGCACCGATCCCCCCGTTTCCTGGTTGGCATTCATGATGGCCTCGCGCACCTGCCCCTGAGTGAGGCCTTGGGACGCAAGCTTGATGGGGTCGAGCACGACCTGGTACTGCTTGACCATGCCACCGACCGATGCCACCTCGGCCACGTTGGGTAAGCTCTTGAGTTCGAACTTCAGGAACCAGTCCTGCAAGGCGCGAAGCTGGGCCAGGTCGTTTTTGCCGGTGCGATCTACCAGGGCGTACTGGAAGATCCAGCCCACCCCGGTGGCATCTGGGCCCAACGACGACTTGGCCGTAGCGGGTAGTCGTCCCTGCACCTGGTTCATGTACTCCAGCACCCGCGAGCGCGCCCAGTACAGGTCCGTGCCATCCTCGAACAGGATGTAGACGAATGAGTCGCCAAAGAACGAGAAACCTCGCACCGTCTTGGCGCCCGGGACGGACAGCATGGTGGTGGACAGCGGGTATGTGACCTGGTTCTCCACTATCTGCGGTGCTTGGCCGGGATAGGAAGTGCGAATGATGACCTGGACATCCGACAAATCGGGAAGAGCGTCCACGGGGGTGCTGCGCACACCCCACACGCCCCAGGCCGTAAGCATCACGGTCGCCAGCAGAACCAGGAGTCGGTTCGCCACCGACCAGCGGATCAGACGCGCGATCATGGCTTGATCCTTTCCACGGCAGTGATCACGAAGTCCTTGCCTTGCTGCTGGAAGGTGAACTTCACCTGCTGCTCGGGTTTCAGTGCTTTTGCCAGTTCTGGGTTTGCCAACTTGAATGGCATGGTCATGCCGGGCCACTTCAGTTCAGGCACGGCCTCGTGGGTAAGGGTCAGCTCGGTGGGCGTGACCTCATCGACCACCCCTCGCACCGTAAAGCTCTTGGACGCCGGAGCCGCAGAGGCCGAGGAACCCTGTTCAGCGATGGGTTGCGCGCTGCTGCCTGGAGGCAGTGCGGGCATGATGCCTCGCAGGCTGGCTTCCGAGTCGATCAGGAACTGTGCCGAGGCGACCACCTGTTGTCCTGCGGTGAGGCCGCCTTGAATGACGAGGCGGTCATCGATTTCCCCGCCGAGTTGCACCTGGACGGGGTGGTACTTGCCAGGACCGTCCACCACGTAGACCAACGCCCTCTTGCCGGTGCGGATCACCGCTTCGCTGGGCACCAGCAGCGCTGGTTGTGTGCGTCCGGCCAGGACGATCTGCCCGGACATGCCCGCCTTCAGGCGCTGGGTGGGGTTGGGAAGCTCCAGGCGCACGCGCACCGTGCGGGTGTCCCGGTTGGCCTCTGGGAGGATGCTCACGACCCGGGCGTTGAGGGTTTCGCCCGGAAACGCGGCCAATCGGACCTGGGCGTCCTGCCCCAGTTGCAAGGGACCGCTTTGCGCTTCAGGAACGGCCGCTTCGATCCAGACGCTGGCCAGGCCGTTTACGCGCACCAGACTGCCCCCCGAAGAGACCGTCATGCCCTGGCGCACCATCAGTTCAGCCACCATGCCGGCCTGCGGGAAGGTCACCGTGTAGCGGCCCTGAGGTTCGCCCGTGCGCTCCACCTGGGCCACGAGCGAGGCAGGCATGCCCAGCAGCGACAGCCGCTGGCGCGCTGCTGTCGTCAGCGACTCGTCCTTGAGCGCCCGGACCGCGAGAAACTCGCGCTGCGCAGCCACCCACTCTGGCAGCAGTAGATCGGCCAATGGCGCGCCTGCGGCCACCACGTCGCCCGGGGCCCGGGCGTAGACCCGCTCCACGAACCCGGCTGAGCGCGCCTGGACGATGCTCACATCCCGGTCATTGAGCTGGACCGTGCCCAGCACGTCCACATTGGACCCAATGTCGCGCTGCTCGACCATGGCCGTGCGCAGGCCGAGCGCTTGTACTGCCTGCGCGGAGACGCTCAGGCCGGAGCTTTCCTCTGCGCCCTCATCCGCATACTTGGGAACCAGCGCCATGTCCATGTAGGGCGACTTGCCTGGCTTGTCGAACTTCTGCGTCGGCACCATGGGGTCGTACCAGTACAGCACGGTACGGTCTTTCGAAGATTCTGCAGGCATCTCCATCCCGCCGCCCGGCACCCGGTTTCTTTCCCACCACAGGCCAGCCGCGACACCCACCGCGAGCAGCGCAAGCACAATGAAGAAACCCAGAATGGCTTTTTTAATCGTTTGGCGGCTCATTGTTTTTCTCCTTCACAGTTGGGTCGCTATATGCGTAATGAAGACGCGCAGCCATCTGCCGGCGCGCCCCTTCGAGCGCGATG
>JAUXZO010000004.1 GCA_030692685.1 Acidovorax sp. | reverse complement strand
GGGCGTGAAGGAAACCAGCGGCAGCCCGGTGACGGAAGAAGAGATCCACGCCATGCTGGTAGAAGGCACCACCGCCGGTGTGATCGAGTCACACGAGCACACCATGGTGCGCAACGTGTTCCGCCTGGACGACCGGCAGATCGGCTCGCTGATGGTGCCGCGCGGGGATGTGATGTGCCTCGACTTGGAAGCGTCTCTGGAAGAAAACCTGCGCCGTATCGAGGTGTCTGACCACGCACGGTTCCCCGTCGTCAAGGGTGGCATGGAGAACATTGTGGGCGTGATCAACGCGCGCCAGTGGCTGCTGAGCACACTGCGCGACAAGGCGCATGGCGGCCTGGCCGACCAGCCGCTGCAAACGGCGCTGTATGTGCCCGAGACCATCACCGGCATGGAGCTCTTGGACAACTTTCGCCTTTCGGACGTGCACATGGCGTTTGTGATCGATGAGTACGGCGAGGTGCAGGGCATCGTCACGCTGCAAGACCTGATCGAGGCCATTACGGGCGAGTTTCAGCCACGGGACCCCGAAACCTCATGGGCGCTGCAGCGCGAAGACGGCAGCTGGCTGCTGGACGGCCATATCCCCGTGCCCGAGCTGAAGGACCGGCTGAACCTGGATGCCGTGCCGGAAGAAGACCGCGGCCGCTACCACACGCTGAGCGGCATGGTGATGCTTCTCACTGGGACATTGCCCAAAGTGACCGATACCGTGGAGTGGGAAGGTTGGCGGTTGGAAGTGGTGGACATGGATGGCAAGACCATCGACAAGATCCTGGCCACACGTGTGACCGACTTGGATAAGACAGAAGTTCTTCCAGAGGTTTCTTCGTGAAACTGCAAACACCCTGCGATCAAGTGCTGGCTATCTGCTTCGACAGAGCGCTGCAGGGCTGGCGGCTTGCGTTTTCAGCCCTTGCAGTGGCCGCGGGCGCAGCCTGTATGGACGGTTACCCCACACAGGACGCGCCCGCGATCGATCCCCTCGACATGACACAACACCAGCGCCTGGAGCAGATGAACGCGCTGGGAGGCGATGCACATCCCGACCGGAAATGGAGCTATGTCCTGTTGCCCGGTTGTGTCCTGCGCATCGACGTTCATGGCACACCAGGCCCCCGCACTGCAATGGGCATTCCGCTGCGGGGAGCGACCGTGAAGGTTGCCACCGACAGAGCAGATGACACCTTCGACGTTGAAGTCCACCCCGCAAACCCGGCAGCACGGGGTGAGATCACGGTGTTGGAGGCGCAAGAGTGGGCGCGTGCCATCGGCATGTCGAGAACCCTGCGCATTTTGGAGAAGGGGTGTGCAGATGAATAACGCGCACCTCGACCACCGCCGGACAGAAACGTTGCACAGAAAAACCAAAGAAAGCCACACATGCGCCTGACCACACGAAGCCGGTATGCGCTGGTAGCCATGGCGGACGTAGCCGCTCGCTGCAGCCACGGCCCCGTTGCACTGTCCACCATCGGCGAACGCCACGGCATTTCACTGTCCTATCTGGAGATGCTCTTCAGCGCATTACGCCGCGCGGGGTTGGTCGTCAGCACACGCGGGCCGGGCGGTGGATATTCTCTGGCCCGAAGCGCACGCGACATCACCGTGGCGGACATCGCACTGGCCTCGGAGCAGGGAAAAAATGGGCAACTCGCTACTGATCAAGACGCAATGACCGCCCAACAAGGTGCGATGACACATGCGCTATGGCAGGCCTTCAGCCAGGCGGTGGTTGACCATCTGAAGTCCGTTTCTCTGGCCGATGTGGTGGCCGGGCAAGTGGCAGCCGGAACCCTTGCCGATGGAACGCAGACATCGGCTGTGACGCCACAACCTCCACCACAGCCCACCCAGCCCAAGCGTCAGCTACCACGTGACGATGTCCCGAACTCGGTGTTTGCGCTGGGTGCCGCCGCGCGGACGAGGTATTAGCGCCCGGCCCTTTGCACCTTAGCGGTGGCTCAACCGCCGCACCGCCCAGTCACCCAAACTCTGCACCGCCTGCACAAAAAAGATCAGCACCAGCACCACGGCCAACATGATCTCGGGCAGAAAACGCTGATAGCCGTAGCGGATACCCAGGTCGCCCAGGCCACCGCCGCCAATGGCGCCAGCCATGGCCGAGTAACCGGTGAGGCTTACGAAGGTGATGGTCAGGCCCGCCACGATGCCCGGCAACGCCTCGGGCAGCAGCACCTTCCAGACGATCTGCCTAGTGGTGGCGCCCATGGCCTGGGCAGCTTCGACGAGGCCGTGGTCTACCTCGCGCAGGGCAGATTCCACCAGGCGCGCCACAAACGGTGCCGCCGCGATCGTCAGCGGCACCACGGCCGCAGCAGTGCCGATGGACGAGCCGGTGATAAAGCGCGTGAACGGGATGATGGCCACCAGCAAGATGATGAAAGGCGTGGAGCGCACCGCGTTGACCAGCCAGCCCACCAGCTTGTTCAGGGGGCCGTTTTCCAGCACGCCGCCGTCGTCGGTCAACCGCAGAAAAACGCCCAGCGGCACGCCCAGCAGGCCGCCCACCAGGCCGGAGATGCCGACCATGATGAGCGTCTCCCACAGCGACGAGGCAAACAGTTCCAGCATGGCTGGGGTGAAGTTATCCAACATGACTTTTTGTCCTTCTTAACCGGCCACGGCCATGGCCATGGCAACGGGCACTTCCAGCACCTCGACGCCGCTGGCACGCAGGTGCGCCACCGCGCCGCGCACGCTGTCGGCTTCGCCGCTGGCGTACACCGCCAGCGACCCGAATGTTTCGTCCTGAATCTCGTCCACCTGGCCGTGCAGGATGCTCATGTCCACACCAAACTGGCGGATCAGCTGCGACAGGATGGGCTGGTAGGCGCTGTCACCCGCGTACGACAGGCGCAGCAACTGGCCGGTGTGGCCCGGTGCCGTGGCCGCCAGCTGGCCTGCGAGTTTGCGCACATGGCCCAGCACGCTGGCGGGCAGCTCTTGCGGCAGGATTTCGTCGATGAGGCTTTTGGTGATGGCCTGCTGCGGGCGTGTAAACACCTCCAGCACACGGCCCTGCTCCACGATGCGGCCCGCTTCGATCACGGCCACGCGGTCGGCCACCTGTTTGATGACCTGCATCTGGTGCGTGATGAGCACTACCGTCAGACCCAGCTCGCGGTTGACCTGGCGCAACAGGTCGAGGATGGAGCGCGTGGTTTCCGGGTCCAGCGCCGATGTCGCTTCGTCGCTCAGCAGCACCTTGGGGCGGCTGGCCAGCGCACGGGCAATGCCCACGCGCTGCTTTTGCCCGCCGCTGATCTGGGCCGGGTAGCGGTCGGCCAGGGCCGACAGGCCCACCAGATCCAGCAGCGGGTTCACCCGCTCGCGGATGGCGGTTTTGCTCATGCCCGCCAGCTCCAGCGGCAGCGCGGCGTTGTCAAACACGGTGCGCGACGACAGCAGGTTGAAGTGCTGAAACACCATGCCGATATCGCGGCGCGCCTCGCGCAGTTGCGCGTCGTTGAGTTTTGTCAGGTCGCGCCCGCCCACAAAAACCTGGCCTGTGGTGGGCCGGTTGAGCAGGTTGATGACGCGCACCAGCGAGCTTTTGCCCGCGCCGCTTTTACCGATGATGCCGAACACTTCGCCCGGGTGGATGTGCAGGTCGATGCCGCGCAGGGCCTCGACCGGGCCTTGTGAGCCCTGGTAGGTTTGGGTGATACCCCGTAAGTCGATCATGAAAATGCAAAGGCGCCGCACAGGCCTTGGTGACAAGAGCCTGACTGCGGCGCGCAGTGTCTAAAAGGGTCTAAGGAATGGGATGCGGGACTGTATCGGCGAATCGTAAGAACACAAACGATCAAAAAATCGGGTGTTTAGATGCCGTGGTTATAACGAACGTGATAGATACGCCGAATAACGCCTATTTTGATAGCAGCGAGCGCTTTACCAATAAGCGCTAGGGGCCAATTTGGCTGATATTTTTGAGTTTCAGCTCCTCGCCTAATCCGTATCCCGATCCGTTCGGGCTGAGCCTGTCAAAGCCGTGGCGCGCCTTGCGAACAGCCCTTCGACCGGCTCAGGGCGAACGGTCCGTCTAAAGCCGCTAACTCATCAACTCATCAACTCATCAACTCATCAATTCATCAAGGCCTCAAGGCATCACGCGCTGCCCTGCCCCATGGCCGCATACACCTTCGCCACCAGCGCCTGTGCGTCAAAGGGTTTGACCAGCAGCTCCATGTGCGCGCCCAAAAATTGCGGCGTCATGGCGGCCTGTTCGGCGTAGCCCGTCATCAGGATGATCTTGATGGCCGGAAACGTCTCGCGGGCGTAGTCGGCCACCTGGCGGCCGTTGGGGCCGGGCAGGCCCACATCGGACACCAGCAGGTCAAAGTGCACGGCACCCGACAACAGGGCCATGGCGGCGTTGCCAGTGGCAGCCTCCATCACCTGAAAACCCATGTCCCGCAGCAATTCGACTGCCAACACGCGCACGGTGTCGTCGTCTTCCACCACCAGGATGGAATCGGGGCGGCGTGCGCCGCTCAAAGGGGTCAAGGCCTCGGTCGGTGCGGCCTCGGCCTCTTGGTGCCGCGACCGCATGAAGTACAGCGTCACCGCCGTGCCCTGCCCCACGGCGCTGTCCAGCACCGCAATGCCGCCCGACTGGCGCATGAAGCCGTAAATCATCGACAGCCCCAGCCCTGTGCCCTGCCCCAGCGGCTTGGTGGTGAAAAACGGGTCAAACGCGCGCGCAATCACATCGCCCGTCATGCCGGTGCCGGTGTCGCGCACCGTCACACACACATAGTCGCCCGGCTCCAGCCCGGGGATGGACGCCGCCATGGCCGCGTCGGCGTGCACGTTGCTGGCGGTGATGCGCAGCGACCCTCCGCCCGGCATGGCGTCGCGCGCGTTGATGGCCAGGTTGACCACCGCGCTCTCAAACTGGTTGGCGTCGGTCAGCGCAGGCCACAGGTCTTGCGGCAGCGCCAACTGCAGCGCAATGTTCTCGCCGCAGGTGGTTTTGAGCATGGACTCCAGCCCCGTCAGCGACGCCTGCAGATCCACCGGGCGCGAATCCAGCGGCTGGCGCCGTGAAAACGCCAGCAGCCGCTGCGTCAGCCCCGCGGCGCGCTTGGCCGAGGCCAGGCCCGACTCAATGTAGCGCCCCACCTCTTCATAACGGCCCTGCGCCATGCGCTGGCGAATGATCTGCAGCGGCAGCACCACGCCCTGCAGCATATTGTTGAAGTCGTGCGCAATGCCGCCGGTCAGCTGGCCCACGGCCTCCATCTTCTGGCTTTGGCGCAGGCGGTCTTCCGCGTTGTGCAGGGCCGCCTCGCGCACGTGTTCGTCGGTGGTGTCACGGCCCACGGCCTGGATAAAGCCGTCGCTGGGTACGGCGGTCCAGGCAATCCAGCGTTCACCGCCGTCACGGTGTCGGTAGCGCGCAACGATCTGGCGGCGCTCGGGCTCGATGGCCAACTGGGCCATGGCTTTGGCCACCTTTTGCATATCGTCGGCGTGGGCAAACGCGACCATGGGGTGGCCCACGGTTTCGTCCTCAGACCAGCCCAAGGTGGCCGTCCACGCGGGGTTCACGGCGGTGATGGCGCCGTCAAATCGGGCCACCAGCAACACATCTTCTGACAGCTGCCACAGCCGGTTGCGGTCGGCGGTGCGCTGGGCCACCTGCTCCTCCAGCGACGCCGCCACATCACGCCACTGGCGCATCGCGTGGAACTTGCTGGTGGTCTCTACCACCGTGTCGAGCATGCCCACCACGTTGCCCGCATCGTCGCGCACAGGGCTGTAGCAAAAGGTGAAATACGCCTGTTCAGGCTGGCCGAAGCGATTGACCTCCAGCTCGAAGTCTTCAATAAACGTGGCCTCGCCCGCGTAGGCACGCTCGGCAATCGGCCCGATGGTGGCCCAGGCCTCGCTCCACACGTCTTTGAAAGAACGCCCCAGCGCCTCGGGCTTGTTGCCCAGAATGAGCCGGAACGCGTCGTTATAAATCGTGGTGAAATGCGGCCCCCACACCAGGCACGACGGGAAGCGTGACGCCAACACCGTCTCGACCGAATAACGCAGCGTAGGCGGCCAGCTGCTGACAGGCCCCAGGGGCGTGTCGGCCCAGTGGTGGTGACGAACCTTGTCGCTCATGGCGCCCTCGGCGCGAGGAAACGCCGACGGTGCAGGCAACGAATCTTTCATGCTCAATGGGCGGCCCGGTAGTGTGTGGCAACCTGCCCAACCGCTATGGGTTTGACAGGGACACTGCGCACCGCAGCCAGCAGGGCTGGTTGCGGCAAAAGTGCCCAGAGTCTACAGGCGAACCCGCCACCAATGACGGCGGCCCAGAGCCTGCTCACGGCCTGCTCACGGCCTCGGTTCAAGGCCTCAATTCAAGGCCTGAGTTCAAGGCCTCAGGCCCCCACCACCGCCCCCCGCGCCTGCACCCGCCGCGAAATCACAAACCCCAGCGCCAGCACCCCCAGCGCCGCGGCAGAAAACACCGGCGGCAGCCAGCCCCGGTCCACGCTGAAAGCCACCACCAGCACGCCCGCCGACTGCCCCAGAAACAGCAGGCAGGCAAACAGGGTCACCGCCGTGCCACGCGCCTCGGGCGCCATCTGCGTGGCCTGCACCTGCAAGGTGTTGTGCAACATATAAAACCCCAGGCCCGCACAAAAACAGCCCAGCACCGCCCACGCCACCGCCGGTGCCCAGGCCAGTGCCAGCAGCCCGGTGGCAATCAGCGTGGCGCCCGTCAACGCCAGGCCCTGCTCGCCCAGCGCCGCCAGCCAGCGCCGCGCAAACACGCTGTAGATCAGCCCGCCCACGCCATACAGCACCATCACACCGCCTGCGGCAGACGCCGACAGGCCAAACCCATCCACCATGCGCGCGGGCACAAATGCCAGCGTGCCAAACGCCAGTGCGCCTTCAATGGCCACCACGGCCAGCACCCAGCGCACACGCGCAATGCGCAGCAGCGCCGCGGTGCCCGCAAGGTAAGCCCGCAACGAGAAACCGCTGCCCGCGCCCGCCCCCGCTGGCGCCTGCAGCACGCCCGCAGCACGCGCATGCCTGAACAACAACACCGCCGCCACGGCAAACATCACCGCCAACACCGCGAGGGCCGTGCGCCAGCCCAGCGTTTCGGTGGCAAAACCGCCAAACCATTGCCCCGCCATCATCCCGGTGACGGTGGCCACCATCAGCCGCGCCAGGGTTTCTTGCCGCTGCTCGTACGCCACCTGGTCGCCAATCCACGCCATCGACAGCGGAATGATCCCCGCCGCCGCCGCACCCATGGCCGCACGCGACACCACCAGCACCGTAAACGTGGGCGCCAGCGCCGTGATGGCACTGAACACCGCACAGGCCGACGTGGCGCCGATGATCACGTGCACCTTGCCCAGCCGGTCGCCCAGCGGGCCATACACCAGTTGCAACACACCATAGGCCACCGCAAACGCAGCAATCACCGCAGCCGCATCGCCCGTGGTGACCTGAAACTCTTGCGACAGCTCCACCAGCATCGGGTCGCACACACGCATGGACGCCATGCTGCAAAAGGCAGCCAGGCCAATCAGGCGCAGCATCATTGAGGGAGAAGAAGTCATAGGCGCCGATTGTGGCGGTGCGGGGGCAAGGCTGCTGGCGCCGGGGCACATGCCCTGCGTAGCTTTGTCAGCCCCGTCACCGGGCGCGCCCCAGCCTAGCTATCGCACGCCATACCCCACCATCGCTGCCGTTTTATTCAAAGCAACAGCCCGGTTTGCCCATCACATGCGCCCCTCGATGCCATGATGAGCACCATGACGCCACACAAACGCAACGCCGTCGCCGCCGTCGCCGCCAGCGCCGACCTCGGCCCGCAGTGGGCCGCGCCCGACGCAGCTGTGTCGTCCACTGTCAAGGACGAACCCGCCTCAGAGCGTTTTGGGCTGCGCCCCTGGGCGCGGCTACCCGTCGAATGGAAGAAGGCCTGAGCTGCGCCATGGTCACTTGCTTCAACTGCCGCGCCAGCGTCACTTTCGACGCCCAGACGCTTATCCAATAAGGCCAATTTCGTTCAAACTTTTGCCAACTCATCCACCCTGGCGACGAGCAGAAGCCATTAAGACAATCTGGCGGGATCGCATACAAAGAAAGTCGATGAAGTTGTTCGATTCGCCGACCTATTCAAACGCAAGCCGTCTCGGTATTCACCTCCGTGTCGAGCGAGATATTTCAGGCCAGCTCTGAATACCGGCACGCGCTGGAGAGTGATATCCAGCCTTTCAAAGGTTTGCTGCTGGGCTTGTTTTTCATTGCGGTGGGCATGGGCATGGACCTCGCGCTGCTCGCCAGCATGCCGGCGCAAGTCTTGCTGGGCCTCTTGTGCGTTGTGGGCTTGCAGCTCGTGGCACTGTGGAGCTTGGCGCGTTGGGTGGGCCTGAAGGCGCGCGACAATGTGCTGCTGGCGGTGCTCTTGTAGCAGGTGGGCGAGTTTGCGTTTGTGGTGCTGGCAGCGGCCAAGTTGTCGGGCGCGCTGCCCGAGGCGCAGGCCAATCTGCTGACCTTGATTGCCGCGCTGTCCATGGTCAGCACGCCGCTGCTTTTGATGTTGTTTGACCGCTGGTGCCGCCAAGACGCTGGCCAGCGCGCAGCCGATGCGATTGACACCGAAGACTCCCCCGTCATCGTGGCCGGCTTTGGCCGTTATGGGCAAACCGTGGCGCGCTTGCTCTTGGCCTCAGACATTCATCCCACGGTGATCGACCTCGATGCCGACACCGTGGACAGCGCCCGCCGCTACGGCTTCAAGGTGCATTTTGGCGACGCGAGCCAGCCCGAATTGTTGTACGCGGCGGGCATTGCGCACGCCAAAGCCATGGTCGTGGCCATTGACGATGCCGAGCAGTGCACGCACTTGGTCAAAGCCTTGCAGCTGACTTTTCCAAACGTGCAGATCGTGGCGCGTGCGCGTGACGCCCGTCATGCGATGGCCTTGGACGAGCTGAACGTTCCGCATGTGGAGCGCGAGGTGTTCGAGTCTTCTTTGCGCAGCGGCCGTGCCGCTTTGGAATTGCTGGGCATGGACCGTTCGCAGGCCAAGGTGATGGCCGACAACTTCAGGCGCTCGTCACCGGACTTCATCCGCCAGGCCCAGGCCGACCGCCACAACCAAGCCGACATGATCATGCGCCTGCGCGAGTCGCGCGAGCAGTTTGAGCGGGAAATGCAGGCCGACCAAGAGCGGCAAGCCCGCCATGGTGGGAAGGCCGGTTGGCATGGGCCGCCTCGAGTGGTTGCGGGCTTTTGTCGAATCTGTGCTGCCATGTTACAAGGTCGGCACGGTGGTGTTCACAGATGGTTTTTATTGCCGCGCAGCACAGGCTGCATGGCCAACAAACCCAGAATGGGCCCTGCGGCCAGCCAAGGCAAGAGCTGCGCCAAGGGCACCGTGGGCAGTTGCGACACAAACCACATGATGCTGACGATGGAAATAGCGAAACCCAGGCTGTTGACCAAGGTCAACACGCTGCCCATTCCTTGAGCGGGCGCGTTGAGCGCGGTCAAGGCAGAAAACTGTGGCGAGTCGCCCGCCGCCGTGATGCCCCAGATCAGCAACCACACGGCAAACCAAACATCGCTGGCCCCCAAAGCCCATGGCGACAACAAGCAGCACATCCCGCTGATCAATAGTAGCCAGGCCGCCACCTTGGCACTGCCCCAGCGCTGCGCTAAGCCGCCCCCCAGCACACAACCCAAGGCCCCAGATCCCAAGACCACAAAAGTAGCCCACGACAAGGCGGCACCCTGCAAACGCTGAGACAAGATCACCGGCAACAGCACCCACAAGGTGTAGAGCTCCCACATGTGTCCAAAGTAGCCCCATGCTGAACTGCGCACCTGGGTGTCCGTGACGATGCTGGACAAGGCGCGCCACTGCAAAGTGGCAGGCCTTTTCGCCTTTACCGGAGGTTCGGGGGTGGCGAAAAACAGCAGTGCCCCGCCCGCAGCGGCCAAGGCGGCTACGGCCCACATCAAACTTTGCCAAGGCAAGTTGTCGGAGATGGCACGCAGCGCATGCGGGCTGGCAGAACCCAACACCAAGGCCCCCACCAAGTAACCCAAGGCACGGCCCAAGCCTTGGGGGTACCACTGGGCGGCAATCTTCATACCCACGGGATAGATGCCGGCCAAGAAAAACCCCGTTAGAAAGCGCCAAAACAGCAAGGCGTCAAAGTCACTCACCATGAACAGCGCGGCCACCGTGCAACTGGCACCGCACAAAGCGCAAATCAAGAAAACGCGGCGCGCTGAAAAACGGTCGGCCAGCGCCAAAAGCGCAAACAACAAGGTTCCCACGATAAACCCCAGTTGCAAGGCTGAGGTCACCATGCCCACTGATTCGATTGGCCACGCAAACGCCCGCTGCAAATCAGGCATGACCGCATTGATGGCAAACCACAGTGAGGTGCATGCCCATTGCGCCGCGACCAGGGTCGGCAAAATATGGCCAGGTGCCTTTGTGTGCTTGTTAATGGGCTCTTTCATCTGCTTGTCGTTCAGCTCGGTCATCCCAACCTTCAAATCCATGGCGTCAGGGTTGATTGCATCAGGTCCGTTTGTACTGCAACAAACCGCCGGTCACCTTGGGTGGACGCGCACGAAGTGCCGCTTCAATAGGCTCGGTGCCCCAGCCGGGTCGGTCAGGCACTAGCAATTGACCATCAACGAACTCTGGGGCGTGGGTGAACAACTCACCCTCCCAGGTCAAGCGGTCCACATCGACTTCCATGATGTGGAGATTGGGCACAGCCGCCGAAAAATGCACGTTCATCAGGGTGCACAGGTCGCCATAAAAATTATGGGGCGCTACGTTGATGTCATGCGCGTCAGCGGCGGCGGCGATTTTCATGGCTTGCCACATGCCGTTCCACACGCCGTCGATGATGGCCACGTCCATGGACTGGTGTTCAAAGTAGGGCAAAAATTCGCGCAAGCCAATCAGCGTTTCGCACGAACTGATGGGGCAAGGACTGTGCTGGCGGATCTGCGCCAAACCCTTGGGGTTGTACATGTCGATTTCCACCCAAAACAAGTTCAGGTCTTCCAGCGCGCGAAGCAACTTCAGCATGCCCTCGGGCTTGGCATTGAAATTAACATCCAGCAAGAGGCCCATATCGGCACCGCCGCCCTCACGCAGAGCTTCCAAATGCTGCCGGACATTGCGGATCAGTTGGGGGCTGACGGTCAGTTCCGGCAAAAAGGGAACCGCAAAACCAGGCCGCCATGCGTGGGCCGGTCCTTCGTCATGAATAAACATATTCGTCTTCAAAGCCTTGAACCCGCGTTCCTTGGCCTCGGCAGCTGTTTTTTTGACGCCAGCTAGATCGGTCACTGCATTGCCATAAAACTTTGGGTGGTTGATGCGCCAAGTGGGGCAATGTGACCAGTACACCGGGATCTGATCGCGCAGTTTGCCCCCCAACAGTTCATAACAGGGAACACCCAGACCTTTGGCTTTGGCGTCGAGCAATGCGTTTTCCAGTGCGCCAATCGCTTGCCCTATGACGCCACCAGCCGCAGGGCGCGTCAAGCAGTTGGCCAGCTGGAAAAAGTGTTCGTGGTTGTTGACCGCTTGCCCAATGAGTCGCCCTTTGAGTTTCTCAATGATGGCGCCAACACCTGGGGAGCCAAAACCCTCATCGTATTCACTCCAACCCACGACCCCCGCATCGGTGCTTAATTTGACGAAATAATAGTTTCGCCATCCGGCATCACATTCAATGGTTTCGACAGCAGTAACTTTCATGAAATAATCCTTTTATAAAATTAAAATTGGAAAAAGTCCCGTAATACCGATTGCGCATCAATATTTTCAATCGATATAAATATTCATGGGCTTGACAATTTTGCCCCAGCGATCAATCTCGCTGTTTACAAAAATGGTGAATTCTTTGGGTGTGCTGCCCACAGGGGTCGCGCCCAGCGAATTGAATTTTTCAAGCACATGGGGTTGTTTTAAAGCTATTGCGATTTCAGTATTGATTTTGTTAACCACATCAGTGGGCGTGCCAACCGGGGCAAACACCCCAAACCACGAAACCATGTCATAGCCAGGCAATGTTTCAGACACCGAAGACAAATCAGGCATAAAGGGCGATCGCTTGGGTGAAGTGACAGCCAAACCCTTCATGCGCTTGTCTTGAATATGCGGCAGCACCTCATTGAGTGCTAAAAAATGGGCGTGGCCACCCAACACGTCAGTAATTGCTGGCGCGCCACCTTTGTAAGGCACTGTGGTGATCTTGATGGCTGCGCGCTGCGCCAACATTTCGCAAGCCAAGTGGCCACTGGCCCCGACGCCGTTGCAATCCACCGAACTTAAGCTAAAATATCCCCTAACCCAATGATTTAATTGGGTTTTCTTGCAAATCTTCACTTGACAATGAACACACCCATGGCAAGAAAACTCAGGGTTAACCCTTGGTATTGATGGTGCTGCCCTCGCA
>JAUXZO010000003.1 GCA_030692685.1 Acidovorax sp. | reverse complement strand
TGCGAGGGCAGCACCATCAATACCAAGGGTTAACCCTGAGTTTTCTTGCCATGGGTGTGTTCATTGTCAAGTGAAGATTTGCAAGAAAACCCAATTAAATCATTGGGTTAGGGGATATTTTAGCTTAAGTTCGGTGGATTGTCGCAAGGGGGCATCGAGCCCGATTTGAAAACCACCCCAGGCTTGCCCGTAAATAGACGCTGTACATATGGCCCGATGACCCGGCTTTTAGCTCGCCGGGCATTACCAAATCAGGATTATGTGGCTCTACCGCGATAATTGACGAAAGTTCACAATTCGCAAGGCTGAGCAATTTCGACGTTGCCGAGGTATCTGGCGGTTAGCCGGAACTGCTGAAAATACCTGCTGATATCCTCATCAAAAACAGACGGTACTTCCGACAAGTCATTGTCAATCATAGGAATTTTTATTTCTAGCGAGTCGGCGCCATGGCGGTGGAGTGAGCCTCGAAGACTGCATTGCATTCGATATTTACGAGGTAGGACGTTTCTAGCCGTTAGCGAACCCTCCGTTGCACAGCGATTTTTATCTCTATAAACTGCGTGGCATGTTGTTACACCCCGAGTGCCACATTCAGTTATTGATCTTTCATCAAGCGGCGGTATTGTCCACGTTGGCTGAAAAAGGACTCCAAACCGCTCGATTACAGTTTTCCGAGCCTTGGTGTAATCCACAGCGATTTCTGAAAGCGACGAGATACCTGTACCGGGAGACTTCAAAACCCCGGAACCACGCGCAAGGGCCGCGAACAGGAGCTTCGCCTCCAGGCAACTCCAGCCGCAAAAAGATCGTCACTTAGAAGCCCTGGCCGGGGAGCAACTACACATCCGATGACCCCGAACACGCCCAACCTCAAGGACCCCGTAAAGTGAACTATTTTCTTTCGTGCCATCGGGCCACCAGCCTCGTTCTCGCCGCAATATTGGCGTCTGCCAGCGCCTCGGCGCAAGTCAAGTGGGACTTGGCGTCTGGCTATCCGGAGAGCAGCTTTCATGTCCAGAACCTCCGGGAATTCGCCAAGGACGTGGCGGCGCGCACCAATGGGCAGGTCAACATCACCATCCATTCTGGCGGCACGCTGGTGAAGGCGCCCGATGTCCGCCAGGCGGTCATCGACGGCAAGGTGGCGGCCGGAGAGGTGTTTGGCCCCAGCTTGTCAGCCATCCATCCGGTGTTCAGTCTGGATGCCATCCCTTTTCTGGCAACGACCTACCCGGCAGCGCGCAAGCTGTGGCAGCTGGCTCGCCCGTTGGCCGAGAAGAAAGCCGCAGGGCAGGGGTTTGCCATGCTGTACTCGGTACCCTGGCCTCCGCAAGGCATGTTTTCGGCCAAGGAAATCCGTACCATTGGCGACCTTCAGCTGATGAACATGCGTGAAAACTCACCTTCGGTGAGAAAGCTGGCAGAAGCCTTGGGTGCAAATCCCGTGCTCGTGGAGACGCCGGATCTCGGCAGTGCGGTCCAGACCGAGAAGGTCTCGCTGGTGTTTACATCGGCCGCGCAAGGGGTCGATACCAAGATGTGGGAAAAGCTGCCCTGGTTCTACCAGACCAATGCGTGGCTGCCTCGCAACGCAGTGATCATCAACAAAAAGGCTCTGGATGCTTTGCCTCCCGAGAAACGCGACGCAGTCATCCGCGCAGCGGGTGCGGCCGAGGAGCGCGGTTGGCAAATGAGCGAACAGAACGCCAAAGACACGCTCAAGGGCCTGAAAGACAACGGAGCAAAGATCGGGCTGATGGATTCGAGCGTACGAGCGCGCCTGGACAAGATCGGGACCTCGCTGTCAGGCGAGGCACTCAAGCGCGCTGATCCCGAACTGCTTCAGGTGCTGTCGTCGTATGTATCCGCCAGATAGCGCGCGGTGAGCGGCAGCCTCGGCGCAAAAGGGGGTTTAGAGGCGTATTTCTTATGATTCGGGCGCGGCCCAGCGCTCGCGGGTTGGCCACTCGTCGCCTTGTGATCACGGCAACCTTGATTGGCGGTTGATCGGTATCTGTCTGAACGCGGCTTTTGCGGTGCGCCCCGCGTCATGGCATCGATCGCGATGCGGGTTCCGCCGTAAAATGCTCCTCCGCAGATTCACGTCGATTCCTACCGTCGTCGCCATGTCCCGCCTGCCCCCCAAAGACTCCTCGCTATGCCCCGTGTGCCACCGTCCCAACGGCTGCGCGATGGCCGCGGGGCTGCCCCCTCAGTCGTGCTGGTGCATGAACGTCATGGTGAGCGGTGAGGTGCTGGCGACACTGTCCGCCAATGAGGTCGGCGTACGCTGCATCTGCAAGCAGTGCGGCGTGGATGCGGACGCACCAGGCACAGGCAGCGCCGCGGATCATCCGCCGATATGATGCGTGCCTTCACGCGGCGCCTGGCGGGCGCCCTGCGGTGATTCTGTTTATTCAAGGAGATTCCATGCCCACGTACCACGTCGAGATGATGGAAGGCCGTACGGTCGAACAAAAGCGCAAGCTGGTGGAAGAGATCACCCGTGTGTCGGTGGAGGTGCTCGGCGGCTCCCCCGAATCGGTGGACATCCTGATCACCGACATCAAACGCGAAAACTGGGCCACAGGCGGCAAGCTGTGGTCGGAACGCAGTTAGGGAACGGCAGGAGCCTCCGCGCCGTGTGCACCTGCGGCCGCGGGCGCTCTGCTCGGCAAACAAAACCTCGCCATCACTACAGCTAGTGCTGCGATTTGCGCCTTGCAGCCCGTCCCGGTCTGCTGCGCACACGGTCTACGCCGATCGGCCCGGCGGTTCGCCGGCCTGAGACGGAGTCCTCTTCGTGGGGCCTTGGTCAGCTCACTGCAGGTTTGCTCGTCAACACACATGTATTGGCTGTAGATAGCCCCCTTGCAGCGCATCCCGATCGGCGTCAGCGCATCGTGTGAAGGACTTTGTAGCGGTTCCCCTCCCTGCAGCTACTCTGTTTGTTCGTTCTTGGGCCGCGGTCGAACGGGGCACTCTCGGCCTGCTGGTGAGTTGATCCGCTGCGAGTGCAGCGCTCTCCAGTTGGTTTCGCTATCTCTGCTATCCATCGTCCTTGCCTGTCCGTTCGCGCATGGATACGGTGGCGTGAAGACGGAACGCCATGGCGACTACGTCCGTCTCCTAGCGCGGCGGTGCCCTCTTCTGCTGTGGCGCGCTTACTGAAAGGTGTCAATGCATAGATTGCATTTCTGCACATGCCGGGCGCTACCATCGAACCCATCAGCAATCGCATACAGCGACTAGGGAAGAGGGATAGCGACATGTGCCAACTGCTCGGCATGAACTGCAACGTACCGACCGATATCACGTTCAGTTTCAGCGGATTCGCCCAGCGCGGTGGGCGCACAGACCATCACAGCGATGGTTGGGGCATCTCATTTTTCGAGGACAAAGGCGTAAGGCACTTTGTTGACCACTTACCTGCAGTGGAGTCGCCGGTGGCTGATCTGATCAAGCAGTATCCGATCAAGAGTCGCAATGTCATCGCGCATATCCGCAAGGCAACCCAAGGCGAAGTGAAGCTGGAAAACTGTCACCCGTTCGTGCGCGAACTTTGGGGTCGTTATTGGGTTTTTGCCCACAACGGCGACTTGGGGCCGAAGAGGCCAAAGCTTCACGGCCAGTTCCGTCCTGTGGGCGATACGGACAGCGAGCACGCGTTTTGCTGGCTGATGCAGGAGTTGGCCAAGTCCCACGCCACGGTGCCTAGCGTTGAAGAACTCACGCTCACTCTTCAGGATCTGACAGCGCAGATCCGCACGCAGGGCACTTTCAACTACCTCCTCTCCAACGGTCAGGCGCTGTGGAGCCATGCATCAACACGGCTCTACTACCTAGAGAGAAAGCACCCCTTTGGCCAAGCGCACCTGAGCGACGAAGATCTGGAGCTCGACTTTGCCAGCCAAACGGGTATAGGAGACCGGGTGGCGGTGATTGTGACGAGTCCGTTGACGAGCAACGAGAGGTGGACGGCGTTTGAGCCTGGTGAGCTGGTGGTGTTTTCGCAGGGAAGGCGACTGGGGGGCTGAGAGGGCTGGTTGTTTGGCCCGGGAGGAGGGTGGGTACCAATCCACCGAACTTAAGCTAAAATATCCCCTAACCCAATGATTTAATTGGGTTTTCTTGCAAATCTTCACTTGACAATGAACACCCCCATGGCAAGAAAACTCAGGGTTAACCCTTGGTATTGATGGTGCTGCCCTCGC
>JAUXZO010000224.1 GCA_030692685.1 Acidovorax sp. | reverse complement strand
CGCCTGGCAAGCCTCTTCGGTGGCAAACCAGTCAAGAAATTCGTTCCAGGTGCGGGGGTAGTCCCGTCCAGGAGTTGGCGTTAGCATCTGGGTTTCCATCCAGCTATTCTCACGTCACTGGAGCTAAATAGATACCCCTTACAAATATACAGTTAATTTAATCTCAGTTCGAGGCGCCCCGTTCCTGAAACAGATCCTCAATCGCTCCCCGCAGCCATTGGATGCCAGGGTCGCTTTCAAACCGGCGGCTCCAGTGCAATGACACAGTGAAATCGCGCAGCGGCAGCGCGGGTTCAATGATGGTGTAGCCCGCGTCGGCGGCAAAGGTCTGGGCGATGTTGCGCGGCATGACTACGGCGAGGTCCGTGCCGCGCACGATGGAGGGCAGCGCCATGAAGTGTTCGGCGGTGAGGCGCAGGCGATCTTGCAGCTGCAGCATCTCCAGGATCCGCAAGGTGTCTGAATGCGTGCGCACGGCCACAAACTCCAGTTGCCGCAGGTCACGCAGCAAGGCGGGCCCGCTGCGCTTGCGCAGGCTGAACGGGTGGCCCGCGCGCAGCAGCACGATGTACCGGTCTTTGAGCAACTGCACGCGCCGGGTGTCTTTGACGGTGGGCAAAAAACCAAAGGCAAAGTCAATGCGCCCACTGTCGAGCATGGCTGCGATGTCGCTGCGTGGCACGGGCAAGGTCTCCAGCCGCACGCCCGGCGCCTGCTTTTGCAGCGCCTGCATCAGTGCGGGCAAAAAGCGCCCTTCCCCAATGTCGCTCATGTGGATGCGAAACACCTTGCGCGATTGCAGCGGGTCGAACAGTGCGGATTCGTTGAGCGCTTCTTCGAGCAAACCCAGCGCACTGCGCACGGCGTCTGCCAGCCGGTCGGCTTTGGGGGTGGGCTGTACGCCGCCGCCTGCGCGCACAAACAGGGGGTCTTTGATGAGCAGGCGCAGCCGCGTGAGGGCCTGGCTGGCTGCGGGCTGGGTCAGGTCGAGCAGGTCAGCCGCGCGGCTGACGTTGCGCGTGCGGTAAACAGCGTCGAACAGGCGCAGCAGGTTCAGGTCGATGTCTTTGATATGCATTGAATGAATACCGCTTAGTCGCTTCATTGTATTGATGGATGAAGCGTTGCCGCCGAAGATCGGGTTCCGTCCCTCAGCACCCCCTTTCTCCATGACCCAGATGACCCAGGCCTCTTCGTCGAACGCTGCGACTGTCGCACACCCCGCTACATCCGCCCGCCCCACCGTGCGCGAGGTGGTGCTGGACCTGCTGCGCGGCTTTCAGATCAACACCATTTTTGGTAATCCGGGCTCCACGGAGCTGCCGTTGTTTCTGGGCTTCCCCAGCGACTTTCGCTACATCCTGGGCCTGCAAGAAGCGGTGGTGGTGGGCATGGCCGATGGGTATGCGCAGGCCACGCACAACGCCGCGTTCGTGAACCTGCACTCTGCAGCAGGCGTGGGGCATGCGATGGGCAACATCTTTACCGCGCACAAGAACCGCACGCCCATGGTGATCACGGCAGGGCAGCAGGCGCGGTCCATATTGCCGTTCGACCCGTTCCTGTTCTCGGGCCAGGCCACCGAGCTGCCCAAGCCGTACGTGAAGTGGAGCATGGAGCCCGCCCGGGCCGAAGACGTGCCTCTGGCCATTGCCCGCGCCTACTACATCGCCATGCAGCAGCCGCGCGGGCCGGTGCTGGTGTCGATTCCGGCGGACGACTGGGACAAGCCATGCGATCCACTGAAGCCCCGCATGGTCAGCACCGAAACGCGGCCAGAGCCGCGTGTGCTGGATGCGATTGGCACCGCACTTGACGCCGCACAGCGCCCAGTGTTTGTGGTGGGTGCGGCGGTAGACCGAGATGGCGCGTGGAACGACGTGGTGACTTTGGCCGAGCGGCACAACGCAGCCGTGTGGGTAGCACCCATGTCGGGTCGCTGTGGCTTTCCGCAAAACCACCACCTGTTTGCCGGGGTGCTGCCCGCCATGCGCGAGAAGATCGTTTCGCTGCTGTCGGGGCACGATCTGGTCTTTGCGCTGGGTGCTGCTGCCTTCACGTACCACGTCGAAGGCTTTGGCCCCCACGTGCCACCCGGCGCGCAGCTGGTGCAGCTGATTGAAGACCCCACCACCGCCGCGTGGACGCCCGAAGGCACGTCCGCCGTGGGCGGCATCCGCCTGGGCGTACTGGACCTGCTGGCCCGCCCCGCCCCACCGACACGCGCGCTGCCACCAGCCCGCGCAACCCGCCCGAGTGCCGAGCCCACAGGCCCGCTGATGAGCGTGCCGTATGTGATGCAAACCTTGGCCGAGGTGCGCGACGCAGCTTCCATCGTGGTGGAAGAAGCCCCCAGCTCGCGCGCTGCCATGCAGGCCTACCTGCCCATCGTGCAAAGCGAAACCTTCTACACCATGTGCAGCGGCGGCCTCGGCTACGCCATGCCCGCCGCTGTGGGGGTGGCATTGGCCAAACCCGGGTGCAAGGTGATCGGGCTGATCGGGGATGGGTCGGCCATGTACTCCATCCAGGCTCTGTGGAGCGCTGCGCAGCTACAGCTACCCATCACCTTCATCATCCTCAAGAACCGGCGCTACGCGGCGCTGCAAGAGTTTGCCCCCACCTTCGGGTTCCACGAGGGCGACAAGCTGGAAGGCACCGACCTGCCAGACCTTGACTTCCTCGCACTGGCCCGCGGCCAAGGGTGCGAGGCGGTGCAGGTGACCGACCCCGCCCAATTGCACCAGGTGCTGCGCGACGCGCTGGCCAGCCCACGCGCCATCCTGGTGGAGGTGGATGTGGCCTGACATCGCCTGCCACCAAAGACGGTCACTCACTCTCAGCTACGCCGACATCAACCACCACAAGACCCGGCATACCCGGGCCCCAGCATTTCAAGGAGACACACCATGCCATCAATCCAACACAAAAATCCCCTTCACCGAATTCACCGGACACAACACCTGCGCCACGCCCTGGCGCTGGCCTGCACGGCTTGCGCACTCGCACTGCCTTTCGCCGCAGTGGCAGACACCTGGCCCAGCAAGCCGATCAAGGTCATCGTCAACTTCCCTGCGGGTGGCGCTGCCGACCAGATTGCACGCGCCGTATCGCTGCCGCTGCAAACCGCGCTGGGACAACCTGTGGTTGTTGAAAACCGGGGCGGTGCGGGCGGCAACATTGGTGGAGACGCTGCGGCCAAATCGCCTGCTGACGGCTACACGCTGCTGCTGAGCTCGGGCGGCATGGTGTCAGTCAACCCGCACCTGTATCCCAAGATGCCGTTTGACCCGGTCAAGGACTTGACGCCTGTGGCGGCAGCAGCGCGCGTGCTGGTGTTTCTGGAGGTGAAACCCACGCTGCCGGTCAACACCATCCAGGAGTTTTTGGCCCACCTCAAAGCCAACCCCGGCAAGCTCACGTTTGGCACCCCCGGCAATGGCAGCTCGCCGCATCTGGCAGCAGAAATGATGAAAGCCCAGGCCAACGTATTTGCCGTACATGTGCCGTATCGCGGCGCGGCGCCCGCCATGCAGGACTTGCTGGGTGGACAGGTGGATTTCATGTTCGACCCGGGCATTGGTCTGCAGCATGTGAAGGCGGGCAAGCTCAAGCTGTTGGCCGTGGGCAGCGCCAAACGCTCGCCGCTGTTCCCGGACGTGCCCACGCTGGATGAAGCCGGCCTCAAAGGGTTTGACGCAGACACGCTGTTCGGCTTTTATGCGCCTGCGGGCACACCCGCTGACGTAGTGACGCGGCTAAACCGCGAAATCAACAAGGCCTTGGCAACCCCTGCTGTGCAGGAGCGCATCAACGCGCTGGGCGGCGTGCCAGCGCCCATGTCGCCTGCGGAGTTCAACAGCCGCGCCATGGCAGACAGCGCGCGGTTTGGCGCACTCATCAAGGCCCGCAACATTCAAAGCGATTGACCGCGCGCAGCATTGCAACGTGAAAACACGCTTGGCGTTGTCTGCGCCCGCAGTGACAATGGCAGCCGCCATGACCACGCCACCCCCCTCCAACGACCCCGCCGCGCTGCCCGAAACCTTCGACCCGAATTCGACCACCGCGTTTCAGCGCCGCATGGAGCGGGCGCCCGAGTGGTTCTGCTCTTTTTTGGCGGGCAACAGCCGCGAGAAAAGCCGCCTCAAGCGCGAGATGGCGACGATGAAGGGGTCGGTGGTGTGGCTGGTGCAGCAGCGCCGCCAAGGCAACTGGGACGCCACCGAGCGCGCCCATTTGCGCGACGTGATGCGGTCGGCCTCGTCCGTCAGCCCCTACCTGTTCATCTGGGTGATTCCGGGATCGATGCTGTTGTTGCCTTTTTTGGCCTGGTTTCTGGACAAACAACGCAAACGCCGAGAGCGCAAACTGCAGCGCCCTTGACCAAGCGCTGTCGGCGCGACCTCAGGCCCAGTTGCTCGACAGGGCTACCACCAAGCCCGTGCCCACCAGGCCCGCCTGCCAGCGCAAGGCGGTAGACCAGGACGGCACGTGCTGCTCCACCCGCAAATACAGCAAACGCCCAGCGGCCAGCGAGAGCACAAACGCCAGCAGCATCCCGAACGCATTGACCACGGGCGATTCAGGCCACAGGGTTCCCACCACCGCGTTGGCCAGCAGGCACACCGCAAAGTGCACCAGAAACACGGAATACGCCATCTGCCCCAGCCGCACCAGGGGAGCCCATGGTGCCGCCTCGCTCCAAGACCGCACCCGTGCGGAGCGCAGCGCAAACACCAGGCAGAGCGCCGTGACCAGCGCCACGGCCACCCGGCCCCGGTAATCCAGCGCCAGCGCAGCGCCACCCAGCAACACAATGGCCGCCAGCCACGCATGCGCGCGGGGCGCACGCACGGCCCAGTACGCCAGCATGCCCAGGCCATACGCACCAAAAAAGTACAGCGCCCACATGTCGAATCCGGCCATGCGGTTAAAGAACCAGAGCGACGCTGCAACCCCGAGCACGATCAACGCGCGGGCCAGCACAGCGCGATGGTGCTGCGCCCACACGCCAGGCAAAGCGCGCACGCCCGCCCACACCAGCACGCTCAGGCTGAACAGCTGAAAGTCGATGGCCACGTACCAGACCCCGGCCGACAGCGCGTCTTCGCCCACGATGTCTTGCAGCAGCAAGGCATTGGCCAGCAACTGCGCCAGTGTGGGCTCGTCCGGCACCGAGGGGTGCACCATCCACAGCCGCACCAGCGCGGCCACCACCACGGTCAATACCAGCGCCACCGCGTAGGGCACCACCAGGCGCACAAAACGTTTGGCGATGGCGTTGCCTGCATGCTCAAACCGCGCCACGCCCATCGGCGCCAGGCTGGCGGCCGCCAGGTAACCACCCACCACCAGAAACACCTGCACGGCCATGCGACCAAAGTCATACAGCCAGGCCATGAGCGCAGGGGCCAGGGGCTGGGCGATGTCCGACATGGGCCCGTAAAAAGCCAGATGGTGCCAGACGATGGTGATACACGCCAAGCCCTTGACCATGTCGATCAGCGGCGTGCGAGAGGTGGCAGAAGACATGCGGAGTTGTCGAGAAGAAGGGGAGAAGGCCCCGGCTCATCCAGCCAGGGAGATCGGGCCGAAGCATTCTATTGTCGTCGGGGCGGACTTTTCGCGGGGGCTTGGAGGCGTCGATTTAAAGGCTTCCGTAGAGCTTCTCAGCCTTATCCCACCCTACACAACATCCTGAATTTTCAGTAATTACTGAAAATTCAGGAAATAAAGCGCACAATCCATGTCCATATGACCTACGTCAACCAACTTCCTCCCCTCAACCGCCAGTTCGTGGCCCATTTCGGCGAGATGGGCAGCCGCTGGGGCATCAACCGCACCGTCGGCCAGATGTACGCCCTGATCTTTCTGTCACCCCGGGCGCTCAACGCAGATGAAATTGCCGAAACGCTGGAGTTCTCGCGCTCCAACGTGAGCATGGGGCTCAAGGAGTTGCAGGCGTGGCGTCTCGTCAAGCTCAGTCACCAGCCGGGGGACCGGCGCGAATACTTTGAGGCGCCCAAAGATGTTTGGGAGATCTTTCGCGTGCTGGCCGAAGAGCGCCGTCGCCGCGAGATTGAGCCCACGCTGTCCATGCTGCGCATGGCCTTGCTCGAAGAACCGACCTCCGACCAGGAACGCCATGCGCAGGAGCGCATGCGCGAGATGCATGAGCTGATCGACCGGCTCATGACATGGTTTGACGATGTGCAGCGCCTGGCCCCCGAGACGGCGATGCAGTTGATGGGCATGGGCACCGCCGTCACCCGGGTGCTCGAATTCAAAGACCGGCTGACCGGCAAGAGTGGCAGCAAACCAAAGAGCAACGACCCAGGAGTTTGAAACCATGGACGCCTTCACCCTGTCGCGAATCCAGTTTGCGGCCAACATCAGCTTTCACATCCTGTTCCCCACCATCACGATTGCGCTGTGCTGGTTTCTGGTGTTCTTCCGTTTGCGCCACACCGCGACGCGGGGCACGCCAGCGGCTCTGGGCTGGGAGCAGGCTTACTACTTCTGGACCAAAGTGTTCGCGCTGACGTTTGCGCTGGGCGTGGTGTCAGGCATCACCATGAGTTTTCAGTTCGGCACCAACTGGCCGGGCTTCATGGAACATGTGGGCAACATCGCCGGGCCGCTGCTGGGTTATGAGGTGCTGACCGCGTTTTTTCTGGAGGCCAGCTTTCTGGGCATCATGCTGTTCGGCCGGGGGCGTGTGTCAGAGCGGGTGCACCTCATTGCGACGCTGATGGTGGCCTTTGGCACCACGTTGTCGGCCTTCTGGATCCTGAGTTTGAACTCGTGGATGCAGACGCCGGCAGGCTACGAGATCATCGATGGCAAGTTCCATGCGGTGGACTGGCTGGCGATTGTGTTCAACCCGTCGTTCCCCTATCGCCTGGGGCACAAGCTGCTGGCATCTGCCCTCACCGCGGGCTTCTTGATTGCAGGCGTGAGCGCTTGGCAGCTCATCAAGGGCACGGCGACAGACGGCACGCGCAAGGCACTGCGCACTGCCATCGCGGCCGTAGCCATGGTGATCCCGCTGCAGATCTTCATGGGCGACCTGCATGGCCTCAACACGCTGGAGCACCAGCCCGCCAAGATCGCCGCCATTGAAGGCATCTGGCACACCGAAAAGGGCGCGCCCCTCACGCTGTTTGGCCTGCCCAACGAAAAGGAAGGACGTACCGACTACGCCTTGCAGATCCCTAAATTTGCCAGCCTCATCCTCGCGCATGACATCAACGCCGAGCTCAAGGGGCTCAATGAGTTTCCGGGCGCCCATCCCCCCGTGGCACCGGTGTTTTGGGGGTTTCGCGTGATGGTGGGCATGGGCATGCTGATGTTGGCGGTGGCCTGGGTGGGCGCGTTTGTGCTGTACCGCCGCCGCGGGCAAGACCTGGCCACGTTACCGCGCGCACTGTTGTACACGTTGGTGGGCATGACGTTTTCGGGCTGGGTGGCCACGCTGGCAGGTTGGTATGTGACGGAGATCGGGCGCCAGCCTTATCTGGTGTACGGCCTGTTCAAGACGGCTGACGCCGTGGCGCAGCATGCGCCGGGCATGGTCGCCACCACGCTGGTGGCGTACCTCGTGGTGTATGTGCTGCTGCTGGCCGCCTATGTGGGCGTGATCAAGTACATGGCCGAGCACCCCACTATGCCGGTGCCAGCCGTGCCCCCGCCCTCGCCCCAGCCGCTGACACAACCGTCGACACAACCCAAGTCGGTCTGAAACCCCGTTCAAAGGAGGAACCCATGGAAATGACCCTGGCCCATACCCTGCCCCTGGCCTTCATGGCTGTCATGGGCCTGGCGCTGCTCGCCTATGTGATCCTGGACGGCTACGACCTGGGCGTGGGCATCTTGTTGCCCTTTGCCACCGATGCAGAAAAAGACGTGATGGTGTCCAGCATTGGCCCGTTCTGGGACGCCAACGAAACCTGGCTGGTGCTGGGGGTGGGCGTGCTGCTGATCTGTTTTCCGATGGCCCATGGCATCGTGCTGACAGCCCTGTACCTCCCGGTGGCGGTGATGCTGCTGGGCCTCACGCTGCGGGGTGTGGCGTTTGACTTTCGGGTCAAAGCACGCGACTCGCACAAGGCCACCTGGAACCGGCTCTTTGCGGGAGGCTCACTGGTCACCACCATGGCACAGGGCTGGATGCTGGGTGCGTATGTCACCGGCTTTCAGAACGACGCCTGGGGCCTGCTGTTTTCTGCGGGCATTGCGCTCACCTTGCCTGCTGCCTACGCCATGCTGGGCGTGGGCTGGTTGCTGATGAAGACCGATGGCGATCTGCAACACAAAGCGGCGCGGTGGGGCCAGCGCGTTTTGTGGCCGATGGGCCTGGCGCTGGTGGGTATCTCGCTGGCCACCCCGCTGGTCAGCCACACGGTGTTTGCCAAATGGTTTGTGTTGCCAGAGCTGTTTGCACTGCTGCCCATCCCGCTGGCCTGCGTAGCAGCGTTTTTTGCCATCCGCCACGTCCTTGCAACCCCGCGCGTGGTGCAGGCTGGCTATGGCTGGATCGTGTTTGTGGCCACGGTAGTTATTTTTGTACTGGCCTTTTTTGGCCTGGCCTACAGCATCTATCCCTACATCGTGATTGACCGGCTCACCGTGTGGGACGCGGCCAGCGCGACCGAGTCGTTGGTGGTCATCGGGATCGGCGTGGCGATCACGCTGCCCGTCATCATCATCTACACCATCTTCATGTACCGCGTGTTCTGGGGGAAGGCGCGCGCGCTGACGTATGGGCTGTAAGCGGAGCGCAACCCAGGGGCCACAGCGAGTCAGGGGCTCAATATCTCAGGCTGCCTTCTGCGTCCACGATGGCAAGTTCCACATAGGTAGAGCCGTTGTGGTTCTTGGGCGAATACTTCACGTTGAATCGCCCGAACGAGATTTCGCCCGCGTCTTCCATGGCTTTGGTGAAGGACTCGGTAGTCAAATTACGACCCGTGCGGCGCAGACCTTCCACCAGCAGCCGCGCATGCACAAACCCTTCAAACTGCGAAGCCGAGGGCTGGGCAGTTGGTGACTTCGCACGCAGCAGGCTCAGGTATTCGGCCACCACCGGGATGGTGGTGTTGCGCAGCGACGGCATGATCTGCGCGAGGATGATGCCGCGCGCCTTGTCTTTGAGTTCTCGGTTGATGACATCCAGACTTGCTACAGAAAAGCCGTAGTACGCAGGCCGCGCGGCCGTCAACTGCACGGCCTTGATGTAGTGGGTGAAGGTCGCGCCGGCCGTGGCCACAATCACCGCCTGCGGCTGCGCCTTTTCGGTCGCCGCGGCTGCTGCTGCAAAGTCGGGCTGCTGAGGGTCTACCTTGATTTCGGCGACGAAGGGCAGCTTTTCGTCGTCCGACGCCTTCTTCAACTCGGCCGCCAGGGTTTTGCCCAGCCCGTCGTCCTGGTAGAACACCGCCACACGGCTCATACCCTGTTGGCGCAACTGCGAGACGATCTTGCTGGCCTCGTTGGCGTAGCCCGCACGCACATGAAACACCTGCGGGTTGAAAGTTTCGCGAAACAGCGATGCGCCCGTGACCGGACCAAACATCAGCGTGCGGTGCTCTTTGATCAGCGGCAGGATGGCCGCCGTCTGGGCGGTGCCGGTGCTGTTGTAGATCATGAAGACCTTGTCAACCTCTAGCAGTTGACGCGTGTTTTCGACCGCCTTCTTTGCATCAAAAGCGTCGTCCAGCGTGGTGTAGCGAATCATGCGGCCATGCACGCCGCCCTGGGCGTTGACGGCATCGAACATCAGCCGCGAGCCCTCGCCGTACTGCACGGTTTGCGCACCGAGCGGCCCCGACAGCACGGCCGAAGCGCCCAGACGAATCTCGTCAGAGGTCACCCCCTCGTTGCGAGCATGAACCACACCGCTGGCGCACAGGGCAGCGAACAGCAGCACAAAAGAACGAAACATGACGGACCTACCTTGCAAAAATGCGCTGAGCAAATAACCAGAGCAGAACTGCTTTGGTTATTTTTCATCACCATTATCTGCAACCGATGCAGCGCACCGATCGGGGTTTGCCCTTGCATCGGAGGCGCTTGTAAAACAACTTCGCCCGCGGTGCACAAGGCACATCGCGGGCGAGGGATGTGAAACCAAGAAACCCCACGGCACCGTCAACATGGGTGTCAGCGGCTCAGTCCTTACAGTTTGAGGCGAGCGCGTGCGGCTTCGTATTCGCTGCGCAACTTGCCCACCATCTCGGCGGTGCTGGTCACCGCGTTGATGGCCCCAACGCCCTGGCCGCAGCCCCAGATGTCCTTCCAGGCCTTCTTGGAATCGCCGCCGAAATTCATCTTGCTAGGGTCGGACTCGGGCAGGTTGTCGGGGTCCATGCCTGCGGCGCGGATCGACGGAGCCAGGTAGTTGCCGTGCACGCCCGTGAACAGGTTGCTGTACACGATGTCGTCGGAGTTGCCGTCCACAATGGCCTGCTTGTAGGCATCGCTGGCACGCGCCTCGTGCGTAGCGATAAAGGCCGAACCGATGTAGCCAAAATCTGCACCCATGGCCTGCGCTGCCAGCACTGCGTCCCCGCTGGCGATGGAGCCACTGAGGGCGACGGGGCCATCGAACCACTGGCGGATTTCCTGAATCAACGCAAACGGACTCTTCACGCCCGCATGACCTCCGGCGCCAGCTGCCACAGCGATCAGGCCGTCGGCGCCTTTTTCAATGGCCTTGTGGGCAAATTTGTTGTTGATGATGTCGTGCAGCACGATGCCACCCCAGGCGTGCACGGCCTGGTTCACGTCCTCGCGGGCGCCCAGGCTGGTGATGATGATTGGCACCTTGTATTTGGCGCAGACCTGCATGTCGTGATCGAGCCGGTCGTTGCTCTTGTGCACGATCTGGTTGATGGCAAAGGGCGCTGCAGGCTTGTCAGGGTTGGCCTTGTTGTAGGCCGCCAGCGTTTCGGTGATCTCGGCCAGCCATTCGTCGAGCAGCTCGGCGGGGCGGGCGTTGAGCGCGGGCATGGAGCCCACCACACCGGCCTTGCACTGCTCGATCACGAGTTGGGGGTTGCTGATGATGAACAGTGGCGAGCCGATGATGGGCAGCGACAGATTTTGCAGAACGGCAGGCAGTTTGGACATGGGATCAACTTCCGGAACAGAATTTCGAATGGAATACGCCCCTAGCGCTTATCCAATAAGCGCTAGCAGCTATCATTTTTATATCACTAAGGCCTTGCACCGCAGGGCCTCATCTCCTCGCAGCACACTCAACACGCTCGGGCAAAGTTTCAGAACGACTCCAGTGCCAGTTCGGTCACGCTGGCGGCGCCTTCTACGATGCTGTCGCGCAGGCCCGGCGCCTTCACCAGAATGTGCTCGGCATAAAACTGGGCCGTGGTGATTTTTGCCCGCATGAAGGCTTCTTCCTGTCCCTTGTGCAACAGGTCCTGCGCCACCAGCAAGCTGCGCGCCAGTTGCCAGCCCGCCACCACATTGCCCGCCAGCATCAGGTACGGCACGCTGCCCGCAAACACGGCATTGGGCTGGGCCTTGGTGCCACCGGCTACAAAGTCGATCACATCGAGCAGCGCCTTGCGTGCCGCTGTCAGGCGCTTGGCCACAGACAGCGCCGCGGGCGTGCCGCTGGCCAGCAAGTCACCTTCCGTCTTCTCGATCTGCGCGGCAATGCCCTTGGCCGTCTGCCCGCCATCGCGCGCTGTCTTGCGGCCCACGAGGTCGTTGGCCTGAATGGCGGTGGTGCCTTCGTAGATCGTCAAAATCTTGGCGTCGCGGTAGTACTGCGCCGCCCCGGTTTCTTCGATAAAGCCCATGCCGCCGTGCACCTGCACGCCCAGGCTGGTCACTTCCAGGCTGGTTTCAGTGCTGTAGCCCTTGACCAGCGGCACCATGAATTCGTAGAAGGCCTGGTTCTGCTTGCGGGTGTCGGCATCGGGGTGGTGGTGGGCTGCGTCGAACGCGGCAGCAGCCACGGTAGCCATGGCGCGGCAGCCCTCCACCGTAGCGCGCATGGTCATGAGCATGCGCTTCACATCGGGGTGGTGAATGATGGCAGCGCTAGCGTTGATGCTGCCATCCACAGGGCGGCTTTGCACGCGGTCTTTCGCGTACTGCACAGCCTTTTGGTAGGCGCGCTCGGAGATCGCGATGCCCTGCACGCCCACGGCGTAGCGCGCGGCGTTCATCATGATGAACATGTATTCGAGGCCCCGGTTTTCCTGGCCTACGAGGTAGCCCACAGCACCACCGTGGTCGCCAAACTGCAGCACTGCGGTGGGCGATGCCTTAATGCCCAGCTTGTGCTCGATGCTCACGCAGTGGGCGTCGTTGCGCGCCCCCAGGCTGCCATCGTCGCCCACCATGAACTTGGGCACCACGAACAGGCTGATGCCCTTGACGCCCTCGGGCGCACCCTGCACGCGGGCGAGCACCAGGTGGATGATGTTCTTGGCCATGTCGTGCTCACCATAGGTGATGTAGATCTTGGTGCCGAAAATCTTGTAGGTGCCGTCGGGTTGGGGCTCTGCGCGCGTGCGCACCAGTGCCAGGTCCGAGCCTGCCTGGGGCTCAGTCAGGTTCATGGTGCCAGTCCACTCGCCTGTCACCAGCTTCTCAAGATACTTGGCCTTGAGCTCATCGCTGCCTGCCGTGAGCAGCGCTTCGATGGCACCATCGGTCAGCAGCGGGCACAACGCAAAGCTCATGTTGGCGCTGTTGGTCATCTCGATGCAGGCAGCGCCGATGGTCTTGGGCAGGCCCTGGCCGCCAAAGTCGGCCGGGTGCTGCAGGCCTTGCCAGCCGCCTTCGCCGTATTGGCGAAACGCCTCCTTGAAGCCGGGCGTAGTGGTGACCACGCCAGCGTGAAAGCTGGAGGGGTTCTTGTCGCCTTCCCAGTTGAGTGGCGCAAGCACACCCTCATTGAACTTGGCGCACTCTTCCAGCACAGCCCGCGCGGTGTCCAGGCCTGCGTCTTCAAAGCCGGGGATCTGTGCGATTTGTTCAATATTGGCCAAGTGTTCGATGGCGAACAGCATGTCCTTGACAGGGGCGGTGTAGCTCATGGTTGTCTCCGGAAAAGCGAAATTTCGTCAAAAAAAAGGCATCGCGAGCGATGCCTTTGTGCGGGCCAGCGGCGTGCTCAGAGCGCCTTGACCAGTTCAGGCACCGCCGCAAACAGGTCAGCCTCCAGCCCATAGTCAGCCACGCTGAAAATCGGTGCCTCGGCATCCTTGTTGATCGCAACGATCACCTTGGAGTCCTTCATGCCTGCCAGATG
>JAUXZO010000223.1 GCA_030692685.1 Acidovorax sp. | reverse complement strand
AGCGAGTAACGGGCTTTCACACACTCTCCTGCGGTGCCTCAAGCACATACCCCATTCCCCGCACCGTCTGGATCAGCTTGGTGTCGTAGGCATCATCGATCTTCGCCCGAAGCCTACGCATTGCCACCTCAACCACGTTGGAGTCGCTGTCGAAATTCATATCCCACACCTGCGACGCGATCAGAGAGCGAGGCAAAACCTCTCCTTGGCGACGCATCAGCAGTTCCAGCAGACCGAATTCCTTGGGCGTGAGGTCGATGCGTTTGCCGGACCTGCTGACTCTCCGCCGCAGAAGATCCAGTTCAAGATCGGCCACCTGCAGAATGGTCACCTCGGCGCCACTACGGCCGCGCCGCAGTATGGTCCGGGCCCTTGCCAGCAATTCGGCAAAAGAAAACGGCTTGACCAGATAGTCGTCTGCGCCTAATTCCAGCCCCTTGATCCGGTCTTGCACCTGATCCTTGGCCGTGAGAAATAGCACGGGCATCTCAAGGCCACGGCGACGCATATTGGTGAGGACCTGCCAGCCGTCCATCCGAGGAAGCATCACATCCAGGATTACCAGATCGTAGTCTTCCTCTTGAACCATACGCAGACCATCGACACCGTTGTGAACCAGATCAGCGTTGAATCCCGCTTCACGCAAGCCTTGGCGCAGGTATTCCCCGGTTTTGATTTCGTCCTCAACGATCAGTATCTTCACGAGACCTCCTTGGCGCTACAAGAGGTCGCCAGTGTGCCCGGAGATTTATGCCTTTCTTGAACATGACAAATATGTAATCAATCCGTTATGTCTTTGGAAGCTAATAACTCACACAATGCGTTGCATCAAAACGCATGGTGAATCTATGAGAAATTCCTGGCTTTCACGACTTAACTCAATCCCTTGGCTGGCTGCAGCTCTGCTGGCACCCTCTCTGACACTTGCTCAGATGCCGGACGCTGCCCCCGCGAAGGTGGACTACCAACTTTCGTACCGATCAGCTCTCACGGGCTATGAGGTCTACAAGGAGCAATCCGTCCAGCCGTGGAAGGCCGCCAACGACAAGGTGGGTGAAATCGGAGGATGGCGGGCCTATGCTAAGGAAATGCGCCAGACGCCACCTGCAACCGGGCAGGAACAACCCGCGCAGGGCCATGACGCACACCACGGGGGCAAACAATGAACCGCCCCTTGCGCATGCCCCGCGCCAAACTCGTGATCGCCGTGGCCGCAGTGGCGGTCTTGTCTGGCTGCGCCAGCGTGAATCTGGAGCAAAACCTCTCCAGCGCCAACGCGGCGGCAAGCAGCTTCACGGACGGCCAGCTCACCTTGGCCCGGGACCAGAGCGAGCGAGAT
>JAUXZO010000222.1 GCA_030692685.1 Acidovorax sp. | reverse complement strand
ATCGTGCACAGCGTGGAAGACCGCTGCTTTGGCGCGGGCTACAACCTCATCCTGTGCAACACCAACGACGAGGCGCACCGCCAGGGCACCTACCTGCAGGTGCTGGCCGAGCGGCGCATTGATGGGCTCATCGTGGTCTCGACCGGGCACGACGCCACACTGCCCACGCAGCTGGCGGGCCTGTCGATCCCCACCGTGCTGGTGGACCGCGAGATTGAACTGGCAGAGCAGCAACCCTGCGACCTGGTGGAAACCGCCCACATGCAGGGCGGCCTGCTGGCCACGCGGCACCTCTTGTCGCTGGGCCACCGGCGCATTGCCTGCATTGGCGGCCCTGCCGGCATTGCCCCCAGCGAGCAGCGCATTGCGGGCTGGCGCTCGGCCCTGGCCGACGCAGGCTGTGGCACGGGTGACGGCCTGCTGTGGCACGGCAATTTCACCAGCCAGGGCGGGTATGAAGCCATGCACGCCGTGCTGCGCGCCACCGAGCCACCCACCGCCGTGTTTGTGTGTAACGACCTCATGGCCATGGGCGCCTTGTGCGCCGCGCACGAACGCGACCTGCGCGTGCCCGAGGCTCTGTCCATCGTCGGTTTTGACGACATTGAACTGGCCGCGTTCACCAGCCCGCCGCTCACCACCGTGGCCCAGCCCAAGCAGCGCATCGGCGCGCTGGCGGTAGACATGCTGCTCGAACGCATCGACGGCAAACGCCAGGACACGCGCAAGGTGATGCTGCAGCCCGAGCTGCGCGTGCGCTCGTCCACCGCCCCCGTCGCCACGCCCACCAGCATCGGCGGCAGCGCAGGGCCAGCCCCATGACCACCGCGACCGAAAACACCCGCCCGCCACGCATCGCCGTGGTCGGCAGCCTGAACATGGACCTGGTGCTGCAAGTGCAGCACGCCCCCGGCCCCGGCGAAACCGTGCTGGCAGATGCCCTGCACCTGGTGCCCGGCGGCAAGGGCGGCAACCAGGCCGTGGCCTGCGCGCGCCAGGGCGCCCAGGTGTTTCTGTTCGGCCGCGTGGGCGACGACGCCTATGGCCGCACGCTGCGCGCCGGACTGGACGCCGACGGCATTGACCACAGCGGCGTGCAAACCGACCCGGCCGTGACCACGGGCGTGGCGGCCATCACGGTAGAAGCCACGGGGCAAAACCGCATCGTGGTGGTGCCCGGCGCCAATGGCCGCTTTGTGCTGGATGCCAACGCCTTGCACGCCACGCTGCAAGGCGCGGGCGGCCTGGTCATGCAGTTCGAAACGCCCATGCCACAGGTACTAGCCGCCGCAGCACAGGCCCGGTCCGCAGGCTGCCCCGTGCTGCTCAACCCCTCGCCCATCCAGCCCCTGCCCGCCGCGCTGTGGCCGCTGGTCGACATCCTGGTGGTGAACGAGGTGGAAGCCGCAGCCTTGGCCAACCAGAACGTAGCGTCCCCTGCCGATGCGGCCCAAGCCGCACAAGCCCTGCGCACCAAAGGCCCCGCCCAGGTGGTGGTGACGCTGGGCGCTGCGGGTGCCGTGGCGGCCGATGCCGCCGGCTGCCGCTACCACCCCGGCCTCGTCGTGCAAGCGGTAGACAC
Organism: Acidovorax sp.; assembly: GCA_030692685.1. Lineage (GTDB taxonomy): Bacteria > Pseudomonadota > Gammaproteobacteria > Burkholderiales > Burkholderiaceae_C > Acidovorax. Next base: position 1,856 of record JAUXZO010000222.1, on the reverse strand, counting down.
CACGGCCGCAGGCGACACTTTTCTAGGCGCGCTGGCCGTGGCACTGGCACGCGGCGAGGCGCTGGATGCCGCCGTGCGCGATGGCATCCGTGCGTCTGCGCTGTGTGTCATCCAGCCCGGCGCCCAGCCGTCCATCCCCACTCGCCCCGCAGTGGCGCACAGCCCGCAACCGCCCGCCTGGACTGCTCTATGAAACGCACCGCCCTGTTGCACGCCGAACTCTCCCACGCCATCGCCAGCCTGGGCCATGGCGACATGCTGGTGATCGGCGACGTGGGCCTGCCCATCCCAACCGGCCCGCGCCGCATTGACCTCGCGCTGACGCCCGGCATCCCGGCCGTGGCCGATGTGCTGCGGGTGGTGCTGCAAGAGATGCAGATCGAAAAGGCCCTGATCGCCACCGAAGCCGTGGAGCGCAGTGGCGGCCAGCTGCCCGACTGGTGCCAACTGCCGGTGGAGCCAAAAGCCGTATCGCACGAGGATTTCAAGCGCCTCACCCAGCAGGCCCGCGTGATGGTGCGCACGGGCGAATGCACGCCGTATGCCAACGTGATTCTGGTGGCGGGCGTGACGTTCTGATACGGCTTGGGCCTGTGGAGCGGTAGGCGGAGCGCCGGTTTACGGGTTTTGGAGGGCATCGGGCCAAGACATCCTGCGGTACGCTGGGCAGCAGCCCACAACGGCGTTGATGCCCGCCAGCGAAGCCACCGAATTTCTGCACCCATGCCCCACCCCGCGCCCCACGATCTCCTGCCCCCCGAAATCACCGTCCTCGAACGCGGCTGGCTGTCTGCCAACAACATCCTCTTCATCGGCCAGCACGACACCGCCATCGTGGACACGGGCTATTGCAGCCACGCCAAGCAGACCGTAGAACTGGTGCGCGACACGCTGGCGGGCCGTCGTCTCGACCGCGTGCTCAACACCCATCTGCACAGCGACCACTGCGGAGGCAATGCGGCACTGCAAAAGGCTTGGCCCGGCGTGCTCACGGCCATCCCGCCCGGCCAGGCCGACCATGTGCGCCAGTGGGATGCTTATGCGCTGAGCTACACCCCCACGGGCCAGGAGTGCCCGCCCTTTCGGGCCGACACGCTGCTGCTACCCGGCTCCTGCGTGCTGCTGGGCGACAAGCCCTGGCAAGTGCACGCCGCGCCCGGGCACGACCCGCATTCGGTGGTGCTGTTCGAGCCCCAGGGCCGGGTGCTGATATCGGCCGATGCGCTGTGGGAAAACGGCTTTGGCGTGGTGTTCCCCGAGTTGGAGGGCGACGACGCCTTTGCACAGGTAGCCGCCACGCTGGACTTGATCGAAAAACTGGCGCCCCAGGTGGTCATACCGGGCCACGGGCCGGTGTTTACCGATGCGCCCCTTGCCATTGAGGGCGCCCGACGCAGGCTCGATGGGTTTGTGCGCAACCCCGGCAAACACGCGCTGTATGCGGCCAAGGTCTTGCTCAAATACAAACTGCTGGAGTGGCAGCAGATCAGCCTGCAGGACCTGGCAGCCTGGGCGCAGGCCACGCCCTACTTCGGCATGCTGCGTGAGCGCCACTTTGCTGATCAGGTAGAGGGTGAGTGGCTGCAAAGCCTGTCTGAAGATTTGGTGCGGTCAGGTGCGGCGCTGCGCGAGGGTGAGATGCTTCACAACGCGTGAATTGACTCTGTGGTGTTTGGGGCAGCTTTGGGCCAGGAGCGGTCTGTCGATTTAAAGTGTGCCGCTCCTCTGCCTCCTCTGCCTCCTCTGCCTCCTCTGCCTCCTCTGCCTCCTCTGCCTCCTCTGCCTCCTCTGCCTCCTCTGCCTCCTCTGCCTCCTCTGCCTCCTCTGCCTCCTCTGCCTCCTCTGCCTCCTCTGCC
>JAUXZO010000215.1 GCA_030692685.1 Acidovorax sp. | reverse complement strand
CGGCTGTTGGTTGTACATGTTGTAGAACGTAGTGACTTCGTGCACCGCTATCTGGGCCATACCCAAGTATTCGGCAATCACGACCTCGCTCTCGACGCTGACAAAACCCTGCTCCTGCTGCACGATGGCCAGGCAGGCCATCACGGCCGATTGGGCCTGCTCGGGCGGGTACTTGGCCACTTCGCGCGCAAAACGAGCCAGGGTTGCGTCGGTAATGGAGCGTGCGCCCACATTCTTCGATTCGGTACTGCTGCTCATCGGTCAATCTCTCCGAACACGATATCCATCGTGCCAATGATGGCCACAGCGTCGGCGATCATGTGGCCGCGGGCCATTTCATCGAGCGTAGCCAGGTGCGCAAAACCAGGTGCGCGGATCTTCAAGCGGTAGGGCTTGTTGGCACCATCACTGACAAGATAGATGCCAAATTCGCCCTTGGGGTGCTCCACTGCGGCATAGGCTTCGCCCTCGGGCACATGGAAGCCTTCGGTGAACAGCTTGAAATGGTGGATCAGCTCTTCCATGTTCGACTTCATGGATTCGCGGTCGGGGGCTGCCACCTTATGGTTATCGGTGATCACCGGGCCGGGATTGGCGCGCAACCAATCCACGCACTGCTTGATGATGCGATTGGACTCGCGCATCTCGTGCACGCGCACCAGATAGCGGTCGTAGCAGTCACCCGTCTTGCCCACCGGCACGTCGAAGTCCATACGGTCATAGACGTCGTAGGGCTGCGTTTTGCGCAGGTCCCAGGCGATGCCGGAGCCGCGCAGCATGGGGCCGGTCATGCCCAGGTTCAGTGCGCGCTCGGGCGGCACCACACCGATGCCGACCGTGCGCTGCTTCCAGATGCGGTTGTCGGTGAGAAGGGTCTCGTACTCGTCCACACAGGCAGGAAAGCGCTGCGTGAAGTCGTCGATAAAGTCGAGCATCGAACCTTGACGGTTCTTGTTCAGCGCCTCGATGGCCTTTGCGTTCTTGATCTTGCTGACCTTGTACTGCGGCATCGAATCCGGCAGATCACGGTACACGCCACCCGGACGGAAGTAGGCCGCATGCATGCGCGCGCCCGAGACGGCCTCGTACATGTCAAACAGGTCTTCACGCTCACGGAATGTGTAGATCAGGATGGTGGAACTACCGCAATCGTTGCCGTGTGAGCCAAGCCACATGAGGTGGTTCAGCAAACGCGTGATCTCAGAAAACATCACGCGGATGTATTGAGCACGGATAGGCACTTCAAGGCCCATCAGCTTCTCAATGGCCAGGCAATAGGCGTGCTCGTTGCACATCATCGACACATAGTCCAGACGATCCATGTACGGCAGCGACTGGATATAGGTCTTGTGCTCGGCCAACTTTTCGGTGGCGCGGTGCAGCAGGCCGATGTGTGGATCCGCGCGCTGAACGACTTCGCCGTCGAGCTCCAGCACCAAGCGCAATACGCCATGGGCTGCAGGGTGCTGCGGTCCGAAGTTAAGGGAATAGTTTTTGATTTCAGCCATGGTGGGTCACGCGGGGCATGGGGCGCCTTTAGTGCAGACCTCCGTACTTGTCTTCGCGGATGATGCGCGGCGTGATTTCGCGCGGCTCGATCGACACGGGCTCATAGACGACCCGGCGCTGTTCTGCGTCGTAACGCATCTCGACATGCCCAGACAGCGGGAAGTCCTTGCGGAAAGGGTGGCCAATAAAACCGTAGTCGGTCAGGATGCGGCGCAAGTCGTTGTGGCCGTCGAACACGATCCCAAACAGATCGAACGCTTCGCGCTCGTACCAGTTGGCCGAGTTCCACAAGTCAGCCACTGAATCCACCACCGGGAAATCGTCGTCTGCACAGTAAACCTTGACACGCAGGCGCTGGTTGAGACTGACCGAGAGCAAATGCGAGACCACGCAGTAGCGCAGACCTTCGTTGACCACATCCGCATAGGCAGAATAGTCCACGCCGCACAGATCAACCAGTTGCTCGAACTGGCAGCCAGGGGCGTCTCGCAACTGCTGCATGACAGCCAGGTAATCAGCAGCACCGACAACGAGGGTCACTTCTTCCAGCGCTACATGGATCTGGCGCACTCTTTCGCCGAGTACGGCAGCAACGGTTTCCATGAGTTTTTCAGGGCGAATGGCAAAAGATGTCATCGTGTCAGCCCTCAGACGCGCGCAATGGTATTAGTGCGGCGGATCTTCTGCTGCAGCTGGATGATGCCGTAGATCAACGCTTCGGCCGTGGGCGGACAGCCTGGCACATAGACATCCACAGGCACGATGCGGTCGCAACCGCGCACCACAGAGTAGCTGTAATGGTAGTAACCGCCGCCGTTGGCGCAGGAGCCCATGGAGAGAACCCAGCGAGGCTCCGACATCTGGTCATACACCTTGCGCAGCGCAGGTGCCATCTTGTTACACAGCGTGCCGGCCACGATCATCAGATCGGATTGACGGGGGCTGGCACGGAAAACTTCGGCACCGAAGCGACCGATGTCGTATCGGGCCGCTGCTGCGTGCATCATTTCGACAGCGCAGCAGGCCAGACCAAACGTCATGGGCCACAGCGAGCCGGTTTTAGCCCAGTTCACCACAGAGTCATAGCTCGTGGTGATGAAGCCTTCCTTCATCACGCCTTCAATCATTGCATCAGTCCTTGTTGAAGCCCGCTCTCACTCCCAGTCGAGGGCGCCTTTTTTCCACTCATAGACAAAGCCCACGACGAGGATTGCCAGGAAAATCACCACCGCCACAAAACCTGCACCCCCCACCTCATGCAGCGCCACAGCCCATGGGAAAAGAAAAGCGATTTCGAGGTCGAACAGAATGAAAAGAATGGCTACGAGGTAGTAGCGCACATCAAATTTCATGCGCGCATCCTCGAAAGCTTCAAAGCCGCATTCGTAGGGGGAATTCTTTGCATCATCCGGACGGTTGGGACCCAGTATGTAACCGAGAACCAATGGGACAACGCCTACTGCGATGCCGACCAAGATGAACAAAAGGACGGGGAGGTACTGATCGAGGTTCATCTTGAGGATGTGCTCACCGCTGTGACCTTGCCCAACGTAACTCGAGACGAATCATGTGGGGAGGCCTTTGTTTTGGTGCCGTCGGCGAGACTCGAACTCGCACAGCTTTCGCCACTACCCCCTCAAGATAGCGTGTCTACCAATTTCACCACGACGGCTGATTTTCTTATCTGGATGGCATGAGGAACCTTGCGGTTTTGGCTTTCCAGACAGTCTCAGATTCTACTCCGGAAAAACCCTGCTTCGGCTTACGCCGCCCGTTTTCGGGCAGATTATTTGGTCGGGATCTGACCAGCACCGGATGCTGGCACCGCCGGAGCCACGACGGCATCAGAGGCGGGCACCGACGGACCACCAGCAGGCACGGCAGCGGCGGGCGACTCCAGCACACTGCCCGAACTTGCGGGGCGCGCATTGCCAAAATACGCCAACGCCAGCGTTGCCACAAAAAATACAGCAGCAAGCACGGCCGTTGTGCGGGACATAAAGTTGGCACTGCCACTGGCACCAAACAAGCTGCCTGAACTTCCACTACCAAACGCTGCGCCCATGTCCGCACCCTTACCGTGCTGAATCAGGATCAAGCCAATCATCGCCAGCGCCGTCAACATTTGCACGGCCAATACCACATTCACGATCGCATTCATTCTTCGTTCACTCCTGATTGAATAGTTTTGAGAGCAGCCTCAACGGGCCGCTGCAATGATTTGTAGAAAGTCTGGCGCCTTCAGCGACGCACCGCCGACAAGCCCACCATCAATGTCTGGCTGTGCCAGCAATTGCGCTGCATTACCCGCATTCATGCTGCCACCATAGAGCAGACGAATCCGATCCGCGTGCTCACTGGCCGCCGCCAACTGCGAGCGGAGCACCGCGTGCACCGCCTGCGCCTGTTCCGGCGACGCTGTGTGCCCCGTACCAATGGCCCAGACGGGCTCATAAGCAACTACCACTTCGCTGATGCAATGGCCATTGACGTGAATCACCGCGGCTAACTGCCGCTTGACCACAACCTCGGTTTGACCCGCCTCACGCTCTGCCAATGTTTCGCCGACGCAGACGATGGGCGTCACACCTGCAGCCAATGCCCGCTGCGCCTTTTCAGCCACAACCACATCAGTTTCGCCGTGATACTGGCGCCGCTCCGAATGCCCCACCAGCGCATAGCGCACACCAAAATCGCTCAGCATGGTTGCAGAGACCTCGCCGGTGAAAGCACCAGCCTCATGCAGTGACACATCCTGCGCAGCGACGGCAATCGCCGACCCAGCAACGAGCGACTGGACCTGCGCAAAGTAGGGGGCAGGCACCGCCACCGCTATATCGCAAGCAGCACCACCAACCCCTGCAATGAAGGCTTTCAGCAAAGCCTCGTTCGCAGCCAAACTGCCATTCATCTTCCAATTGCCAGCGATGAGTTTTTTCTTGCTATTCATGATCACCAAGTCAAAACGATCTTGCCAATGTGCTGATTTGATTCCATCAGAGCGTGGGCCTTGGCTGCGTCAGACGCAGCAAAAGTGCTATGAATGACCGGACGCACCTGACCCGCTTCCAGCAAGGGCCACACGCGTTCACGCAGTGCACGCGCAATGGCGCCCTTGAAAGCAACAGAACGCGGACGCAAGGTTGAACCCGTGATGGTAAGGCGACGCCGCAATACCAGTCCGGCGTTGAATTCACTCTTGATGCCACCTTGCACCGCAATGATGACGATGCGACCGTCCTCGGCCACGCACTCCACCTCGCGCGCCACGTAGTCGCCGGCCACCATATCAAGCACCACGTCGACACCCCTGCCATCAGTGAGGCGTTTAGCCTCGGCCACAAAGTCCTGCGACTTGTAGTTGATGGCGTGATGGGCCCCCAGCGTCAGGCATGCCGCGCATTTTTCATCGCTGCCTGCAGTCGCGATCACAGTGGCACCAAAAGCGCGCGCCAACTGGATGGCGGTGACACCGATGCCGCTTGTGCCACCTTGCACCATCAGGCTCTCGCCCGCCTGCAGATGGCCCCGGTCAAACACATTGCTCCACACGGTGAAAAATGTCTCAGGCAACGACGCTGCTTCGATATCGCTAAACCCTGCGGGCACCGGCAGACACTGCGCCACTGGCGCAACACACCACTCGGCATAACCACCGCCCGCAACCAGTGCGCAGACGCGATCACCCACACGAATGCCCGCTTCCGCCATCGCTGCAGCATCCCCCGACTCCACCACACCGGCCACTTCCAACCCCGGAAGGTCCGAGGTACCTGGCGGCGGAGCATAGTGCCCCAGTCGCTGCAGCACATCAGGGCGGTTGATGCCACTCGCAAGGACACGAATCAGCACTTCGCCAGCACCCGACTGCGGCACCGGGCGCTCGCCCAGGCGCAACACCTCGGGGCCACCAAATGACGTGATCTCTACAGCGTGCATATTCCGGTTCATCGAAGAAAATTTTTACGATTTAAGCTGCTAGCGCTTTACCATCAAGCGCTAGCAACTATCGAATCAGTAGCAGTCGCTACTTACCCAACGACTTTGTCGGAGGTGCCGTCCGACGGCTGGGCGTGTTGCTGTTGCTGCTGTTCTGCTGGTTGACGGCCAGTGTCACCACGACCATCACCACGACTGTGATCGCGGCGGGGTTCACGGTCACCGCGCTCGGCCGGCGCAGGACGATCGCTACCACCGCCAGCAGGGCGTTCGGACAACACCTTCATCGACAGCTTGACGCGGCCTTTTTCGTCGGTTTCCATGACCTTGACCTTGACGATCTGGCCTTCAGTCAGGTAGTCGCCCACACGCTCCACGCGTTCGTGGGCAATCTGGCTGATGTGCAACAGGCCGTCCTTGCCAGGCAGAAGGTTGATCAGTGCGCCGAAGTCCAGGATCTTGGTCACTGGGCCTTCGTAGATCTTGCCAATTTCGACTTCTGCCGTGATCTGCTCGATGCGCTTCTTGGCGATCTCTGCCTTGTCAGCATCGGTGGCCGCGATGGTGATCGTGCCGTCTTCTTCGATGTTGATCTGGCAACCTGTTTCTTCGGTCAACGCACGAATCACCGCCCCGCCCTTGCCGATCACATCACGGATCTTTTCGGGGTTGATCTTCATGGTGAACAGCTTGGGCGCAAAGCTGGAAACCTCGGTGTTGGCCGTGCTCATTGCTTCCTGCATCTTGCCCAAGATGTGCATGCGCGCTTCCTTGGCCTGCGCCAGAGCGACCTGCATGATTTCCTTGGTGATGCCCTGGATCTTGATGTCCATCTGCAATGCCGTGATACCACCGGTGGTACCGGCCACCTTGAAGTCCATATCACCCAGATGATCTTCGTCACCCAGGATGTCGGTCAGCACGGCAAAACGGCTCGCATCCTTGATCAGGCCCATGGCAATACCTGCCACGTGCGCCTTCATAGGCACGCCCGCATCCATCAGCGACAAGCAGCCGCCGCATACCGACGCCATCGATGAAGACCCATTGGACTCGGTGATTTCAGACACCACACGCATCGTGTAAGGGAATTCTTCCTTGGTCGGCAGCACCGCAATCAACGCACGTTTGGCCAAGCGACCGTGGCCAATTTCGCGGCGCTTGGTGGAGCCCATGCGACCCACTTCGCCCGTGGCAAAGGGAGGCATGTTGTAGTGCATCATGAACCGATCTTCGTACTCGCCAGCCAGCGCATCAATGCGCTGCGCATCGCGCTCGGTACCCAGCGTGGTCACAACCAGAGCCTGGGTTTCACCACGTGTAAACAGCGATGAGCCATGGGCACGGGGCAGCACACTGCTGCGGATTTCGATAGGGCGCACGGTGCGCGTGTCACGGCCATCAATGCGGGGCTCGCCAGCCAGAATTTGACTGCGCACAATCCCGGCTTCGATGTCAAACAGCATGCCTTCGACCTTGACGGAGTCGAATTCGACACCATCGGCCTTCAAAGCCGACATGACCGACGCATAGGACTCGCGGCAAGCTTGGGTACGGGCTTGTTTGTTGCGGATCTGGTAAGCAGCGCGCAGCTTGTCGTCAGCCAGGGCCACCACCTTGGCGATCAGGGCTTCGTCCTTTGCAGGGGCTGCCCACTGCCACATGGGCTTGCCAGCATCACGCACCAACTCATGGATGGCGTTGATAGCCACATTGCCTTGCTCATGGCCAAACACCACGGCGCCCAGCATGATTTCTTCAGACAGTTGCTGAGCTTCGGATTCAACCATCAGCACAGCAGCTTCGGTACCGGCGACGATCAGGTCCATCTGCGAGCTCTTGCGCGCCGTCTGGCCAGGGTTAAGCACGTATTCGCCGTTGATGTAACCCACACGGGCAGCGCCAATCGGGCCATTGAACGGAATGCCGGAGATAGCCAGCGCAGCGCTGGTTGCGATGAGCGCAGCGATGTCAGCGTCCACTTCGGGGTTCAGCGAGACGGTGTGGATGACGACATGCACTTCGTTGAAAAAACCTTCAGGGAACAGCGGACGGATCGGGCGGTCGATCAGACGGCTGGTCAGGGTTTCGTGTTCGCTGGGCTTGGCTTCGCGCTTGAAGAAGCTACCGGGGATCTTGCCCGCAGCGTATGTCTTCTCGATGTAATCCACCGTCAGGGGAAAGAAGTCCTGCCCAGGCTTAGAACCCTTGGATGCGACCACCGTGGCCAGCACAACGGTGTCATCAATGTTTACCAGCACGGCGCCGGAGGCTTGGCGGGCGATTTCACCCGTTTCCATGATGACGGTCTTGTCACCCCATTGGAAAGTCTTCGTGACTTTATTGAAAATGCTCATGTTCAGCTCCTATTTTAATAGCTGGTAGCGCTCTACCAGATTGTCTTGGAGGGCAATTCAGAACACGATGCCATTCCAATGAAAACCTCCGTCGGTCAACGGAAACGATCTCATTGGAATGACACAGCTTCGCTCTGTTTTGCGGCTCCGAAGTAAAAAACGCCTGAGCTAGCGGACTAACCCAGGCGTTTTCGCATGCAATGAAGATTACTTGCGCAGACCCAACTTGGCGATCAGTGCGGTGTAACGGTCAGCGTCCTTGGCCTTCAGATAGTCCAAGAGCTTACGACGACGACTCACCATCCGCAGCAGGCCGCGGCGACCATGGTGGTCCTTGGCGTGCGTCTTGAAGTGGGGGGTCAGCTCGTTGATGCGAGCGGTCAGCAGGGCCACTTGCACTTCTGGGCTACCAGTGTCATTGGCAGCACGGGCGTTGGCCTTGACGACTTCGGCCTTGATGGAGGATGCGATCATGTTTTTCCTTAAATGTGGCCTGCCGCAGATGACAAACCATGGTTTTACTTGCGCCAGCAACTGGAAGGGTCGCTGGCGTGCGTCTTGCACCATGCAGAACCTTATGATTATAGCCCCTGACCGAATTTGCCCTCGCAAAGCATCTGCCAATCCCGAACACTGTTGTCGCTGGGTAAACATCTGCCTCCACTGAAAGCCCACCATGACCCATACAAGCCATACAGCCCGCGCCCTGTCTCTTTGCGGAAGCATCCTTCTTGCGATCTCCACCTGCGCTATCGCCCTGTGCCTGCTTGCCACGCCCAGCACCGCGCTGGCAAAAGGATCTGGAGGCACCAAGGACTCTACGAACAGCAGCGCTGCGAAAAAGAAAGGTGTGAGCAAAGTCACCTACCAGCGCAGCTCGTCGGAGGAGTCGCGAGCAGAGCGGGATCAGCGCATGTACCGGGAATGCAAAGGGATGCACAACGCGGGAGCATGCAGGGGCTATACCCGCAAATAGATGCCGCTCGTCCTCATACTATTGCCATCTGTCACTGGCAATGTCGCAATGCACTCAAAGACTCACTAGGATCAAAACATGTTTGCATCGCGCACATTTTTCGGCACATCGCGCCTTCCGGCTCAGTTCGGGTTTACTGCCATTGAGCTTATGGTTGTGGTGTCCATCGTTGCCATCCTGGCAGCTTTGGCAGCTCCCAGCTTCACTCCATTGATTGAACGCTGGCGTGTACGCAGTGCTACGGAAGAAGTCCAGTCCACGCTCTATTTCGCACGCTCTGAAGCCATCAAGCGAGGCGGACGGGTCAGCATCGTGCGAGACAGCGACGGCTGGGCGGTCTATTTCGATGCCAACAACAATGGCAGCAATGAGGTCACCGAGATTCTTCAGACCACTGCCCCGCCTCCGAGATTGGACATCACCTTTCCTGCTGCAACCCTGACGATTGACCGCTGGGGCATGCTGACGCCAATCGGTACGGGCTTTTTAGTCAGTCCGACAGGAAAGCCCGCTTCTGACATTAGCGCCAAGCGGGTGTGCATACTAGGCGGCCTCATCAAGATAAGCAAAGGAGATGCTCCGTGTTGAACCCTTCCAGCTCTGCAGGGTTTACAACCATTGAATTAATGGTAGTGGTATCCATAGTCAGCATCTTGGCCGCCTTGGTCGCTCCCAGCTTCGCCCCTCTTATTGAAGGCTGGCGCGTGCGGGAATCTGCGGAGCAAATCCAATCCACCCTCGCCTTCGCGCGCTCCGAAGCTATCAAACGGGGCGGACGGGTGGCAATACAGAAAATCCCTAATAACACGAATGGTTGCGCCACCGCTCTCGAGACACGCGACTGGGATTGCGGCTGGATTGTGTGCCATGACGCCAACGGCAATGGCGTTTGCAATGCCACAGATACAGTGCTGCAACGTGTTGAATCAGCGGGCAAGGTACATGTCAACCGTACTGGAGGTGGCGCCAACATAAAGCTCAACCGCTGGGGATTAGTGGATGGCACTTGGCTTGGGTTCACTTTGGTGCCTTTGAAAAAAACTGTATCACATGCTGGCGCTCGCGGCGTTTGCATGAGTTCTGGTGGCCGTATACGCGTAATCCCACAGGAAGCAATTCCATGCGACAGCTGAATCATATGAATCCAAACCAGCTTCAATACCAGCGCCAGCGGGGCATCACGCTTGTCGAGTCTCTGGTTGCCATCGTTATTGCTTCTTTAGGCATCCTGGGCATTCTGGGAGTGCAGATGCGCACTCTCAGCGATACAAGCACCACTGTGCGCCGGGCCCAAGCCGTTCGCCTGATAGAGGATCTTGGGGAGCGCATGAAAACCAATCCCAACGCGATGTCAAATATCGCAGCCTATACAAGCGCGTTCAGCAATAACCCTCCGACTCCTACCGGCGCCGCCGGGTGCGCCACCGTCGGCAACGGCTGCAATGCCACGCAACTGGCGACCTACGACCTCGCTGCCTGGAAGCAATCAGTCCGCAACACACTCCCTCTAGGCCAAGCCAGTATCTTCACACCCCCTGCCGAAGCCGGAGTGGCAGCAGGGCAACGGCGACAACTGGGAGTCATGATCGCATGGCGCGAGAACGAGCGCGACACCACAGCAGCTTATAAAGACGACATCGACGCCACCAAAGTACGCGCTTCCGACGGATCTTTGAGTATTGGAGGTGGAGCTGATCAAAACACCAACGCCTGCCCAGACAATTTCATCTGCCACCTGCAATACATCCCCGTTGCTGGCCGCTGCGCACCCTATGCACCGGGCACCAACGCTCCAGCCTACTATTGCCCTGGGCCTTGATATGTCATCAAAAACCATAGTTTCTAGCAGTTATTGGGCAAATATTTCAGGCAAAAGGTTGCATCAACAAGTGTCCTCCCATATGCACGCACAACGCGGCGTTACGCTAATTGAACTTTTGGTCGGTATCGCCATTGGCCTGCTTGTTGTTGCCGTTGCCATGGGTGCGCTCATGGTTTCGCGCGGCGTGTCCGGCACCGTGAGTGATGCCAGCGGCATCCAGCAACAAGCAGCTTTTGCAATGCGCACCATCGGCCTGCAACTACGCCAGGCCGGCTCTCTGCGCCTCAATCTCAACCCCGGCACCACCGTCACGGAAACCCGCTACATGGTGCCTGTTGCATTCGAAGCCATCGCACCACCTCAGTCGAATCCGATGGATAGTTTCGACCCGGCCACCAACACGTTGACGGGCACGACCACCCCAGTAACTTTGACGGCAGGTTTTCGCCGCTATACCGAGCCCGTTTTTTCCAACGCCGCAGAGCAATCCCTTTCACGCAACTGCCTAGGTGGTCCGGCGGACACGGCTGCAACCACAGACCAACGCTTGGAAAGCATTTTTGCCCTCGATGGCAGCAACCTGCGATGCACTGGCAACGGCATCGGACCCCAGCCTATCGTGCAAAACGTGGCCAACTTTCAGATCCGTTACCTGATTCAGGACAACGCCACTACACCGGGCATTCCCACCGTCACCCGCGTTACAGCGGATGCCATTGATGGCGCCGTGAATACATGGGCTCGGGTGCAGGCCGTAGAGGTATGTTTAGTGCTCTACGGCACCGAGCCTATCGACCTACCTACTGGCAGCAATTACACCGACTGTGACGGCACGGCAGTGGATATGAGCACGCTAGCTAGCCCACGCGCCCGACGCATGCACGTTGCGTACCGCAACACCTTCCAACTGCGCAGCCAGGGACTGATTGGCTCGGTGCTTTAACTACCCCTTACAAGAAAATCAACATGCAGCGCATGCCTTTCGACCGTCAAAACCATCCACAACAGCGGGGCGTTGCCCTGTTTGTCGTCATCGTGTTTGTGATGCTCTCGATGCTCTTGGCACTCTGGGCATCGCGGACCTCATTATTTAACGAGCTGCTGGTGGGCAATGACGCTGACTACCAGCGTGCATTTGAAGCTGCCCAGGCCCTCTTGCAGGATGCTGAACTGGACATTCGTCGCGAAAACGCTGACGGCTCTGCCTGCATAACTGCGCCCCCCCCCAATAATGCCAAATGCCGCGACCTAATTGGAGCCGCTCCGAAGATTCCCGTGGTTTCAGCCGAAGCCCGACAATTACTCGACGACCTCGATCTAAAACCCACAAAATGTGACCGCGGCTTGTGCACCAAGCGGGTGGGACGTCAAGACTTCTGGAACTACACGAGCACTACTATCCCAGCCCCTTCTGGACTGCAGCCCGGAGAGGTCAAACTTGAAGACATGACGCAGACCAACATTGGCGCGCGATATGGCGAATTTACGGGGGCAACCTTGGGCAGCACCAGCACCCCTGCCAATCCCATCCTCACTGACACCGGTGCAAACAATCGGGGAGGCTGGTACTGGATCGAAATCCTTCCCTATGACGAAAGCAGTAAGACCAAGGGCCTCATCGTCAACCCCGCTGCTGCCATTGCAGACAACCTGCTAAATCTAAACCTCGTCCCCAATGTGGTGTACCGCATTACGGCCCTTGCCTACGGCCGCAAGCCCGGGACTATGGCCGTGCTGCAGCAGACATACGCTCGGCAGCTCCACAAAGGAGACCACCCTGAATAACTCTCACAACCATAGCCGATAGCGCTTTTCTACCAAGCGCTAGACCGACTTTTGACCATCTCATTTCTTCTAGGAGCAGCCATGCCCCGCCGCAACCCACCCCGCTTTCAGAAAACCCTACTCGCACTAGCCGCAAGTGCTGTGCTGACACCTTACAGCGCATGGGCGCTGGACTTATCGCAGTCGCCGCCAGGTACGGTGGAGCCCTATGTACGGCCGAACGTGATTATTTCTGTGGACGATTCGGGAAGCATGGACTGGCAAGTTGCGAATTCAAACACAGGTAGCTCCACAATCACCAGCCCGGCTGCCGATGGTTCATGGCCAGCCAATGCAAAGCGTATCAATATACTGAAATATGCGCTCACGTCGATTTTTGACCCCACCCACCCGAAATACGACGCCAATTTGGTGCCGGACAAGAAGATCCGGCTCTCGTGGCAAACCATGCATAACAATGGCAACGCGCCCGACGCCAAAAACGTCGACAGCACGACGATGAAAACGAATTCGATGCGGGTACTGCAAAGCACACATCGAACGAATTTTTTGGGTTTCGTCAGCAGCCTGAAGGCTAGCAATGGAACTCCTTCACCCCTGATGTTCAGCCAGGCTGACTCCTACATGCGTCGACCTCTAGGTACAAGTAGTGCCTGGGCGAGTGACCCTGGGACTGCGAGCACGCCCTATTTGGCATGCAGACGCACATACCATATTTTTATGTCTGACGGACGCTGGAACGGCACAGCATCAGGCGGTGAACAAGATAATGCGACCAATAAAACACTCCCTGATGGAGTGGTTTACGGAGGGGCTACGCTCGCGGAACGCAGGAAATCTGCGTTGTACCGTGACACCCACAGCAACACTCTGGCCGACTGGGCATTCAGAAGCTGGGCAGACCCACTACAAACGAGTGGCCTGACCGGAAACATGGAAGCTGCTGCCGACTACCGCAAAGCGTCAGCCACAGAAAATTTTGGTAACGACTTGAATGGCAATCCAGCGATACTTGATCGCTATTGGAACCCCCGGTATAACCCTGCTACTTGGCCGCATATGGTCACGTACACAATCGGCTTCAGCAATGACGCAACTACATGGCCAGGCGCTGGCACCATCGTTGCCCCCCCTGTGGCAGAGCGGGTACCTTTCAGCTACGGGGGCAGTTTCCCAGACTTCGTGACGGGAAATCTTACTTGGCCAGCTATGGATAGTGAGAACAAACGCGCGCTCGACTTGTGGCACGCGGCTCTGAACGGGCGTGGCCGATTTTATGCTGTCACCAGAGGTGAAGACCTCGAAAAAGCTTTCCGAGAGATTGTGGGGCAAATCAACACCGCCACAGATCCTGACCTGAGTGCTAGTGCTACCAGCGGCTCCAACGTCTCGCGCAGCGAAGTTGGTAAGTACACCGCCTCTTATGAACCCCTCAAAGCTTGGAAGGGCGCGATTACCGCCGACAGGGTGAAATCCGACGGAACTACAACGCCCGATCCTTCATGGGATGGAAAAACCACG
Source organism: Acidovorax sp. (assembly GCA_030692685.1). Lineage (GTDB taxonomy): Bacteria > Pseudomonadota > Gammaproteobacteria > Burkholderiales > Burkholderiaceae_C > Acidovorax. Next base: position 11,715 of record JAUXZO010000215.1, on the reverse strand, counting down.
GCAGACCGGCTCGATGCACTCAGTAGTGTAGAGGGTCGCTTGGTACTGAGTTGGAGCGACAAATGGGACACCACCAAGCCCAAAGGGGGCGTGGCATTTAAATGGGCGTCTGACGAAAGCAACCTGAGCAGTGTCCAAAAGCTTTGGCTGCAAAAGGGAGTGACCAGCACCATCGGCATTACGCAAGGGCAAGAAAGGCTGGAGTACATCCGCGGCGAGCGCAGCAAAGAGGGGGCAGAAGTCAGCGGTTACACCCTCACCAAACCCTATCGCGAGCGCCAAAGCCGCCAAGGCGACATCATTAACTCTGACGTATGGTATGTCGGCCCACCAGCTGGGAATTCGCTGCTTAAAGGATACGCAGCGTTTGCGCGTGCCAACAAGTCGCGCCCCGGCATGCTCTATGTCGGGGGCAACGACGGCATGCTGCACGGCTTTGCCGCCAACGAGGGGGCTGCCGGAGCCAAGGATGGCGGCGCCGAAAAGATCGCTTATGTTCCTCGGGGCGTCATCCCATCACTGACGTTGCTGACAGATCCTGCATACAACAACTCGCACAAATACTTTGTGGACGGCTCACCCATGACTGGCGACGTGGACCTGAACGGGGGCATGCAGGACCCGGCCGACCCCAACTACGTAACTTATGCACCCGACTGGCGGACGCTGTTAGTGGGAACGCTAGGACTGGGGGGCAAGGGCTACTTTGTGCTGGATGTGACCAATCCGACAGCCAGCGGCTCGCTCAGTTTTGGCGAAGGGAATGCATCAACTCTAGTCAAACTTGACCGCACCCGCGGCGGCAGTGAGCCAGCGCTTAACTGCTCCGCATTGACAGGGGCCGAGAAAACAGCTTGCGAGAAAGCTGTGGACGAAGACAAGGACATCGGTTTCATCGTCGCCAAGCCAGTTCTTGATGATAACGATGCCATGCGCACCACGCAGATCACGCGCATGAGCAACAACCGTTGGGCCGTGGTGACTGGAAATGGTTACAACAGCACCAATCAACGCCCAGTATTGCTCATTCAATACCTGGACGGTGGCAGGGAACTTGTGCGTATCCCTGTTACAGCCGAAACTCCCGGCAGCGGCAATGCTGCAGACAACGGCTTGGCGGCTCCTCGCGTAGTGGATGTGGACGGTGATGGCCGCATCGACATAGCTTACGCGGGGGACAACCGTGGCAACTTGTGGAAGTTTGATCTCACCAGCGCTGCTCCTGGCGACTGGAAGGTCGCCTTTGGGGGCAGCCCGCTATTCACGGCGCGCGGCGCGGCGGCTTTGAATGGCGTTTCGCGCACAAAAATTCAGCCTATCTCTGCTCCACCTACTGTGCGCGCGAATGACCGTACGATGCAAATCGGCAGCGGAGCGTCCGCCACCACCGTTCGTGTAGGCGGCATGATGGTCGCTTTTGGAACTGGCCGCAATGCCGACAAGGACGACCCGTCCAATGTGGACGTGCAAAGCTTGTACTCGGTGCTGGATAACACGCGCTACCGCGAAGTCTCCACCGCACTGGGCAAGCGCTTACAGGTGCACCCCGGCGGCGTTGGCACCTGCCCTGGAAAAGACTGCGTGCCTGTGCCCGCAGCCTTGGGGACCGGCACCACGGCAGCTAAGCTCGCTCAGCGTCAGTTCATAGAGGTGGACGGAGGCGACTATGGAGCGATTGAGGAAGTGAATGCTCTAAGGAAAGACACATGGGACGAGTTCAACGGTTGGTACATCGACCTGCCAGCCGTGGGGGAGCGCCTGCTCAAGCCTATGCAGTTTTACGATGCCAGCAATCTGTTGACGGTGTGGTCTCAAGTACCAGCTAAAGGGTCTGACGTTGACCCGAACGTGGAGACCTGCGACTCCACGTCGGTGGACGCCGAGCGGCAGTACCGCACGTTCATCAACGTCATGGACGGCCGGAGCCCTGCAGTGCAAATTGTGGACAAGAACAAGAATGGCAAATTTAATATGGCCGATGGCGACGGGGTCTTGGTGGGGTCAGGTATCGGCGCCAAGTACATCAGCATCTCGCGAGCTAAAGTCGCCAAGGGGCCCCACAGCATCATCAAGAAGGACAAGTTCGAGAACGTGGACATTGACGCGAAGAACAACAAAGAGAATCTCGCAGCCATGCCCGAGCAGTCGCTGCGTCCAAGCTGGCGCCAGATCCAGTGATTAACACTCTTATGCAGCAAGACTTGAACAAGGCCATCCCCATGCGACAAAAAGGCTTCACCCTCATCGAGGTCATGATCGTGGTGGCGATTGTTGGCATCCTTAGCGCTATTGCCATTCCCAGCTACAGTGAGTACATCCGGCGCGGACATCGTGCAGATGCACGCGCTGGGCTTATTCAGGCGCAACAATGGATGGAGAGGGCTGCTACGGCTACGGGCGTATATCCAACCGGAGCTTTACCGCCCAATTTGACTTGGGCAGCGGATCCACAAAAGCGCTACACCATCGGTTTACAGGCGGGCAATACCAATGCTGCTTTCACGTTAGCAGCCACCCGCAAATCGCCTGGCCCCCAAGCAGGGGATCGTTGCGGAGATTTTACTGTCACAAATACGGGGACGCGCAGTGCGATCAACATGGGCTCCGGGGTTACCGCCGCAGAGTGCTGGAACAAATAGCCGCTACGTTACCATCCGGTGCTCAATGATCAAACCAGCGCCTCTTTTCATGAACCAAGCGCTTGGGCTCGCCGCCCAGGCGCTTTTTGTTTCCAACCCCAATCCGCGCGTGGGTTGTGTGCTGGTGACGAAAGATGGCCTGGTCATCGGCGGGGGCACTACCCAGCAGGCAGGCAGCCCACACGCAGAGGTAATGGCGCTGCGCGATGCGGTGGTGTCCGGGCACGACACTCGCGGCGCCACAGCCTATGTCACGCTAGAGCCCTGCGCGCACCATGGGCGCACGGGGCCTTGCTGCGACGCATTGATTGCGGCGGGCATTGGCAAGGTGGTGGCCTCGATTGAAGACCCGAACCCGCTGGTGGCCGGCCAGGGCTTTGCCCGGTTGCGCGCTGCGGGTGTGGAGGTACAGGTGGGGCCGGGTGCCACCGAATCCCGCGAACTAAACATCGGCTTCTTCAGTCGCATGGTGCGTGGCACCCCCTGGGTTCGCCTCAAGGCAGCAGCATCCCTCGACGGCACCACGGCTTTACACAACGGCGCCAGCCAGTGGATCACCTCCCGCGCTGCGCGGGCGGATGGTCACGCCTGGCGAGCGCGGGCTTGTGCGGTGTTGACTGGCATTGGTACCGTGCTGGACGACAACCCCCGGCTGGACGTGCGCGAAGTGACCACGCCCCGCCAGCCTCAAGTGGTCGTGGTTGACAGCCAGTTGCAGACGCCGCTTGACGCCAATCTGTTTCTCGCCGAGCGTGACTGCTATATCTACACCGCTGTTGAAAACCACGACAAGACGGCTGCGCTAGAAGCACGGGGCGCGCGGGTGGTGCATTTGCCCCATGCCAGCGGCAAGGTCGATTTGGGGGCCATGCTGCGGGACCTGGGCCAGCGGGGAATCAACGAGTTGCATGTAGAAGCGGGCCACAAACTCAATGGGTCGCTGGTGCGCGAAGGTCTGGTGGATGAGTTCTTGGTCTATCTGGCGCCTCGACTTTTAGGCCAAGGACTTGGCATGGCGCAGTTTGGTCCACTGGATGCGCTGGCGGATGGGTTGGCACTGGAGTTCAAATCTGTAGATACCCTGGGACCTGACCTTCGCATCGTTGCACGGGTCGCTGGGCGTGATCGTTTTTAACGTCCTGCCGGTTTAGCCCGCTGCTCGGTTGGCTGCTTTGCCGGGAGCCGAGCGAAGCGCATCGCGCGAAGATGACGTCCCACCGGGCACCACCGGGCACCACCGGCATTTTGCACGCATCGCTTTCATAAACTGGAAACGAGTCCAACGCAGGGAGTGTCAGCAGCTTCGCGGCACCCGATGCGTTCACGATCGGGACACTGAGGCCCTCCTTCGCCCTATGTCCTACGCCCTACGCCCTTTGACAGCGCGCTCGCTCAGCTGACCGAGCACTGGATTCTGCCAAACCATGCTTGGCACACCGCAATGCAGTTACGCCCAGGCAAGACGCCCACGGGGCGCGGCGCTCGCACCAATGGGGTGCGCCACCACAACTCTCGATCCACTTGAACTGACGTTGCAAACAAGGCAAGCGCCGCGGCTTTGGCTGCGATGGAGGCACTGAGGAGCCAAGGTATCTCAACCAATCAACAAATTACTCTCAAATTTATAGCTATCCCCGCTTTACCAGCAAGCGCCAGAGGTCATTTTTACTGATATTTCTGTGCAGTTGGGCTTCTAAGTCAAACCACAACACCCCGATGACTCCGTCGCTGCGTTCAAAACACTCGCCCCGAGCCCCAAGTCAAATGCAACCCGCCACCACAGCCTACCCATCGCCTCAATCCAAACCCCAAAACAGTGCAATAAACCACCGATCAGCGCACCAAAGTTTGGCACTCTTCTTGCTTCAATTTGGTGCAAATCTGATGCAGCGACTCACAGCGCACCAGAGTCGATCAATTATTTGCGCGAGGACGTTATGGAAGCACTCAAACAGGGCACGGACGCTCTGTTCATTCTGCTCGGGGCGATCATGGTTTTGGCCATGCATGCCGGGTTTGCCTTTTTAGAGCTGGGCACGGTTCGCAAGAAGAACCAGGTGAATGCCCTGGTGAAGATCTTGGTGGACTTTTCCGTGTCCACCGTGGTGTATTTTGCGGTCGGGTACAGCGTGGCCTACGGCACGCATTTCTTTGTCAGTGCCGAAACACTGACGCAGCAAAGCGGGTATTCGCTGGTCAAGTTCTTTTTTCTGCTGACCTTTGCTGCCGCGATTCCTGCGATCGTGTCTGGCGGTATTGCAGAGCGGGCCAAGTTCTGGCCGCAGTTGATGGCCACTGCAGTCATTGTGGGTGTGGTTTACCCGTTTTTCGAAGGCATCGCCTGGAACCAGCACTTCGGCGTGCAGGCCTGGATCAAGACCCTGACCGGTGACGAGTTTCACGACTTTGCAGGCTCCATCGTGGTGCACGCCATGGGTGGATGGATCGCCTTGCCTGCCGTGATTTTGCTGGGCTCGCGCGCCAACCGGTACCGCAAGGACGGCGCCATTTCAGCGCACCCGCCCTCCAACATCCCTTTTCTGGCGTTGGGCGCGTGGGTGCTGGTGGTGGGCTGGTTTGGCTTCAATGTGATGAGCGCCCAAACAGTAGACAAGCTCTCGGGCCTGGTAGCAGTCAACTCCCTAATGGCCATGGTGGGTGGCACGCTGGCGGCACTGGTGCTGGGCAAAAACGACCCAGGTTTTGTGCACAACGGCCCGCTTGCCGGGCTGGTGGCGGTGTGCGCGGGGTCTGATCTGATGCATCCGCTGGGGGCCTTGGTGGTGGGCGCAGTCGCGGGCGCGATCTTTGTGCTGATGTTCACCCTGACTCAAAACAAATGGAAGATTGACGACGTGCTGGGTGTTTGGCCGCTGCACGGCCTGTGCGGCACCTGGGGCGGGGTAGCGGCGGGCATTTTTGGCAGCAAGGCGCTGGGCGGGCTGGGCGGTGTCAATGTGTGGGCCCAGCTCATTGGCTCGGCGCTGGGCGTGGGCTGGGCACTGGTGGGCGGTGTGGTGGTGTACGGCATCCTCAAAAGTACGGTGGGGCTGCGAATGACGCAAGAAGAAGAGTTTGATGGCGCCGACCTGTCGATCCACAAGATCAGCGCAACCCCCGACCGCGACGTGAACTGGTAGAGACCCGCAGCGCCAGCGCCTTCACTCAGCCAGCGGGGTGCCTGCCTTAGCAGCGTGGGCGCTGCGTCCGACAAGCGAAGCACCCAGGCCCCGTCACAATCGGGCGATGCGATATCTGCCCGCCTCTGCCTTCTTGGCAAAAACCGCCCGCTACGGCTGGCTGGCCGTCACGGCCATGCTGGTTGCGGGTGCATTCTCAGGGTGTGCAGGCCTGCCCAAAAATGTGAACCGGCCGGTGTCTACCGCCCTCGCCTCTCCGGCAGGCACTACGCTGGGCCGCATGGTAGACGCCCGCCGCACGGCGGATGGCGGGCGGCACCCCTCTGGATTTTTATTGCTCAGCGGCCCCCAGGATGCGTACAGCAGCCGGTTGGCCCTGGTGGATGCAGCTGAAAAATCGCTGGACCTGCAGTATTACGCCATTCATGCAGATGCCAGCACCGAACGCCTGTTGCTGGGTGTGGTGGCCGCAGCTAAGCGCGGCGTTCGCGTGCGTGTGCTGCTAGACGATTTTCACAGCACGGGACGCGATGCTCAGGTGATGCGACTGGCCTTTGTGCCCAACATCGAAATGCGCATGTTCAACCCGCTGACGGGGGCTCGGGGTTCCACCCTGGGCCGCATGTTCAGTGTGTTGGGTGATTTTTCGCGGGTGCAGCAGCGCATGCACAACAAGCTCTTCATCGCCGACAACGCGATGGGCGTGACCGGCGGGCGCAATCTGGGCGATGCGTACTTTGGCAACGCGGATGCGGGCAACTTTGTGGATCTGGACGTGCTGGCCGCAGGGCCCATCGTGCAGGACCTCTCTCGCAGTTTTGACAGCTACTGGAACAACGAGCGCGCATACCCGGTGCAGTCGCTGGTGACCCGGCAAGAGCTCGACGACATGCGGGAGAAGCTGCGGGCCTCGGATGCTGCCCAGCGCGAGCGCATTGAAGGTCAAGGCGGTGCTCTGGCTCCCGACAACCAGCCTGTGGCCGATGGCAAACGTGCTACTAGCGCCCAGCGCGCGCGCATCTGGGACGACCAACCGATGGATCTGGCACAAGCCCCGTTCACCTGGGCGCCCGCCGCCGTGCTGGTAGACAAACCTGCCAAGATTCCGCCCGATGGCACCTCGGCCGGCATGCTGCCCGAAAAGGCGCCCGCCCGTGCCACCCCGGTCGCGATCACGTCCCGGGGCGCTCGGGCGGCAACGGCTCCCGCATCAGCGACCTTAGCCGCCGTTCCGTCGGCAAAATCCCGTCCTGCCGAGAGCGCAGGCGGCATCGTCACCCCTGCCAGCCGAACCCCCGATGCGGGTAGCCCCGCCAGCCCCGACGGCGCAGCGCCCGCTGCGGCCGCCAGCCTCACAACCACCACCACTGCCACCCAGATCGACAGCGAAACGCTGGAAGCACAAACCGATACGGTGGTAGATGGCCTGCTGCAGCTTATGGGCCAGGCACGGCGCGACCTGCTCATCATCTCGCCGTACTTTGTGCCAGGGCCCGACATGAAACAGGCCTTTGCTGCTGCGCGGGCGCGGGGCGTTCGGGTGCGGGTACTCACCAACTCGCTGGCCTCCAACGATGCGCCCATTGCCCACGCGGGCTACGAGCGCCACCGCCCGGACCTGCTGGCAATGGGTGTGGAGCTGTACGAGATGCGCAGCGAACTGCCCGGCGTGCTCAGGGGCGCGCTGGGCTCCACCGGCAGCACCGGTGGCGGCAAGGGGAGCGCCGCCGGCTCGATGGGCAGTTCGCGCGCCATGCTGCACTCAAAGCTGGTCATCGTGGACGGCCGCCTGCTGGTCATCGGATCGATGAATCTGGACATCCGCTCACAACGCCAGAACACCGAAATCGCACTGCTGATTCGCAGCACCAGCCTCTCGCAGCGCGCCACGGCGCAGATCGAAACTGCGCTGATGGAGGCTGCATGGACCGTACAACTCAACGATGGCGCATTGGTCTGGCGAGCCCCCAAAGGCAGCGGGTTGAGCGATGCAACGTCGGAGCCCGACGCCAGCGCCCCCCTGCGGCTGATGCTGCAATTGCTGGGGCCGCTGGCGCCCGACCATTTGCTCTGATTTGCAGCGCGAGTGGTCGACGTACGCAAACCAAGAGCTTGACCGGTTGAGTTGGTGTCTTTGAACTGAAACCACCCGTGCGGGCTGAGTCCTTCGACGGGCTCAGGACAAACTTTTCGAAGCCTCGCGCGGCGCTTCGACAAGCTCAGCGTGAGCGGTTTCAAATAGATTGTTGCCAACTCAATAGGCCGCCCCGGCTGCCACCCGCTGGCTCATTAGCCTGCAGCGCGGTCACCCACAACGTGATGGCACGCTGGTCCGTCATGGTGCGCACGTGCTGGTACGCCACCTCGGCCTCGGCAAAGCGCCTGCGCAGCAAGTTCAGCCATTGTTTGAGTCGACCTGCGCGTTGACGCGGTTCCAGGTCTTCGCACACCAGGTGCCAGAACGCCGCCAGGTGGGGAACCAGGTCGGACCACAGCACGGTGTCAGCACCCGGCTGTCCCCTGTCGGCTGCACGAATGGCGCGGGCCAGGCCCGGGTCGGCCACCATGCCCCGGCCCAGCATCAACGCATCGCAGCCTGAAACGTCGCGGCAGCGCTGCGCGTCGGCCACGGTCCAGATCTCGCCATTGGCCACCACCGGAATCTGCACCGCCGCGCGGATGGCAGGGATGTGCTCCCAGTACGCCGGGGGACGGTAACCGTCGACCTTGGTGCGCGCGTGCACCACCACCTCGCAGGCGCCGCCCGCCTGCATGGCCTGGGCGCATTCACGCATCAGCCCCGTGTCGTTAAAACCCAGGCGCATCTTGGCCGATACAGGCAGGTGCGCAGGCACCGCGCGGCGCACGGCCGCCACCACGGCGGCAATGCGCTCGGGCTCTTGCAGCAGCGCCGCACCGCCGCCGTGGCGGTTGACCACTTTGGCCGGGCAGCCAAAGTTCAGGTCAATGCCCTCGGGGCCCAAGGCCGCCAGGCATGCAGCGTTCTCGGCCATGCAGACCGGGTCAGACCCCAGCAATTGCGCGCGCACCGGCACACCGGCCAGGGTGCGGCTACCGTTGCGCAACTCGGGGACATAGCGCAGAAACACCTTGTCGGGCAGCAAGGTGCCGGTGATGCGAATGAACTCCGAAACACAACGGTCCACCCCGCCCACCCGTGTTAGCACGTCGCGCAGCACAAAATCCAGAAGCCCCTCCATGGGGGCGAGCAGCAGGGTCATCGCAAAGGCCACCGGTGGCTGCACCCGGCGCCCATGACACGGCAGGGCAGCGGCAGGCACATCAGACTAAAAATAATAGTAAAAACAGGCGCTAGCGCTTATGCAATAAGCGCTAGCAGCTATCAAAAACAAAGCATTCACGACTTACGTACAAACGCTTTGCGCAACGCGGCTCGCCATTGTGCTGCAGCGGGGTCATCACGCAGTCACGGCAAGCTGCTGCAATCGCTGGCACTGAACCGTCCACCCGGCTTTATCCGCGAACGGAGCCACACCATGCTGCTACAAAAAACTGAAAAAGCCCGCCTGGAACTCTCGCCTGGCGTTCGTACCCTGAGCCTGCGCGAGCGTTCGCTGCTGTTGCTGGCAGACGGCAAATCGCTGTCAGACCTGCAAGCCATGTACAACGGCATTGGCGCGCAGATCGTGGATAACCTCATGCGCCAGGGCTACCTCACCGGCCCCGTCGCGCTGCCCGCTGCCAATGAGCCCCCCGTTGACGCCGTCCCGGCATCGGCCCAGGCACCGTCCATTCAAAGGCCCGAGCCGGGCGAATCCCTGCGCTCGCTGGCAGGCGCACGCATGTACCTGTTCGACACCTGCGAGCGGCTGTTTGCCCGCCGCGACCCGGTATTGGCGCAGCAGTTTCGCGAGGCCCTGCGCGCAGCCAAAGACCGCGTGAGCATGCTGGATGTGGGCGAAGCCATGCTGGAAGAAGTCGCCATGACAGCAGGCGCAGAACGCGCCGCCAGCCTGCGTGAACGATTGGAGCAACTGCTGCCCTACACAGCTGCGGAGCAGCCTGGGCCGTTTGAACTGACCCAGCCAGCCGATCTGACTTGAAACGCTTCGGAACGGGGTTTCAGCGGGTCGGCGCCAGCAGTGGGTCACCGCTCGCCGCTTGGCCCCTGAACGCTACCCCGTATCCGGGGACCAGAGCTGAACAGGTCAGGTCAGGCAGCTGACAGCCGCCAGAGCGAGGTCACCTCTGCCGCCCGCGCAGCGTGCAGCGCATCGCCTGCATCAGCAGCCTTGGCGTGGTATGGCTTCACGTCATGCCGATCTCGCACCACCAGACCGGCTTCGGCGATCCACCCGAGCAACTGCTCGCGCGAGCGCAGGCCCAGGTGTTCAGCCAGGTCCGACAGGATCAACCAGCCTTCACCACCGGGCGCCAGATGCTCTGCCAGCCCGGCCAGAAAGCCTTGCAGCATGCGGCTGCCTTCGTCGTACACCGCGTGCTCGACAGGCGAGCTGGGGCGAGCTGGAACCCATGGCGGGTTGCACACGATCAACGGTGCTTTCCCGGAGGGGAACAGGTCCACGTCTTGCAGCTCGACCTGCTTTTGCAGGCCCAGGCGCTGCAGGTTGTCCTTGGCGCAGACCAGGGCGCGCGGCGCATTCTCGGTCGCGACGATGCGGCGCACGCCACGGCGCGCCAACACTGCGGCAAGCACGCCAGTGCCGGTACCGATGTCGAACGCCAGCTCTTTGGACGGCAGTGGCGTTTGCGCCACCAGGTCGATGTATTCACCGCGCACCGGCGAATACACGCCGTAGTGCGGGTGGATGCGGTTGTTCGGCTCCTCGCCCAGCGCGGCAATCTCCACGCCCTTCTTGCGCCACTCGTGCGCGCCCACCACACCCAGCAGCTCACGCAGTGACACCACCTGCGGCTCGCCCGTGGCCGGGCCCCAGGCTTCGGTGATGGCCTCTTTCCAGTCGGGCGCTCGGCGCAGCTTGATGCTGTAGTCGCCTTCTACCCGGATAACCAGGGTAGAGAGCGTGCGCGCACGCTGCGACTGCGCCTGGCGGTGCAGGTGAAACACCTCTGCGGGCGTCGAGTTGGCGATTTTCTCGGCCGCGCGCGCCGCTGCCTTGGGGGGCTTGTCCTCGACGCGGCGCATCAGCGCTTGCAGCAGCAGGCGCGCGTTTTGAAAATCGCTGCGCCACAACATGGCCGTGCCAGCACAGGCGAAGCGGTAGGCAGAGTCGGCCGACAAAGTGTCCTTTGCGAGCTCGACGCGGCGCGGCGCTGGTGCGCCGCTTTCGGAACGCCAGTGCGCGGAGCGCACCTCGCCCTGTTCGTTCCATTCGATCATGGGTATGTCCTAGGCGTTAATGGGGCGCTTCAGGCGCACTTCTTCAATCTTGACGCCACCCACCACTGCCGTCTTGGCGGTGGAGAGTTCGCGCTTGAAGCCCGCCAGTTCGTGGAACCGGATGGCGCGCTCGTTGCGCAGGGGCACCCATGCGGTGACATTGGTGCAGCCTTCTTCGTGCAGGCCATCGCGGGCGGCGTCCCACAAGGCCAGGCCAACGCCTTGGTCCCAATGCGTGGGGGCCGCGTAGATGGCCCAGATTTCACCGGTGGTAGGGCGGGACTTTTCGTCACGCGAGCGGTCGTAGCCGACAAAGCCGACGATCTTCTCGCCGTCGACGGCCACCTGGACCTGGGGCTCGCAATATTCAATGGCTTCGCGCCAGTAGGCTTGGCGCTTTTCAACCGACAGGGATTTCAACTGCTCGTCTGGTACCAGCCCTTTGTAGACCTCTTGGGCTGAGACGGTATGGATCTGGGCAATGGCTTTGGCATCGCGAAGCGTGGCGGGACGAACCTGGATACTGGACATGAAAAAACCGAACGAAAACGGGGGATGAAAAAACGAAAGGACCGGCATTGTCGCCGCAAAC
>JAUXZO010000025.1 GCA_030692685.1 Acidovorax sp. | reverse complement strand
CCACGAGGCGCGCAGTTTGATGGTGGCGTCCTGCGCCAACGGGCCGGGCGCAAAACTGCTGGCCACGGTGACGGGGATGGGCAGCAGCACCGTGCCTTCGTAGCCATAGTTGGCCAGCGTGCCGATGGGGATCTTCTTGGGCAGGGGCCTGGCGATCTCTCCGGCGTCCAGGCCCGCGGGCAGTGTCCACGCCAACTCGGTGGGAAGGCCCGAGTCGCCGGGGTTCTTCCAATAGGTGTGCCACTCGGGCTGGTGGGTGATCTGCAGCCCCAGCCACAGCGGCTGGCCGGGCGCCACGCCCTGGGGCGCATGGGCCAGCAGCTCGGCGCGCACATACGGCGTGGTGACCACGCTGGTGCCTTGTCCACTGGTTTTTGAGCTAAATTGGGCGCTAGCGCTTGTCCAGTAAGCGCTAGCAGCTATCAAAAGCAGAGTAACTGCAAGGCGGTGGAGCAGGCGGTAGGGCATGGTTGCAGTGTGGGAGCGGGGCAGGTGGTTTTGGTTCCTGTGCCCAGCGCTCTGCCTGCGGGGCGATCAGGCTGGCTGGCGGGAGATTCCCCGGAACCTCCCGCCAGCCAGCCGCCTATTGTGTCGCCAGGGTCAATTCCGCACGCGGTGTCCACTTTTCGGGCTGCTTGCCCGATTTGGGTGCCGCCACAAACAGTCGGTCCACCGGCAGCTTTTGCGACACCAGATACGAACGGATGGCCTGACCGCGCTGCGTGGCCAGATCAGCCGCTATGGCCTCGGTGGCGGGTTGGTTGGCCAGCAGCAGGGCTTCCATCTCGGGCACCGTGAGCTCCTTGGCCAGACCGACCAGGTTGCGCGGCTTGGGGATGTCGGCGCGGCCATACACCGCCTTGAGCAGGGCGGGGTATTCAGCGGCCGACACGGGGGCGGTGTCCGCCGGGTTGGCGCGGCGTTTTTCGGCCAGCACCTTTTGCTGCAGGCTTTCGCGCTGCAGGCCCTCACGCTCGTCTTGCAGGCTGGCCATGCCGGTCACGGTGATCTTGAGCGCAGGGCGTTCGGCCAGTGCCTTGACCACCTTGCCCAGGTTCTGCTGCGCCTCGGGTGTGAGCGTGGCGCTGCCGGGGGCAAAGGGCACGTTGCTCATCTCGTCGCCGCCACCCAAGGCGCTGGCCAGCAGGCTGAACGGCGAGGTCAGCGCCTTGCCGATCAGGTTGACGATGACCTTGAAGATCACCGGGCCGATGCTGAACTGCGGGTCGTTCAGCGAGCCGCTGATGGGCAGGTCCAGGTCGATCACACCGTTGCGGTCGGCCAGCAGGGCCACGGCCAGTTTGACGGGCATGCTGTTGGGTGCGCCCTCTACGGGCTCGCCAAACGTCAGCTGGTGGAGCACCAATCGGTTGCTGGCCGTGAGCTGGCCGCTGGGAAGCACCTTGTAGTTCACGTCCACACTGAGCTTGCCCCGCTCGATGCCGTGGCCCGCGTACTTGACGGCGTAGGGCGTGAGCGGGGGCAGCTCCAGGTCGCGCACCTTGCCGGTGATGTCGAGCGCCAGCGGCTTGGCCAGCGGGTTGAGCTTGCCCGTGATCTCCAGCGACGCCGAGCCTTCGGCGCGGCCACGCAGCTCGAGGTCGGCCAGCACGGGCTCGCCGCCCGGCGCTTCGGATGAAAACGCGCTGAGCTTGCCGGTCAGCTCGGACAGGTCGGCCGAGTAGTTGGGTTTGATGAAGAAGTCAGAAAACAGCACCTTGCCATTGACCAGGCTGACCGGGCCGAACACCACCACGGGCGCCAGCGGATCGACCTTGGCCATAGCCACAGGGGCGGTGTTAGCCGGTGAAGCAGGGGCGGAGGCTGTGGGCGATGCTGTTGCCGTTGCCGTTGCTGCTGTGGCATTAGCGCTGGCGCTGGCGTTGGCGGGAGCAGCGGCATTGGCAGCCTGCGCCTCGGCCGGGGTTTTGGCGATGTCGCTCAGGTTGAAGCGGCCTGCTTCGTTGATGGTGATGCGGGCAAAGAAATCCACCAGACTCGTTTCCTTCACTTCCACGCGCGGCGCGGTGCCGGGGGCGGTGGCGACCGAGAGGCCGCGCAGGTTCAGGCTCTTCCAGGCCAGCAGCTCCTCGCCCACCTGGGCTTCGGTCTTTGGGGTGGACGCTGCGGTGCTGTTGGCCTGGAGTTCCTCGACCACCGCATCACCGGACAGGCGCAAGCTCGTGCCTTGCTCCGTTTGTGCCAGGCTGACTTGCCCGCGATAGCCCACATCGGCCCGCAGCAGCTCTAGCGCAAGTTGGCTGGCCAGGTAGCCATCCAGCGCGTGCAGTGGCAACCGCGTGGCGTCGAGCTTGCCCTGAACGGCCAGCGGCTGCAGGGCCAGCGTGCCCTGGTAGTCGAGCTTGCCTGCCTCGCGTTTGGCGGTGCTGCCCTTGCCGGGCGCGGCGGCGCGTGCCGTGAGTTGAAAGGCCTCGGGCTTGCTGCCATCGGTGGCCAGGTTGCGGGCAGTGATGCCCAGCGCGCTCACGTCCATCGCCACGGGGCGTGGCTGGGCGTTGTCGGCAAAGGTGACGGCGCCGCCTTGCAGCGAGAAATCGGCCACGCGCAGCTTCCATGGGGTGGGCGGGGTGCTGGCCGAAGCGTTTTCTACCGAGGGGGCCGTGCCTTGGGGCGCGGCGGTGGTTTTGAGCCAGCGCTCGAACATCCAGCGGCCGTCCGCGCCGCGCTCGACGGTGGCTTGGGGTTGGCTGATCGCCAGGCGCTCCAGCGTGGCGGTGCGGGTGTCCAGCGGCACCAGCACGCCGGCCAGTTCCAGCTTGCCCATGCTGGCCAGCGTGGTTTTGCCCTGTTTAACGGCCACTTGCTCCAGTGCCAAGGGGCCTGCGGTCAGCGTGACGCCGGTCGCCCCTGCCTGTGCGGCTTGGGGTGTGGGGGCTTGCCACAACACGCCCACATCGCCCGTCAGCTGGCCGGTCACCACGGGCTCCAGCGCTTGGGCCAGGTAGGGGGCGGCCAGCTGCAGTGCCAGCGCATTCAGGGTGGCGTTCACTTTCGCTTTCTGGTCGGTGGCTTCGCCGGTAAAGCGGTGCGTGCTGCCTTGCAGGTTGAGCCCGCCTTTGAAGGTGAAAGGCTTGGCGTCCTGGGGGGCAAAGGGCAGCGCAACGTCGGTCACTTCCAGCGTGAAGTCGGTGGCCTGCACGGCGGCTGCGGGGCGTGTGGTCTGGTCGGCCCAGCGCAGAGTGCCGCCACGCACGGCGGCGGTGGCGACTTCTACAACCCAGGCGGGCGCGCCTTTGGCCTTGGTTGTGCCCGCAGAGGCGGTGGCCGCCGGGGCCGATGCCTTGCTCGCCCCGGCCTTGGGCGAGGAGGCTGGTTCGGCAGATGCCGATGCCGATGGGTTGGCGGGTGCTGCCGGAGCAGCGGGCGCATCTCTGGCGGGTGATGAAGGCTTGGCAGCCGCTGCGGGTGGCGCCAGTTGTGCCAGGTTGATCAGGCCTGCGGCGTCGCGCGCGGCGGTAACCACGGGCGCGGTCAGCTCCACATGCTGCAGGCGCACCACCTGCTCCAGCGGGCGCACATCGGCCATGTCGATCTTCAGGCGCTCGTAGCTCAGCAGGTCGGCGCCCTGGCGGTCGGTGATCCGCACGCCGCTGGCCATCACGGTGCCGGTCAGCTTGACGGCCATGCGCGGGTGCTGCTCAAAGGCCACCTTCACATCGGCATCCAGCGTGGCGCCCTGCACCTTGATGGGCAGGTTGGCAGGCAAATAGGCCAGATAGGGTGCGAGGTTCAGGCCATCCAGGCGCAGTTGGGCGTCGGCTTTACCCGTTTGTGTAAACGGCGTGCCTTGCGCGGACGAGTCGAACTGGCTGCCATCCAACGCGAACGCCAGGTGCGGCTCGACCTTGACCTCGCGCTGCGAGTGCAGGGTGCTGATGAAAGGCATTTTGAGCGCCAGCGCACGCACCTCGTGTGTTTTTCCCACGGCGTTGTCCGTGAAGTCGATGCTGCCGCCGGTCAGCGCCAGGTTGTACAGCGCCAGGCGCGCAGGGCCTGTGTGGGGCTCGGGCTTGCTGGGGGGCGCCGTGACGTTGGCAATGATGTCGTCCACGTCATAGTGGCCGTCGCCCAGGTGGGTGATGCGCAGCACCGGGTTCTCGATGGTGAAGGCGTCCACCACGGGGGCCATGCGCAAAATGGATTGCAGCTCGCCATCGGCGTAGATACGGCCAATGGTCAGCTGTGCGGGCGCACCGTTGGCACCCGCCACCGTCACATCGCGCAAGGCAAATTCCAGGCTCCAGGGCTGAAAGTCGATGGCCCCCACGGTCACTGCGCGGCCCAGTTGTTCGGAGGCGATGCGCTCCAAGGGCCCTTTGACCAGCGGTGGAATGGCCACCCAGGTGACCAGCCACAACACGATCAACCCCGCCACTGCGCGGAGGGCAGGGCGTAACCAGCGGTGCTGGCGGACAGAGGCAAGGGTGATGGAGCGCAGAGAGAACGGCATGGCGGCAGACAAGGAGGTAAGCGCCGCAGCCCCAGGACACCTGGTGCAAGAGGTCCAAAGCCAGGACCGCGCGCGTGGGCCGCTATTGTCCGCGTTGTGCGTCAGCCGAAGTAAGTCAATGCAACCGCTGTGCTGCGCTGGCTCAACATTGTTGACAGTGACGCAGGCGGCAATCGTGCTCCCCGCGGAGCCTTACTGGTTACTGGTTACTGGTTACTGGTTACGGGCTTACTGGGCAAAGCCCAGCACCACCCTGCGGGTGGTGGCGCAGAACCCGGTCTTTTGGTGCGCACTCACTTGCGCTGCACGCAAATGATTCCACCCCAAAGAAAAGCGCTCTTCGCTTCGCTCACTGGGCAAAGCCCAGCACCACCCTGCGGGTGGTGGCGCTTTTCTTTTCAATCTTCGTGACCACGATGGCGCCGATCTCTGATGTGTTGGCCACGTGCGTGCCGCCACAGGGCTGCAGGTCGATCAGCGGCGAGTCGTCGCCACCAATGCGGATGGTGCGGATGCGCCCACTGCCACGGGGCGGTTGCACGCTCATGCTTTTGACCAGTGCGGGGTTGGCGTCCAGTTCTTCGTCGCTGATCGAGGCCACCGTGAGCGGGTGCGCGGCGGCCACCAGGGTGGCGATGGCGGCGGTGAGGGCCTCTTTGTCCAGCGGGTCGGTCATCGCAAAATCCAGCCGCGCGTAGTCGGGTGTGATCGAGCAGCCGTTGACCAGTTGCGGCACCACATGGCACAGCAGGTGCGAGGTGGTGTGCAGCCGCATCATGCGGTGGCGGCGTTCCCAGTCGATGCGGGCCGTGACGGTGGTGCCGGGCGCCAGCTGCGCCACGCGGTCTTCTTGCCCGGAGGTCGGCACATGCACGATGTCACTGGTGGCGTTGCCTTCGGCGTCCTTGCCCTTGCGCGTGTCGGCAATCACGATTTCTGTGCCATCGGCCAGCACCAGCACGCCGCTGTCACCCGCCTGGCCGCCACCGAGGGGGTAGAACACGGTGCGGTCCAGCACGATGCCGCCAGTGTCGGTGAGGGCCGTGATATGCGCGTCGCATTCGCGCAGGTAGGCGTCTTGTCGGAAGAGGTCTTGGGTCATGCGGTGATGGTAGCGGGATGGGCGGCGGCGCGTGGCTGCCCGGCTGGCGATATGCTGGCCGTGCGGCCTTTTGCCGTGTCTTTGTGGTGTTGTTATTCATGAATCCACTTGCGCCCCAATCGTCGTCTGATGATGCTTCCTCTGCGCCGCACCCTTCCCGCGCAGCGGTGCGGGGGTCCCGTGTGTTGGACGGTTTCTTGCTTGGTCTGTGCGCGCTGCTGGTGGCGCTGTCGTACTACAGCTTCACGCTGTATTGCGAAAACTTCGGCTGCATCGGCCGAGGGCTGATGTGGATGCTGTGGGCCGTGACTGCCATCGTGGGCTGGGTGGTGGCTTTGGTGGTGCGTGCGTGGCAGCGCCGCCGTGGCCTGAACGCGCGCGTCAGCGGGCTCGCGGTCACACTGATATCCACGATGGGTGCGGGCCACCTTCTATATTGGCTGGGCACCACGGTGCTTCGGTAACTGCCCGGGTGCGCGCGTTGGCGGGCGCTGCTGCTGCGACTACCATCACGCCATGACCGCTGCCGCTGCGCCCCCATTCGCCCGTTCCGCCCGCCCCGCATTGCCCTCCCACTTCTGGGCCGACCTGACCACCCGCGACTTCGCCGCGCTGCAAAGCACGGGCCAGGCCGACCAGGTGGTCGCCGTGCTGCCCGTGGCGGCCATCGAGCAGCATGGCCCACACCTGCCGCTGTCGGTGGATGCCACGCTGCTGCAGGGCGTGATCGACGCCGCGCTGCCGCAGCTGCCCGCCGACCTGCCCGTGCTTTTTTTGCCCCCGCAGAACGTGGGCCTGAGCCCCGAGCACATTCGTTTTCCGGGCACGCTCACGTTGTCGCCCGCCACGGTGATCGCGCTGTGGACCGAGATCGGCCAATGTGTCGCGCGCGCTGGCATCAAAAAGCTGCTGCTGTTCAATGGCCATGGCGGCCAGGTCAGCGTGATGGACATCGTCGCGCGCGAGTTGCGCACGCACTGCGATCTCATCGTCTACAGCGCCAGCTGGTTCAGCCTTCCGTTGCCCGATGCAGTGGCGGGGCAGTTCAGCGCACAGGAGCACCGTTTTGGCATCCACGCGGGCGAGGTCGAGACGTCAATGATGTTGCACCTGGCGCCCCGCACCGTGCAGATGGAGCACGCACGAGACTTCCGCTCCACGTCGCAGGACCGGTCAGAGCAGTACGCCATTCTGGGCAACGGCAAAAGTGCCAAGCTGGGCTGGCAGATGCAGGACTACCACCCGGCGGGGGCTGTGGGCAATGCGGCCGGGGCCACGGCCGACAAGGGGCGGGCGGTGGTGGACGCTGCGGCGGCGCAACTGGTGGCGTTGTTGCAGGAGTTGCAGGCGTTGCCGCTATCAACCCTGGTGGACCAAGCTGGCGCACCATAGCGCGCCACCTTCACTCGGAGGCATCGTCATGTCAAAGAGCCCCATGAGCCGGTTTGAGGTGTTCATCGGCACCTGGAACACCACGGGGGCAGTGCTGGAGACCGCATTGAACCCCGCGGGCACCTTGTCAGCGACCGACACGTACCAGTGGCTGCCGGGCAAGCATTTCATCGAGCACCACGTGGACGCCCGGTTTGACGGCAAGCCCTCGCGATCGATGGAGGTCATTGGGTATGACGCGGCGAAGCAACAGCACTTCGCGAGATCGTATGACGACCAAGGGTCGGCCGATGTGTTTGTGGTGGAACTCTCGGGCAGGCACTTCAAGATCACGGGCAAAGCCGTGCGTTTCAACGGTGGGTTTGATGCTGCCCAAAACCGCCTGACAGGCCTTTGGGAACTCAAGGTCAGCAGAGCCCGGTGGCAGCCTTGGATTCAACTGGAGCTGGTTCGCGCCTGAGGGTGATGGGGATAAAGGGTTTGCTACTAAGTTTATAGCTGCTTGTGCTTATCCAACAAGCGCTAGAGGCCGAAAACGCTCAGACTTTGGCGTCAGGCGTGTGTCACCCACTCCACATGCTCCAGCTCATTCAAGTGCGGCAGCGTATTGAACGTCTGCAGCATCAACCGTTTGGGCGAGATCGAGAACTCCGTCACCGCGCTGTTGCGGATGCGCATGTTCAGCGCAATCGTCACCTCGGGCGCTGTGCCCAGCACCTCGCCTACGGCGGTGGAGATCGGCCCGCCGCTGCTCACCAAAAGCACGTTCTGCCCCGCGTGGTGGTGACGCACATGGTCCAGCGCGGCACGCACGCCACCTGAAAACTCGTTCCACGTCGGCATGCCCTGGGGGCTGATGACACCCGCCATCCATTGCGCCAGCGCGTCGCAAAGAATGCGAAAGTGGGCGCGGTAGCGCTCCGGCGTGTCGGCCGGGCCCAGCGGCTGGGGATGGATGGCGCTGATCAGCGCATGGCTGTCGTATTCGTTCAGGCCCGGCATCTGCAGCACCCCGGGGGTAATTTGCAAGCCTTCGGCAATGCCTGCCAGCGTTTGCGTGTGGCGGCGCAGCGTGCCGGCGATGACCGCATCAAACTGCATTCCCCGCGCGCGCCAGTGCTCGCCCAGGCGCACCGCCTGCTCTCGGCCGCGTGCGCTGAGCTGGTCGTAGTCTTCAGCGCCAAACGAGGCCTGGCCGTGGCGCACGAGGTAGAGGGTTCCCATGCGGCGGATTGTGGAAACAAAGCTTTTGAATGCTTGTCACTGGAGCGACTGGCGCTATCAATTGACGAGCGTGTGTGCTGCAAAGCAACAAATCTCGTGATGGTCAAACACCCGGATTTGCGCGTGGCGATTTGCCATCTGCCGTCGCTAGAATTCTCAAAGCAAGGCGTAGGGAAGCTGGACTCTTTGACGGGAGTTCGGTGGCTTTGCTGTCACTCATTTCACAACAATTATGAAGAAATCAATTTATTTCGCGCTGGCACTTTCTGTGCTGATGACTGGTTGCGCGTCAGTCAATATGGCTTCCAAAGAGGAGTCGGCCAAGGTCAAGCAGTTTCAGCCACCGCCAGCTGGCAAGGCCGGGGTTTATCTGTACCGCAACAGCTTTGTGGGCAAGGCATTGACCAAGGACCTGCGCATTGACGGCGCTTGCGTGGGCTCCAGCGCGCCTGATGTGTTTTTCTACACCGAGGTCGAGGGCGGTAAAAAGCACGTTGTGGAGACCGAGTCGGAGTTTTCGCCCAACAAGCTCGAGCTGCTTTTTGATTCGGGCAAAAACTACTTCATTCGCCAGTTCATCAAGATGGGCGTTTTTGTCGGCGGTGCTGATTTGGAGCAAATGACTGAAGAGCAAGGCAAGGCAGACGTGGCCAAGCTGGAGCTGGCCGAAAGCGGCAAATGCCGCCCGCCGGTGAAGTAACTTCACAGCGGTCGGAAAGAAAAGGGGCCTTGGCCCCTTTTTTTGTGCGCCGCAGGTTCGGCCTCAGGCGGCTTGCAGCGCGCCTGCGAACATCGGCGCATCCACGTTGCCGCCAGTCAACGCCAAGCCCACGTGCAAGCCCTTGAGCTCGTCGCGCTCCTGCAGCGCCGCCGCCAGGGCAGCCGCACCTGCGCCTTCGGCCACGTTGTGCGTGTCGGTGAACAAGGCGCGCATGGCGGCGGCCACTTCGGCGTCGCTGACCTGCACGATGTGGTCAATGTGCGGGGCCATCACGGCCAGCGCCTCGGGGTCGGCCACGCGGCAGGCCATGCCGTCGGCGAGCTGGGTGGTCACAGGGGCCTCAACCACGTGGCCCGCAGCGAGTGAATCGGCATAGGTGGTGGCGTGGCTGCTGACCACGCCGACCACGCGCACGGGGTGCTGCAGTGCCAGCTTGGCGGCAATGGCCGAGCACGCGCCTGAGCCCTGGCCGATGGGCACGTACACCACGTCGAGCTGCGGCACGGCGCGCAAAAACTCCCACCAGTAGGTGCTCACGCCGCGCAGCAGGTCGGGGTGAAAGCTGGGCACCATGTGGGCGCCGCGCTCTTTGGCCAGGTGCTTGGCGTGTTCGCGCGCCTCCTGAAAGTCGCTGCCGTGCTCGACCAGCGTGACGCCCAGGGCGCGCATGGCGGCGTTCTTCTCGACAGAGTTGCCGCGCGGCACGACGATGGTACAGGCCACGCCGTGGCGGCGCGCGGCCCAGCCCATGCTCTGGCCGTGGTTGCCGCGCGTGGCGCTGATGACCTCGGTGGGCATCTCTCCGCTTTGTGCGAGCTGGTCAAAGTAAGTGAGGCCGCCCCGGATCTTGAACGCGCCCACGGGCGTGTGGTTCTCGTGCTTGAGCCAGCAGTCGGTGCCCAGGCGTTCGCTGAGCAGCGCCCAGCGGTACTGGGGTGTGGCAGCAAAGTCGCGGTACACGACCTCGGCGGCGGCTTCGATGTCGGCCAAGGTGGGCAAGAGGGTGGCGATGTCGAGGCGGGCGTTCATGCGGCGGCTTTCTTTTCGGTCAACAGTTTGAGGGCGAGCAGGCCAAGCACGGTGCCCATGAAGTAGCGCTGCGCGCGCATCCAGGCGGCGTTGCGGTTCAGGAAAACCGCCACTTGGGCGGCGCACAGGATGAGCAGTGCGTTGACCACGGCGCTGGTGGCGATCTGCACGCCGCCCAGCGTCAGGCTTTGCAGCAGCAGCTGGCCGCGCTCGGGGTGCAGAAACTGCGGAAAGAACGACAGGTAAAACATCGCCACCTTGGGGTTCAACAGGTTGGTCATGAAGCCCATGAGGAACAAGGTGCGTGGCCGGTCGTGCGGCAGGTTGCGGGCTTCAAACGGCGCGTTGCCGCCGGGTTTGACGGCCTGCCACGCCATCCACAGCAGGTACGCGGCACCGGCGTAGCGGATGGCGTCAAAGGCGAGCGGCACGGCGGCCAGCAGCGCGGTGAGGCCCAGCGCCGCAGCCAGCAGGTGCACCAGAAAACCCATGAGGACCCCCGCCAGCGAGATCAACCCCGCACGCGGCCCCTGGGTGAGGCTGCGCGAAACGCAATACACCATGTTGGGGCCGGGCGTGAGCACCAGCACGAGCGCGGCGAGCGCGAAAAGCAGCAGTTCTTGTACCGAAAAAAGCATGGCGGTTTACTCCTGGGAGGTGAACGATGAGAGGGTGACGGGGCCCCGTGGCGTGTTGAGCTGCGCGATGAGCTGGGGCGTGTTGCTGGACGCGGTGCCAGACGTTGCGCCTGGTGTGATGGCAACCGATGCTGCCACCCCCACGGCTTCGCACGCTGCCTGCAGCGTGGCAGCCTGCGGGTGCTGCAGCGTGAGTTGCTGCAGCTTCACGCCGCTGGCAGGCAAGCTGTCGCAGGGGTGCACGGCGCCCCATTGAATGAGGGTGGGCATGCAGCCATCCATCAGGCGCACGCCGTCGTCGCGCACGGTGATCTGCCATTGCAGCAGGCCGTTTGTCGTGGGGCGGTTGGCGGTGATGATGGCGCCGCGCTCGATGCCGAGCGCAGCGAGTGCGGCGCACCGCTCGGTCACGTCTGGCACGGAGGCCACCCAATGGATGAGTTGCGGGCCGTGTTGCGCAACGTGCGCATTCAAAGCGTCATCATCCATGTCAAACCAGCGCCTGGCGCTTGATGGTATTGCGGGAGTAGCTATTGGATTTATAGCAATTATCTCCAGATACGCGCGGGGATGGGCGGGGCTGGAGACATTGAAGATGCGGTTGTGTGTGCCCATCAGCGGGTGTTCGCCGCCCGCCGTGGGGGTGATGCCCAGCGTGCGGTCACACCAGGCCACGCCGGTTGCGAGGTCAGCAGCCAACACGACCAGATGGTCCACGCAGGACGTGCTCAGGGTGGTGGCGGTGGTCACAACAGCACCTCACCCGACACGCAGGTCACCGAGCTGCCGCCGACCCAGATCGTGTCGCCATCCTGTTCTACAAACACGCGCCCCGCGCGGCCCAGGCAGGTGCCCTGGCTGGCGACGTACTGCGTGGGGGCCAGGCCTGCGCCGATGAGCCATTGCGCCAGCGCGGCGTTCAGGCTGCCCGTCACCGGGTCTTCGGCCAGGCCGTGGTTGCCGGGGAAGAAGGCGCGCACTTCAAAGGCAAGGCCTTCGGCGTCGGTGCTGCCGATGACGCCGACCTTTCCGCGCGGGCCGACCACACCCACGTCCAGCTGCCGCAGGATGCTCGCATCCGGCTTGAGCGCCAGCACCTGTTCGGCGCTCTGCAGCATCACACCGCGCCAGTTGGGGCCGTTGTCGCACCAGGCGTGGTGCAGGATGTCGCCGCGCGCCACGCCCAGGCCGCGCGCAATGAGGGCCACGTCGTCTTCCGCCAGCGGGCCGCTCTTGATCAGCGGTGGCGCTGCAAACGCCAGGCGGTCGCCATCGCGCCGCAGCGTGACCAGGCCCACGCCACATTCCTGCACCACCTTGCCCGCCACCTGAGGTTCGCCCCCCGCCTGCAGCCAAGCATGGCAGCTGCCCAGCGTGGGGTGGCCGGCAAAGGGCAGCTCGCGCCCGGGGCAGAAGATGCGCACGCGGTAATCGGCACCGGCGGCGTGGCCTTGCGAGGTGGGTGGCAGCAAGAAGGTGGCTTCGGACAGGTTGGTCCAGTGGGTGAACTCCTGCATGGTTTCGGTGGACAGGCCCGTGCCATCCAGCACCACGGCCAGCGGGTTGCCGCGGTAGGCCTGGGCAGTGAACACATCGACTTGTTGGAAGGGGCGCTGGTGCATGGGGGTCCTTGGTACAAAAAACGGTGATGCGAGGGGTTAGCAGAGGGTGGAGGGTGGCGGCACGCCGGGGGCTTACAGGGCGTGTTTCACGCTGCTTTTGGTGTCGATTCGGTAGGCCCCGTCAGGAGCCGCAGGCGTGGAATTCAGCCGCTGGGGCGCGGTACGGCGGCAATCAAGTTCATAGCAGCACCGTGCCTTCAATGCAGGTCACCGCGCGCCCGCCCACCCAGATCTGGTGGTCGTCGTCCTGGCGGATGTGCACGCGGCCCGCACGGCCCAGGCATTCGCCCTGGGCCACCAGATAGCTGCGCGGCGCCAGGCCGTCGGCAATCAGCCACTCGGCCAAGCTGGCGTTCAAGGTGCCAGTCACCGGGTCTTCGGGGTTGCCCATGGGCGCAGCAAAGGCGCGCACCACCACGCCGGGCTGCGCCGTGTTGCTGGCGGTGGGGCTCACATGGACCACACCCACGTCTTGGCCCAAGTCTTTGAGGCGTGCGTGGTCGGGTTGCAGGCCCAGCACCGTGTCGGCACTGTCGAGCAGCAGGCCCAGCCACACGGGGCCGTTGTCCAGCAACTGCGCGCCCAGGATTTGTGGGGGGCGCAAGCCCAGTGCACTGGCGATCAGCGGCACCAGGGCCGGGCTGGGTGCGCTGCGTTTGAGGGGCGGGGCTGCAAAAGCCAGGGTGCCATCCGCCTGCACGATACGCACCAAACCCAGCGTGCATTCCTGGATCACCATGCCCTGCTTGCGTGGCGTGTTGCCCGCCTGCAGCCAGGCGTGACAAGTGCCCAGCGTGGGGTGGCCCGCAAAGGGCAGTTCGCCATTGGGGCTGAAGATGCGCAGGCGGTAGTCGGCACCCGCTGCGCGCCCGGCCTCGGTAGCGGGCAACAGAAAGGTGGTCTCTGACAGGTTGGTCCATGCAGCAAAGCGGCGCATGTCGCTGTCGCTCAGGCCTTCTGCGTCCAGCACCACGGCCACCGGGTTGCCGTAGCCCGGGCGGTCGCTGAAGACGTCAATCTGCTTGAAGGGACGCTGGTGCATGGCTGGCTCCGGGTCAGGACAGTGGCTGGTCCAACACGCCCCGGGCACCGGGACGGGTACTGACCGTGTTGTACCACCGCTCCAGATGCGGGCGCGCCCCACGTTCTTGCGGCAATCCCCACCAGCGGTGTATTTCGCAGGCCACAGGGATGTCGGCCATGTTGAAGTGCTCACCCGCCATGAACGGCGAGCGCGCCAAGTGGGCGTCCAGCAGCGCCATCAGCGGCTCGGTCGCCGCTACAGACGCGGCAATCAGCGCATTGCTGCGCTCGGCCGCAGGGGTGCGTATCCACTGCACAAAGGCATCACGCCCGGCCGGGTTCAGCGTGGTCTGCTGCCAGTCCATCCACTGCTCGGCCACAAACCGTTCGCGCAGGGCCTCAGGGTACAGCTTGCCCGGCGAGTGCCGCGCGCACAGGTAGCGCACGATGGGGTTGGACTCCCACAGCACGGTGCCGGTCTCGTCGTCTTCCATCAGCGGCACCAGGCCGTTGGGGTTGCGCTGCAGGTAGTCGGCTTCGCGCACCAGTCCGAACTGGCCGCCCGCGTCGGTGCGCTGCACCGTGATGCCGAGTTCTTGCGCAGCCCACACCACCTTGCGCACATTGATGGACGACAGGCGCCCCCAGAGTCTCAGCATGTTGGATCAACCTTCATATGCGTTAAACAGCCAGTGACGTTCGAAGCGGGCGCTGCCCAGCTAGTGCACCCGTGGAACTGGCTTCGCCAGGCCACCGGGTGCGTCCCCCTCCCGCGCAGCGAGAGAGGGGTGAAGGCGCGCAGCGACTCAGGGGGTGCCATCTCTTATTGCAGCGGCCAATGCCGCAATGCCTGTGGCGATCTGCTCTGCGGTCGATGTCACAAACGACAGACGCAGCGTGCGCGGGTCGGCGTTGTCGGCATAAAACGCAGCGCCGGGCACAAAGGCCACGTTGCGCTCCACCGCCTTGGGCAGCAGTTCGATGGCGCTCATGCCTTCGGGCAGGCGCACCCACAGGAACATGCCGCCATCGGGGCGGTTCCATTGCACGGAGAGGCCCTGCATTTCCTTGTCGAGCGCGGTCAGCATGGCTTCGCACTGCGCTTTGTACAGCGCGCGGATGGTGGGCACATGGCGATCGAGGAAGTTGCCCTTCATCACCTCGGCCACCAGGCGCTGGTTGTAGCCGGGGGTATGCAGGTCGGCGGCCTGCTTGGCTTGCAGCAGCTTGGGGTACACCGCTTTGGGCGCCACGAGGAAGCCCAGGCGCAGGCCGGGGGCCAGCACCTTGGAGAACGAACCCATGTAAATGCAGCCGTCCGGGTTGCGGGCCGTGAGCGGCGCGGGTGGCGGGTTGTCAAACCACAACTCGCCGTAGGGGTTGTCTTCGACCAGGGGCAGGTTCAGTTCGGCAGCGGCCTGCACCAGCGCAGCGCGGCGGGACTCGCTCATGGTGCGGCCCGTGGGGTTCTGGAAGTTGGGCAGCACATACAGAAAACGCGCCTTGTCGGCACCGGTGCCGACCTTGGCTTTCAGGTCATCGATCAGCACGCCTTCGTCGTCGCTGGCCACGGCCACCACGGCGGGTTCCATGGGCGTGAAGGCTTGCAGAGCGCCGAGGTAGGTGGGGGTTTCGACCAGCACGCGGCTGTCGGTGTCGATCAGCACCTTGGCGATCAAGTCCAGCGCCTGCTGCGAGCCGGTGGTGATGAGCACCTGCTCGGGGTCCACGTTCCAGGGCAAAAAGTCGGCAATGGCCTGGCGCAGCGGGGCATACCCTTCGCTGGCAGCGTATTGCAACGCGGCGGGGCCATCGTTGGCCAGCACGGCAGCGGAGGCTTCGGCAAAGGCCGATATCGGGAAAGTCTTGGGCGAGGGCAGGCCCCCGGCCAGGCTGATGATGCCGGGCTTTTCGGTGACCTTCAGGATTTCGCGGATGACCGAAGGGTTCATGCGCTCGGCGCGGCGCGCCAGGGTCCACGCCGTGGGGGTGGTGCTGGTGGTTGGAAGGTCGTTCAGTTTCACTCTCGTCTCCTGCGGGTGGCCGCCTGGGCCGCTACGGTTGCAAAGTCGTCGTCAAAAAGGGGGTGTTGCGGAGGGGGCCGCAACGCTCAATCCACGATGAACAGGGTGGCACCCTGTGGCGACGTGGACCGATGGGGTTCTGCATTGTCCGCCACCTGATAGCTCATGCCGGGTGTCAGGGTGACCTGGCGGCCGTCCGCCAGCTCGGTGTGCAGTTCGCCGCTCAGGCACAGCAGCACATGGCCCTTGGTGCACCAGTGGTCTGAGACGTAGCCCGGGGTGTACTCCACCATGCGCACGCGCACATCGCCAAACTGCTGCGTGCGCCAGAAAGCCTGGCCCGCTTCAGCGGTTTTCTCTTCGCGAGGGATGGCCGCCCAGTCGGTAGTGGCAAAGGGAATGTTCTGCATTTTCATGGGGGGCTTTCAGTGGCGCGCACAGGCATCTTCTTTCCAATGAACACGGTGGCGATCACGGCCAGCGCAAAACCCACGGTCACGGCGTCCAGCCGCTCACCCAGCAGCGGCACGGCAAACAGCATGCCCAAAAACGGCTGCACCAGCTGCACCTGGCTCACACGCACCGTGCCGCCCAGGGCCAAGCCCCGGTACCAGGCAAAAAAACCGAGCCACATCGAAAACACCGCCACATAGGCAAAGCCCCACCACGCCGATGCCTGCAGCGCGCTCTGTGGGCGGGTGATGAACGTGGCGGGCAGCGTGATGGGCAAGGCAATCACCAGAGCCCAGCAGATCACATGCTCAGCCCGCATGCGCTGCGATAACCGGGCGCCGTAGCCGTAGCCCACGGCGGCGCACCCCATGGCAGCCAGCAGCAGGGCATCGGCGGGGTGCAGCGCCACGCCCGCGCTGCCCGAGCGCAGCAGTGCAAACCCCACGACCAAGCCGCTGCCGATGGCCGCGCAGATCCAGAAGCCTGCCGAGGGGCGCTGCCGGTGCAGTAGCGCTCCCACCGCCGCCGTGGCCAGGGGCAGCACGCCCACGATCACACTGGCGTGCACCGCCTCGACATAGCGCATGGCCACCGAGGTGAACAGGGGGAATCCAAACACCACGCCTCCCGCCGTGATCACCAGGGGCCACCAGTCAGCCCGCCGCGGCCACGGCGCGCGCGTGACCACCAAAAACACCGCCGACAATGCGGCCGCCACCACGGCGCGCCCCAGGGCGATAAACACGCCCGACATTTGCGGCGCCTCGGTCGTGCCCACCGCAAGACGGGTCATGGGCAGGGTCAGCGCGAAGATGGTGACACCCAGCAGGCCCAGCCACAGGCCCTTGATTTCTTCGGGTTTCATATCGTCAGCATCCACAGCGCGGTCACCACCAGCACCAACGCCAGCGTGCGGTTGAACCACAGCAGGCGTGTACCCTGGGCCAGCCACTGGCGCAGCAGCGAGCCGACCAATGCATAAACAAAATTGCTGGTGAAGGCAAACACCATCATCAGCACGCAGATGATGGCCAGGCGCTCGCCGGGGTTGGGAGCGGGCTGCCCCGCCGCGTTGACCACCCAGCCCGCGCTGAGCGTGAGCGCCAGCATCCAGGCCTTGATGTTCACGAACTGCAGGCCCACGCCTTGCCAGAAGGTCACGTTCAGCCGATCGCTGTTGACTTCGGTCAGCTGGCCCGCACGGCTGAGCTTCCAGGCCAGCCAGAACATGTACGCCACACCCAGCAGCGTGACGGCCCAGCGCAGGGCCGGCACGCCCGTGATCAAGGCCCCCATGCCCAGGCCACTGGCCAGCATCAGCAGCGTCCACCCTGCGGGCACTGCCAGGCAGAACTTCAAGGCCCGCTTGAGCCCCAGGTTGGCGGCCAGCGCGGTGGAAAGGGTGGTGTTGGGCCCCGGCGAGAAACTCATCGCAGTGCAGAAAACCAGCAGGGTAGTCAGTTCGGTGGCGCTCATGGGGGGCTTGGGGGTGGGCTGCTTGTCAGTTTTGAGGCTTCAATGTAATCTTCGACGTCAGTACACAACCAATACAGTTGGGCAGCGCAGTTTCTAATCTGTATTGGCTCCTATGCCAGTACACACGCCCCCATGGGACCCCGCTATGTTGATGAAAACCGCCACGCAGTCGCTCACCGAGCAGTTGTCCACCCGCTTTGGCGAGCGCATTCGCACCCGGCTGCTGGCACCCGGCGCCCGGCTGCCGTCGGTGCGGCAGTGTGCACAGCAGCACGGGGTGAGCCCCTCTACCGTGGTGGCCGCCTACGACCAGTTGCTGGCGCAAGGCCTGGTAGAGGCACGCAAAAACCGCGGATTTTTCGTCCGCGAAATGGCCCCCGCCATGGCGCCAGAACGTGCACCAGATGACGGGCCGGCCGACGCTGATGACCGCCCCACAGGCAACTGGAGCACCGCACACTGGTTTGCGGCCCGGGGGGCGGGGCGGGGCGCGCCGCCCGTCAACGCCACGGCCCTCATCCGGGGCATGTTCCACAAGATCAGCGACAAACCGCAGCCCGGGATGGGCGTGTTTCCGCCCGAGTGGCTCGAGTCCACCTTCATGCCTGCGGCAGTGCGCAAGGTGACCAGCACGCGCGCTCTGAATGATTTTTCGCTGCAGTACGGCGAGCCGCTGGGCGACACCGGACTGCGTCGGCTGCTGTCCAAAAAACTGGCCACGCTGAACGTGCACGCCGCCCCCGAGAACATCATCACCACGGTGGGCGCCACGCATGCGCTGGACATTGTGAGCCGCACCTTGCTGCGCCCGGGCGACCCGGTGATGGTGGAAGAGCCGGGCTGGGCTGTGGAGTTTGCGCGGCTGTCTGCCATGGGCATGCACATCCTGCCCGTGCCGCGCCGTGCGGATGGACCGGATCTGGAGGTGATGGCGCGGTACTGCGAAGTGCACCAGCCCAAGCTGTACGTGAGTGTGAGCGTGTTCCACAACCCGACGGGCTACTGCCTCACGCCCGGCAGCGCGCACCGCATTTTGCAGCTGGCCAATCAGTACAACTTTCATGTGGTGGAGGACGACACTTACAGCCACATTGCGCCCGAACACGCCACTCGGTTGACTGCGCTGGACGGATTGCAGCGCACCATCTACGTGAGCGGCTTTGCCAAAATCCTGGCGCCCAACTGGCGCATCGGATTCTTGGCCGCGCCACCGGCGCTGACTGAGCAACTGCTGGACACCAAGCTGCTTGCCACGCTGACCACGCCTGCGTTGCTGGAGAAAGCGCTGGCACTGTGTATCGAGCAGGGGCAACTTCGCCGCCACGCCGAGCGCATCCGCACCCGGCTCGATGCGGCGCGCGCGCGCAGTGTCAAACTGGCGCTGGGCGCGGGGTGCACTTTTGCGGCCGAGCCTGTGGGGCTTTTTGGCTGGGTGGATACCGGTGTGGACACCGATGCGCTGTCGCAGCGCATGCTGGATGAAGGCTACCTGCTGGCGCCGGGAGCGTTGTTCCATGCAGAACGCAAGCCCAGCACGCTGATGCGCATCAACTTTGCCACCACGCAGGATGCGACGTTCTGGCGTGTCTTCCAGCGGGTCAGGGCCGAGCAGCAAGGGCGCTGACCGCGCAAGGCAAAGGCTTGTTTGCTCCTGAAAATATAGCTGTCAGCGCTTTATGGATAAGCGCTAGAGGCCAAAAACGCTTGATATTCCACTTGCTTCGGGCTTGCCCCAAACCGTTCGGGCTGAACTTGTCGAAGCCAGGGCGTTTTTTGCAAACAGCCCTGCGACAGGGCTCAGGGCGAACGGTTCAATTTGATGGATGCCGTATCAAATAAGTAAGAGGGGCCTCACAGGCGCGCACCGGCAAAATCTGGCGCGGCCCAGGCCAGTGCCACCGCCACCGCCACCGCGGAACTGGCTCTGCCAGCCGCTGGTGGCGTCACCCTCAGGGGGAAGGCGCGTAGCGGCTCAGGGAGCTTACTTGCGCTCCACTTCCAGGTCTGCCAGCACGCGCAGCAGTGCGCGGTTGACCTCTTCCAGGTCCATCTCGTGCGTTTCGCACAGCTGCCGGATGGCGCTGGCGTCGTCGGTTTCCAGCGCACAAGCCATCTGCAGGCCACTGGCATAGGGCCCGGTGCCCAGCACAGTGGCGTCGTAAATGCGCTCTGACAGGGGCAGGCGGCGCAGGATGGTGCCCAGTGGCTCGCCCATCAACTCGTCGAGTTGCGATACCAGGCCACACAGGTAGATCTCCCGGCGCAGGTCGTTTTCTATACCCGCATCCAGCAGGTGGGCGGTGAGGTTGGCGCGCATCACCATGGTGTCGCGCACCGGCTGCAAGTTGGGGTCAGTGCTGGCGTGGGGCAGCTGGTCAGACAACCAGCGCTTGATGGAGCCATACCCCATCATCACCAGCCCCCGGCGCAGCGAGTCGATGCCTGTGCGCAGGCCCAGCGCCGCCGAGTTGGTGTAGACCATGAAGCGGTACGCCAGCAGCGGGTCTTCGCCCATGATGGCTTCAAAGGTCTCCAGCGACTGCTCGGCGTCGATGGCTTTCATCAGTTTGAAGATGACCGCATGTGACGGTTGCTGGGGGGTGTGGCGCATGCTGTACAGCACGTCTTCCGTCGGCCATCCGGCCAGAGCCAGCGCGTTGCTTTGGTCCAGGCAGTGCTCCATCAGCGCGCGGCTGGCAATGCCTTCGTACATCTGCCCCGCCAGTACCGGACTTGCGGCACGCTCGGCTTGTGGGGGGGCGCCAGGTCGGGCGGGAGAGGCCTTCAGGGCGGCCACCGCGTCTTCGGGGCGCAGGGTCAGCAGGCTGTTGTCGAAGCAGCGGGCAATGCTGGCTTCGGGCAGCTTGCCAATGTCACCCCGCCAGACCAGCTTGAGACCCCGCTGGTGGGCTGTCTTGACCAGTGCATAGATGGTGGAGTCGGACAACCACTCGCCCCGCACTTCGATCCACGGTGCGCCACGCGGTGCGTGTTCGAGCAGGTCGCACAGCAGCTGCCGCGTCTGGGACGAAATCAGCAGGGGAGGTGAACTGGCTGACCAAAGCTCCTGAAGGGTGCGCAGCAGGTGCGAGCCATCGACCACGGCCGACGTTTCGTTGTGGGCGTAGAGCTGGATGGCGGCCAGCTTGCGGGCGCGGTTCCACAGTGGGCGGTAGCCCAGAATGAGGCTGCCAAGAACGGATTGGACCATGTGCTCTCAGGCAATGTAACGGTGGCCTGCTTCCGGGCGGTGTCTCTTGCGCCCTGCAAGCAGGTCCTAACCAATGAAATTGAACAGGGACAGTTTCTGGACCATGGCGTAGGACTTGAGGGCGGCCTCGTAACCCACCTGCTGGTTCTGAAAGTCCGAAATGCCTTGGATCATATCGAGATCTTCGGCACGGGAACGGTCCCCTTCGAGCTGCACCGACCGCTTTCCCTGGTCGCCCGTAATGCGGTCTGCACGGTTGAGCAGCTCGCCCGCGTAGCCCCGCATGTTGTGCAGGCGCTCCAGGCCGATGTCCATGTTGCCCAGAGCCTGCCCCACCGCCTGGATGGCGGCATTGCTGTTGGGCGCGCTGCGGATGTCGCGGATGGCGCTGTCCAGTGTGCTGAACATGCTGGGGGCTGGCTGCATCGTGATGGTGTCGCCATTGGCCGGCTTGCCGGTGATGTTGAAGCTGAGGCCGGGAATGTCGGCCACCGCAATGGTGACCGGCTTGTCCGAGGGATAGTCGGGCACCGTGACCGGGGCCGAGACAGCGCCAGTGGTCGTGTTTGTCAGCGTGTAAGTCGCCGTGCTGGTGCCCACCGTGGCGCCCGGTCCCACGGCGCTGAAGGTGATGGTGTAGTTGTCGCCGGTGATCAGGCTTTTGTCCACTGGCGTGACCGCGGTGGTCGTGAGCTGCCGGTCGTTCGGGACCGCGCTGACCCCCGCGTAGTAAACCCCGTCGCGCTGGGGATCGAACATGAATGCGGAGTCTCCGTCCAGCGTGCCCGGAATAGCCACTCCCGTGCTTGCCGTCTGGCCGGGCAGCCCCGCAAAGCTGTAATCGGGTGCGCTGGTCAACGGGCCCAGAAACGGCGTCAGCGCGCTGCCCAATGCACCCAGCAGCGGCACGCCATTGGTGTCCTTGCGGTTGGCCACTTCCAGAATCTGCTCGCGCAGGCCCTGCAGCTGGTTGGCAATGGTGGCGCGGTCATTGGTGGTGAGGGTGGCACTGCCCGCACTCACGGTCAGCTCCCGAAAATTCTGTACCAGTCCGATGGCATCACCCAGCGCAGATTCGGCCTGGGCGATCGCGTTGCGTTGGGTTTCCAGCGCACGTTGTTCTGTCTGGATGCGGGCCAGGCGGTTGATAGAACGCTCGGCCTGAGCGGCAGAGACGGGGTCGTCGCTGGCGCGCACCACGCGTTTGCCGGACGTGAGGTTCTCCTGCAGGTTGGACAAACTGGTTTGCCGCGAGCCCAGGTTGCGCAGGGCGTTGTCGTACATGTTGGCCGTGCCAAGGCGGTAGAAGTTGTTGCTCATGTCAATCTCCTGTGCGGCGGTCAGCGGCCAATGCCCTGGATGAGCGAATCAAAAATGCTCTGTGCGATCTGGATCATTTTGGCCGACGCCTGGTAGGCCTGCTGGTATTGGATCAACTTGGCAGCCTCTTCGTCCAGATTCACGCCTGAAATGGCGGTGCGGTCCCGCTCCAGATTGGCCGCAATGGTGGTCGAGAGTTCTGCAGCAAACAGCGAGCTTTGGGTGCGTGTGCCCACCTGGGCCATAGCACCCGCGTAGCCGTCACTGAGGGTGGACTCGTCAAACATCTTCACATCGCGCAGGCCCAGCAGCGCGCTGGCGTTGCCAGAGTTGCGCGTAAATGTGTCGCCGTATTGCGGGTCTGATGCGTTGCCAATGACCACCGTATCGCCCGTGTTGGGGCTACCCTGCAGCTTGATTTCCCAGCCGTTGATGGAAATGGGCGCTCCGGGCGTGTAGGGCTGAGCGGTGGCAACCGTTGTGGGTGGGGCTGTGCCACGGTTCAGCACGTTGTACGTAGTGGGCGGGCCCGCCGTGAACTGCAACTGGATGCCGCCCAGGATGGGAGGCAATGCCGCAGGGTTGGCATTGGGTGGCAACACCAGCCCGGGTGGATTGGGAAGACCCGTGGCCTTCAGGCTCGACAGTTGCAGCGTGCCGCCGTTGGACGTGCCCATGGCCGCGTTGACCGGATTGGCTGCCGCCAGATCGCGCGGTGAATACACCAGCGCCTGCATGTTGGCCGCTGCTGTGCTGAACGGCTTGAACAGCATCCGCTCGCCGGGCGCGCCGGGTGTGGTCAGGTTGAAGGTCAGCCCGTCAATGTTCAGTGTGGCCAGGTTGGCCGGGTTAGTAAACGCGGTGGCCTTGCCGTCGGACAGGCGCACGACCTGGCCAGCGGTGCCGGTGGTGAACCGGATTTCATAGTCGGACGCTGCAAACTGGGTGGGGTTGGAGAAAGCGACGGTGCCCACCCCCGCGCCGTTGGTGTAACCCGGCATGCTGGTGGGAACCGAGAACAGGTCCTTGCCCAGCGCACCATCCAGCGTGAGCCCCAGGTTCTGCTGGTCATTCATCGTCATGCCGATGGCCATCGCCATGCGACCCAACAGGTTGCGCCCTTCGGCCAGATCGGTGTTGTTAAAGCGCAGCAGGCCCGACACCGTGCCCCCGCCCAAAACGTTCTCGTCCAGCTCAATGGGTGTTGCGCCCGGGCGGTTGAAGAACAGCTTGAGCTGACCGCTGCCCGGAAATGCCGTCGCATCGCCCACCGACAGCTGCGTGGCGGTAGTGCCCAGCACCAGCGGCTGGCTACCTGCCACGAACAGGCCTATCGTTCCGTCATCGGCGGGAATCTGAGTGGTCTGAACGTACTGATTGATGTCGCGGATGACCTGGTCGCGCTGGTCCAGCAGGTCGTTGGGCGTCTGTCCATTGCCTTTGGCACGGGCGATCTGCTCGTTGATGCCGGCCATCTGCGTGGCCAAGCTGTTGATGGCGGTGGCGCTGCTTTGCAACTGCTCCGTCACGGTGTACTGGATCTCGTTGAGACGGTCTGCCGCCGAACGCATGCGTGCAGCGGTTTCGTCCATGCGTGTCAGCACCACGGTACGGGCGGTGATGTCGGTGGGGGCGCTCACCACGTCCGAGAACGCATTCATCATGTCATTGATGGCCGCGCCCAGACCGGAGGTACCGCCGCTGAACACCTCTTGCAATTGCTTGAGGCGTTCTGCGCGAACGATGTCCGCTGCCTGCACCGAACCCGCCGTGGCCGACTGGCGCGTGAGCAGCTCGCTCTGGTTGCGCAAAATAGTTTGCACATCCACGCCCTGGCCGATGTAGCCGCCGCCCGTGAACTGGCCCTGCACGGTCTGCAGCACCACCGTCTGGCGTGAATAGCCCGCAGTGTTGACGTTGGCAATGTTGTGCCCCGCAGTCTGCAGGGCCACCTGGTTGGCCAGAAGGGCGCGGGCGCCGACGCTGAGCAGGCTCATGGCTTACCTTTCAGGGTAGAACGCCCAGCGCAGTACCTCACTCGCCGAAACCGGCGCGCCCCATGCCAGCGCACACGTGGAACTGGCTCTGCCAGGCCACAGAGTGCGTCCCCCCTTGGGGGGAAGGCGCGAAAGCGACTCAGGGGGGTCATCATGCTTGGGCGCGCTGAGTGCGCAGCACGCTGTTGATGGCGCCACTGAGCTTCTTGGCATATTCGGGGTCGGTGGCGTAGCCCGCCTTTTGCAGCGCGGAGGCATAGGCCATGGCCGAGCCAGACTGGGCGACAGATTCGGCTTTTTCGTAGCGCGGGCTTTCTGTGATGAGCTTGGCGTAGTCGCGGAAGGAGTCTTCGTACGAGTCGTAGGCGCGGAACTTGGCTGTCACCTTCTGGGCCTTGCCATTGATGAACTCGGTGGTGGTGATTTCTGCCACCTTGCCGGTCCACCCCTTGGTGGCCTTGATGCCGAACAGGTTGTACGAGGTGGAGCCGTCCTTGTTGCGGATCTCGCTCTTGCCCCAGCCTGTTTCGTGCCCGGCCTGGCCCAGCATGAAGGTGGCGGGAATGCCGCTTTCTTTGGACACGCGCTCTGCGGTGCCAGAGAGGTGCTGCACAAAGCCGTCGCGGCCTTTTGGTACGGGGGCTGTGGTATCGGGCAGGTTGTCGGGCGTGGCCGTGCGAGGGGCGAACCGTTGCAGGCTCAGCGTGGAGGGCACGGCGAACTCTGCGTCCTGCGCGCCCCCCATCTGGCGCGACAACTGGCGGGCAATGGCTTCAGACAAACCGCCCCGCATGCCCGACATGCTGACCGACAACTGCTGGTCGAGCAGGTCCTGTCCCAGGTCAGCCTGGCCGCTGTCCATCAGGCCGGACTTCTTGGTGGCTTCGCGCATGCTTTTGATCAGCTCGCGCATGAACAGCGATTCAAACTGCTTGGCCGCCTCGCGGGTGACCTGCGCGCTGCTGGCCGTGCCCGCCTCGTATTTGAGGGCATTGAGCGAGCGGATGTCCACCGCCAGCGCATTGGAAGTGCTGGTGGTGGTAGACGACGAGGGCAGGGAGAGGGACATGGTCAAACCTCTTGCGTTGGGAGACCCACAGGCCGTGAATCTGGCGCGGCCCAGGCCAGTGCACCCGTGGAACTGGCTTTGCCAGGCCACTGGGTGCGTTCCCCTCCCGCAGGAGAGGGGGAAGGCGCGAAGCGACTCAGGGGGTGCTTCATCAAATCACTTCCAGCTCTGCATTGAGCGCGCCTGCCGCCTTGATGGCCTGCAGGATCGACAGCAGGTCGCCCGGCGTGGCGCCCAGCGAGTTCAGGGCGCGCACCACATCGGCCAGTTGCGGTGAGGGCGGCATCTGAATGATGTTGCCCGGCTCCTGGTTGATGGTGATGTCGCTTTGCTGGGTAACCACCGTCTGCCCTTGCGAGAGCGGGTTGGGCTGGCTGATGACCGGGGTCGCGCGGATGGTGATGGACAGGTTGCCGTGGGCAATGGCGCAGGGCCCAAGCGTCACGGCCTGGTTCAGCACCACCGAGCCGGTGCGTGCATTGATCACCACCTTGGCCGACGGCGTGGAGGCTTCCAGTGGCAGCTCTTCCAGATCTGCAATAAAGCCGACCCGCGCACCCGGATCCAGCGGGGCGCGCACCTGCACCGTCCGGCCGTCGAGCGCGG
The DNA here is from genome assembly GCA_030692685.1 of Acidovorax sp. Lineage (GTDB taxonomy): Bacteria > Pseudomonadota > Gammaproteobacteria > Burkholderiales > Burkholderiaceae_C > Acidovorax. The sequence continues at coordinate 55,561 of JAUXZO010000025.1, read as the reverse complement.
TAGCCAGGCCGCTGCCCAGCTTGCCGTTGATGGCCTGGGCGACGCGTCGGGCCGTCTGGAAATCGGAGGAGTTCAGCCCCAGGGTGATGGTTTCGCCCTCATTGAGCGGGGTCGGAACAGCACGCTCCACCTGCGCGCCCTGCGGAATGCGCCCTGCGCTGAGGTGGTTGATCTGCACCTTGCTGCCGCCCGAAGAGGCCCCGGCCCCGCCGACCACCATATTGCCTTGGGCCAGCGCGTAAATTTCTCCATCGGCACCCCGCATTGGGGTCACGATCAGCGTGCCTCCCTTGAGCGACTTGGCATTGCCCATTGACGACACGTTCACATCGATCATCTGGCCCGGCTGTGCAAATGCGGGCAGTTGAGCCGTGACGATCACGGCCGCCACGTTCTTGAGCTGCAGCTGCCCGGCGGCGCTGGGCGGCAGGCTGATGCCCATCTGCTGCAGGTAGTTGGTCATGGCCTGCGTGGTGTAGGGCATTTGGGTGGTCTGGTCACCCGTGCCGTCAAGGCCCACCACCAAGCCATAGCCAGTCAACTGGTTGCTGCGAACGCCTTGTACCGCCGCGATTTCCTTGATGCGCAAGGCGTGTGCGGGGGCGGCCGCAATGCCGGCCACCACGGCCAACAGCAGCCACAGCGCACGCACAGGGCGTTGCAAGAGGGAATGGGACAAGGCTTTCATGGCATCCATTGTGGAAGGCCATGGCAAGAACTAAAACCCAAAAAGAAGCGGGTTCACCGGCCTATTGGGGCACTCGTTTTGCGCGGAGAAACCGCAAGTGCGGCGCCTGCTTAGAGGCGCACAAATAGACGAAAATATGAGTCTAAATAGGCTCTAGCGCTTATTGGATAAGCGCTAGTAGCTATAAATATCATAGTTTTCAGGGGCTGACCTCGGGGCCACGGAGAGCGCCATGGTGGTCAAAACTGGCGCGGGCCAAAGCGAGCGGCCGCCGCGCTGGCGGCGTCCCCCTCGGGGGAAGGCGCGAAGCGACTCAGGGGTGCGTCTAGAACGGCGTGATCGAGTTGAAGAAGCGGCCGGCCCAGCCCATCACCTGCGCCTCGTTTTGGGCGCCGCGCCCGCGCGACTCGACGCGAACATTCGCCACCTGGGTGGAGTTGATGATGCTGTTCGGCTGCAAAGCGCGCGGGTCGATAGTGCCCGAGAAACGCAGCACATCCACGTTCTGGTTTACGCCGATCTGCTTCTCGCCCGCGACGATCAGATGCCCGTTGGGCAGCACGTCGATGACGGTCGCGGTGATGGAGCCCTGGAAGGTATTGGCGCTTTGGGTCCCGCCCTTGCCCGCAAAGGTGTTGCCCGAATTCGCGCCTACGCCCAGCTTGTCGACAAAGGTCTGCTTGGCAAACGGCAGGGCCGTGACGCCGGCAGAAAGTTCGGACGTTCGATCTACCGTGGAGGAAGATGTTTGGCTCGCCGTCACGTTCTCGACGATCTGGATCGTCACGCTGTCGCCCACCAGCCGTGCACGGCGGTCTTCGAACCCGGGTCGGTAGCTGGCGGTATGAAACAACCCGCCGGTTACCGGCGGTGGCGTGCGGCTGACCGCAGCCAGCGGTGGTGGTGCGGTGGGCAGGATGTCAACCGGCGGTGGCGGGGACAGGCTGGCACAGCCTGCGCACAGCACGATGGCGCCTACAGCCGCAAACCCCGAGCGCACACGATGAGCGATGGCGGGAGCCACGATAAGGAGTGGGTACTTGGTCATGGGGTGCGTCCTTTGGTAGGGATCACAGCTGTGCCAGTTTGGCCAGCATCTGGTCCGAAGTCTGGATGGCCTTGGAGTTCATCTCGTAGGCGCGCTGGGTCTGGATCATGGTCACCAGCTCTTCCACCACGTTCACGTTGGACGACTCCAGAAAACCCTGGCGCACGATACCCAGGCCGTTGGTGCCCGGTGTGCCCTGCTGGGGCTGGCCCGACGCGGCCGATTCCTTGAACAGGTTCTGGCCGATGGGCTCCAGCCCGGCGCTGTTGATGAAGTTGGACATAGCGATGTTGCCCAGCGGCTGGGGCTGCGTGTTGCCCGGCACGATGGCCGACACCGCGCCTTCGGTGCTGATGCTGATGCTGGTGGCGTTGGGGGGCACCGTGATGCCGTTGGCCACCGGCAAGCCGCTGGAGTTAACCAGCCGCCCTTGCGAGTCCACCTGGAACGAACCATCGCGGGTGTAGCCAATGGTGCCGTCCGGCATCGTGACTTCAAAAAAGCCGTTGCCATTGATGGCCACGTCCAGGCTGTTCTTCGACTCCTGCAGGCTGCCTTGCGCAAAGCTGCGGCTGGTGGCCACGGTGCGCACACCCAGGCCCAGGTGCAGGCCGGTAGGCAACTGGTTTTGTTCGTCGTTGTTGGCACCCACCTGGCGCAGGTTTTGGTAGATCAGGTCTTCGAACACCGCGCTGTTGCGCTTGTAGCCGGTGGTGGAGACGTTGGCCAGGTTGTGCGAGATGACGTCAAGCTGGGTCTGCTGGGCAGACATGCCGGTCTTGGCGATCCAGAGGGAGTTGATCATGGTGCTTCCTTATGGCGTTGCGGCAGGGGGGTGCAGCATCAGCCGTTCATGCTCAGCAACTGGCTGGCGGTCTTGTCGTTGGTTTCGGCGGTCTGCAGCAGCTTGATCTGCTGCTCGAACTGGCGCGAGGCGGCGATCATGCCCACCATGCACTCCACCGGGTTCACGTTGGAGCCTTCGATGGCGCCGGCCAGCATGCGGGCATTCGCATCATTGGCAATGGGGTCGCCCGACACGGTGCGAAACAGCCCGTCGTCACCGCGCTTGAGCGGGTCTTCCGGCTGGGGCGTTGCCAGCTTCAGACGCCCAATGGCCTGCGCGGGCTGGCCTGCTGCCTTGGCGGTCACGGTGCCGTCAGAGCCCAGGCTGATCTCGGCGCCCGGTGGCACGTCAATCGGCGCGCCGCCGTCTGAAAGAACAGGCAAGCCGGTGGGCGTGAGCATCTGGCCCTGGGCCGAGACTTCAAAAATACCGGCGCGGGTGTAGGCCTCGGTACCGTCCAGGCCCTGCACCGCAAACCACGCGCTGCCCATGGCCATGGCGTCCAGGTTGCGCCCCGTGCGCTGCACCGGGCCCGATGTGTTCACGTGGCCGGACGTGGCTTCCAGCGCAAACACGCGCGTCTTGGCGCCGTCGCCCTGCAGCGGCACCGAACGGAAGGTGGACATCTCCGCCCTGAACCCGTTGGTAGACACGTTGGCCAGATTGTTGGACAGCACGGCCTGCCGGTGGGCGGCCGCGTTTGCGCCCGTCATGGAGGTGTAGATGATGCGGTCCATAAGGGTTGCCTTCCGGTGTCGTTCTGGGCGGGTTCAGCGGGCTGCTAAGGCGATCAGCGCAAATTCACCAAGGTGGACATCACCTGGTCTTGCGTTTTGATGGTCTGAGCGTTGGCCTGGTAGGCGCGCTGGGCGGTCATCATGTTGACCAGCTCGGCGGTGAGGTCGACGTTCGAGTCTTCGAGTGCCCCTGAGCGGAGCGAGCCAAAGTTGCCGTCGGTGGCGGTGCCCACCACGGGTTGGCCGGATTCGAACGTGGCCACCCAGTTGTTGCCACCCACAGAGGCCAGGCCTTGCGTGTTGCGAAAGCTGGACAGGGCGATCTGGCCTTCGGCACGGGTCACGCCGTTGGAGTAACGGGTCATGATCATCCCGTTGTTCTCGATGTTGATACCGGTCAACTCGCCTGCGGTATAGCCATCCTGGGTGAGGTTGGACACGGCGAACTTGGTGCCGAACTGAGTCACCTTGTCCAGGCTTACCTCCACGTTGTACGTGGGCAGATTGTTGGGATTGGGCGGCGTGGGGTTGATGGTCAGTGGCAGCGAGAAACCGGTGGCGGGCGGTGCTGCCGCGGGGCCGGTGATGGCGCCGTTGTTGTCAAACTCGATCTGCCCGATAGCCGTTGCTACCACGGGTGGTACGGCTGCGGGGTCGTCCAGTTGGTCGTACACGTCCCAGGTGTTGGCAGTGGCGGTCTTCTGGAAGTACAGGCTCACAGGCTTGGCCACACCCTGACTGTCATACACGTTGATCGACGTGCCATAGGTGGCGCGCGGTGTGGCCGGCACGGGCGGTGTGGCGGTGGGGTCACCTGCTGCGTCCGTGGCACGCGCATCCAGGTTGAAGGCCGCCGTGATGGTGCTGGTCTGTTTGGCGGGGATGGGCTCTGCCGTGGGAAACACCATCGGAATGGGGTCGGTGCCGCTGCGCAGGCCGGTGGCCGGATTGACCGGGTAGCCCATCACCTTGGCGTTGTCGTTGGTGATCATGTTGCCCACCTTGTCCAGCTTGAAGTTGCCAGCGCGGGTGTAAGCGGCAGTGCCATCGGGCAGCTGCAAGCTGAAGAAGCCGTTGCCGTTGATTGCCACGTCCAGGCTGTTGCCGGTGATGCTCAGGTTGCCCTGGGTGAACTGTTGCGATACAGCGGCCACCTCCACCCCAATGCCTGCATTGGTGCCGCCAGAAGACCCGATGGCCGATGCCACCATCTCGGCGAACTCTGCGCGCGAGGCCTTGAAGCCAACGGTGTTGGAGTTGGCGATGTTGTGGCCGATAACGTCCAGGTTTTTGCTGGAGGCATTCAGGCCGGAGAGGCCTTGCTGGAAACTCATGGTGTTTCTCCTTGGGATCGAATCGTTGGGTGCGCGGGCGGGATCAGCGGGACATCAGAGAACCGCACGGACCTTGTCGTAGGTGACGGTGGCGCCATTCGCGAGGTTCAGGGTCAGCTGGCCATCGCTGGCCCCTGTGCTGACGACCTTGGCCTGGATCAGCGGTGTGGCCTCAACTGCAACGCCGTTGCTGTTGAGCGCCGTCACCTTGAACTTGAGGTCGCTGGTGCTGCCGGTGTATTTGCTTGCGTCCCATTCGAACTCGCGACGGCCTGCTTCCTGCGCGTCCAGGTTCACGGTGCCGACAAGCTGGCCGCCGGGCGTCAGGATCTCCACCTTCACGTCCTTGGCGGTTCCACTCAGGTCGAACATGCCTTTGCCCACGCCGTCCGCTACGGCCAGCTTGTCGCCTTCGAGCACGACGGTGCGGTCGATCATGGTGGCGCCCTGCATGGTCTGCATCGAGCTGAACTGCTCTGCAATGCCCAGCATGGTGTAGTTGAGCTGCTGAATGCCCGTCACGGTATTGATCTGCGCAATTTGCGAGGTCATCTGCGCGTTGTCCAGCGGGTTCATGGGGTCCTGGTTGTTCAGCTGGGCCACCAGCAATTTCAGGAAGCGGTCCTGCGCGCCCTCGTTGTCGTTGGCCGCTGCTGCTTTGGTGCCCGCCGTATCGGTGGTGGACGAGGTGTTGGTCACGCTGTTGATCATGGTGATGCCTTCGGGTTACTGGCCCATCTGCAGGGTCTTGAGGAGCAGGGTCTTGGCCGTGTTCATGACCTCGACGTTGTTCTGGTACGAGCGGGAGGCAGAAATCATGTTGACCATCTCCTCCACCGCGTTCACGTTGGAATGGTTGACGTAGCCCTCCGCGTCCGCCGACGGATGGGCCGGGTCGTGCACGCGGCGGCCGGGCACATTGCTTTCGGTCACGCCACTGACGCGCACCCCGGCCGATGTGTCTGCTCCCATTTGCTCGGTGGTGAAAACCAGTTGTCGCGCCTTGTAGGCCTGGCCGTCGGGCCCGGCCACGGCATCGACGTTGGCCAGGTTGCTTGCCACCACGTTGAGGCGCTGCGACTGCGCACTGATGGCGCTGCCAGACACACTGAAGATGGAGAACATGGACATGGTGAATCTCGCTTTCTGGGCTACCGGTCGGCTTGAGGTTTACTGGCCCTGAATGGCGCTGAGCATGGTTTTGGCGTTGCCGTTGATAAAGCGCAGCGTGGCCTCGTAGCGCACCGAGTTGTCCACAAAGCTGGCGCGTTCGCGGTCCAGGTCCACCGAGTTGTTGTCCAGGGCGGGCTGGGTCTGCACGGTGTAGCCCAGTGCGCCGCGGGCGCTCAGCGCATCGGAGCTGGGGCGGGTGATCGGAACAGGGATATGGCGCGGGTCGGTGGCGCTTGCGGTGCCCACAACACCCGCCAACACGTTGCGGGTGACCCCCGATTTGGAGGTGGCGTCTGCTCCAGCGCTCTTGGTAGACGTGGCTTCGCTCAAGGCGTCACTGAACTTGAAGTCGCGGGCTACGTAGCCCGGCGTGTCGGCGTTGGCAATGTTGCTGGCGATGGCGCGCTGGCGCTCGGCACGCAGGACAAGTGCGGTGCCGTGGAAATCCAGCCGGTTGGTCATCTTTTCAAGCATGTGTGCCTCACACCGTGAGTTGCAAAGGCGCCGGGTCCAAGGTTTCAACGGATTTCCGGCGTGGCTTGATTATGGAAACCGGGGCGTTTGTCTAAAGCGCAAAGAACGCGGAAATGGGCGCGCAGTTTCGGGGTTTGCGGGGTGGGCAACTGCCTATAGTTCCAGGGGTGAAATGGCCTTTGCCCTACCGGCAGACCCATAACTGCCCTGAATTCGGGGCTCGCAGCAAACCCGGTTTACCGGTACCTCCAGGAGGCACTCCATGCGCTCAACCCCCCACCTTTTTTCTTTTGCATTGGCCCGAACCGCGCTGCGTGGCGTTGTCCCGCTGATGGCGGCAGCCGGCATCGCTGGTTTCACCGGTCAGGCCATGGCGCAGGCTGCTGCCGACCCGTCGGTTGACCTGGCGCCGCTGACCCAGCAATGGCTGGACGATGCGGTATCGCGCAACCAGACTGCCGGGATGCCGCTGCGTATGGAGGTGAGTGTGGGCGCCCTGGATTCGCGCCTTCGGCTCGCGCCCTGCGCCAAGGTCGAGCCTTACCTGCCCGTGGGCGCCCGCCTGTGGGGGCGTACGCGACTGGGCCTGCGGTGTGTACAAGGCGCCACCGCCTGGAACGTATTTTTGCCGGTCACTGTAAAGGCCTATGGCCCCGCTTGGGTGCTGACCAGCAATGTGGCCCCCGGGGCCGTGCTGACTGCCAACGATGCCACCGAGTCCGAGGTGGACTGGGCGGCCGACAATACCCCCGTGATGGCCAATCCGGATCTTTGGGTCGGCCTGGTGGCATCGCGCCAGCTGGTGGTGGGGCAGGCGCTGCGCCAGAACATGGTGCGAGCCCCCCACCTCTTTCGCGCGGGTGCCCAGGTCAAGGTCATGGCACAGGGACCAGGCTATGCGGTGACGTCTGCCGGGCAGGCCATGTCTGCAGGTGGCGCAGGGGATTCTGTGCGCATCCGTATGGCTAATGGGAAAATTGTAGGTGGCATTGTGGGTGCAGATGGAACAGTCGAGATAGCTCTTTAGTGACGCCACCCCGATTAATCGCTAAAGTCTGCCGCAGATGGGTCGAAAACATTGCTACTGTGCCCCACATCAAACGGGGTGGTGGAGAGAGCGATGAAGATAGGTCAAAAACCGGAACTCCCGGCTGCACTGGCGCAAACGGGGTTGGCAAAGCCAGCCAAAAGCCCAGCCAGCCCCGCTGAAGGAGCCGTCAAAGACGCAGTGGCAGCGTCAACCGCCGGTGTGCCTGTCACTGTATCCAGTGCAGCGCGAGCCCTGGATCAAACGTCGCGGACGACCGCCGACTTTGACGCGGGCAAGGTCAAAGCCGTCCGCACTGCCATCGAAAAAGGCACGTTTTCTGTGGATGCCGAGGCCATCGCCGACAAAATGCTGTCCAACGCCCAGGAAATCCTGGCGCGCTCCCGCGGTTAGTCCGCACCCCATCCGATCTTGAACCGAAGCCCCATGTCGCCCCTGGAAGCAGCCTTGGCGAACGTGGAGCAGCAAGTGGAGTTTGTTTCGGCCGCTCTATTGGCCACCGATCCCCCTGTATTGGAATTGCGCAGCACGGCCTTGCGCCAGGCCGCTGCTGAACTTGCCGAGGTCATGCGGCGCACCCCCATCGGCTCGCTGCCCGCCGATCTGGCCAAACGCTTGCAGGCCGTAGGCGCCAGCGTGGACATGCAACGCGACAATCTGGCGCGTGTTGCTGCCCTCACCGACCGCCAGGTGGCCGCCGTGCTGCCACCTTCGGACGCCCCCACCTACGGCGCCCGTGCCGGTAGCACCGCAGCACGCATTTATAAATCGGCCGGGTAGTATCCTGTGGAGACTTGGCTCAATCCGCCAAGTAAGCCAGGAATTGCTTCAAAAATAAGAGCTGCTCGCGCTTAATTGCAAGGGCTTTCAGATAGTTTTCTATTTGAAACCCAATGAATTCAAGCGCAAGCAGCTCTTTTTTATATAGCAATTTAGTTGGTATTCGACACACAGCCCATGACTGCGGCGCGAACAAAACCAGTGCCACCGTGGAACTGGCTCCGCCAAGCCACCCGTGGCGTCCCCCTCCGGGGGAAGGCGCCGAAGGCGACTCAGGGGGGGCTTAATGAGCGCGCATCTTTGCGCGCAGCCGGGCAATGGACTGGCTGTGCAACTGGCACACCCGTGATTCGGTAACGCCCAGCACGGCCGCAATCTCCTTGAGATTCATGTCGTGCTCGTAGTACATGCCCATGATGTGCTGCTCGCGCTCCGGCAGTGTCTTGATGGCGTTGACCAGTGACACCTTGAGCCGCTGGTCGCGCAGCATTTCGAGCGGGTCGGCATCGGCGTCGGCCACATGGCGGTCCAAAAAACCGTCATCGTCGTCGTTCCCGCGGGTCATGTCCTCAAGGTACACCAGCTGCGTACCGCGAACCTTGCCCAACAGGGACTGGTATTCGGGCAGGGGCATGCCCATTTCAGTGGCGATTTCCGATTCAAGCGGGCTGCGGCCCAACTTTTGCTCTATGCGTTGCACGGCGTGCTCGATGTCTTTCTGGCTTTTGCGCGAGCTGCGCGACATCCAGTCGCCCTCGCGCAATTCATCCAGCATCGCGCCGCGGATGCGCTGGGTGGCAAAGGTCTCAAACTGCACGCCCTGGGCGACTTCGTAGCGCGAAAGCGCCTCCGCCAGGCCCATCATGCCGACCTGGATCAAATCATCCAGTTCTACATTGGGCGGCAGCTTGGCGATCATATGGTGCGCGATCCTGCGGACCAGCGGAACATGCTGGCGGATCATCGCGTCGCGATCAAGCTGGCCTTTGGCGGTGTACATGGAGAGCGTGTTGTGCACTGGTAGAACGTCAATGGCTCCGGACAATATGTGCGGGAGTGCTCTTGGGGCCGTAAGGGGGCAGTGCAGTCAGCGGTTCACTGATAGTGCCCGCATTCTCCAGCAGTTGCAAGGCAAGGCGCTGAAGGTCCTGGGGGTTCTGGGTAGCAATGGTGGTGGTGCGTACCGGGCCGCCCAGATGGCGTTCGGCGCACCCTTGCAGCGTCTGCAAGGCCGCCTGGGTTTTGCGCCGCTCCGCCGCGGTATTGCCGTGCAATAGCGCAGCCACCATGCACGGCAGTCCGGTATGTACGGCGATCTGTTTGAGGCTCTTGTAGCTGGTGATAACCCCAGCGGATCCTTGCCCCATCACTACCAGCGGCGTGGTGGCGGTATGGGTCAACAATGGCCCGAGGGTGGCGGCTGGAGCGTGCAGCACCATCAGCCCGTAGGTTCTGAAGTACGGCAAAAGCCCCTGCAACGGCGATGCGTGTGGGCTGCGCGTCTCGCGGCTGATGTGCGCCAAACCTTTGGCGGCGGGGATCACCGCCAGCGAAGACGCCGTGGCGCCCATGTTCATGCTGGCGCCATCGTTCCAGGGCGTTTGTTGCAGCAAATGCAGCAGGCCGGGACTGTCTTCGGTTTCGGGGGCCGTACCGTCCAGCACCACGACCGGGTATCCAAGGCGCTGCAAACTGGCGCAGATCTGCCACAGCGCTTCTAGCCCGGTGGCGGCATTGTCTTGGCTGGCAACGGCCAGCACCCGCAATTCGGATTGCGGCGTAAAGCTGCGCAGCCCCGCGCCTTGGTGAAAACCCAGATCAAGCATCGACCAGCCCCCGCTCGTTCATGGTATCGGGCGAATGCGAGAAGAAGAAGTTCAGGTCCACGGCCTTGGGGTCAAAAGCCGATTTGGCCGGAGCCCGCATGGACGTGGAAATGAGCTTGTGCGCATCGGCACGCTCCCAGTCTTCGGGAACCCGCTGGCCGTTGGTAACGCCGCGCAGCACCATCTGGTGGCGAATCAGTGCGTCAATAGCGGGGCCCAGCTTCACGGCCTCGTCCACCTTGGAGAGGATGGCTTGTTGCGAACCGTCCGTCTTGAACGCGGTGAGCACGTCGTCCAGCGTATCGCCGTGGCAACCGGCGTTCAGCACCAGCAGGCGGTTGACGTGGGGCAGGTCCAGCACATCCAGCATGTCGCGCTTGCGCGGGTCGCGGGGGGCAACCCCCGTGGTGTCGATGAGCACCATCTTCTTGCCGCTGAGCAGGCCCAGCAGGTCCTGCAATGCGGCGCGGTCATGGGCCAGGTGGGCCACGATGCCGAGCATGCGGCCGTAGGTGCGCAGTTGCTCGTGCGCACCGACGCGGTATGTGTCCAGCGTGATCAGGCCCACACTGCCAGGCCCGTGCACACGGGCGCACATGGCGGCAAGCTTGGCGGTAGTGGTGGTTTTGCCGACGCCCGTGGAGCCCACCATCGCAAAGATGCCACCTTGTTCATAGAGGGGTGGGTCCGTCAGGTCCGTCTTGAGGTTGCGTTCCAGCACTTCCATCAACCAGCGCACGGATTCGGCGGCCGAGAGTTCTTCGGGCATGCGCTCCAAAACGGCACGTGCCAAAGCAGGCGAATATCCTGCGCGGATCATTTTGAGCATGAGGTTCGACTGAATTGGGTTCTGGCGCGCTTGTCCCAGCCAGGCCAGGGTGTTGAAGCGGTCCTCAATCAGATCCTTCATCGCATGCAGCTCGCTCATCACGCTTTGCTGGTTGTTCGCCTGGGCCAAATGGCTGGTCGATGCTTCCTGGCGGCGACGAGGTGGCTCGGGCGGAAGGTCCATGGGGATGGTGCGCAGCGGGTTGTGGCGCACCACCGCGGGGGCTGGCATGCGCTCGCGCTCCGGTTCCTGGTCACGGCTGCGTTCCGACAAGGTTTGTGGCTCGGCCGGGCCGTTGAGCGACTCGTGGCGGCGGCGCAGCATGCGCTCGCGCACGTAGTCCTGAAACGACAGCGTGCTCATGGCCAGCTGCTCGGTGTCTTCTTCGATGGGGTTGCGCACCGGCGTCGCCATCACCTTGGCCTGACTCGGACGCGAAGGGATGCCGCGCGCTTGCGTGGGTGCCAGCAACGGCGGGTGGCTGGAGGAGGCCGAAGGCCCCGTGCCCCCGTCCAGGGACGACAAAGTGTCTTCTGCCGTGGCCACCACCTCGACGCCGTTGGCCGTAGGCCGGTTCGACAAAATCAGTGTGCCGTCGCCAAAGGCCATGCGCGCTTTGGCCAGAGCTTCCCGGGATGTGGGAGCGTTAAAGCGTTTGATGTTCATGCTGATGCACCTTTAAGGATCGGCCCAATGCGGATGGTGTGGGTCTCTGGGATTTCACTGTGCGCAAGCACCTGCAGGCGGGGCGCCACGCGGCGCACCAGGCGAGAGATGGAATTGCGGATCTGGTCAGGAACGAGCAGGCAGGCGGGCAGGCCCATCTCTTCTTGCTTGAGGGCCACTTCGGCCGCCTTCTGCGTCAGGATGTCTGCCACGCCGGGGTCGAGCGCCGGGCCTGCTGCATTGCCCAGGGCTTGCACCAACAGGCGCTCCAGGCCGGGCTCGATGGCGATGACGTTGAGTTCGCGGGTGGGGCCGTAGATTTGCTGAACGATGGCGGGCGACAGCGCAATGCGCACGCGGCGGGCGAGTTCCACGGGGTCTGAGGTACCCCCAGCGTGTTCGGCCAGCGTTTCGATGATGGTGCGGATATCGCGGATGTGCACAGACTCTTCCAGCAGCAGCTGGAGGACTTTCTGGAACGTTGCGATGGAGACCATTTTGGGGACCACTTCTTCGATGAGCTTGGGGGCCAGCTTTGCCACGTGTTCCACCAGTTGCTGGGTCTCTGTGCGACTCAAAAGCTTGGCGGCTTGCACTTGCATCAAGTGTGACAAATGGGTGGCCATCACGGTTTCGGAATCAACGACGGTAAAACCTGCCATTTGTGCCGCTTCCTTTTGCCGATCGTCGATCCAGTGTGCTGGCAAACCGAACGCGGGGTCGGTGGTGGGGGTGCCGATCAGCGGGGTGGTGATGCCGCCGGGGTTGATGGCCAGGAACATGCCGGGGAAGGCCTCGCCTTCGCCCACCACCACGCCCCGCAAGGTGATGCGGTAGCCGCTGGGCTTGAGTTCGAGGTTGTCGCGCACATGCACGGCAGGGGGCAAGAAGCCGACCTCTTGCGCAAACTTGCGGCGCACACCCTTGATGCGGGTGAGCAGGTCGCCCTGGCGGCTCTTGTCCACCAGGCTGATCAGGCGGTAGCCCAGTTCCAGGCCCAGCAGGTCTACAGGTTGCAGGTCGTCCCAGGTGGCTTCGCCATCGGCGACCGGGGCAGGGGGCGCTTCGACTTCAGGCGGAACCTTCTGGCGTTCGTACAGCGTCCAGGCGGCGTAGCCCAGCAGGGCGCCCATCGTCAGGAACACCAGGTGGGGCATGCCGGGTATCACGCCCAGCAGCAGCAGAATGCCTGCGGTCACGCCCAGCACGCGGGGCGACATGAACAGCTGTCCAACAATCTGGCGGCCCATGTCCTGCTCTTTGCCCACGCGCGAGATCACCATGGCGGCGGCCACCGAGATCAGCAGGCCGGGGATCTGTGCCACCAGCGCATCACCAATGGCCAGCAGGATGTAGCTGTCGGCCGCCTGCTTGGCAGACAGGTCGTGCTGCAGAACTCCGATGGCAAAGCCACCGATGATGTTGATCAAGAGGATCAGGATGCCCGCGACGGCATCGCCGCGCACGAACTTGGAGGCGCCGTCCATGGAGCCGAAGAAGTTCGCTTCTTCGGCGACTTCAGCGCGGCGGCGCTTGGCTTCCTTTTCGTCGATCATCCCGGCGTTCAGGTCGGCGTCTACCGCCATCTGCTTGCCAGGCATCGCATCCAGCGCGAAGCGCGCAGACACTTCTGCGATGCGCTCCGCACCCTTGGTAATCACCACGAAGTTGATCACCACCAGAATCGCGAAAACAATCAGACCCACGGCAAAATTGCCGCCAATCAGGAAATGCCCGAAGGCCTCGATCACCGCACCGGCTGCACCCGGGCCGGTGTGGCCTTCCAGCAATACCACCCGGGTCGAGGCCACGTTGAGCGACAGGCGCATGAGCGTGGTCAGCAGCAGCACAGCGGGGAACGCCGCGAAATCCAGCGGACGCAGCATGTAGGCCGCCACCATCATCACCATCAGCGCCACAGCGATGTTCAGGGTGAAAAACGCGTCCAACAGCCAGGGTGGGATGGGCAGCACCATGAGCGCCAGGATGGCCACCACCAGCAGCGGCGCCGACATGCCCTGAAACGCGCCCGAATTGGTGCCCGCCCATTGCCGAAGAGACGTTATGGAATTGTTCATGCTGGGGCGCCTTGCACCGTGGTGCCGTTGAGCGGATCGAGTTCCGGAGGAACATAGGGGTCAACCAGGCTGTCGGGCATGCGGCCTTCGCCGCGCAGCGCAGCTTTGAGTCGGTACACATAAGCCAGCACCTGTGCCACGGCGGTGTACAGCGTGGCGGGGATGGCCTGGTCAAGCTCTGCGTGGGCGTACAGTGCGCGCGCCAGCATCGGCGACTGCAGTACAGGCACGCCGTGTTCCTTGGCAAGATCGCGGATGCGCATGGCGGTAAGGTCCGTGCCACGCGAAACCACCTGCGGCGCGCTCATCGTCTTCTCGTCGTATTTCAGTGCCACCGCGTAGTGGGTAGGGTTCATCACCACAAAATCAGACTTGGGCACCGCCGACACGCTGGCCCGGTCTGCCACCTCGCGCTGGCGCTGGCGAATGCGGCCTTTGGTATGCGGGTTGCCGTCTGATTCCTTGTGCTCTTGCTTGACTTCTTCGTGCGACATCTTGAGCCGCGCTTTAAAGAAGTAAGCCTGCAGGGGCACGTCAATGAGGGCTGCCAAGAACACCACCAGCAGGAGGAGGCTCATGCCCGAAGTGAGCCAGTCGGCCACGTGGCGGATGGCCAAGGGAGAGGGTTGCAACACCAGCATGGCCACCTGCTCGATGCTGTTGCCCAGGTAGTTCCACGCTACAAATGTCAGGATGGCCGACATCAGCACCATCTTGGCCACGTTGGCCATTTGCTGTTTGGAGAAAAGATTCGTGAACCCGGAAATCGGGTTGAGCCGGTTGAACTGGGGCGAAATGGGCTTGGCGCTGAAGATCCAGCCGCCCGCTCCAATGGCGCTTACCAGGGCAGCGCTTCCGGTCAGAAGTGCGAACACCGCGCTGGCGACCACGCCAATCACGACCATGTCCTGCAGCCGGGTGATCATGTGGCCGGGCGACATGACCGTGGCAGCGTTAAATGCCAGCTGCTGGCTCATCGCCAACTGCATGCGGTTCATCAACTCCGGGGCCAGCAGCAGCAGGCAGGCAGCGCCTGCGCCCAGAATGGCCAGATGCGACAGGTCCCGCGAGCGAGCGCCTTGGCCGTCCGCACGCGTTTTTTGCAGCTTACGCTCTGACGCGGGGAGGCTTTTTTCTTGGCTGGATTCCATGATGGCATGACGGCTGGTGTCATGCCATTGTCGTGAGCGACCTGGAAATCTAAAGCGGGATAAGGGGGCTGCAGCCCCCTCTTATCCTTGCTGGCACCTTGCCGATAGTGGCTGCAGCAACGTTGTAGTCGCAACCGGCCGAGGGGGCGCGGTGCTACGAAAAACTACAAATGATAGCTGCTAGCGCCTGTTGGGTAAGCGCTAGAGGCCATTTCTATACTAAACCTACGAGAATCAGAACCCGAGGCTGGCCAGAAGATCGTCGACCTGCGATTGGTCGGTGACCACATCGGCCGTGTTCTCGGGGTCCACCACGGGGCCTTGAAGGTGACCGCGTTGGGCTTCCACCGCGGGCACGTGCACGTTTGGCGGTGCCGTCTGGATCAGCAACTGCACCAACTGCTCTTCGATGGTGGCTGCGAGATTGACCACGCGGGCAATCACCTGACCCGTCAGGTCATGAAAGTCCTGTGCCATCATGATTTCAGTCAGATGGGTATCGGCTTCTTTGGTCACGCGTTCGACATCGGTGAGGAAATTCATGATTTCCCCCTTGGCCACAGCCGCCACCGGGTCTTTGACCAGCGAGGCAACCACACGGCGCGTTTCAGCCGCGATGAAGTCGTGCTGCGCCTTGGCCTGCTCCACACGGTTGAGCACCTTTTCGGCGGCTTCTCCAGTAAGGCGGGCAATGTACGACAGGCGGCTTTGCGCGTCGGGCAGCTCGCCCATCGAGCCCCGCAGCTTCTCGGCGTAGCCAAGCTCGTTAAGCGAATCGTGAAGCTGGCGCGTCAGCTGGCCGATCGTATGATGTACATCGGCAGGCGGCTGGCTGTGGTCCGGTGTGTCGTCCATGGTGTCATAACCCCATCTTCTTCAGAATCAAGGTCACTTTTTCTTCCAAAGTGGCCTTGGTGAAGGGTTTGACGATGTATCCTGCGGCGCCCCCTTGCGCGGCGGCCACGATGTCTTCCTTGCGGGCCTCGGCGGTCACCATCAGAACGGGCAAGTGTTTGAGCTTGTCATCCTTCTTGATTTCAGCCAGCAGCTGAAAGCCGTTCATGTTGGGCATGTTGATGTCCGTCACCACGAAATCAAACTTGCTGTTGCGCAGCTTGTTCAACGCGGCCACGCCATCTTCGGCCTCATCCGCATCGGCGAAACCGCTCTCTTTGAGCAGGTTGCGCACGATACGTCGCATGGTGGAGAAGTCGTCAACGATCAAAAAGCGAAGGGCTGTGGTCACGTGGGACCCTTTCGGTCGGAAATAGCTGTAAGTATTGTCATGGGTCGCAGGTTTGGTGACAAGTCGTAACTGTTACCTGCTCGGGGGGGGATTTTCCCGCTTTTCATTCAGCAGCTCTGTTGAAGTGATTTCGGGAATTCCTTTACCCATGAGTCGTTCTTCGGCCTCTCGGGTCAAAACCGTGATGGTGATGCGCCGATTGGCAGGGGAGCGGGGGGTGTCTGGCTCCAGCGGATCGCTGGCGGCCAGGCCCACAACACGGCCCAGTTTAGCGTCTGGCATGCCTGCGGAGACCAGTTCTCGGCGTGAAGCGTTGGCGCGGTCGGAAGACAGCTCCCAATTGCTGTAGCCCCGGTCGCTGTTGCCGTACGGCACGGCGTCGGTATGCCCTGCCAGGCTGACGCGGTTTTCGACCCCGCCCAGCGCTGCGCCGATCTCGCGCAATATGTCGCGCATGTAGGGTTTTACCAACGCACTGCCGCTGTCAAACATGGGACGGTTCTGGTCGTCCACGATCTGAATCTGCAATCCGTCGGGGGTGATGTCGATGCGGATCTGCGATTTGTATTCGTTCAGGCGCGGGTTTTCGGTGATCAGCGCGTCGATCTTGGCCTCCAGTGCCTTGATGCGGTCCAGATCCTGTTTGGCGCGCTCGGCTTTTGCCGCGTCCATGTTCATGCGGCGCTGCTTGGCTTCTTCGGAATCGGAGCGCCGCACTTGACCGTGGACTTTGGACAGGTCATTGCCACCGCCTGGAATGACGCTAGAACTGTTGCCGGCCCCGTCGCCGCCGGTCATCGCTACTTTAAGAGGGGAGGAGAAATGCGCGGCAATGCCTTGCAGCTCACCCTTGGCAGTAGAGCCGAGCAGCCACATCAGCAAAAAGAACGCCATCATCGCCGTCACGAAGTCGGCGTAGGCGATCTTCCAGGCGCCACCATGCACGGCGTGGCCGCCTTTTTTGATGCGCTTGATGATGATGGGTTGTAGTTTCTTTTCTGCCATGGCAGTCAACCTAGGCGCGGACAGCGCTTATTTTTTGCCCTTTACGTGGCCTTCCAGCTCAGAGAAGCTGGGTCGATCACCAGAGAACAGCACCTTGCGGCCAAACTCGATCGCGGTTGCCGGGTTGTAACCCTGCATGCTGGCGAGCAGGGTTGCCTTGATGCACTGCAGCTCCTTGGCCGCGTCTTCGGTTTTTTGCTCTACCAGTCCACCGATGGGCTCTACCACGCCATAGGCCAGCAAAATACCCAGAAAGGTGCCCACCAGCGCCGAGCCGATCATCCCGCCCAGCACAGAAGGGGGCTGCCCCACCGAGCCCATGGTGTTCACCACCCCCAACACCGCCGCAATGATCCCGAAGGCCGGCAGGGCACCTGCCAGGCGGGCAATGGCAGCAATTGGCGCATGTGCCTCTTGGTGGTGTGTGTCGATCTCGCTGTCCATCAGCGCTTCAATTTCGTGGGAATTGAGATTGCCCGACACCATCATGCGCAGGTAGTCGGTGGTGAACTCGATCACATGGTGGTCGCTGCCCACCGTGGGATATTTCTTGAAAATCTCGGACTCGTGGGGCGCCTCGACATCCTTTTCAATGGCCATCAGCCCCTCTTTACGGGCTTTCTGCAGAATGTCGTAGAGCATGGCCATCAATTCCATGTACCTGGCCTTGGTGTACTTGGAGCCCTTGAACGCCATGGGGATGGCCTTCATGGTGGCTTTGAGCACTTTGGGCTGGTTGTTGACTACAAACGCCCCGAGTGCTGCGCCCAGGATGGTGACCGTCTCAAATGGCAGCGCTTTCAAGATCACCTGAATGTTTCCGCCGTGCAGGATGTACACGCCGAAGATGCAGCCGAAAACAAGGATGTAACCGATGATGACGAACATGCTTTTGACGGGTTGGGCGGCTGCCGAGGCAGAAAAGAAGGGGACGGGCGAGTCCGCAGTCAACGCGGTTTACCGAAGGTTACTGCAAATGTATCGGATTGAAGAGCCCGAAACGCCACAAGAGAGGTGGCAATGCGGGGCTTCTCTGGCCAATGAGGTCACAACTTGCGCCCCTTGGTCGAGCCCTATTGACTGGGGCACGCGACCAGTTCCTGTGGACACCCATTTGAAAAGCCGGTGCTTGTATGGCCTGCGTCGCGCTAACTTCTTCCCCAGGTGCCCGGCGATCGCTCTTGAAAAAATCAAGTGAAAAGGGGCTTCACCGTTTTACGGTAAAGAGACTGATGCTTCTCTATTGATAGCGAATCAATGGCTTTGGGTCGTTTTGGCGGCTTGCCTGGCTCGCGCAATCGCCGCATTTGGGCCATCTTTACGCAGTGACAGGGCCTTTTGACGGCGCGGGCGCTGCACTATGCTGCGGGCATGAAAGCCGTATTGCTCGCGGGGGGGCTGGGAACCCGCATCTCGGAAGAGTCGCACCTGCGTCCCAAGCCCATGATCGAGATCGGTGGGAGGCCCATCCTTTGGCACATCATGAAGATGTACGCCGCCCATGGCGTCAACGACTTCATCATCTGTCTGGGCTACCGGGGCTATGTGATCAAAGAGTATTTCGCCAACTACTTCCTGCACATGTCGGATGTGACCTTTGACATGGCCAACAACCGCATGGAAGTGCACCACCGCCACGCCGAGCCCTGGCGGGTAACGCTGGTTGACACGGGCGAAAGCACGATGACCGGTGGGCGCCTGCGCCGGGTGCAGGAATACCTGCCGGCAGGCGAGCCCTTCTGCTTTACCTATGGCGACGGAGTGGCCGACCTCGACATGACGGCCCAGTTTGCCTTTCACCGCGCCCATGGTCGCCAGGCCACGGTGACAGCCGTTCAGCCCCCGGGCCGCTACGGCGCGTTGGTGCGTGACGGCGACACCGTGGCCGGGTTCGAGGAAAAACCACGGGGCGATGGCGGCTGGATCAACGGCGGGTTTTTTGTACTGCAGCCCGAGGTGATTGACCACATCGAAGGCGACGCCACCAGCTGGGAGCTGGAGCCCATGGCCCGCCTGGCCACCAGCGGCCAGTTGCACGCCTTTGAACACACCGGCTTCTGGCAGCCCATGGACACACTGCGCGAGAAAAACCTGCTCGAAGACCTGTGGCAAACGGGCCAAGCTCCGTGGAAGTGCTGGTAACCCACGATGCGCCCTGATCCCGACTTCTGGCGCGGCAAGCGCGTGTTGCTTACTGGCCATACCGGCTTCAAAGGCGCCTGGTTGGCGCTGTGGCTGCAGCGCTTGGGCGCCCAGGTCACCGGTATGGCGCTGCCCCCTACCACCGAGCCCAATCTCTTCACCCTGGCCCAGCTGGGTCAGGCGGGGCAGGGCGTCGATAGCCATTTCTGCGACATCCGCAGCGCCCAGGCGGTGGCCATGCGGGTGCGCGCCGTCCGGCCCGAAGTCGTGCTGCACCTGGCCGCGCAGGCGCTGGTGCGGCCCGGCTACGCGGCGCCGCTCGACACCTTTGCCACCAATGTCATGGGCACGGCGCATGTGCTCGATGCCCTGCGCGGCCTGGCCGATGTGCGCGTGGCCGTGGTGGTGACCACCGACAAGGTTTACCGCAATCGCGAGTGGGCCTACCCCTACCGCGAAGACGACGCCCTGGGCGGGCATGACCCCTACAGCGCCAGCAAGGCCGCTGCCGAGCTGGTCACCGCCAGCTACCGCGATTCCTTTTTGGCCGCACAGGGCATCGCCGTGGCCACCGCCCGCGCGGGCAATGTGATTGGCGGCGGCGACTGGGCGCAAGACCGCCTGCTGCCCGACGCCGTGCGCGCCTGGGAAGCAGGCCAAACCCTGCACATTCGCTGCCCCCAGGCCACGCGCCCCTGGCAACATGTGCTCGAACCCCTGGCCGCTTACTTGCGCTTGTCCCAGTGCCTTTGGGAGGCCCCCGCGCTGGCCGGTGCCTACAACTTTGGCCCGCTGCCGCACGAGGCTGCAACGGTTAAAAATGTAGTCGAATTGGCCTCTAGCGCTTATCCATCAAGCGCTACCAGCTATGAAAATGAGAGTGAAGGCCCGCACGAAGCAGGCTGGCTGGCACTGGAAACCGCACACGCCCGCCAGGTGCTGGGCGTGGCCCCGCACTGGACGCTGAACACCGCCGTGGCCCGCACCATGAACTGGTACCGCCAGCAACATGGCGGCGCCGGTGCCCGCGCGCTGTGTCTGGCCGACATCGACGCCTGGGAGGCGCGCCCATGAGCCGACTGGCTTTTGTGCCGCTGCCGCTTGAGGGCTTGTTCCGCGTGCAACGCCAGCCGCTGGTGGACGAACGCGGTTTTTTTTCGCGCATGTTCTGCGCACAAGAGCTGGCGGGCGCGGGCTGGACGGAGCCCATCGCCCAGATCAACCACAGCTACACGGCGCTGAAAGGCACCGTGCGCGGCATGCACTACCAAAAACCGCCGCACGCCGAGATGAAGCTTGTGAGCTGCCTGCGCGGCGAGGTCTGGGATGTGGCGGTGGACCTGCGCCAGGGCTCGCCCACCTTTTTGCAATGGCACGCTGAGCGCCTGTCGGCCGACAACGGCTGTGCGCTGCTGATCCCCCCGGGTTTTGCCCACGGATTTCAGGCGCTGACCGACAACGCCGAGCTGCTGTATTGCCACTCGGCCGCCTACACACCCGCAGCCGAGGCGGGGCTGCATCCACTCGACCCCCGGCTGGCCATTGGTTGGCCACTGTCTGCGGGCGCGATGTCGCCGCGCGATGCGGGCCAGCCCTGGATGACCGAAGAATTCGAAGGAGTGCGCCTGTGAAGTGCCGACACTGCGGCAGCCCGCTGCAACTGCCGTTTTTGGACCTGGGCAGCGCGCCCCCGTCCAACGCCTACCTGAGCGAGGCCGCGCTGCGCGCGCCCGAAACCTGGTTCCCGCTGCGCCTCTTGGTCTGCGAAACCTGCTGGCTGGTGCAGACCGAAGACCACGCCGGGCGCGAGGCGCTGTTCACCGACGACTACGCGTATTTCAGCTCGTTCTCCTCATCTTGGCTCGCGCATGCTGAGGCCTACGTGAAAGCGATGCGAGATCGCTTGGACCTCACCGCCGCAAGCTGCGTCGTGGAGGTTGCATCGAATGATGGATACCTGCTGCAATACGTACAGGCTGCTGGCATCCCTTGCTACGGTGTGGAGCCCACGGCCAGCACGGCGGCGGCCTCCCGCACCAAGGGCATCGAGGTGGTCGAGCGCTTCTTTGGCGTCGCGCTGGCTGAAGAGTTGTCCGCTGCGGGCCGCCAGGCCGACCTGATCGCCGCCAACAACGTGCTGGCCCACGTGCCCGATATCAACGACTTTGTGTCTGGCTTTGCCCGGCTGCTCAAGCCCCACGGCGTGGCCACCTTTGAGTTTCCGCACCTGCTGCGCATGGTGCAGGGCTGCCAGTTCGATACGGCGTACCACGAACACTATTCCTATCTGTCGCTCACGGCGGTGCAGCGCATCTTTGCGGCCAATGGCCTGGTGGTGATCGACGTGCAAGAGCTGTCCACGCATGGTGGCAGCCTGCGCGTGTTCGCCGCGCGGGCCGACGCGTCGAGCCACCCCCAGGCCAGCGCTGAAGGCGCCGCCCGCGTGCAGCAACTGCTGGCCAACGAAGCTGCGGTGGGTTTACTGGGTGCAGGTTTTTATAGCAATTTTCAGGCCCAGGCCATACGGGTAAAGCGCGAGCTGCTCACATTTTTATTGCAATGCCAAACTGATGGCGTGAGCGTGGGCGCCTACGGCGCGGCCGCCAAGGGCAATACCTTGCTCAACTTTGCGGGCGTGCGGCCTGACCTTCTGTCCTACGTGGTGGACAAGAACCCCGCCAAACAAGGCCAGTACCTGCCCGGCAGCCACATCCCCGTGGTGAGCGAGGCGCACCTGCGCGCCCACAAGCCGCAGCGCATCCTGATCCTGCCCTGGAACCTGCGCAACGAGGTGGCCGAGCAGCTGGACTACGCGCGCAGCTGGGGCGCGAAAATGGTCGTGGCGGTGCCGAAGCTGGAGGTGTTCTAGGTGATAGAGCTGCACCCCACCGCGAAGGTCTCGCACCTGGCCGACATCGAAGACTCGGTGCGCGGCACGCGCATTGTGGTGGGCGCGCATTCGGTCATCGACAGCTTCGTCAAAGTCAAGCCTGCGGGCGGCAGCGGCGACCTGGTGGTGGGCGAGCACGTGGTCGTTAACGCGGGCTGCGTGCTCTACACCGGTAACGGCATCCACATCGGCAACTATGTAGCAATTGCCGCCAACTGCACCTTTGCGCCGGTGAACCACGCCTATGCCGACAGAAACCGCTTGATCCGCGAGCAAGGCTTTCTGCCCAGCAAGGGCGGCATCGTGATTGAGGACGACGTGTGGATCGGCGCCAACTGTGTGCTGCTGGACGGAGCGGTGCTGCGGCGCGGGTGCGTGGTGGGCGCGGGGTCCATCGTGCGCGGCGAGCTGCTGGCGTACACGGTGTATGCGGGCCAGCCTTTGGTTGTAGTGGGGGAGCGCCGGTGACGGGTCTGCCTCCCTCGACGTTCACCGTGCTGGGCGCCTCGGGCTACATCGGCAGCCGCCTTGCGGCTCACCTGCAGGCGCAGGGCCACACCGTGTGGGCGCCCGCGCGCGGCGATGCCGAGGTGTTCACCTGCCCGCTGGGCCATGTGATGTATTGCGTGGGGCTCACCGCCGACTTCCGCACGCGCCCGTTCGACACCGTGGACGCCCATGTGGGGCTGCTGACCGAAGTGCTGCGGCGTGCGCAGTTCGACTCGCTGCTGTACCTGTCGTCCACCCGGGTCTACATGGGGGCGGCCAGCACCCACGAAGACGCGCCCCTGGCCGTGCTGCCGGGCGACTCGTCGTACCTGTACAACCTCACCAAGCTCACCGGCGAATCCCTGTGCCACGCAAGTGGCCGCGCTGGGGTGCGCGTGGCGCGTCTGTCCAACGTGGTGGGGCCGGGCATGGACCCTGCATCGGGCAACTTGGTGGCAGACCTGCTGCACCAGGCCCGCCAGGGCCATATGGTGCTGCGCTCTGACCCGCGCTCCGCCAAGGACTATGTGCATGTGGCCGACGTTCTGGACTGGCTGCCGCGCATTGCGCTGCAGGGCCGCTACCCGGTTTACAACGTGGCCAGCGGCAGCCAGACCACGCACTCCCAGTGGCTTGCGTGGCTTGGCAATCGGTACGCCAGCACTTTTGAAGTGCTCGAAGGTGCGCCGTTGCAGCGTCTTGTGCCTATCAATGTGTCTCGTCTGCGCAATGAGTGGGGTGTGGTGGCGCGCCCCGTCTGGGACGACGGTACAGCTCTGTGATCTGTTGAGTTCTAAAAGAGAAAGGAAATCCCATGGCCAATCACTTGAGCACAGTTTTCTTCGGGGTCAAGGAGCCGAATGGTTTCGTTCAGGGCCTTCAGCAGGCCATTGACCAGATGAATGGTCAGGACGGCATCTACGCGGGCGACAACCTTTTCACGTACCACCGGAACCTGGGGTTCCTGGAGGACGAATCCCTGATGCGGGCATTCAATGCCCACGCGAGCACAGACATTGAAAAAGCAGTGCTTTGGCGGATTTCCACCGTGCTGTGGGGAGTGCGCAATGGCTTGCGGCTGGAGGGAGATTTTGTGGAGTGCGCTTGCTACAAGGGCACCACAGCTCGAATAGTGTGTGACGCGGTGGACTTTGCGAACCAGCCAGATCGCCACTACTACCTGTATGACTTGTTCGATCACGACCCGTCACTGCCCCACCATGCCATGCCGGAGCACAGCAAGCAGCTCTATGCGCAAGTCAAAGAGCGGTTTTCGGGTTTTGACAATGTGACCGTGACGCAGGGCAAGGTGCCTGAGGTTCTGGCCGAGGTTGCTCCGCAAAAGATCGCCTTTATGCACCTGGACATGAACAATGCGGATGCGGAGGTTGGTGCACTCGAAGTGCTTTTTGACCGCATGGTTCCTGGCGCTGTCCTGATTCTGGACGACTATGGTTGGTTGGCCTACCGAGCGCAGAAGCTGGCGGAGGACCCCTGGTTCGCCAAATACGGGTACCGTGTGCTGGAGATGCCCACAGGTCAAGGTTTGTTGATTAAGTGAAAGATCTGGTCATGCACCCTTCAGAACAGTTCCACCAAGAACGGCAAGCTCGCTTGCAGTCGTACGCCGAAGATGGCGCTTTCAAGGCGCTTTCTCGCGACTGGCTCCAGGCTTCCATGCAGCGGCAGTACGTTTACAACTTTGACTGGATGGGTCGGCCCATCATCCAGTACCCGCAGGACATGGTGGCCATGCAAGAGCTGGTATGGCGCGTGCGGCCCGACCTCATCATCGAAACGGGCATCGCGCACGGTGGCTCGCTGGTACTCAGCGCATCGCTGTTGGCGCTGCTGGACATGAGCGACGCCATCGAAGCCGGCACTACTATGGACCCGCGCGCATCGCGCCGCAAGGTGCTGGGCGTGGACATCGACATCCGCGCCCACAACCGCGCCGCCATCGAAGCCCACCCCATGGCCAGCCGTATCGCCATGATCCAGGGCTCCGCTGTGGCGCCGGATGTGGTGCAGCAGGTGCACGAATTTGCGAAGGGCTACCAGCGCGTACTGGTGTGCCTGGATTCCATGCACACGCACGACCATGTGCTGGGCGAGCTGGACGCGTATGCGCCGCTGGTCACGCCGGGCAGCTACTGCGTGGTGTTTGACACCTTTGTGGAAGACATGCCGCCGAAGTTCTTTGCCGACCGCCCCTGGGACGTGGGCAACAACCCAAAGACGGCCGTGCTCCAGTGGTTGGCTGGGCATGCCGAGTTCGAGGTCGACGCTGAGATGGAGCAGCGCTTGCAGGTGACGGTGGCACCGCAAGGGTTCTTGCGGCGCAAGGAGTGATCCGCCAGTCTTTGGAATCGAAATATATGGTGAAAATGGGCTCTGGCGCTTATTAAATAAGCGCTAGTAGCTATAACTTTTATAGTGATTAGTTCCGACTGGCCAGACACTAACCCTTGAACGGCTCCATCCCCATCGCTTGCGTGGCGTGCCGCAGGTAGGTGACGGCAAATTCCGTATGGCCATGCGCATGCTCCACCTCTGCCAGGCAAGCCAGTGCAACGGGGTCGTGTGGCACGGCGTTCAGGACCACCTCGGCCAGTTCCGTCACGGCAATCCAGTGGCGGCCCGTGATCTGGGCTCCTGATGCGTCCACCCGCGCTTGGGATGCTTGGAAGGTAGACGTTTTGGCTCTGTCCACCAGGTGCTGCAGGCGCTGATGGGCCTCGGCCAGGCTAATGCGCTGGCCGGGCTTGAGCCCAACCCCTGGAGAGGGCGCTTGTGTCCACTCCTGCGGCAGTTGAGGCAACCAGTCCTGGATCGCCTCCATCTGGGCCTCAGGGCTGTCTGGGTGCTGTGCACGGGCAAGCCACTGCAGCCACATCACACGCAGGCCCTCGCCAAAATGGTGGTTGAAAACGTCCTCACGCATCAGTGCAGAGCGCTCTACCTCTTCACGCAGTCCCAGACGGAGGGTGTTCAGGGGTTGTATATCGGCGGCCAGTTCACATGCAATGCGAACATAGTCTTCGGACGTTTCAGCCAGCCACTCGGTGCGACCCAGATAGGTCAGCAAGCCCACCCCCATCCGGCTCTTGAAGCTGTTGCCCACCATGGAAACGATGGGTACCCCCATCCAAAGCACGTCGAAGGTCGTGGTGCCGCCGGTCAGCGGGAACGGATCAAGCGCAATGTCGATGCGGTGATACGTCAGGTATTGGTTGTCGCCATCCAGCGCCACCAAGTCCAGCCGCTCGGGGTCCAGGCCCAGGTCTTGGCAACGCTGGCGGTAGGCAAGGGCGAAATCGGGCTGGTCCAGGTTTTTGCCCTCGATCAGCAGGCGCGATCCCGGAACCGCCGCGAGCACCTGGCCCCAAAGGGACAGGACGCCATCGGTGAGTTTGCCCAAGTTGTTGCACGATCCAAATGTGATGAAGCCGTTCTCCATCGCCGGCGTTGGGCGCACCTGGTAGCGCGGCTGGTAGCGCCACAGTGGGTGGCGGCTCATGGGGCGGTAGCAGGCAAACAGGGTGGGCAGGCGATAAAGCTGTTCGGTGTACTGCGCTTGGGCGTCTGGCGGATCGGTGATCTCGTCGGTGAACTTGTAGTCCACGGCGTCCAGCCCCGTCGTCGCAGGGAATCCCAGCCACGAGACCTGTACCGGCGCTGCTTTGTGGGCCAGGGCCAGCAGCCCGTTGTAGCCCGTGTGGCCAGCCAGATCGATCAATATGTCAATCTTGTGGGCACGAATGGACTGCGCCTGTTGCTCGGCACTAAGGCCTGCCAGGCGGACAAAGTGGTCTGCATGGTGCTCGACCCGTGAGGTTACCTGGTCGTCGCGCGGGAACAGGTAAAAAGCGAAGACTTCAAATTGCCGTCGATCCAGCTGTGCCAGCAATCCTTCCACGAAATACATCACAGAGTGCACCCGGAAGTCGGGGGACAAGAAACCGATGCGCAACTTGCGCCACGGTTCTCCTTGGAGCGCAGCAAAGTCGGGCCAGTGCGGCTTGAGTGGCGGCTCGAACACCGCCGCATAGTCGCGCGCAGCTCTGGACAGGCTGGCGGCATCTGCGTCAGGATCTGCCAGCATGAACAGGAGCCTGTTCGTGTGGTTGGATGGCTCCATGGGTGTCAGTGCGATTGCCTCCAGGCAGTCCTGAACAGCTTCCTTGACTTGCCCCAGTTCTCGGCGGTGAATTGATTTTTGGGTCAGCGCAGCCGATTTTTCGGAGATGTCGATGGCCAGTGCGGCGGCCTTTTCTGCCGCTCGAAAACCCTTTTCATGCTGGGTTATCAAGTAGCAGCACTGTGCCAGTTTGAGCCAGCAAATCGCCTTGTCAGGTCTTAGTTCGCAGACTTTTTCCAAGATGGGGAGAGCCTGCACGTTGCGCACATGGTTGAGCAGCACGTTGCCGTAGTTGATGAGGAGCTCGGCATCGTTGGGCCACAGGGACGCCCCACGGCGATAGACCTCGATCGACTCGTCGACCTTGCCCAGGCAGTCCAGGGCATACCCCAGCAGCCTGGTGGCATGCAGGTCGCGAGAGTTCTTGCGCAGGATCTGCTTGCAAAGGCGTACCAGCAAATTCCATTCTTTGCCCTCCAGAGCGGCCTTAAGTCGACCATCCGCCGGAGCATTGTTTCTGCCGTGCACTGTGAATCCTTTGCGCATTGTCTGGCGGGCAGTTTAGCCATAGGCGTCAGTTGCCAAGCCGGTGGCGGCATCTGCAGGACGCCAGCCGCACGCCAGCCGCTTACTGAAGCAGCTTCAGAACCCCCTGCGGGATCTGATTGGCTTGAGCAACCATCGCTGTACCTGCTTGTTGCAGGATCTGCGCGCGTGACAGGTTGGCTGTTTCGGCGGCAAAGTCTGCGTCGAGAATCCGGCTGCGCGACGCAGACAGGTTCTCGGACGTGATGTTCAGCGACGAGATGGCCGTCTCAAACCGGGCTTGCAAGGCGCCAAGCTTGGCGCGCTCACCGTTGATGAATGACAGTGCGGAGTCCACCGTTTTCAGTGCCTCAGTCGCCTTTTTGAAGGTGGTGACATCCAGATTGGCCACTTCTTGCAAATCGGATGCGCTGTCGGCAGGAAGCGCGGTGTTGAACGCATTGGTGGTGGTGGCATTGGTCGAGAAGGACTTCTCGGAATCGAGCACCACATAACCACTGATGGTCGAACTGTCGGCTCCCGATGCCGCGGCCAGAGTATCGGCCGCGCCAATAGCGGTGCCATCCGCTTGCAACTTCTGGATA
Source organism: Acidovorax sp. (assembly GCA_030692685.1). Taxonomy (GTDB): domain Bacteria; phylum Pseudomonadota; class Gammaproteobacteria; order Burkholderiales; family Burkholderiaceae_C; genus Acidovorax. The sequence goes on along the minus strand of JAUXZO010000025.1, from coordinate 27,839 downwards.
TTCACTGCGCCCGCATTCGCGCCAGAAGCGGCACTTTTATAGATGCCAACATCCTGGCCAGTGGCGTTGGACAGCACAATGCCGGTGCTGCTGGGGTTCAGCGAAGCGGTCACCCCGGTTTTTGCGGACTGTTCGTTAATCGCGGAAATCGCGTTTGACAGTCCATCCGACGTGTTGACTGCCGTAATGTTGAATGAAATGGACTGTCCAAGTGCGGGCGCCGTGGGAGTGTTTTCCGAGCGCAGTTCAAAAGTGTAAGAACCGATGGACTCAAAGGACAGGTCCACTTCGGTGCGTGCCGATCCTGTGACGCCTGTATTTGCAGTCTGCAAGTTGATCTTGTCTGCCATGGCCTTGGCGCTGTCGCTGGCGACGATGGTGATGTTTTGCGAACCCAGCGCGCCGTTCACTGCCAACGTCCCCCCCGTCACGCCATTCGCACCCCAAGTTCCTGCGTTCGCGCCACTGCCTGCGCCGTTGGCCGATGTGTTCTGGTTATTGCCGTACACGCTGGTACGCAGATTGGCCGTGGCCGCCACGATGGTCTGATTGGCATTGGCGCCAACCTGGAACTGCTGAGTACCAAATGTGCCGTTCAGCAGTTTTGCACCATTGAACTCAGTGGTTTGGGAGATCCGGTCCAGCTCTGCCACAAGCTGGCCCACTTCCTGATTCAGTGCCTGGCGGTCGCTAGGGCTATTGGACGCATTGGCCGACTGCACCGCCAGTTCTCGTACGCGCTGCAGGATGTCGCCCGCCGCCTTCATCGCACCTTCCGTCACCTGCGCCAAAGAAATACCATCGTTCGCATTGCGTGCAGCTTGGTTCAGGCCACGGATCTGGCTGGTGAAGCGTTCCGAGATGGCCAAGCCAGCGGCGTCGTCCTTGGCGCTGTTAATGCGCAGTCCCGACGACAGGCGTTGAATGGACGTATTGAGCGACGTCTGGCTCATGCCCAGGTTGCGCTGGGCCGTCAGCGAGGCGACGTTGGTATTGATAGTGGCTGCCATGGATGTGCTCCTTGAGGCTCTGGGTGGACATTTGTGCCTGATGGGGTGACTACCGTCCGGCAGGCAATACAAGAACGATGAGGAATTGTGGGCATTGGTCACCCAGGGCGTTGGCGGAATAAGGAGCGGAAAAACCTGCCAACTTGTGCGTTTGCCCCTAAAGTTTCCCGAGGGAGGGTCGAAAACACTTGCAACGGAAGGTAAATGCCCTCCGCCGTTCAACAGGAGGCCGGGTCGGCACTGTGGACCGATAGCCGGGTGCCAAGCCTGGCACCAGGTTGGCGGCAACGCCATATTCAGTCAGTTCTTTTCAGGAGATTTGTCATGGCATCCACCATCAACACCAACGTAGCCTCTTTGACAGCTCAGCGTAATCTGGGCATGAGCCAGACTTCGCTCAATACGTCGATCCAACGCCTGTCTTCCGGCCTGCGCATCAACAGCGCCAAGGACGACGCCGCTGGCTTGGCCATTTCGGAGCGTTTCACCAGCCAAATCCGCGGTCTGAACCAGGCAGTTCGCAATGCCAACGACGGTATCTCCCTGGCGCAAACCGCTGAAGGCGCGCTCAAGGCCTCCGGCGACATCCTGCAACGTGTGCGTGAACTGGCGGTGCAGTCGGCCAATGCCTCCAACAGCGCCAGCGATCGTCAAGCCCTGCAGGCTGAAGTAGGTCAACTGGTGAGCGAGCTGGATCGCATTTCGCAAACCACTGAATTCAACGGTGCCAAGCTGCTGAATGGCTCCTTTGGTACCCAGCAGTTCCAGGTCGGTGCTAATGCCAACCAGACCATCGTGGCGGCCACGGCCAATCTGCGTACCAGCGTTTACGGCAATAACCAAAATACCTCGGCAAACGGTTCGGGTAGCGGCGCAAGCGCGACTTCGTTTGGAACCAACGGCACAACTGGCGGCACATTGGCTGTCAACGGCTCATTGGGCGCTAAGAGCATCACGATCGCTGCGAACGATACGTCTAAGGCGATAGCCGACAACATCAACCTTCAGACTGCAAATACGGGTGTGACCGCCACTGCCCGCACTGAGGTGGAAATCAAGTTCGAATCCGCCGGTTCTTACACCTTTGAGCTGCGTTCGGACAACGTGCCGACATCCCCCGCGCTGGGTCAATCCGTTTCTTTTAACGTTACTGCGCTGAACACCGCTGATGGCCTGTCCAACGCAGTGGCGGCTATTAATGAGCAAGCGTCAAAGACGGGCGTGACGGCATCCCTCAACTCCACCAACGACGGTGTGATTTTGACCAACGCCACAGGCCAAGATATCACCCTTGCTAAGGGTGCGGCTTCCGGCGCGAATTCGGGTGCTGTGAATATCCAGAAATTGCAGGCTGACGGCACTGCCATTGGTGCTGTGGATACTCTGGCTGCGGCCACTGGTGCAGATGCTTCGACGGTCAGTGGATATGTAGTGCTTGATTCCGACAAGTCGTTCTCTACCGTCGCAACCACGACCAATGCCTTCAATACTACAGCTGCTGCCGACTCTGCTTCTGACCTGAAAGAGGTTGCCAACCTGGATGTAACGACATTCAAGAAGGCAACCGAAGCATTGAAGACAGTGGACTCCGGTTTGGCTTTCATCAACGGTGAGCGAGCCAAGCTTGGTGCGTTGCAGTCGCGTTTTGAGACCAGCATCTCCAACCTGCAGGTCACTTCGGAGAATCTCTCGTCATCGCGTTCGCGCATTCTGGATGCAGACTTCGCTGCAGAAACAGCTAACCTCTCGCGCGCTCAGATCTTGCAACAGGCTGGCACCGCAATGGTGGCCCAGGCCAACCAGCTGCCGCAGGGTGTGTTGGCCCTGCTGCGTTAATAAGCGGGTATGGCGGTCAGGGCGTTGCAGCGCCCTGACGTGACCGGGGCGGCGGCAGTTTTCTGTCGCCGCCATTTGGCTTTCTGGAAGGCGGGTGCCAGGACCGCTGGATAAGACGGGTTTCCTGGCGTGTTTACGGACGTTCATTGTCGCCATTCGGCGCCATAATTTCCGTTGGACAAGTTCAGGAGGTTTGTATGGCAACCATTTCATCCCCAGGCCTCGCGACAAACGGGCTTGATGTCAAGAGCATCATTTCCCAGTTGGTCGCGCTCGAGAAAAGGCCCCTGGACACGCTGAAGTTACAGGCTGCCACGGTCAGCACAAAAATATCGGCGTACGGCCAGATCAAGTCGCTTGTTTCCGCCCTGGGGGATGCCGCAGGCAAACTGACCAGTCTGACCGGCTGGAATGGTGTGAGCACGTCGTCGTCTGATTCCAAATATGTATCTGCCACGGCCATCGGTGGCACGTTACCCACGACCTTCAGTGTGGAAGTGCAAAGTCTGGCCAAGGCGCAGGCCACGGCGTCTGCTGCACTTTTGCCTGTGGGCGGTGCGTTGGGCGCTGGGACGATCCGCCTGGAGTTGGGCAAATGGAGCGTGTCACCTGCATCTTTCACGCCTGGCAGCGGCCAACCCGTGGACATCACCGTCAGTGCCAGCGATACGCTTACAGACGTGGCCAGCAAAATCAATGGGTCCAACGGGGGCGTGACTGCGTCGATTTTGAGCGACGCTTCGGGTGAGCGCCTGTTGTTGCGCAGCAAGACCACCGGCGAAGAGGCAGGTTTTCGCCTTGGCGTGATGGAAGGCGGAGACACTAATGTCGCAAGTGCGGGTAATACCGACGCCACCGGACTGTCTCGCCTCGTGGCGGGCACTCTTGTGACCCAAGCGGCTGCCGACGCCAAGGCTACGGTCAACGGCATCGCAGTATCTTCTGCCACCAATACTTTTGCCTCCACGATTTCTGGGGTGACCTTCAAGGCTGAGCAAGTGACTACGGCTCCGATCGAAGTTGCCGTGGGCAAGGATGACACGGCGATCAAGTCGAATATCGCTGAGTTCGTCAAGGCGTACAACGCCATCAACCAGTTGCTTCAGGACGCCACGAAATACGACTCGAAGACCAACTCGGCCGGGTTGTTGCAGGGGGATTCGACGGCTGTCGCGTTGCAGAACTCTCTGCGCAATGCCATCCAGTCTGTGACCTCGGGCGGCGGGGCCTTCTCGCGCTTGGCGGACGTGGGCATCACGCAGCAGTTGGGTGGCGATCTGGCGTTGGATTCCACCAAGCTGGCCAAGGCGTTGGCAGAGAAACCAGACGATGTAAAGAATCTGTTTCGCAATACTGGCGGCGGCTCGGCCAATGGTCTTGCTGTGCAGCTGAAGGCGCTTACCACCAATCTGTTGTCCACCGATGGTTTCTTCAAATCGAAGGACGACACGCTGCAGTTGAACCTCAAGCGCAATGGCTTGGATCAAGCGCGGTTCAACGACAGGGTAGATGCTTTTGAAAAGCGCATCACTGCGCGCTATAACGCGCTGGATACGCAGATGAGCACCCTGAATGGCTTAAACGCCTATATCGCACAACAGGTGACCACTTGGAACAAGTCAACCGGTTAATCGAGGGCTTCAGTTTTTGTGGCGCTAGCCGATAACTAAAGTAATACCTCGGAAGGATTGTCAGCATGTTCAGCGCCTACAGCCCCCGTGCAGCCAACGCTTATCAGCGTATCAATGTCGAAACCAGCATGCACACGATCGACCAGCACCAGCTGGTTGCGCTGTTGTACGAAGGTGCCATCGGTGCCATTGCAACGGCACGTGGTGCCATGGCGCGTGGTGATGTACTGGGTAAGGTCAACAACATCTCCAAAGCCATCCGCATCATTGAAGAGGGTCTAAGCACTGCGCTTGACAAAGTGGATGGCGGGGAGATTGCCCAGAACCTCGGCGCTCTTTACGAGTACTGCATCCATCGCCTGATCCTGGCCAATGCCCGCAATGACGATGCCATGATGCAGGAAGTTATGCGTTTGATTGAGCCTGTAGCCCAAGGCTGGAACGAGATCAAGAAACAACCAGGTGCGGGTACTTCAGGTATCTCTGCCTCGGGCCAGCCAGCGCTGGTGGAGGCCTGAACCATGTCTCATATGCTCATCGATTACTACAAAGCCATAGAAGACAGCAGCTCCAAAATGTTGGAGGCGGCGAAGCTGAAGGATTGGGACGGTGTGGTGCGCTACGAGGGCGCCTGCGCTGTGTTGATCGAGCAGTTGCGCTTCAAGTCACAAGAGCATGAGCTGCTACCAGAGCACAAGCGCGAGAAGACCCGCATCATGCAGCGCATTTTGCGCAACGACGCGCAGATTCGCTGCTTGGCTGAACCTTGGCTGGCGCAATTTGAACATCTGTTTGAAGGCCAGCCGCAAATGATGCACTGATGCACCGATGCAGTCAGCCGCAAAAGATGAAACAAGAAAGCCCCGCAGTGCGGGGCTTTCCTGTTATTGCTATTTATAAGTGAGCTGCTAGCGCTTGTATTTGATAGGTTCTCAACTGATTGTTGGTTGAAGTCTTTATTCAACAAGCGCTGGAAGCTATAGTTTTCATAGTGCCTGCAAAGATTACACCTGCATGTTCATGATGTCGGTGTAAGCCTGAACCATGCGGTTGCGCACGTGCAGGGTAGCCTGGAACCCGATCTGCGCCTTCTGCATTGCCACCATGGTTTCTTCCAGGCTGACCGAGGGGTTCTCCAACTGAACCTCTTTTTGAAGATCGGAAGAGCGGTTTTGCGCCGCGCTTACCGACTGCAAGGCGCCCTTGAGCGCCCCCGAGAACCCTACTTCGTTCCCCTCATTTTGCGGTGCCACAGCACGGCGCGCCATGCCAGCGCCCTGGAGGGGGGCGATTGAGCTTGAGATGCGAAGGTCCATGGCGGTGTCCGTAGGAATGGCGGTATGCTGCGTATCCTAGCCACCGGGTTGGAAATCATCGCTCTGAATTGACAGCCAAACGCGCGGCTTATCCAGCGAACATTTTGGAGGCGTGACCGAATAATCGACTCCACGCTTTGGTCTGTTGCCGGGCCTGCCCTCATGGAAAGCACGATGTCTGCAGTTGCTGAAATCCCTCTCGTTACCCCTGCTGCCAGTCCTAACTGGTTGCAGCGGCTGTCTACCCTTGACCGGGGACAGCGCATGCGTCTGGGCGTGGGTGTGGCATTGCTCGTGGCGGCGGCCATTGCGGCCATTGTTTTGGGGCGCCAGCCCGATTACCGGGTGCTGTTTGCCAACCTGAGTGACAAAGATGGTGGTGCCATCGTGGCCCAGTTGTCGCAAATGAACGTGCCTTACAAACATGCGGATGGAGGCGGCGCCATTCTGATCCCCTCTGATCGCGTGCACGATGTGCGCCTGCGCTTGGCAACACAAGGCCTGCCCAAGGGTTCGGTGGCGGGGTTCGAGTTGATGGAGTCCAGCAAGTTTGGCATGACCCAATTCCAGGAGCGGCTGAACTTTCAACGCGGGCTGGAGGGCGAACTGACCCGTTCCATTCAGGCCCTGTCTTCCGTGCAGGGCGCGCGCGTGCACTTGGCGCTGCCCAATCAAAATGGATTTTTCCGCGAGCAGCAAAAGCCTTCAGCGTCGGTGCTGGTCAGCCTGCACCCGGGCCGCATTCTGGATCGCGCCCAGTTGGCGGGCATCGTCCATCTGGTGGCATCCAGCGTGCCAGAACTCGCGCCGTCTGCGGTGAGTGTGCTGGACGACACGGGCAAACTGCTGTCGCAGTCTCCCGACAACTCTGCTGGCGCCGAGGCCAATGCCCAGCAGTTGTTGTATGTGCAGCAGATCGAGCAGCAATACACGCGTCGGATCATGGAAATTCTGGAGCCGGTGGTGGGCCGTGACAACGTCAAGGCGCAAGTGACGGCAGAGGTGGACTTTACGCAGACCGAATCGACCTCTGAGCAGTTCCGTCCCAACCAGACGCCAGATGCCAGCGCTATCCGCAGCCAGCAGGTGCTTGAAAGCAAGGGCAGCGCCAACAAAACCGCGACGGGCGTCCCTGGCGCTGTTGCCAACCAGCCGCCTGTGCCCGCCGCAGCCCCCATCAACGGCGCTAACCCCGCACCCAATGCGGGTGGACAGCAAGGTACCGAAGAGCAAACCAGCAAGCGCGAGTCCACCACCAACTTCGAGGTGGACAAGACCGTCAAGGTCACGCGGAACGGCACCGGCGCTGTCAAGCGCCTGAGCGCTGCTGTGGTGGTGAACTACCAGTCGGCCGAAGAGAAAGGCAAGATGGTGCCCAAGGCTCTGACGCCTGAACAGCTGGAGCAAATGACGGCGTTGGTGCGCGAGACCATTGGTTTCAACCGCGAGCGTGGGGATTCGGTCAACCTCATGAATACGCCCTTCCAGGTGACTGCCGCTGCTGCCAACGATGTCCCGCTGTGGAAGCAGCCTGAGGCCCTTGAACTGGCCAAGAGTTTTGCCTGGCCTGTAGGGGCGGTGCTGTTTGCCGCCATTGTGCTGCTGGGGTTGGTGCGCCCTGCACTCAAAGGCCCCAAGCTCGTTAAGGTGGAGGCCGTTCCCGTAGCAGGCGGTCAGCTGAATGCACTGGAAGCTGAAACGCTCGATCGCCCTGCGCTGCCTGCCCCGGGGAAAAAGGACGAAGCATTGCCTGCGACACCCGAGCAACTGCGCCTGGAAGAAGCGCGTGTGCTGGCAAAGTCGAATCCGGTCGCAGTGGCCAACATTCTGAAGACCTGGCTGAACGGCGAGCCCGTCTGATCCACGAATTCAGGGACGATAACTATGGACGACCAAGGACTCAACGACGCAGCCATCATGCTGATGTCCCTCGGCGAAGAAGAGGCGGCCGAAGTATTCAAGCATTTCTCGCCCAAGGAAGTGCAAAAGCTGGGCGAAACCATTGCGCGCATGCGATCGGTGTCGCGCGAGAAAGTAGACCAGGTCATCAACAAATTCTCTACCGCCGCTGCGGCGCAGAGCTTGTTGGTGTCTGACACCGGCAACTATGTGCGCGCCGTGCTGCGACGTGCGCTGGGTGATGACAAGGCAGGGCTGCTGATCGACCGCATTTTGCAGGGCGGTGATGTCTCTGGTATTGAAAGTCTGAAGTGGATGGATCCACTGTCGGTGGCTGAACTGCTGCGCAACGAACATCCGCAGATTGTTGCAGCCATCTTGGTGCACCTGGACAGCGACCAAGCGTCCGGCATTTTGATGCACCTGACAGACCGGCAACGCAGCGAGATTTTGCTGCGCGTGGCGACGCTCGAAGGTATCCAGCCGACGGCATTGAAAGACCTGAACGAAGTGTTGTTCAAGGTGCTGGCAGGTGGCGACAAAATTCGCAAAAGTTCGCTCGGCGGGGTCAAGGCGGCGGCTGAGATCATCAATCTGCTGGGTGGCAACATGGATGCGGTGGTGCTCGAATCCATCCGTGGTTACGACCCAGACCTGGCCCAGAAGATCATGGACAAGATGTTCGTGTTCGACGACGTGCTCAAGCTCGACGACAAAGCCATTCAGTCCGTGCTCAAAGAGGTGGCGTCCGAAACGCTCATCGTGGCGCTCAAAGGGGCTATTCCCGATTTGCGCGAGAAGTTTTTGTCGAACATGTCCTCGCGGGCCGCCGAGGCGCTGCGCGAAGACCTCGAATCCCGCGGGCCAATGCGCCTGTCCGAGGTGGAGGCCCAGCAAAAGGAAATCCTCAAGACCGTGCGTCGCTTGTCCGACGAAGGTCAGATTGTGATTGGAGGCGGTGGTGATGACGCATTCGTCTAGCCAACGCTCGTACTCGCGGTTCATCCCCAGCGAGGAAGTGGGTGATTTCACGCAATGGAAGTTTGGTGCGGTGGATGGCTCGGTGGAGCCCGAACCCGAGTCACAACCCGTGGCCGAGATTCCGGTCGAGATTGACGAGGCGGCCCAGCAGGCGCTGGTCCAGCAGGCGTGCGACGACGCTTATACCGAAGGTTTTGCACAGGGTCAGGCGCAAACTGCGCTGGAGTGGCAGCGCCGGATGGATGAGTACATTGCCCAACAGGGCCACGAAGCGGCACTGCGCATGCAAGCGATGTTTCAAAACCTTGACGCCACGTTGATCGATATGCAGCAGCAGATGGCCCAACAGATGCTGGAGCTGGCCTGCGACATTGCGCGGCAGGTGGTGCGCCAGGAGCTATCGGTCAACCCGAATGCGTTGCAGCCCGTGGTGCGAGAGGCAGTCGGCATGCTGGTCAACGAAGGAAAGCCCGCCACCGTGCGGTTGAATCCTGTCGATATGGAAGCCATGGCGCAGCCTCTGCGCAAAGAAATTGACGCTCCGGGCATCCAGTGGATGGCCGACGCTGCCGTACCGCCAGGAGGTTGTCTGGTTGAATCTGCCGGTACTGTGGTGGATGGCGGCCTCGAAAAACGCTGGCAGCGCGCCATTGCCGCATTGGGTCTGCACTCACCCTGGGTGGAGGATGGCGGCGATGAGCATTGAACCCACCTCGTCGTGGATGCGTTTGATGGACGACGCACGCGCACGCGTGTCAGAACGTGCCCCACTTGAAACGCGCGGTACCCTGACGCGACTGACGGGCCTTGTGCTGGAAGCGGTGGGTATCCGTGTGCCGGTGGGGTCGCAGTGTCTGGTGCAGATGCCTGGGCATGCGCCTGTGCTTTCCGAAGTGGTGGGGTTCTCTGCCGATCGTGCTTTTTTGATGCCCGCGGGCGACATCCATGGGCTTTCCAGTGGTGCCAGTGTGGTGCCCGCTCCGCCCTATATTCCGAGCCCCCGCTTGGGTGAGACCTCAAGGCCAGTGCAACGCGCTGGCGTATTGCGTTTGCCGATGGGCGATGGTTTGTTGGGCCGCGTGGTAGACGCCCAGGGCCTGCCGCTGGACCATGGTGGGCCGGTGCAGGATGTAGTGTCCGAACCCATGGACCGCCGCCAGATCAACGCCATGGACCGAGACCCGGTGCGAGAGACGTTGGACACCGGCGTGCGCGCAATCAATGCATTGCTTACCGTGGGGCGGGGTCAGCGTCTGGGGCTGTTTGCTGGTTCGGGCGTGGGCAAGAGCGTGCTGCTGGGCATGATGGCGCGTTACACCCGCGCCGATGTGATCGTCGTGGGGCTCATTGGCGAGCGGGGCCGAGAGGTCAAAGAGTTTGTCGAAGACATTCTGGGCACCGACGGCCGCGCTCGCTCTGTGGTGGTGGCTGCGCCTGCGGATGCACCCCCCCTGTTGCGCATGCAGGGTGCAGCTTATGCCACGGCGGTTGCTGAGCATTTTCGGGACAAGGGCAAGCATGTACTGCTGCTCATGGATTCATTGACACGCTACGCCATGGCGCAGCGCGAAATCGCGTTGGCCATTGGCGAACCTCCGGCCACCAAGGGGTACCCACCATCGTGTTTTGCCAAGCTGCCTCAATTGGTAGAACGCAGTGGCAACGGGTTGCACGGAGTGGGCTCTATCACGGCTTTCTACACGGTTCTCTCAGAAGGTGATGACCAGCAGGATCCAATTGCCGACGCAGCGCGTGCAATTCTGGATGGTCACATTGTCTTGTCGCGTGCACTTGCGGAAACAGGTCATTTCCCCGCGATCGACATTGAGCAGTCTGCATCGCGGGTGATGCATAACGTCGTATCACGTGGGCACTTCGACCTGGCCCGTCGTTTCAGGGCGGTGTACTCGCGCTACCAGAAGAGCCGCGATCTTGTGCAAGTGGGCGCATACATGAGTGGGTCCGATCCCGCCTTGGACGAGTCGATTCGCTTGCAGCCCCAGATGGCTCATTTTCTGCAGCAGGACATGTTTGAGGCCGCCTCCATGGATCAGAGTGTGGCGGCCATGGCCGCGGTGTTGGACCATTGAACCCGGTAGCGTGCCATGTCCAACCTTACATCCCTCATGGTTGCCGTTGAAGTGGCTACCCGCAAGCGTGACGACGCGCGCAAAGTGTTGCAGGACACCCAAGCCGCTCAGCAGGCCGCCTCCGACCAGTTGGGTCAACTGGAGGGTTATGCCCGCGAGACAGAGGCACGCTGGGGAATGAAGGTCGATACGGTGATGCAGCCGGAGGTCATGTATCACCATTACCAGTTCATGGACCGGCTGGGTCACGCAGCGCTTCTGCAAAAGGGTGTTGTGGGTGACCAAGCCCAGAGAGTGGAAGTGGCCAGGCGGTCGCTGCTTGATACCGAGTTGCGGTTAGCCAGTCTGCGCAAAGTGACGGAAAAGCGGCGCCATGACCTTGAGCAGTTACAGATGCGCCGAGACCAGAAACAAACCGATGAACGGGCTGCACTGCAGTACCGCAACGCGATTCATGGCGCCTTAAGCCAGGAGTATTGACAATGGAACAAGCCAGAATTTCCTCTCCCCAAGGCACTCAGGCGCCGCAGACAGCACGCACTCGCCAAGGCAACGATGGCGCCGGAGCGGCGGCATCCCCCGGCGGATTTCTTGCATTGCTCTCCGCGCTGGATGCGGTGGAGGTGCAAGGGGCAGGGTTGAGTGATTTGGCGGGTGAGACTGCCGGCAGTGGCGCTGATCTCTCGGATTTAGCGCAAGGTGGTGCTCCCGGGGTCGCAGATGTTTCTGCTGTCACTTCGTGGCAAGGTCTTCTGGCGCCGGATGCTGTGAACATGTCGCGGGGTCCGATACAGGGCGGGACCTCTTTGGGCTCCGATAGCGCGGCCACAAGGTGGTCAGGTGCGCTGATGGGCGGCGATGGTCTGCGGCAAGGGTTGGTGGCAGAGACAGCGTTGCTTGACGGCGCGGAGGATGTGAACGAGGCAGGGCTCCAAGGACCTGTCGCTGGATATGGGCGAATCCTCTCGCGCATGCAAAGCGCCTTGGCATTGCGCCCAGGCAACACCGGCAGCACTGCGTTGCAAGACGCCACGGTGGGGCGCGCGGCACTTGGCAACCCTTTACATCAGCCCGCACTGGCACAGCAGCCCGTGGTCAATGCCTTGCAAAGTATTAGCGTAAGCGCCGCAGCGTTCGCCGGTCAGCCGTCCAGTGTGCAGCTGGAGCGGGCTGGTGGCGAAATTCCTGCAGCGCTTGCTTCAGAGTCGTTGTCATCTGCCGCTGGGGGGTTGATGGTTGCTTCGGGCGCGGCGCGGGGTGGTGACGCGTCGGGAGGGCGGTCAGGGGACGGGCAGCCTCACGGGGGGGCTTGGTCTGATGGTGCGGTGGGCTCGGGCTCACTTGAAACAAGCGGCGTGGGTGAATCGTCGTTGTTTGCAGACCCCTCCCAGGCAAATGCCGAAGAACTCGTGACGGACCAAGTAGCGTACTGGGTCAATCAAAAAACCCAGACGGCGGAATTGACGCTGGATCGCGCAGGGCAACCGGTAGAGGTATCAGTGTCGCTGTCTGGTAATGAAGCCCATGTCACGTTTCGGAGTGATCAATCTGAAACCCGCGAGCTGCTCGACCGCAGCATGGCGCAATTGAGTGATCTCCTGCGCAGCGAAGGGTTGGTACTCTCCGGGATGTCGGTTGGTACCTCTGCACGCGACGGTACGGGCTCCGGAGATTCTGGGCAACAGCGCAATCGTGAAGGGGCTCGCCAGGCGCAAGTCGTTACTTCTGCGCCAACGGGCACAGCCGCAGTGCCACGCGCGGGTGGGATGACCGAGCGTGCGGTTGATATTTTTGTGTGAGTGCGTGTGCGCCCAGGCCGATGTGTGCTCCTGCGTTGAGGCGCATCGGTTGACTTGTTGAGCGAAAGCACAGGGAATGCCATGGTTTTGGGCTTTTATTCTGGCTATTATTGATCGTTGCCCCGTCCCATAATGGTTCATCCTGAGTGGCTCGCAATTCCATAGCGCATGCAGGGCCCACTTTCTACAGCAAGGACTTCGCATCGTGTCAGCCAATACCCCCGCAGCGGCACCCGCCAAAAGCAAGAAGATGCTTGTGATCATTCTTGGCGTCGTGGTTTTGCTCTTGGTAGTCGGGGGTGGGGGTGCTGCGTGGTTTCTTACCCGGTCTCACGGCGACGAAGAAGAGGGTGCTAGCTCGTCGCGCAAAGAGGCGCCTAAGGTTCCCCCTACGTTTCTGGCCATGGAAAACATGGTGGTCAATCTGGCAGATCCGGGTGGCGACAGGTTTGCGCAAATTGGCATCACGCTGGAACTTGCCGATGCCAAGACGTCTGAGCAGGTCAAGCTGTATTTGCCTACCATTCGCAGTGGCGTCTTGCTCTTGGTATCTCAACGCACATCGAGCGAACTTCTGCAGCGTGAGGGTAAAGAAAAACTTGCGGCCGACATCCTTAGAGAGGTCTCGCGGCCGTTGGGATTCTCGGTTCCTTCGGAGCGTGAGCGCGCACGTGCTGCTGCTGCGACGGAAGCGGATGACGCGGACGAAGAAGAGCGGCCCGCGCGCAAACGCACTGAGCGCAATCCAGTGCATCGGGTGCTTTTCTCTAGTTTCATCATCCAGTGACCCGGGCAAGGACCAGTCATGAGTGATTCGTTTCTTTCGCAGGAAGAGGTTGATGCCCTTCTAGAGGGGGTCACTGGCGAGAGCCAGAAGTCGGTCGAAGATGTGGCCGAGGCTGGGTCCGTACGCAACTACGACATCTCCAGCCAAGAGCGCATTGTTCGTGGCCGCATGCCGACGATGGAAATCGTCAATGAACGGTTTGCGCGCAATTTCCGGATCGGCCTATTCAATTTCATCCGACGTAGTCCCGAGATCTCGGTCGGAACGGTGTCCGTTCAGCGCTACAGCGCCTTCTTGCGTGAATTAGCAGTCCCCACCAACTTCAATATCGTGGCCATTCGTCCATTGCGCGGCAGTGGTTTGATCGTATGCGAGCCGTCATTGGTCTTCGGCATCATTGATACCTTGTATGGCGGCGTAGGCAAGTTTCAGACGCGCATCGAAGGCCGGGATTTTTCCCCTACCGAGCAGCGCGTCATCAACCGGCTGGTGGACGTGATTTGCGCAGAATACAAGAAGGCTTGGCAGGGCATTTATCCGCTGGAGCTGGAGTACCAGCGTTCGGAGATGCAGCCGCAGTTTGCGAACATTGCGACTCCGAGCGAAATTGTGGTTTCGACGGCTTTCCAGTTGGAAATTGGCGATCTCTCAGGTGCAATTCATATCTGTATGCCCTACGCCACGCTGGAGCCAATTCGCGACGTGCTGTATTCGTCCACGCAGGGCGATTCCATTGAAGTGGATCGTCGCTGGGTGCGGGTGTTGACCCGCGAAATACAGTCGGCAGAAGTCACCTTGGTAGCAGAACTTGCTCGTGCCGATGCAACGGTCGAGCAACTGCTGGCCATGAAACCGGGGGACTTCATTGAGCTGGACCGTGAGCCCCGTATTCGCGCGTCTATCGGAGGCGTCCCCATTTTTGAGTGCCAGTACGGAACCCACAATTCAAAGTACGCCATTCGCATTGAAGAGTGCCTGCGCAATGCAGACATGAGCTGGCTTGGAGAGAAAGATGTCAACTGAAGAAGACAACAAGGATGGTGCTGCGGAAGACCCGTTTGCGGGTTGGGCCGAAGCGCTGGAAGAGCAAAAAACCACCGACGCTAAACCCGGAGACGGGGAGCAGGGTGGGCCCTTGTCCGGAGATCCTGTCCGGCCTTTTTCCGGAGGTGGCGACGGAACGGTCAATGACATCAACATGGTGCTGGACATCCCGGTCCAGCTGTCCGTTGAGCTGGGTCGCACCAAAGTGCCTATCAAGTACATCCTTCAGTTGGCACAGGGTTCGGTGGTGGAACTGGACGCGCTGGCCGGCGAACCGATGGATGTGCTTGTGAACGGGTATCTCATTGCGCAGGGCGAAGTGGTGGTGGTGAACGACAAGTTCGGTATCCGATTGACCGATGTGGTGACGCCCTCGGAGCGCTTGCGGCGGGTCAGCCGTGGATAGTGGCAGCATGACCCAGACCTTGGTGGTGGTGGTGCTCTTTGTGGGCGCCATGGCACTGCTGCCTTGGCTAGTACGTCGCGTGCAGCAGCGTCAAGCCGCCGGTGGCGTGGCATCTGGTGGGGTATCTCGCGTGGTGTCTGCCGTGGCGGTGGGCCCCCAGCAGCGGGTGGTTACGGTGGAGGTTGGCCCCGAGCATGCGCGCATCTGGTTAGTACTGGGTGTTACGGCACATAACGTAAGCTGTCTGCATACGCAGCCTGTATCCCCTGTCCCGCAGGCGCCCGCAGCAAGCCCGTCATTTGCGCAAGAGATAGCGATTGCTGTCAGCAGCGGTGCTGGGAAAGTTTCGAATGTCTAACAAGGTCTGGGATCGAACTCCGGGCGCTTTCATCTTGAGGATCTCAAAGGCGTGCGGGTTGCCTTTTTTGTTGGCGCTTTTAACGCCGTTTTCAGCGTTAGCTCAAGCATCGGGTTCACTACCTTTGGTCGTGGGTAGCGGCCCCACGGGGACCAGTTATTCTGTGCCAATCCAGACCTTGCTGTTCTTTACAGCGCTGTCTTTTTTGCCGGCAGTGCTGTTGATGATGACGGGGTTTACGCGCATCGTGATTGTGCTTTCGCTGCTTCGGCAGGCGCTCGGTACCCAGTCCGCGCCCCCCAATCAGGTCATCATCGGTTTGTCGCTCTTTCTGACCTTTTTTGTTATGGGGCCTACTTTTGATCGCGTGTACCAGGATGCGTACCTGCCGTACACCACCAACGCGATCACGTTTGAACAAGCTCTGGCTAAGGCCGAGGCGCCCATGCGCAGTTTTATGCTTAAGCAGACCCGGCAGTCTGACTTCGCGCTTTTTTCGCGTCTCGCTCGGCTAGACCCCCAAGTGACCGCAGAAACAGCCCCCTTGCGTGTCATCGTCCCTGCGTTCGTCACCAGCGAACTGAAATCGGCATTCCAAATCGGTTTCATGATCTTTATCCCGTTTTTGGTGATCGATATGGTGGTGTCGAGTATTTTGATGTCGCTGGGCATGATGATGCTGTCCCCCGTGCTCGTGGCGTTGCCCTTCAAGTTGATGCTGTTTGTATTGGCGGATGGCTGGAATTTGCTGATTGGGTCACTGGCCGCGAGCTTCGTGACCTAGAGGAGTTCGCTATGACGGCGCAAATGGTTCTTACGATCGGGCGCGATGCCTTGACGTTACTGTTGATGATCGCAATGCCTGTCTTGGGTGTCGTGATGGCGGTAGGGTTGATCGTCAGCATTTTCCAGGCGGTCACCCAAATTCATGAAGCCACCCTGGCGTTCGTGCCAAAACTGATTGCGGCTATGGTGGTTTTTGCGATTGCTGGGCCTTGGATGCTCAGTACGCTCGTGGATTTCATCCGCCGAACCATTGAGTCGATCCCATCGATGATTGGCTAGTACGCTGTACTGGGTATGGGTATCGCACTCACTAAAACCGTTGCCGCATCGACCGTTATGGCGGTCACCTCAGTAAACCCCTTGTGATTACCTTTTCAGAAGCGCAACTGGTCGGATGGCTGTCGCCGATCCTTTGGCCGTTTCTTCGCGTACTCGCGGTGTTCTCCGTTGCTCCTGTGTTCTCAATGCGAGCAATACCCATGCGGGTGAAAGTCGGACTCGCCTTCTTGGTGGCCTTGTGCGCTCAAGGAGTTTTGGTGGACCAGCCTGTGATCAGTGTGAATGGGCGCGAGGCTCTAGGCGCCGTTGCCCAGCAGGTCATCGTCGGCCTGGCGATCGGGTTTTCAGTGCGTTTGGTGTTTGCTGCTGTTGAGCTCGCGGGCGAGTTGATTGGCCTGCAGATGGGGCTTAATTTTGCGTCGTTCTTCGACCCATCATCCAATGCCCAGGTCAGTGCGGTGGCACGGTTTTTTGGGCATATGGCCATGCTGCTGTTTGTGGTCATCAATGGTCATCTCATGATTTTGATGGCAGTGGTCAAGAGTTTTGATCGGTTTCCGGCGGACGGGAATTTCTTGCAAGCACTTGGGCAGATGCGAATTTACGAGCTGGGAACATCACTGTTTTCCAGCGCGCTCTGGATCGCCTTGCCGATGATTGCATTGCTGCTTTTCGTGAACCTGACCATGGGCATCATTTCTCGGGTGGCGCCTCAGATGAATATTTATGCGGTTGGGTTTCCCGTCACTCTCACGGTGGGGATGCTGGGCATCGCGGCAACTTTGCCCATGTTGGAGCAACCTGTACTGGCTTTAATGCAGCAAGCGGTTGATCTGTTTGCGGCCCAACGGTAGGTTCAAACCAACTGGTTGCGGATGGCGTACACCGTCAACTCGGCATTGTTGGACAACTTCAGCTTTTCGAGCACCCTGGCGCGGTAAACACTAACCGTCTTGGGGCTGAGCATGAGCTCCTCGGCAATGTCCGACAACCGGCGGCCGGATGCGATTTTCACCAGCGTCTGCAGCTCACGCTCTGACAAGGCGGTGTGAGGGGCTTCTGGGGTGGGCTGCGCCAAACTGTCTGCCAACATCTGGGCCACTTCAGGTGTCAGGTATTTGCGCCCTTGCATCACTGTGCGGACTGCAGCAATTAGCTCTATCGGGTCTCCCGCCTTGTTGGCGTAGCCCTGCGCGCCCGCCTTCAGGCAGCGCAGCGCGTACTGGTCCTCCGGGTACATGGAGACGATAAGGACTTTGATGGCGGAGTGTGTTTCGCGCAGGCTTGTGAGCACCTCAATACCGCTGCGACCCGGCATATTCAGGTCCAGCAGCAAGATGTCGCAAGGCGCCGCCCGCAGAACCTCCCGCAGTTCAGCGTACCCGCCTGCCTCACCGGTCACCTTGATGTCAGAGGCCTCCGTCAACGTGTCACGAATCCCCCGTCTCAGAACGGCGTGGTCGTCGCACAAGACCACATGTATCACTGGACATCTCCTGGTGCTTTTGATAGTGGGGCTGATATTAGCGGTATGGACAGGATCACGGAGGTCCCTTTACCTGGCCGGCTGCTAATGTCTAACCAGCCCCCAACTGTCCGCGCGCGTTCTTGGAGTCCCGTTAGTCCAAATGCCTTGGATTTTTCCCGAGTACGACGGTCCATTCCACAGCCGTTATCGGCGACCTCCAGCGTTAACACGCCCTCTCTGTCGGAGAGTTCGATGTCCACTTTGCTGGAGTGGGCGTGTTTCGAAATGTTGGTGAGGGCTTCTTGCGCCGTGCGGTAGGCGACCAACTGAATATCTGCCGCTGCATGAATAATCTCGCTGCTGGTTTGGACCTTCGTCGCCACGCCCGTTCGACGTTCAAAACCTGTAGCAAGCCACTGGACTGCGGCGACGAGGCCTTCCTCGAGAACGGGTGGGCGCAAATTCATCATGATGCGCTGGCTGGCACCGATGGCATGTTGCAGCATGTCAGCGGCTGATAAGGCATGTTCTTGCATTCCCGGGTCTGCGGTGTGACGGCCGATCCAAGCTACATCAAATCGCACCGCTGTGAGTGCGCCACCAATGTCATCGTGGATTTCGCGTGCAATGGACGCGCGTTCCTGCTCAATAGATATTTGAAGGTGTTCTGTAAGGTCTGCCAACTTGCGCTGTGATGCCGCCAATTCAGTCACGGCTTGTTCGCGGGATCGCCGAGCCTCATGGACCTCTAATGCACGGGTTATCACGTGGGCGAGCCGCGGCATATCGTCTTTAAGGAGATAGTCGGCGACGCCCCGTCGTATGGCATCCACGGCGGCCGTCTCGCCGATGGCGCCGGACAGCAGCACAAACGGAGGATGATGCGGCTTTTTCGCCACATGTTCCCAAGCATCCAGTGCGGTGAAGCCGGGCAAGCGGTAATCTGCAAGGATGACGTCGAACGACTGAGAGTCGGTCAACCGTTGGAAGTCAGGGAGTGAATCGACTCTGAGAACCTGGCAGGGCAACCCGGCGCGTCGGAGCGTCCGTGTCGCCAGGTCGTGGTCAGCGATTGAATCTTCGAGATGAAGGAGTTTCAGGGGCTGGTCTGGTGCTACGGTGACCATAGGAGCGCTATCATAGGATACAAATTGGAACAATCAAGGGTGTTTGTCCGGTTGGGTTGGTTTTGGCAGCAGCGTCCAATGGATGTAGCTGCTACGGGTTGCACAAGGGCCAAGGGCCGTTGATGCAGGTATCGTAGTCCTGTGTTTTTGCGTGCTTTGCTGCTGCGTGCTGCGATGGAGAAACGATGCAATCTACGCTAACAACGTCTGGAGGACCTGCTGTCCAGGTTCCCGTCATGGTGGCGGCAGAACTGCAGGATTCATTGCTGGTGGTGATGCATGACCTCCATCGGTTGGAAGGGCTGCTGAATCACGCAACGGACAACTTGCTCGAGCGATTTGGCGAGGCCAACGCGGTGTTGACTGACGCTGTCGTGGCAGACACACCGGAACTGGTGGCTGCGAGGGCTGCATTGCGTAGCGCCGTCACCGAATTGCAGTTCCAGGACATGGCGTCGCAGCTCATCTGGCACACCACAAAAGTTCTCCAGGGCTCCGCCTTCAGGTTGGCGTCGGAAGCAATGGGCAATGAGGAAGGCGAAGAAGCTGCACCTTTTGCGGAAATGGCGCCCGACAGGCCAAATCCGGTGACACAGAGCGAAATGGATGCAGGTTCCGTGGACCTGTTTTGACGTGCACATCACTGGTTAACCTATATATTCAAGTCAGTTGGAGCCTTACATGCAATCGATTCTTGCCGTAGATGATTCACCTTCCATGCGAAAAATGGTGTCATTCACTCTCACGGGTGCTGGCTACCACGTTGTGGAGGCGGTGGATGGGCAAGATGCCCTCGAAAAAGCCGAAAGCCATGACATCGATCTAGTCCTGGCTGACCAGAACATGCCCAGGCTGGACGGCATAGGACTCACCCGCAAACTCCGCGAACACCCCAAGTTCAAGACAATACCAATTCTGATTCTCACCACGGAGTCCAGTGATCAGATGAAGCAGGCAGGACGTACCGCGGGAGCAACAGGTTGGTTGGTCAAGCCGTTTGATCCCAATCGCTTGATTGAAGTCATCCAAAAAGTGATTCGCTGAGTCCGATTGACCCGGATCACCTAGTACACAGGAGCCCACCATGGCGGAAACCTATCAAGAAGGATCGGGTGCAGGCGCGGACTTCGACCTGAGCCAGTTCTATCAGATCTTTTTCGAAGAAGCCGGCGAAAACCTCGACCAGATGGAGCAAATGCTCCTCGATCTGGACTTGACCAATGCGGACGACGAAGAGCTCAACGGCATTTTCCGTTGCGCACACTCGATCAAGGGTGGCTCTGCGACATTCGGGTTTTCCGATGTGGCAGAGTTAACCCATCAAATGGAATCTTTGTTGGATCGTCTGCGGCGCCATGAATTGCAGCCAATCCCACAGATGGTGGATGTGCTGCTGGAGTCTGCTGACGCTTCTCGCAGCCTGCTTGCGCGCCATCAGGCAGGTGGTCAAGGGGATGCTGTTTCCACCACTTCCCTGGTTCGCCGTATCAGTGAGCTAGCGGCTGGCCAAGTGCCAGGCGATACTCTTGTGGTGACAGCACCGCCGCCTTCAGCTCCAGCGCCCGCTCCGGTGGCTGCGACGCCAGCACCCAAGGTGATCAAGCCCGTCGTAGCTGGGCAAGCTCGTCAACTCGAAATCCAGATTGGCCCGCTGGAGCGTCTGGAGCAGGCTGATGCAATCAAGGAGTTGTTTCGCGACATCCCCGGCTTAGGGGCTATTCGGGACATCACAAGCACACAACCCAACACCCGGCTTTTTGCGGTGGAAACCACTTCCACCAATGACGACTTGCTAGATTTGTTTGCTTTTCACGTCGCCAAGGATCAGGTGCTCATCCGTGACGCGGGATCTGCTGACGTAGAAGAGGACGTTCAGGCCGAAGCTGCAGCTTTGATTAACGTTGACGTTTTGGGTGGGGAAGCTCCTTATGGGTTCTTCAGCGGTGCTCCAGGTGCGCCGCTTGCTGATGCAGTGCAGGGAGCGGTTGTTACCTCTACGCAAGCGCCAAAGGCTGCTGCACCCAAAGTTGCGGCTGAGCCCAAGGCTGCCATTCAAGCCCAGATGGAGTCCACCACCATTCGCGTGGATGTCAAGAAAGTCGACCAGCTCATTAATCTGGTTGGCGAATTGGTGATCACGCAGGCCATGCTGGCCCAAAATAGCCGCGGCCTCGATTCAGGTGCTTATCAGCAATTGTTGGCGGGGCTTGCAGATCTGGATCGGAATACTCGCGATCTTCAAGAGTCGGTCATGTCAATTCGCATGATTCCGATGTCGATCGTATTTAGTCGTTTTCCACGGATGCTGCGTGACCTTGCCAACAAGTTGGGCAAGAAGGTCGAATTCGTGACCCTGGGTGAGGCGACTGAATTGGATAAGGGCTTGGTAGAAAAGATCACCGACCCGCTGACACACTTGGTGCGCAACAGCTGCGACCATGGTGTAGAAATGCCTGCCGATCGCCTTGCTAAAGGCAAATCTGAGCACGGAACGATTACCTTGTCTGCGGCACACCAAGGCGGCTCAATCGTTATCGAGGTGCGCGACGATGGCCGCGGTTTGTCTCGCGAGAAGATCCTGAGCAAAGCGCAAGAGCGCGGGATTGAGGTGTCAGAGCAGATGAGCGACGCAGAGGTGTGGCAGCTGATCTTTGCTCCGGGTTTCTCCACGGCCGATGAAGTCACAGACGTGTCTGGACGAGGCGTGGGAATGGATGTGGTCAAACGGAACATCGCAGCGCTCAATGGCTCGGTGGAGATCGACTCTGCCGAAGGTTATGGCATGAAGGTCTCTGTGCGCTTGCCATTGACGCTGGCCATCATGGACGGCATGTCGGTAGGTGTTGGAGAAGAGGTCTACATCCTTCCCCTGTCTTCAGTCGTGGAGTCCTTTCAGGTCAATTCGGATGATGTAAGCACTGTCGCGCAAGGTTCACAGCTGGTGAAGGTCCGGGATGAATACATGCCGGTCATCGCACTGGAAAAGATATTTCAGGTTCCCCGATTCGATCTCAACAAATCCAGCAACATCATGGTGGTGGTAGAGGCCGATGGCAGCCGCGTGGCGTTGTTGGTGGATGAGCTTCTGGGCCAGCACCAAGTGGTAGTAAAAAACCTCGAATCCAACTATCGCAAAGTCCCCAATGTGTCGGGCGCCACCATCTTGGGTGATGGCACCGTGGCGCTGATTTTGGACACCGGCGGTTTGGTGCGCAGGGCGCGCCATTAGACAAAGCGCACCCGCCCTAAAGTGGCGGTGTTGTCATGAAAGGAGAATGCACCATGAGTGTGATGGGAAAAACGGCAGACGTCGCGCCTTCGGGGGCTCGTGAATACCTCACGTTCCGTCTTGACCAAGAAGAGTACGGCATTGATATCTTGAAGGTTCAGGAAATCCGCGGCTACGAGCCACCCACGCGGATTGCCAATGCGCCCGATTTCATCAAGGGTGTTGTCAACCTGCGCGGCACGATCGTTCCGATCGTGGATATGCGCATCAAGTTCAATTGCGCGCAGGCGGACTACAACAGCTTCACGGTGGTCATCATTCTCAATCTGAGAAACCGAGTCGTGGGGATCGTGGTGGACTCAGTGAGCGACGTGATGGAACTTACATCCGAAAGCATTCGCTCTGCGCCAGATATCGAGAGCGCCATCGACAACAGCTGCATTCTGGGCTTGGGCTCGGTGGGTGAGCGGATGCTGATCCTTTTGGACATCGAGAAACTCATGTCCAGCGTGGACATGGGATTGGTCACTGCAAACGAATAAGGTGTAGCCGCAAAAAACCAGCAGTGGTGGCCCAGGCACATGTCAGGTCGCAAGCGTGACGCTTGTGGGCCTCTTGGAGCGAACAGGATTTCCCTTCGGACGATCAATATGGCCCAACCCACTAGCCTCTCCACTTCAGCCCGGTCTGCCGCCCCTAAGGTGGACTTGGCCTATCCCGCCGCAGCTCCCTCGGGGCCACTTGCCCAGGGGCGCGAATTTGTCTGGACCAACGCTGATTTTGCCCGCGTTCAGGCGCTGATTTATCAGCGCGCGGGTATCAGCTTGCATGATGGCAAACATGCCATGGTGTACAGCCGCTTGTCAAGGCGTCTGCGTGATACCGGGCACACTAGTTTCCATGACTACCTTGGATGGCTGGAAACCCATGACGGGCCCGAGTGGCAAGAGTTTGTGAATGCCCTCACAACAAATTTGACGGCGTTCTTCCGCGAGCAGCATCACTTTGAAATTTTTGCATCTCACCTGCGCACCAAGCCATCTGCCAATTGGCGGGTTTGGTGCAATGCGGCATCTACAGGCGAGGAGCCTTACTCCATCGTCATGACTGCTTTCGAGGCACTTGGGGCCAATGCATCTTTTAAATTGACGGCGAGTGACATTGATTCCCGGGTGCTGGCCACGGCTGCACAAGGCGTATACCGAGTCGACAGCTTGAAAGGCCTGAGCCCAGAGCGGCTTCAGAAGTTCTTTCTGCGAGGCAAACTTGGGAATGCAGGCATGGTGCGCGCTAAGCCCGAGTTGCGACGCGTGATTGACTTCATGAGCGTCAATCTCATCCGCGACGATTGGCCGTTCAAGGAGCCCTTCGATGTGGTTTTCTGCCGCAATGTGATGATTTACTTTGATGCGTCTACCCAGCGACGTGTGCTGGAGCGAATCCACCGTGTTTTGAAGCCGGGCGGGATGTTGTTTGTCGGACATGCTGAAAACTTCAGCGAATCCCGCGATTTGTTCACATTGCGTGGCAAGACGGTGTACGAGCGCCGTTGATACTGTCCATGTTGTCTAGCCCTACGCACCCATGACCAACATTCAATCAGGCGCTTCGCCAACTATGGCCACTGCCGCGTCAGGTAGCACTGAGCGACGCCGAGCCCCTCGCATCGCGCCGCTGAGTGCTGACATTTATACCGCGGGCGCTGCCCCTGCAAGAGAGTCGTCTTTGCAGGATCTGAAAGCCCATCGTCGCAAGCCAGGGGAGGCCTCGTTCTTTTATCTGGACCATCACTTCCAGCACAATGCCGTGAAGGTCCTCCCGGGTGAGTACTTCGTTGCGGACGAGAACATGGTCATCATGACTGTGTTGGGGTCTTGCATTGCGGCCTGCATGTGGGATAGCAGAGCACGCGTCGGTGGCATGAACCACTTCATGTTGCCCGACGGCGACTTGGCAGATGCTTCGGGTCGCTACGGTTCCTATGCTATGGAGCTGCTGATCAATGAGATGCTGAAACTCGGCGCCCGGCGCGAAACCCTGCAGGCCAAAATTTTTGGAGGCGCCCAAGTAATGCACAACTTCACGACCATGAACGTCGGGGAGCGCAACACCAACTTCGTTTTGAACTACCTCCACACTGAGCGGATTCCCATCGTTTCCGAGGACGTGCTGGATATATATCCGCGCAAGGTGGTTTTTTTCCCCGTCACCGGCAAGGCTATGGTCAAGCGGCTCGCACATGCACATCCCGAGACTCTGGTCGCCCAGGAAGTCCGCGGGAACGCAGCGACCGTTGCCAAGACGACTTCCGGTGGCTCCGTGGATCTGTTTTGAGGAAGGTCTGAGTTAATGAGCAGGAAAATCCGGGTGATCGTTGTGGACGATTCGGCGTTGGTCCGCAGTCTGCTGTCTGAGATCATCAACCGGCAGCGGGACATGGAGTGCATTGGCACGGCCAATGATCCTTTGGTGGCGCGCGAAATGATCCGGGAGCTGAATCCCGATGTCATTACGCTGGACGTCGAGATGCCTCGCATGGACGGCATTGATTTTTTAGGTCGCCTGATGCGATTGCGTCCGATGCCTGTCGTAATGATTTCGACGCTGACGGAGCGCGGTGGCGAGATCACGATGAAAGCCTTGGAGTTGGGCGCGGTTGATTTTGTTGCCAAGCCTCGGGTCGGATTGGCGAGTGGCCTGAGTGACTTGGCCACACAGATCGTCGACAAGATTCGTGTAGCCGCAGTGGCTCAAGTCCGACGTGCACCCGCGCGCGATTCTTCCTCGCCTGCGGGTTCTGCGGGTGGGATGTCTGCAGCGCCTGTCTCAGCCTTGCTCGGTCGCCTTTCTACCGAAAAACTGATCTGTATTGGGGCTTCCACAGGAGGGACTGAAGCCATCAAAGAGGTTTTGATACAGATGCCGGCAGATTCTCCCGGCATCGTCATTACTCAGCACATGCCTCCAGGTTTTACGACCAGCTTTGCTGCACGCCTGAACGGTCTGTGTCAGATCACGGTGAAAGAGGCTGTTAATGGCGAGCGTATCTTGCCTGGCCACGCTTACATTGCGCCCGGCGGTACCCAGTTCCATGTGGCGCGCAGTGGTGCTAACTATGTGGCGGTGGTGGACGACGGCCCGCCTGTGAATCGGCACAAACCTTCTGTCGAAGTCCTCTTCAAATCCGCAGCCTCAGTGGTGGGGCGAAATGCTTACGGCATCATGCTGACCGGCATGGGAAATGACGGTGCAGCGGCGATGCGTGAAATGAAAGATGCCGGTAGCTATAACTACGTGCAGGACGAAGCGACGTGCATCGTGTTCGGAATGCCCCGTGAAGCCATCGCCCACGGGGCTTCGGACGAGGTCTTACCTCTGGGTCACATAGCGCCAGCGCTTATCGCCCGCTTGCGTGGCGCGACGGACCGGTTGCATCACCGCATCTGACGCAAAAGGGATAGTCGAATACATAAGCCTACTGGCGCAGGCATATAGGGCTCGTATTCGCCAACTTATCTATATAGATGCGGGTTAGCGGATATTGTTATCAGGCGGACAGCAGCGTCCAACGTTCCAGAGCCGACATCAACTCCTCGTCGATAGCGCTTGCCCGACTGGTCATGGCCGCGGCGCGTGCGGGATCACTGCTGTACAACGAGCCGTCCGCCAATGCGCGTTGCAGTTCTTGTTGTTCGACCTCCAAGGCCGATATTTGCGCCGGTAACTGGTCCAGCTCCCGCTGCTCCTTGTAGCTCAGTTTCTTTTTTGATAGCTGCTCAGGCTTACTGGATAAGCGCTGGGCTGTGTTTTTATCTAAATCTTCCGCGTTGCTTTTCAACGCTGCGGCGTTGGATGCGTTAAGCGCGCGAGTCCGTTTGGACTGAAGCAACCAATCCTGCACGCCGCCTTCATATTCACGCCAGAGTCCGTTGCCTTCGAATGCAATGGTACTGGTGACGACGTTGTCCAGAAATGTTCGATCATGGCTGACCAGGAATACGGTGCCCTCGTAGTTCTCCAGTAGTTCCTCCAACAGGTCCAGCGTGTCAATATCCAAATCGTTGGTGGGCTCGTCGAGCACGAGGACGTTGGCTGGGCGGGCAAACAGACGCGCCAATAAAAGGCGGTTGCGCTCGCCCCCCGACAAGGAGCGCACGGGTGAATGTGCGCGGGCGGGCGAGAAAAGGAAGTCGCTCAGGTAGCTCTTGACGTGTTTGCGCTGGTTGCCAATTTCAATCCACTCACTGCCGGGACTGATGAAGTCTTCAAGGGTCGCGTCCAAGTCGACTGCATGTCGCATCTGGTCAAAGTAAGCAACTTGCAAATTGGCGCCTTGGCGGATCGTGCCGCTGTCTGGTTGCAACTCGCCAAGGATCATTTTGAGCAACGTCGTCTTGCCTGCGCCGTTAGGGCCAATCAACCCGACCTTGTCCCCACGCAGGATGGTGCCGGTGAAGTTGTGAACGATGGTCTTGTCGCCGAATGATTTGCCGACGCCCTCCATCTCCGCCACGATCTTGCCCTGATAGCCGTTGGAGCCACCAGTGGCGACGTCCATGCGAACGCTGCCCACTACGTCGCGACGCGCCTCTCTGCGTGCCCGCAGGTGTTCCAGTCTGCTGATGCGGCTTTGGCTGCGCGTTCGCCTTGCCTCTACGCCCCGGCGTATCCAGACTTCTTCTTGTGCGAGGAGCTTGTCAGCTTTGGCGGAGATGACAGCCTCTTGTGCCAGCTGTTCTTCTTTCTGCAGAAGATACTGCGCGAAATTGCCAGGATAGGACCGCAAGTGCCCGCGATCCAGTTCGACGATGCGCGTGGCGACACGGTCAAGAAAGGACCGGTCGTGTGTGATGGTGACGACGCTTCCAGGAAAGTCGAGCAAAAGGTCTTCCAACCATTCGATGGAGTCGAGGTCCAAGTGATTGGTTGGTTCATCTAGTAGCAGTACATCGGGGCGAGCGACAAGCGCTTGCGCCAACGCAACGCGCTTCTTTGTGCCGCCAGACAATGTGCCAACGACCGCCTCCGGGTCCAGATGGAGACGCTGAAGAGTTTCCTCGACACGCTGCTCCCAGTTCCATGCGTCGTACGCTTCAATCTCTGAT
Organism: Acidovorax sp.; assembly: GCA_030692685.1. Classification (GTDB taxonomy): domain Bacteria; phylum Pseudomonadota; class Gammaproteobacteria; order Burkholderiales; family Burkholderiaceae_C; genus Acidovorax. The sequence goes on along the minus strand of JAUXZO010000025.1, from coordinate 688 downwards.
TGCAAGGCGTCCAGGTCCAGCCCTTCTTCTCCGGATAAATACTGATCCCTGATTGCGATCACTCGCTGCAGGCCTTCGGAGGCCGCCTTGAAGATGGTTGCGGTGGGGTCAAGCGTTGGCTCTTGGGCAACAAAAGCGATGCGCACTCCTTGCTGTACTTGTAGTGATCCATCGTCGGGCTTAGCGAAACCTCCCAGGATCTTGAGAAGGGAGGACTTGCCAGCGCCGTTTCGGCCAATCAGGCCAACGCGCTCAGCGTTCTCCAAGGAAAAGCCGGCGTGGTCCAGCAATGCAACGTGCCCAAATGCGAGTTGGGCGTCTAGTAGGGTGATAAGTGCCATAGGGGCTGGATTATCGGTGGCGGAGCTCGTTTGAGTGCGCTGCCCTGCCATGACCAGGAGGACGAGAGCTCGAGGAGCGCCAATCAAACGACAACTTTCCCTCGCTTTCTCCTTCTTCCCTTTAAAAGTGGTGCTATAGTCGATGGCTTCGCTACTAACGCGGTTCTGCAGATTGCAGGGGGTGTTGTTGGTGGTACTGCTGGTGGTTTGGGTCAGTGACCTAGGCGGCTTGCGGGAAGTGAAGAAAGTTTGGGTTTTGAGTTGTTGGTGGTGTAAAAACCGGTATATAATTCGAGGCTTCGCTGAGTAGAACTGGTTGGCCCAAGCGGCTGACAAGATCGAAAAGA
>JAUXZO010000208.1 GCA_030692685.1 Acidovorax sp. | reverse complement strand
TTCGAACCTACTATGGAGCCTAGCGCTCAGCGCTTGGCTACAGGCATTGCGAAGCTATACCACCCTCATCCGCGCAGCACTCGCGCAGCAAGAATGCACTTAGGCGGCGGACCTCACTAAAACGTGCCGTCGAATAGACCTCGCGCGCCCGGCGCTCCTGCAGCAGCAGGCCTGCATCGACAAGCGCCATAACGTGATGCTTAAGCGTCGAGCCCGGTATCAGGGTGGCTTCCTGGAGTTCGGTGACATTAAGCCCGCGGGCGCCCGCGCGAAGCAGTGATCGGTAGATGGTAAGCCTCGGCATGCTGCCGAGCGCGGCCAGCATTTGCGCAGCATCTTCGTCGATCAGCGGCGGTTCAAGAACAAGTGCAGCATTCATTTAGATCGCAACTGTATCACTAGAAGTCTAGTGATTTTACTTCTCCTCATGCAATCCCCACGACTTGATTGCCCGGGCCATGGCTGCACGCGCCGACGCATGCCAGCTTGGCTGCGTCGCGCAGTAAGTCCAGCTGAACTCGGCGTGCGCCTCGTCATTCAGGTTTTGCAGTTGCACTTGTTCGCCGCGCCACAGGCGCAGTGAATCGCCCACCCGCAACATCCTTTCGTCAGCCCAGAGAGTCCCCCCGCCGACCCCGACCACGCCGCAAAGGTCAGGCAGCAGCAAGACCGAAGCCCCCGGCGCAACGCGCCAGCAACCGACGCAATTCTTGACATAGTCACCCATCGAATCCTCCTTGGGAGTTGGAACAGAACGCTGGCAATCATCACGCGAGCCTGCCCGCATAGACGACCGCCGTGTACCGCACGGTGAACGTTTCCCCGTCGGTAAATCCGCGAAAAACCGCCGAAACCTTTCCGGCCGCGTGCTGACCCGCATCGCTTTCCTGCGGTGGCAGGTAAGAGCGCGAGAAGAACAGGCTCAGCAGCTCCGCCTGCGTGAAGCGCTGCTCGTATGGCACCTCTCAGGCGCCCATCCATGCCGCGTAGAGCACGCCGGACAGCAACGAACCGATGATCCCCAGCGTGATGTAAAGGGCGAAGACGCGGGGAGTAGCGACCATCCACACCGCCATGGCCGCGGGGATCGATGAGATGCCGCCGGAAATGAGGAAGGCCATGGCCGCGCCAGGCGCCAGGCCCTGGTCGAGCAACCCATGGACGAGCGGCAATGCTGCGTAGCCATTAAGGTAAGAAGGGATGCCGACCAGCGTGGCGAAGACGATGGGCAGAAATCCTTCCTTGAAGACCGGGGCACTGGCGAAGTCCATGGGCATATAGGCCACCATCAGGCTTTCCAAGGCGAAGGCGAGTAGCAGCCACTTACCGAGGAAGAAGCCGTTCGACTTGAACCCTTCCAGAAAGACTTCGCGGCGGGCGGGGTCGCCCCACATCTTCCAGACGACCGCCTTAGGGTTCCGGATCTTGGAGGCTGCGCAGCCTCCGTTGCCGATGTGGGGCTGCAGGACTGTGTTGATTAGGCCGGCGCGAACGAAGGCGGCGGCGACCGCTCCGCTCAGGATGGCGATCACAATGGAAGCGATTGTCTTCGCCACCGCGAACTCAACGCCGAGCGTCGCCGTGGTGATCATGAACATGGCCGGATCCATCAGCGGCGATGACACCCAGAAGGCCATGACCGGGCCGAGCGGCACGCCGATGGCCAGCAGCGCGGCAACGACAGGGATCACCCCGCAGGAGCAGAACGGCGTCACGGCGCCTACGACTGCTGCGGCGATGATGGCCGTGCTGGTCTTGCCCTGGAATGCAGCACCGATCAAGTTGTCTGCACCGCTCGCTTTGGAATAGGCGGCGAGTGCGATGGAGGCCAGCAGAAACCAGACCGTATTGCCGATCGAGCCTCCCATGAACTGCAGACTTTTGGTGAGTTGGGGCCGGTCTGCGAAGGCCACGGCGGCCAGGATCACGGCAATTGCCAATATGACCCTGTCAATTTTCACGAGGTATGCCAGGGGGCGTGACGCGGCATTCATTTTATCCACTCCTTTAGAGATGTAGTGATTTCACACAAAGGTTTGGCCCTGGCGATTCGACCGAACTTAGTAGCTGTTGCTGGCTGCGACGGTACGTTGCAACACCCGAAGACCTCAATGCCATCAGTGCAGGAAAAAACTATAACACTAGATTTATAGATTTCAAAATTATGATTGGCAGATTTCCACCGATCGCGAGGCAACTCCCCATCCGCCCTGCGGCAAGCCGTGACCTTACGGCAGCAGCTTGCGCATCGCAGGCGTTGACACGTCATCCATGTGACGGAAGGCCGGTGCAACCTTGGCGATTTCGTCGTCCGATACCCCGAACCTGTCGAAGAACACCTTCCACTCGCGCACGGTCTTCCAGACATCGGCAATCAGTTGTGCAGCCTTCGTCTTCGACAAGGTGAACATGGGGTGCGCGGCGAGCGCGTTGTCGAGCGTCGCGAGCCGACCCTGTGGGCCGACACCCAGGTGAAGGAATCGCTCGGTAGCGTGGCTCGCGCGCGGCAACACGTCGTACAGCGGGCTCAGGCGCCAGCCCCGAATGCGCGGGTCAAACAAGAACCCGTGGTTGCGCAAATGATCGTCGTCGTTGCTGACAAGCACGTTGTAGACCATGCGTTTGAAAAGCTCCTCGTTGTCGGCCTGGATGACGCTGGGATGGCAATGGGCACGCACAGCCTGCGCGAGGTCGGTGTAAGCCTTGGTGCTGGACTCGCTCTCATCGCACGCAAGCATCGTCAGCCCCCTGACAAACGCAAGACGGTGCTCAGCGGCTCCGCCGCCTGGCTGCGTGAGAAGCAGGTCGACATCGGGCGCGGGAACCTCGCCGGGCGCAGACCAGTAGCGGTCGAATCGCTGGATGAGCATCACCTTGCGGTCGCCGATATTGCGAACCTCCAGTGCGGGAACCCGCAGGCCGACTTTCTGAGCCAGAAGCAGGCAGGCGCACTCAATGCCTGGCACGTCGAAAGTGTCCTTGCGGCTGGAGAACTTGGCCAGCCAAAGCATGCCGGTGTCGTCGCGTACCGTGGCCTTGGGTCGCGCTCCACCGAGAGCGGTGCCGTCGACAAAGATGGCCTCGAGGTGCGCTGGAACAGGAAGCCCTTCCTCGATGCGATCTGCCGCCTCCAGAAGGTGGCACAAGTTGTGAGAGACATTGGGACCATGGCTCGGGCCATCATGAATGGTCCGCCGGATGTCGAGCGCGCCCACGCGGTCACTCCCTGCGTGCAGCAGGTATTGGGTCTCCGGCAGGCTATTGGCTGGCACCTTGAGCTTGGATTCGATGACGCGCCGGCCCCAGGAGTCCGGCGCGGCATCGCGCACGCCTCCGAAGAGCGCGAGGTTGTTGGCCGGCAGCAGCCGCTTGCCAAGAACATCGTCGAGCCTCGTCAAGCCCAGGCTCACCGGGTCGACCTCCAACGCATCCGGCCGACGAGCGTATCTCGTTCCGTACGCAAAATCTGACGCCAGTACGTTCGTACCCTCTTCGGTCATTTGCAACTGGCCACAAGGCAGCCACTCCTGACCAATGTGAGCGAAGACCATCAGCTTGTGCTCTTTGGCTGCCACGTGCGTTTTCTCTTAAAAGTCGAGTTCTTCTCGCTCAGCCGCACTCATGTCGCGGACCCGCTTGCTCTTTTCACGCGCGTCCAGCGCCAGCAAAGCGGGGTCTTTCTCGCTCAGCAGGTCGAGCAGCGTGCTGCTTGGTGAAATGGCTTCGAGGTAGCGCAACACCTGGCCCATGGCGAGCCCCGGATCACCGTGTTCGAGTCGGTAAACGGTGTTGCGGGACAGCCCCGCGCGCAACGCAGCATCCGACTGCTTGATCTTTCTGGCCAAGCGCAGTCGCGCGAGCAATGCGCCCAGGTGTTTGCACTCGTCGATCTGGCGCGGAGACAGCATGGAGGCTTGGGTGACTTTCATCTCTCATGTTCGTAAAAACGAGTTCAAATGAGTTTGCGCTCGATTTCACGAGCATAGCAAAAGAAACTTCGCCAACCTCGAAATTGCTCGTTAAATCGAGCGTATTGTTTTTTTGCTCGTTTTGACGAGCCTTGGCATTCGCGGCCCAGCGCCGCGACAACGCACAGGGCTGTTCGTCTACATCCGCTCTCAGCCAAACCGGTGGCTCATCTCCATGCGTGAACCGCCCGCTCACATGGACACCAGGGCGTCAATCACAGGCGCACCTGGCGCCTCAAAACCTCAGACCGGATAGGTACCCGGCAACAGAATCGACTGGTCCACCGTATTGATATCGGTATGCCCACAGAACGCCATGGTGATGTCCAGCTCCTTCTGAATGATCTGCAGCGCGCGGGTCACGCCCGCTTCGCCAAACGCGCCCAGGCCGTACAGAAAACTGCGGCCAATCAACGTGCCTTGGGCACCCAGTGCGCGCGCCTTCAACACGTCTTGCCCGCTGCGGATGCCGCCGTCCATCCACACCTCGATGTCTTTGCCCGCCGCAGCGGCAATGCCAGGCAGTGCGGCGATGGACGAAGGTGCGCCGTCCAGCTGGCGGCCGCCGTGGTTGCTGACGATGAGCGCGTCGGCGCCGCTGTTGACGGCCAGGCGCGCGTCTTCGGCGTCCATGATGCCCTTCAGGATCAGCTTGCCGCCCCAGCGCTTTTTGATCCACTCCACATCGCCCCAGTTGAGCTGCGGGTCAAACTGCTCGGCCGTCCACGACGACAGCGACGACAAGTCGCCCACGCCCTTGGCATGGCCCACGATGTTGCCAAAGCTGCGGCGCTTGGTGCCGAGCATGCCCAGGCACCAGCGGGGTTTGGTGGCAAGGTTGATGAGGTTCTTCAGCGTGGGCCGTGGGGGGGCCGACAGACCGTTCTTGATGTCTTTGTGGCGCTGACCCAGGATCTGAAGGTCCAGCGTGAGCTGCAGCGCCGAGCAGTTGGCGGCCTTGGCGCGGTCGATGAGGCGTTCGATGAAATCGCGGTCGCGCATCACGTACACCTGAAACCAGAACGGGTGGTTGCCGGTGTGCTCGGCCACGTCTTCGATGGAGCAGATGCTCATGGTGGACAGGGTGAACGGTATGCCAAAGGCCTTGGCAGCCTTGGCACCCAGGATTTCTCCGTCAGCATGCTGCATGCCGGTGAGGCCCGTGGGCGCAATGGCCACCGGCATGGCCACGTCCTGCCCGACCATGGTGGTGCGGGTGCTGCGGCCTTGCATGTTCACGGCCACGCGCTGGCGCAGCTTGATGCTTTGAAAGTCTGCCGTGTTGGAGCGGTAGGTGCCCTCGGTGTACGAGCCTGAATCGGCGTAGTCGTAAAACATGCGCGGCACGCGGCGCTCGGCAATGACGCGCAGGTCTTCGATGCAGGTGATTTTGGACAGATTGGGCACGCAGACACTCCAGAAATAGATGGGCTGGGGGCGACACCCCCCGCAGCGGCAGACAACAAACAGCCACCGTGCAGGGCGAGCAGGCCCGGCAGGGATGCGATGGATGGTAGGCACTTGCACGGCGCTGGGCCATCAAAATTATTTGCGCGGGGCTGCAACAAATTTCCAGCGTGTGGATGGTTTGGGCGCTGGGCGCACACGGTATCGCTTGACGAATCGCATGGCACATGGGCCGAAAATTCAATTAAAAATGGACTCTAGCGCTTTATACATAAGCGCTAGCAGCTATACTTTTAATAGTGAACAGGCTGTTTCCACGGGTGCACTGTGGTGCCGCAGGATGCCGTCTTGAAATAGGTCACTTGCCCATCGCCGTTGAGGTGTTGGGCATCACCACCAGCGGCTCGGTGTCTGGCCCTTGGTAGAGCATGAAGCGCATGCGCCCACCGCGTTTGGCGGCATACATCGCACTGTCGGCGTGGCGCGACAATGCGTCAAACGTGTCGCCGTGCTGGGGGTACAGCGCGATGCCGCCGCTCAGGCCCACATGTTGCATCTCGCCCGCCAGGTCAAACGGCTCGTCGCACGACGCCAGAATTTTGCGCGCTACACCGCAAGCGGCCTCCTCCCCATCAAGTCCCGGCAGCAGCACCACAAATTCGTCGCCTCCTTGGCGGCACACGGTGTCTGACGCGCGGACAACCGCCTGTAAACGCTGGGCAAACTGCACCAGCAGCTGGTCGCCCACATCGTGGCCCATGCTGTCGTTCACGGCCTTGAATCCATCCAGGTCGAGGTACATCACGGCCAGGCTTTTTCCGTCGCGCCGTGCCTGCGAGATGGCCAGTTGGGCGCGGTCTTGCAGCAGCACTCGGTTGGGCAGGTCGGTCAGTGCGTCGTACTGGGCCAGGTGGGCCATGCGCTCTGCCATGGCGGCGGCTTCGGTCACGTCGCGCAGCACGGCCACTGCGCCGGTCACCGTGCCATGGCGGTCGGTAATGGGGCTGGCGGTTTCTTCGACCTGAAAACGCTGGCCGCTGCGGCGGTGTACCACTACGCCACGCACCACATCCACCACCGCGGCTTGCTGGATGGCGGCGCGCAGCGGGCTGGCCAGCAGGTCGTCGTTGTCGGGGCTGCGCAGGCTGACCACCTCGTCCACGTTGTGGCCTGCCGCATCAAATGCCTGCCAGCCGGTCAGGCGTTCGGCCACGGGGTTGAGGTAGGTGACGCGGCCCTGCGCGTCCGAGCAGACCACGGCGTCGCCAATGGCCTGCAGCGTGAGGCGTACACGCTCTTTCTCGTCAAACAGCTCGTCTTCCATGCGCTTGCGGTCCGAGATGTCGGTGGCCTGCACAAAAATGCCGCGCACAGTGTCGCCATCGGTATCAGGCAGATAAGACGCAATGGTGTGGCGCGGCACGCCGCGTGTGTCGATGATGGTGCGCTCGAACAACTGGGGCTCACCCTGCAGTGCGCGCTGCAGAAAAGGCAGGTTGGCGGCATACAACTCGGGGCCGATCAGGTCACTGATGTGCATGCCACGCATCTTGTCGGGCAAGATGCCAAACCACTCGAAGTAGGCCTGGTTGGCAAAACGGTTGTGCAACTGCGCGTCCCAGTAGCCAATCATCGACGGCATGTTGTTGAGAATGGTGCGCACATCGTGTTCGGCCTCGCGCAAGCGGGCCGATACCTGCTGGCGCAAAGTCAGCTCGCGGACAAAAAGCGCGGCCAGGCCCAGGCAGGCCACCATCAGCAGCACCGCAAAGCTGCCCAGTACCCAGGCATTGGCATACCACTTGGCCAAAATGGTGTGGGTGGACTGCGCCACGTTCAGGATCAGCGGGTAGTTGCCGACGGCGCGAAAGGAATACAGGCGCTCCACCCCATCCAACGCAGCAATGCCCACAAACGAGCCCGAGCCCTCTTTCTGAAACCGCACGAAGTTGGGTGTGCCCGCAATGCTCTTGCCCACATCGGCGTCGCCGTACGGAAAGCGCGATATCACCACACCGTCCTGACGAAACAGGTTGACCCCGCTGTTGAAACCCAGGTCCAGAGAACCGAAGAGTTCATTTAAATAGCTCAGGCGTATGGAGCCCACCACTACGCCTGCGAAGCTGCCGTCTGGGTGGTAATAGCCCCGCGACAGGGGAAGGATGTTGAGACCCGACACCCGCGAAGTTAAAGGCTTGCCAATGAACAATCCTTTGTGTCCGCCCGACTGAAACGCCAAGAAATAGTCGCGGTCGGAAAAATTGACCGTGCGCGACGTGAGCGAACCGGAATTGAGCAAAAGCTTGCCCTGCGCATCAAGCACCAAGACGTCACCCGCACCGCGCGAACGCAGGGAGTTGTCAAACACGACGCGTGCCCGCAAGTCCGGCGCCAGGGCCATGACCTCGGGCCGACTCATTTCACGTGTCACGCCCTCCAGCGACTTGTCGAACGAGTCAAGCGCCCAGCCCAGGCCCTGCTCCAAGGTGCGCACCAAGTTATCGTTGGTCTGCACAGCGTAGCTCCATTCGTCATTGCGAATGGTCCAAATGGTGCGTGCAAACAGCGCGCCAATACCCAGCGCCACCAGCAATGCCAACCAGATCAGGCGGTGAGAGAAGAACTGGCGAAGCAAGGACATAGGAATAATTGGTAATTTTAAACAATGTGCTTACGACCGCCCTGGGCAAGTCACACCGTATTCCGCGGGATCGGCCCCGTCAATGCGCAGCAGCCCTTGGTGGTGCGACCGCCACCCCGGCGCCGCGCACCTCCAGCCGAATCTCATCAAGCACCCGGCCTTCGGGATTGGTGAGCTGCACCACATGGCGCCCGGGCCAGGGCAACCATGCCACCCGCGGGCCGCGGCCCAGGGGCTTGCCGTCCATGCGCCACAACAGCACCCCGTCGCCGGTGGCGGTGAACTGAAGGCGCTGGCGTGCGGGCGGGATGTCCGGGTCCAGCGCAATGATGGTGCCGGACGCAGGGCCGGTGATGCGGGCAGCAGCGCCGGTGGCGGCGGTGGCCATGGCAGCGGCGTTCACTGCAGGGGGCGCTGCGGGGGACGCGGCTGCAGTGCGGGTGGGATTTGTATGGTTTTTTTGGTCTTTTTGGCCTCTAGCGCTTGTCCCATAAGCGCTAACAGCTCCTGTATCCATAGCGAACAAGGCTTGCTGGGTGCCGGGCATGAACCACTCCTGGCGCGCGGCCTCCAGCGGGACCGCGCCGGCTGTGTCGGCCGGGGTGGCTGGGGCGGCGGCGGTTGCATGCCCAGGGCCAAATCGCACGGAGGCCTGCACCAGGCCCGTCGGGGCTTTGGGCGCGCGGCTGGGTTCGCGCGCATGCAAAAACCCCATCACCTCTGACCAGATGGGCGCTGCACCGCTGGTGCCGCTCACGTCGTGCATGGCGGCGCCACTGGCGTTGCCCACCCACACGCCCACGGTGTAGCGCTCAGACCAACCCACTGCCCAGTTGTCGCGCATGTCCTTGCTGGTGCCGGTTTTGACGGCCGACCAGAACCGCGTGGCCAGCACGCTGTCGGTGCCAAAAGTACGCGCACGGGCGTTGCCGTCAGACAGGATGTCACCCACGATGAAGGCCGCCTGCGCATCGATGGCAGGGGTAAAGCGCGGCTTGGCACCCGGTGGGGCACCCGCAGGCGCGCCCGCCAGCGCCACCGCACTCAGCCGCCCCCCATTGGCCAGCGTGCCTGCAGCAGAGCTGGCCCGCCCGCCGTTGGCGAGCGTGCCTGCAACAGGGCTGGCCCGCCCGCCGTTGGCGAGCGTGCGATAGGCGTTGGTCAGGTGCAGCAGCGGCACCTCGGGGCTGCCCAACGCCAGGCTGTAGCCAAAATAGTCCCCGCTTTCGCGCAGCGGCAGGCCCACCGCGCCCAGTTGGCGGTGGAATGCATCGGGCGACACCATCACCAGCATGCGCACCGCGGGCACGTTGAGCGACGCCGCCAGCGCCGTGCGCACCGACACCCAGCCCTTGAACTGCCGGTCGTAGTTCTGCGGAATGTAGAGGCCACTGGCCGTGGCGATGTGGGCGGGCGAGTCATCGACCAGGGAGGCCGCCGTCAGCCGCCGCTCGGCAATCGCCTGCGCATACAAAAACGGCTTGAGCGTGGAGCCCGGCTGGCGCAGCGCCAGTACGCCGTCCACCTCGCTGGCCTGGCTGAGCTGGCCCGACGAGCCCACCCACGCCAGCACCGCGCCCGTGGCGTTATCCAGCACCAGCACAGCGCCGTCTTCCACATTGCGCCCACGCAGCTCACGCAGGTGCTGCTGCAGGGTCTGCACCGCAAACCGCTGCAGCGGTGCACGCAGGGTGCTGGGCACCCGTTCGGGCACAACAGCCCCGTCCTTGAAGCGCTGGCGCAGCAGGTAGCGTGCAAAGTGCGGCGCCACGCCTTCGCTCGCGTCAAACGCGCGGCGCTGCAGGGCGGCGGTGGTGAACAGGTCGAGCGCATCGCAATCGACGGGCGTGGCAGCCTGTTTTTCCGCCGGCACGGCATTGGGTGCGGCCCCTTTGGCGCTCCGCAGTGTCGAGCCGGTGGACGAACTGGGGCTCGGGCTGGCCTGCATGTCTCGCAGCACGCCACACGCCCGCTGCGCCACCAGCGCAGGCCGCGCGTTGGGCGCGCGCACCAGCGCAGCCGCCACCGCCGCCTCGCGGTCGTCCAGGCCGTGGGCAGCCTTGCCAAACAGCGTGCGGCTGAGCGCATCAATGCCCACCAGCTCACTGCGAAAAGGCACCAGGTTGAGGTAGGCCTCCAGGATCTGGTCCTTGCGCCAGCGCCGGTCCAGCACCTGCGCGGCCACGGTCTGCCCCAGCTTTTGCACCACCGTTCGCCCCCCGGGGCCCTGGCGCCAGTCACCATCGAGCAAACCCGCCAGCTGCATGGTGATGGTGCTCGCCCCCCGCGTGCGCTGGTTCCACAGGTTGCCCCAGGCAGCGGCAGACGCAGCGCGCCAGTCCACGCCGCTGTGCTCAAAAAACCGCTTGTCTTCGCTCAACACCAGCGCCGTGCGCAGCGCGGGCGACACATCGGCCAGCGGCACCCACTGGCCGCGCCGCACCGTGGCATCGGTGCGCAGGCGCTGCAGCAACTCGCCCTCGCGGGAGAGGATTTGGGTGTCGGAGGGGTGGAAATCGGCGCGCACGTCGTCGAAGGTGGGCAACGCCCATGCCGCAGGAGCGCATACCGCCAGAGCCAGCACGGCGGCCGGTATGCGACTGCGCAGAACGAGGGAGAAATGAAGAAAAGCCACGCCGGTTTGTAGCAGACGCCGGAGAACGCGGCACAGGGCCCCGGCCGTGTGGCAGCGACGCTGCCCGAAACCGTTTGGTGAAAAACCCGCCACATACCGACACACCCTGACGCAACGACTTTTTACAGTCTCTTTCGCCAACCCAGAAACAAGCATCAACCATCAGAAATGTGAGCTGCTTGAGATTGCTGGACGAAGGCGAAACGTCAAAAAACTGATTGGTGAACTGTTTCAGAGATCTCCCCCAACCGTTCAGGCTGAGCCTGTCGAAGCCAAGGCCCATCCCGCGAACAACCCTTCGATGGGCTTCCGGGCGAACGATTTATCTGAGGCACGTAGCTCATCAGGCAACAAGCGCCATCAACCAAAAAGGACACAGCATGAGAGGACAGATTCTTGTTTTCAACGAACAAAAGGAAGCCGGAGCCATCGTCAACGAAGACGGGCGGCGCTTTCTCTTTCACATCACCGACTGGGACGACGTGGTGCCGCCAGACCGTGGCATGGCCGTGAGCTTTATGCTCGACGCCGACAACCGTGCGCGCCAGGTGCAAATTGCCCTGCCGGACCAGATGCCTGCCGCCAACACCACGGCCCACACGCCCACGCCGCCATCCGGCCCGCCGCTGGCGCTTCGGCCCAAGCGCAAACCCGTGATCACCTTGTTCGCATTGTTTCTGGGCTTCTTTGGCGCACACCGCTTCTATATGGGCGCCTGGGGCTGGGGGCTGGTGCAACTGCTGGGCGTGCCCCTGGTCATCGGCATCCTGTTCGCGCTGGTGCCACCCATTGGCGGCCTGCTGTACTTTGCTGCCATCGCGTTCGTCGTGGTCGAAAGCGTCCGCTACATCTGGATGAGCGATGCCGAATTCGACGCCAAGGTGCGGGCGTACCAGGCGGCGCAGCCTGGCCCTTTTGCCTTCTTTTGGTAAGCCGGGGGCACCATGCAACACACCGTCATTCCCACGCGGCCCCATTCGGGGCTGGGCATCGCATCTTTCATCATCAGCCTGACGGCTGGCGCTGGGCTGGTCATCGTTTTCGGCATTGCGGGCGTGCTCGAATCCCAGTCCGGCGGCATGGACGAGGAATCCGCCGGAGCCGTCGTGCTGGGCCTCTTCATGCTGCTGGCGGCAATGGCCCAGGTCTTGGCGCTGGGCTTGGGCATCGCCGCCCTTGTGCAAACGGGCCGCGTCAAGCTCTTTGGTGTGCTGGGCACCGTGTTCTCCTCTACAGGGCTGATCGGCACCGTGCTGATCGTTCTGCTCGGCGCACTGCTGGAAAGCTGATCCCATGAAACGCTCCCATCCCTTCATCTCGCACTTTGCTGCGCTGGCCCTGGCCTGCGGGTACGCCAGCGCCCAAGCGGAAACGCTGGAAGGCATGCTCGAACGCGGCCCGGCCCACTCTGTGCTGTGGGCCGTCAGCCCCGAATCGGGCGACCTGATCGGCCAAGTGTTTGCCAACGCCTCTCAGGCCGGGCGGGTCATCCTGGCCCATTGCCTGCCCAGCCTTCACTGCGTGGCTGAAGGCGCCAGCAGCGTCGAGCCACCCGAAAGCCTGACCGCACAACTGTCCTTCAGCGCCCAGCCTTCTGGCTGGTGGCTCATCACCCAGGCGCTCAACGCCTACATGCAGCCCAGCCTGCCCATGCGCGAGCGCCAGCTACCCACCCGCCACGGGCAACTCGCAGTGACCGACGAGCACGTTCTGCTGTTCAACGGCCGCCCCGTGTTGGCGGACCCACCCCAGATTGTTGAACCTGCACCTCAAACCAGCCCCGCGCCTAACACCGCCCCAAACACGCTACTGGAGCGCGTCAGCGCGTGGTGGCGCGGCTGGTGGAGCCACGTGCGCGGCAAACTGCTCGCGCTGCTGGGACGCACGCCGCCCCAGACACAAGCACCCACGCCCGCCTCGCTGCCCACCGCTGCTGCCGAAGCGGTGCAAGGCAACTCAGCGCTCCACATCGTGGCGCACTTCGAACTGGAGAAACAGGACATCGTGCTGCTGCAGGACACCGGAGGCACCGCCTGCCCCGCCCTTTACCGCTTTGCCATCCTCACACCTCAGGGCATCGGCGTGACACCGGAATTCGGCACCTGCAGCGATATCGCCGCCGTCACGCTCGACGAGACCCACAGCGGCTTGCCCGAACCAATCGTCACCATGAATGACTCACGCGGCCCGTTCGAGCCCCAGGAGGAGCAGCAGCTTGCCCACATGCTGCTGCATCGGTTCGTACTGCGCCATGGGCAAGTGCAGGAGGTGCCCACGCGCCATTGAAATTTCAAAAATGATAGCTACTAGCGCTTACTAAATAAGCGCTATAGCATGTTTTCACCAATAATCCTGGCACGATGTCTGCGCAACTACCCGCAACTGCACCAGCGTTTGATAGACCACCGCCCGTGAAGCAAGCGTGCGGCAGTTGTGTTCTTGATTCCCGTCGGTATGCGGGCAGAATGCGAAGCACATTGAGTTACTGGCGTTGACAAAGAGATTCATATCAACGAGCGACACAAGGTGTCGCGCCCGGCGGCTAGCCTTCTGCCCCAACACCACCGCCCATCCTCCACGACATGCTCGCCGCCAAGCCCCAGCCCGACTCCAAGCCCAAATCCACCAGAGGCCCTACCGTCACCAAACTCGCCCAGCGACTGTCGAGAATTCTGGCGCTGCTACATCAGGGCGATGACATCGACAAGCACTTGCTGGCCGAGAAATACGAGGTCAGCGTCCGCACTATTGAGCGCGACCTGTCGGATCGCCTGCACGGCATCGTCGAATACACCGCCGACGAACGCTGGCAGCTTGTGCCCCACCACCGCAGCACCATCCCCGCCAGCCACCTGCACGACTACACCCGCATGGCGGGCACCGCGCACTTGCTTCCCGACCCCAGCCTGCCGTACTTGCTGGAACAACTGGCAACCCCCGAAGCCCGCCGCGCCACGCATGTGCAACCTACCCCGCACGAAGACCTGCGCATACAAAGCCCGGCGTTTGCTCAACTGCAGGCCGCCATCAAGCAGCAACACGAATGCCGATTCACCTACAAGGGCACGCCGCGCCACGCCCAGCCCTACCGGCTTATCCACAAGAGCGGTGTGTGGTATCTGGCAGCGGAGGAAGCTGGGCGCCTGAAGAACTTCAGCGTGGCGCTGGTCCAAGCTCTGCAGGTGGATGAAGCCAGCCGCTTCACACCCAAGAAGGCGCATCAGGATTACATCAACGACAAGGACGACGTGTGGTTCACCGAAAGCACCACCGAAGTGCTGCTGCGCGTGGCGCCGGAAGCCGCCCACTACTTTGCCCGTCGCCAGTTGCTGCCCCAGCAACAGCACCGAATGGATGCCGATGGCTCGCTGTTGGTGACAACCCATATCAATCATGTGAACCAGTTGCTGCCAGTGGTGCGGTTTTGGCTGCCGAATGTGCGGATCGTCAAGCCGGTGGAATGGCATGCTGAGCTGGTGGAAGGGCTGCGGCAGGCATTGGCGAAGTGGGATGCTCGATAGTCGGCCTCTACAGGCCAACCAATGCATGGCTTTTTCCACCCTTCCCATCCCCCGGCCTCGTTCAAAAAAACGCCCTTCATGACACTGCTGCAACCCATCGCTCTGAACATTGACAACCACTTCACATCTTTGTCTCAGATGCCCGCGTTACGCTTCGCCACCCCGGTGGCGCAGCCCAGTCCCGAGGTCCGACTGATCCGTCTGGACGAGATCAACGAAGAACGTCACCAAGCCTATCGACAGGCGCTGGCCAACGTCTATGCCACCCTGGACCATGACCAACCCGTGCGCCTGCTGTATCTGCTTGACGGAGGCCCCACGGGTGTCAACCTCTACTTCGGCGTCGTGGCCGATGCAGCAAACGCCGACCTGCTACACGATGCCATGCAGAACCTGCGCGGCGCGCTGGAAGGGCAACTACCGGGCATCAATTTCGGCGCTGAAATCGAAGTCGGTCAAAGAAATACCCTGCTTGACCGCCTCTGCCAATCCGCACGGCAAGGCTTGCTGCTGGGGACTCCAACCGGGCAGGAACAAGATCAGACCAATGAAGAGCTGAACTTTCAGGACATGGATCGCCTGGTGCGCGCACTCCAGTCCGGCAGCGGGGGAGATACGGATTCCTGGCAACTGGCCATCGTCAGCCAGCCCCTGACTCGCCAGAAAATCCACCAGCAACTCGATGCCGCCTACGCCCTGTCATCGCAGTTGACCCAGTACATCAGCACCAACGTGCAACTCGGCGACAACATTAGCCGCCAGACTGGCACTTCCAACGGCACCAGCGAATCACGCGGCAGCAACAGCGGCACTTCCAAAACCACGGGGGACAACCGAAGTGTCACGGCAGGCAACAACCGCAGCGACACCAAAGGTGACAACACAAGTGACACGCGCGGCAAAAATCAAGGCGGATCGGAAAGCAAGAACTCGGGCCGCTCATCCAACAGCTCATCCAACAGCTCATCCACCAGTAGCTCACAAGACAAGAACTGGGGCAGCTCGGAGTCCCGCACTAACGGCACATCTACGTCTGACACCACTGGCACTTCCAACTCCAAAACCCTCGGTACCAGCACCAGCGATAGCCACACCAAAGGACTGTCGCTCACCCACTCCACCAACGACGGCACTAGCCAGTCAGACACCACCGGACACTCCCTGAACGTCTCGAAAGAAATCACCGACAAGCGTGCCCAGCACCTGGCGGACTATCTGGACAAGCAACTCATCGCCCGCCTGCAAAAAGGGCTGACCAAGGGGCTGTTCCACAGCGCCGTTTATCTGGCGGCTGAAAACACCGCCCTCTACCAGCGCCTCAAAAACACCGTGCGCGCCACCTTCCAGGGCAGCGAAACCACTCTGTGCCCCCTGGAGGTGCATGACCTGCCGTCCGGCACACCAGGTCAACGCCAACTCTTGCGCCTGCCTGTGCTGGCGGAAACTCCGCCGCTGGATGGATTGCTGTTTCGCAGTCTGCACGCCGGTGCGCACAACAGCCTGGGCAGCCTGATGACGGCAGACGAACTCGCCATCGTCGCCAGCCTGCCCCAGCATGAACTGCAAGGTATCCGCCGCCGCAAAGCTGTGGAGTTCATCGTCGATTTGCCCGACCCGCAAGGAGAAACGCTCGACCTGGGCACCGTCATAGACAGGGGCCGCCCCTACCCAAACAACCGGGTGCGCTTGATCCGCAAGGATTTGAACAAACACGTCTTTGTTACCGGCGTGACCGGCGCAGGCAAAACCACCACATGCCTGAACCTGCTGCTGGAATCCGACCTGCCCTTTCTCGTCATCGAACCCGCTAAAACCGAATACCGCGAACTCGCCACGATTCTGAGCGGCATCGACTATTACCGCCCCAACGGCGACGACCATCAAAGCCTGCGCATCAACCCCTTCGCCCTGGTGCGCGAAGGGCAACGTATCAAAAGCCACGCCGGTTTTCTGAAAAACGTCTTTGCCGCCGTTTTCCCTATGGAGGCCTCCATGCCCATGATGGTGGAGGCCGCCATCCTCGCCGCTTATGAAGACAAGGGCTGGGACATAGACGACAACGAATTTCTGACCGGCGGCGACCCGTTCGATCCCTTGGCCCGCGCTTGGCCCACCATGAGCGACATGATCCGCCAGCTCGACCGGCTCATTCCAACCTATGGCCTGGGCAAGGAGTTCGAGGAGAAATATCGCGGCTCGCTGGTTTCGCGTCTGCGCAGCCTGACCGACGGCACCCTAGGTCAAGTGCTGGACGTACCGCAGTCCCTGTCTTTCGATGCGCTGCTCGACCGCCGCGCCGTCATCGAACTCGAGGAACTACAAGGCGGCGAGGAAAAGGCCTTACTCATGGCCCTGCTGCTGGGTGGCATCAACGAAGCCATCCGCGCCCGACATGCCAAGGAACCCGGTTTTCGCCACCTCACCCTCATTGAAGAGGCCCACCGTTTGCTCTCGCGCCCCGAGCCCGGCGACAAGGCCACCGCAATGGCCGTCGAAGCCTTTGCCGACATGTTGGCCGAAGTGCGCAAATACGGCGAAGGCCTGATCATTGCCGACCAGATACCAGCCAAGCTCATCCCCGACATCATCAAAAACACCCACACCAAGATCGTTCACCGCCTGTTTGCCGAAGACGACCGCCGCGCCATGGGCGAAGCCATGATGATGGACGACGAGCAGCGGGACTTTTTGCCCAACCTCGGCACGGGCGAGGCCATCATTTTCTGCGGCGGCTGGCACGGAGCCGCCCATGCAGCCATCCGCCATGACCGCGCCCAAACCGACAACCACGAAAAACCGGCGCTGGATCTGGCCGCCTGCGGTGCGCAGCAACTCTGGCGTGAGCGGAAACGCTACTACCCTCAGTTCTGCGGCCTGGGCTGGTTGAGCATGGAGGGAAATGATCCACAGCAATTTGCTCGCTTTGTGCGTGACACCCGTCAGGCGCAAAAGCAATTGCTGCGCCTCATTGATCCTGCAGTCAAGCCCGCCCATGCCGAAGCCGCCTTTGCCCGTCTCAAGAAATGGCACACCGAATGGCAACCACTGGCGCAAGAACAACTGCCGACAGCATGGATGGACTTGCTGCTCGATGCCAACCCACGCCCACATACCGATCAAAAGGTTTTGAGCCCTTTGAATTCTGGAGAATTTCTAGTGCGCGTAACCGGCACCCTGATCGCACTGCTGGCGCAAAGCACCAGTGTGCAGGAATGGAACGCCTTCAAGACCAAGATAAGCGCCGCAGACCTGCGCGATCATTTCGGCGACCTGTCCAGATTCAAGAGCTTCTGATTTACCAATGAAGTAAGTGGGCAATTTGTTGCCCACTTACTTCATCCGCAGCGCGCATTTTTTACATAGGAGAAAGCATCATGAGTTTTTTGTCCAGTCTCGGCAGCGCCATTTCCAGCGGCATCAGCGCTATTTCCAGCGGCTTCAACGCCGTATGTAACACCGTCAGCACCGTTGGCAGTGCTGTTGCCTCATTCGCCAACAGCATCAAGCCGGTACTGGGGCCCGTGCTCACCACCCTCGCCCAGCTGGTTCCCCACCCTGCAGTCAAGGCCGTGGCCAATTTCGCTAATGCTTTGCTGCACGTCCTGGCCATTTTTCACCCTGAAGAGACCATACAAAACATGGGCGAGCGCGCCCTGCAAGCCGCAGAGCAAGACATCACCCTCGACAAATTCGATAACTTCGATGAATACATGGCGGCGCTGCGCAATTTCGATCTGGACCCCGAGTTGGCTGAAAAATACAGCCCGGTGGAAAAATTCGTCGCAGGACTAGGCATTGCCACCGTAGGCATTGAAGATAAGTTCAACGCCGAGCCCGGCAGCCTCAACGATGTTTGGTTACTGCCCCTCACCAACTCCGAGTACTTCACCCCCGAGCTCATCAAGAGCCTGCTGGAAAACGGCAAGCTAGTCGGCGACGTCAGTGCCTATCTCGACAAAAGCATGAATGGGGAAGAAGCCAGCGAGTTCAGAAAAAACCTCGAAATCTCCCCCGAGGGAAAACCCATGATCGATGCAGAACTCGGCAAGCTCTACGACGCTCTTGACAGTTCCCGCGCTGAATGGGCCAAGCTGGAGCAAGAAATCAAGGCCAATAGTTGACATGGAAAATTTAGAAAAACCTGCTCCAAAAAAGCGCAATCAGCAACCCCAAAAAGAGCAAAAAACCAGCCCCTCTCTCGCTGCTCCCGCGCCCGCTTCCGATTCCGCCCATCTCATCCTAGTGATTCACGCGAACGAACTGGCCGCATGGCAAGTCTCGCCCGGCGGCAAGCCCAAGGCGCTGCAAATCAAGGGGGATAGGCGGCTGTCTGTGCACAACGCATCGGCGCTGGAAAGCGCCCATGCCGACATTGCCGAAAGACTGCGCGGCGACGGGATCACCGTGGCTTACACCCACTGGCTGGTCGATGCTGGTGGGCGGCCATGGTGCGCAGGCTGCGTTGCCAAAGCCAGCAATGCTAGCGACACCGCCGCCTGGCAACTCCTAGCCTGGGAGTGGTTGGCCAGCCGCTTTGGTCTCGGAAACGCATCGCCCTGGGAGGCTGCCGAATCATTCACCAGCCAGGTGCTGCCCTGGCTTGTCACCACAGACGACGCGGCCCAGCGCCAACACCTGCAACAAGCACGTGACACCGAACACCATAGCGAAATCGACCGCCTGGCCGCCGCGCGCAACACCCTGGCGCACGAGAACGACCGCCTGCACACCCAGAACGCTGCCCTGCAGCAGGTGGATACCGAACGGTTAGTGAGCTTTTTGCCCGCACTGTTTCCTCGTGTGTTCACTGTGTTGGGTGCAACAGACTTGGCGCTGCTTTGCGGACATGTACAGCCCCTTGGCATTCCCAACCCCTATCCCGAACCCAGCGAAGAAACCTTGCGCACCATGCAAAAGCGCTTCCACGCGCTGCCGCAAGAACATCAAAGGCAAATCGTCCGCTTTGTCGCTGGCCTGCCACAGCGCCAAAAACTCCAGCCCCGCCCAGAAATGCGAGAACTGGTGCATGAACTGGAAGAGCGTTGAATATGGCCAAAGACGACAAAGACATTGGTGAACTGGACAGACACCATCGCAGGCGACTGGAGGAATTAACCAAAGAGTGGGAAAAATCGCAACCGGCCATAGGTAATTTATCGGCGTTGGATCTGCGCCTGCTGTTGGAACACTCCCCCCTGGTGCAAGACCTCATCCACAGCATTGCGGCCAGCTCCCAAGACACAACCCCTGCCAGCACACCAGTGCAAGCACAGCCCCCAATCGAATCGCAACTGTGCAGTCCAAGATACGACCTGGAGTCGCACCAGCCAGTGCAGCGCGATCTCACTGCAGCCACCCAAAAACTCCTGCAAGAGAAAGAAAAACTCTCGAAGGCCAACAAAACCCTGAAGGAGGAGAAGAAAGAGCTGGAAAAGCAGTTGCAAAAGGCGCAAAAGCAACTCGACGCCTGCCAAGCAACAGCCCCGTCCAACGCCGTTCCTGCACTGACCCTGCTACGCGGCGACCTTGACCTAGCGCAGCGGCTGGGGCTACCCGATCTGCCCAGCGACGACACACAGGCACTGATTCACGTTGTGGCTGTTCTGGCCCAGCGCGAAAACTTGGAGCGGCTGTGGTCCGCCCTCAAAGACCGCTGCGAAGCCGAACAGCGCCCCGCCAACCTGTCCGAACGCGCGTTGTTGGCAACAGCCCTGGCCTGGCACAACCACAACTGGCGCACCCGCCCCTACCGCCTGATCGAAGCCGCACCATCCAGCGCCTACCACTTTGAAAGCCACCTGCGCAGCCGCCACACCCAGGCCGGCGAAACCGTGCTCGATCTGCACCTCCCTGGCATCGCAGATGGCAGCGGCCAACCCCTGTGCAAAGCATTGGTACGCACGCGCTGATGGAAATTCCTTGCTCATGAAAAACGCCATGCCCACAACAAGCTCTTCCTTGAGTCTCGCCGAATGCCATGCAGAAAACCTGGCGGAATTCATCATTCGCCTAGATCAGAGCCGCCTCTGGCACGTCCTACCCAAAGGCGAAACGGACCACACCAAGGCCGTTGGCCTGTTCGACGCGCAGTCCGGGCGGCACTTTCCGCCTGCTGCCGACCTGCGCGCCTTCCTCGACAAGCACCCCTTTGTCCATGTGCAGCCCCTGCAAGGCAAGATAAACCTCGCTACGCTGGAAAGCAGCACCCGGCTGCTGTGGAATAACGAAGACAGCATGCACGGCTATTCACCTGCAGACGGAAAGGAAGAGGTACAGGAGTTTCGATGGGCGGGACTGGAAAGCTGGCGTTTGCCGACCAAGGAGATGTTTTCTCGCTTCGCCACTAACGAATCAAATCCTTTTCGTATCGGCCCAAAATACCGACTGGCGAAGGCTGACGGCCAAGAACAGGCATATTGGCTCACCGCTGGTGGTGGCTGTGATGTGGATGAGGGTTGTTGGGGCATTGACCCTGGTCGTGCGGGAAGCATTTTTGCCTGCAACGTTCATTGGGAAGATACGAGCGATACCAGCTTGCTAACCGACCTTGCAAACCGGGCATGGAAGCTGGTGTCTCCGCAAGGCGAGGCATTTCCTCACGATCAGTTCAACCCGAAGAAAGACCTGGCCATAGAGGCGTTGGTGGCAACCTGGGGGGGGCAACAACAAACTTTGCACGCCGTGTCCAAGGATTCAGTTGCGCTCAATCCTCTCGATTATTGGATCGGCATGCAGTGCATGAACCTAGACTACACGCCTTGCCGCCTACCCAGACTCGTTGCATCTCAACTCACCGATCCCGAGAAGGGTCTATGGGAGCTCTGGGGGGAAGAATCCACAACATTAAAAGACTTCAACTACATCGCCCGTGACCCCGGCCGTGATGTACAGCGCCGCGCGGTGGCCATCGACTTTGGTACGAGCAGCACGGTGGTGGCCATGGACACCGCCAGCGGTGCGCGCGAGCTGCTGCGCATTGGCGTGCGCGACTTTTACGAGGCCGTGCAGGCCAGGCATTTTGAGAATCCCACGGTGATCGAATGCCTCGATTTCACCGCCTTCAACGACGCCTGGACGGCCAACGCCTACCGCCCCGCACTGAATTGGGACTGGATGCGCGCTGCGCACGAGGCCCAGGCCAGCTTTCGCGACAACCCCGGCGATACCACCGTCCTCTCCAGCATCCTGCCCCGGTTGAAGCAATGGGCGCTACGTTCCCATGAAAATCGGCGCGTGCGCCTCACCGACCGCCAGGGGTACGAGATGGAGCTGGCCCCCCATACCGAGCGCAACCCCGTGCGGGGCCAGCCACTGGCGGTGTCTGCAGGCGACCCGTTTGACCCTATCGAGCTATACGCTTGGTACCTGGGCATGGCCATCAACTGGCGTGGGCGTGGGCTATTTCTCAAGTACTACCTGTCGTTTCCGATTAAATACCCGAGCGAGATCAAGGAGCGCATTCTGGCCAGCTTCCGGCGGGGCCTGCAACGCAGTCTGCCGGACACATTGGTCCAGCACCACCCGCAGGTGCTCAACGATTTCGAGGTGACGAATCTTGCCAGCGAGCCAGCCGCATATGCCGCCGCCGCCCTGCCACATCTGGGCGTGGAGCCGACCGAAGATGGCGCTCCCTACGCTGTGTTCGACTTTGGCGGCGGCACCAGCGATTTCGACTACGGGCTGTTGCGCTGGGCCACGCCCGATGAGGAAGACCAGGGCTATGAGCGCGTTTTCGAGCACCTGGCGAGCGAGGGTGACAACTTTCTGGGTGGCGAGAACCTGCTGGAGCATTTGGTCTATGAAAGCTTCAAGCACAACCTGCCCGTGTTGCGCGAAAAGCGCATCCAGTTCACGCTACCCATCGACGCCCATTCCTTCGCGGGCAGCGAAGCCTTTCTGGCCCCCACTCAGGCTGCGCAAACAAATACCGTGATGCTGGCAGCCAAGCTGCGCAATTTTTTGGAAAAGGACGAGGCCGAGCTGATTTCGCAAATCAAGCTAGAGCTGATTGACGCCAATGGAAGCAAGCAGATCTGTGAACTGACGTTGGACGCCAAAGCACTGGACGCCCTGCTTGCAGGCCGGATACGCCGTGGCGTAGAAGCTTTTCTGGCCGGACTAGCACGCCTGCGCCCTGAACTGCTGACCAACACGCCTATTCATGTGCTACTGGCGGGCAATGGCAGCCGTTCGCGCCATATCAAAGCGCTTTTCGACACGGCCAGTTCGCAATGGAATGAACTGCTAGCCCAGGCGTTTGGCCACGGTCAGGAGGAATGGGATGGCGAAGTGCCTGGCATCGTCGTTCACCCCCCTCTACCTGTGGACGAGGCGCACCCCTACGCACCAACTGCTAAAACTGGCGTGGCGCTAGGCCTGCTGCGTTTGGTCCCCGGGGAGAACACTTTGCTGAAAAGCCATCTACACACAGTCAACGATGGCGAGGCCCCGTTTGCCTGGTTTGCTGGCCGATTGCGGCGAGGACGTTTCGAGCCTGTCATAGCGCCCAATATGGCTTATGGCGAATGGCGAGAGATGGGGCCGCTGCAACAGGGCGTTTTTGGCATGTATGTCTCATCCAGCCCACGCGCCCATAGCGGCCTGAGCGAAGGCGACGTTGAATTGAAAAAACACCGACTGGATTTCCCCGCAGCCCCTGCAGGTTCCCGCGTCTTCGCCCGCGCCGTCAAACCACATCTGCTGGAACTGGCGGCAGCGCCAGATTTGGCGGCCCTTGACGGCGCTGCAGTCACCAATTTCCCCTTGGAGTAAGCCATGGCCATACGCCCGCCCCCGCGACACTACAGTTGTCCGGCCTGCGGATGGAGTAAGACAGTGGCACCGCGAAGCGATGCATTGGGCCCTGGGGACTTCTACAATAAGTGTCCGAAATGCAGTCACCATCCCGTAGATTCACGAGTCACAGATGCAGGCGCGGCTCGGGGCGATTTATCTCAAGTGGCACGCTACATCGAACGGTTGTGGAAATCGCTGCGATAAATGCCTACAGCTAGGCAACGGCTAGATGCACCTCATGGAATTGGAAATGACCGAACAACACCCCTGCCCCAATGCCGCACCTTGTCTTGCCACGCTTATTGAGCGCCACAAGCTGCAGGCGGCAGGGCACCGCACGCCCTTCACCCTGCGCATGCACCGCGCCCTGAGCTGGCTGCAGCGTGCCGAGGCGGCAGGCGAGGATGACGACGTAGCTTTCGTGTGTCTATGGATTGCTTTCAACGCGGCCTATGCACAAGACACGGGTGGCAATGCGGACAGCGTTTCAGAGCGGCAGACGTTCCGCAACTTTGTCGCCGAGGTGTGCCGCTTGGATGCGGATAAGGCCCTGCCCGCACTGGTGTGGCAGGTCTTCCCCGGCCCGATTCGGGTTTTGCTCAACAACCAATACGTGTTTCAGCCTTTTTGGGACGCGCTCAACAACCCATTGGCAGATGGCAGCATTCCGCAACACTGGCGCGAGGCATTTGATGATGCGCGCCAGCGCGTGCAGCGTGCGCTGGCGCAGCAGGACACCGAGCGGGTGTTGTACGAGGTGTTCGTGCGCCTGTACACGCTGCGCAACCAGTTGATGCACGGCGGGGCGACGTGGAACAGCTCGGTGAACCGCGCCCAGGTGCGCGATGGTCGGGCGCTGCTGGCGCGGGTGCTGCCGGTGATGCTGGGGGTGATGATGGACAGCCCGGCGCGCTTTGAAGGCAGGCCGTTTTATCCGGTAGTGAAGGCTTGATGACACTTGTGTGCCCGGCTCCCTGACAGGAGCGGTTTTAGCCGAAGATGCCTGCCTGCGAAACTTGGGTCAAATTTGCCTCTAGCGCTTATTCGGAAAGCGCTGATAGCTATCGAATCAGGAGTAAATTCCTGGCCTTTTCGAGGCCAAGGCCGCTCACTACACAGTGAGGGTTTCTCCGACCAAGAGATCTTTTCCCAGGCGCTGTGGTCGCCGCACGAGCTTTCACCGGCGCTGCGGCGCGCAATGGCCCGACACGATGCCTTGCTGCGCAGTGAATGATGGGCGCCGGGTTTCGGGTTGCGGCGCTGGACACCCGCGTTCACCAGCGCGAGGGCTTTCATGGCTGCGTTCCCGCGCTGGATCGCTATCTGCTTGAGCAAGTGTCGCAAGACGTGCAGCGGCGCGTGGCCGCGTGTTTTGTGGCATTGGCCGTCGATGGGCGCATTGCGGGCTTTTACACCTTGGCAGCGGCCAGCGTGCCGTTGGCAGGTTTGCCCGAAGCCTTGCAGCGCAAGCTGCCGCGCTATGCGGCGGTGCCTGTGAACGACACACCCTGACGCACTGACTCACTACATTGCGTGCTGCCGACGCACTGTAAAGCGTTGATCGGCCATTTTTTTGCACACAAGGAGCCACGCACCATGCAATTCATCCTCTTTCTGCTGAGCCTGTTCGCCATTGGCTGCGTGCTGTATGGAATTTCGGCGGGAGTGCAGGTCGTCCAGCGCGGGTTCAATGCCTTGGCTTCCAATGACAGCGACAGCAAAACCGCACAAGAGCCACAGCACCTGCCGCAACCGCCAGCCGCTCCCCTCACCAGCAAGGGCCCAGATACCGCCACGCTCCCGCAGCGCTGCATCAACGAGTTGCAGGCGTTATTCGACCTGTACCAGAGCGGCGCTTTGACGCAGCAAGAGTTTGAAAAATGCAAATGGCATGTGCTGCACAGCATGACCGATGGAGAGGCGAAGCATGGATAGCGGTACTGCCGGACCGGCCACTGCATGGCCTTGCGAGCAGGCGAGCGAAGTCACGGGCACTCTTTAAACAGAAGACTGTTTGCGACCGCTGATGCTCCACGGTGCGGAGTTGAACGTTGGCCGTGGTTGCTGCCTACATCAGCGAACCAGTTGATCCTTCTGGGTTTTTAGCCGGGCCGTAGTGACTTTCTGTATCTGCCCACCCTTGCGAGCCGTGGACATCCCTATTGCAGCGAGACAGTTGCGCTGTATGCCTCAAAGCGTTTGGGTACCCACTCAATCATCCGGGTGCTCCCGATCAAACCGTTTCTCCGCTTCGGTCAGATGCCGCAGCAAAACATGCGATATCAGGTTGACGCCGATACCCCCAAACACCACCGGCAGGATGTACAGGGCGATCGATAGCTCGGAGATGAAGACGGCGTCATCCGCCAGCGAGGGGGTGTTTTTGGCCACGGTGGCCAGTGACTGCAGAAGGTACAGGTCCACGCCAGCGATCAGCACCAGCGCAATCCCAAAGCCCAGCACCGCCGTGCGCGAGATGGACCGCGTGACCAGCAGCAAACCGTAGATGCCCGCGGGCAGCACCAGCGAAAACGCCACCAGCAGCCAGAACCGCAACTCAACAAAGACGCTGAAGCTCATGGCGGGGTGGCACCTGCTGGTAGCTGTCGCACACGCAATGGAGGGCGAATCACTTCGCCGGTTCCACCTTCACCCGCGCGTTTGGCACCTCGCCAAACATCTCCGGCGCATACATGGCCTCAACGCGGCTGGGCGGCAAGGCAAAGTCGCCCACGTTGTTCAGGCGCACGGTGTATTCCATCTTGACCGTGCCCTTGGGAAGGTACTCGTAGTAGCTGCGGAAGGCCTCGAAGCTGCGCTCTTCAAACGCAGGCCAACCGCTGCCGCTGCGCTTTTCGCCCTGCGTGGCAATGGCCGAGTCACGCCCCAGGCCGCTGCCCAGGATGGTGGCACCGCCCGGGATGGGGTCGGTGATGGCCACCCAGGTCATGTCGGCACTGGCATTGACCTCCAGCGTCACACGCAGCACGTCGCCGCGGGTGTACTGACCTGCGGGCAGCGACTTGTTGGCTTGTTCGACCGGCGTAATGGTCTTGGTGATGGCGTACCCCGCTGCAAATGGCGCCTTCAGCTGCACCGCCGCTACAGACTGCAGCGTGAGCCAGGGCTTGCCGGGGCCTTGGTGCGCCACCGCCAGGTTCTCTTTGCCGCCGGACTTGCCCCACGCCAGGAACATGTCGTTGTTCTTGAGATTGCCGGGCGACGCGGGGGCACCGAACCATGTGGTCTGGTGTGCGGCGCCGCTGGCGTCTGTCGTCTTGATGCGCTCGACCTTGCTCCAGTCCACGGTGGCACTGTTGCCGCTCACGGTCGCCTTGGTGGTGCCGGAGACAGGCGTAGCCTCGAACTTGGTGCTGAATTTCTCAAGTGCCAGCCCGCCCCACAGATTGGCCGTGGTGGTGTGCCACGCACCGGCTTGCTGGCGGCCGATGAAGCCGTTGGCCAGGCGCCCCATGTCGTCCTTCCAGCCCGGGTCGTCCATCACGGCCAGCATCAGGCGGGCGGTGTTCACGTCGCCGTTTTGCATCAGCCACCACCAGTAGTCGTCCTGCTCGGTGCTGAAGATGAGCTTGGTGCCCTGGAACGACAGGCGGCTGCGCAAGATCTGCATGGCCTCGGCCAAACGCTGGTCGCGCTGGGGCACATCGGCCACGCGCTTCAACACGTTGACCCAGTCGATCACCGTGTGCGTGGGCCACTGGTTGGGCGAAATGGTGATGCTGCTGACCATGCGGCCCTGGGCCTTGCCGTAGCGCGACAGCGCTTCCAGCGCGGCCACCTTGCGCATGTCCAGGTCTTTGCGGGGGCTCCAGAAGCTGCGCTGGATGCGGCCTTCCACAAATGCGATCAGGCCACGCTCCATGGGCGCACGGGCTTCGTCCGGCAGCGCAAACGCCGGGTTGATGCTCGATGCCTCGTGGGCCGCGGCCAACAGATAGGCGGTCAGTGTGTCGCTGCCCCGATTGGCATCGCCGTCGCGCGGCGGGAAGTAGTTGGCAAGACCATCGCTGTCCAGGTACGTGGGCAACTGAGCCACCACGGTCTGCCACAGCGCGCCATCGCGCAGGCCCACGGCCTTGCTGGTCTTTTGCTCCAGGCAGGCAAACGGGTAGCGCGCCCACCAGTCGCGCACGCCTGGCAAACCTTCGGCCAGCTTGGGCTGCAATGACATCTTGAGACCGCCCCGGCCCGGGATGGCGTCCGCAGGCGGATTCACATCCAGGCTGAAGCTGCCGTCCACCTGCACCAGCGTGGCCTGCTGTACCGTCAGCGGCACGGCCGGGATGATGCGCTGGCGCGCCTTGAGCGCATCGCGTGCGCCGCCCAGCGTGTCCTTGGCTTCGATCTCCCACAGGATGGATTCGGCGCGGGTCTGCGCCAGTTGCGCGGGCGCGGTCACGCTCCAGCCAACTTCACGCGCTTCTTCGGGCGGGATGTCCACCGTTTGCGGCTTCAGGTCGAGCAGCGTGGCGCGCGGCGCCACCTCGACCTTCATCGCCGCCTTGGTGGTGTTGCGCAGCGTGATCTGGGCGCGAAACTGGTCGTCCTCGCGCACCAGCGGCGGCAGGCCGCTGATGATCTGCAAGTCCTGCGTGGCGCGGATGCTGGTGCTGCCGGTGCCGAAAAGGCCCGTGGCGGCATCGGCCACGGCCACGATCTTGAAGGTGGTGAGCGCGTCGTTCAGCGGCACCGTCACCTTGGCCTGGCCGTTCGCATCCAGCTTGAGGGCTGGCTCCCACAGCAGCAACGTGTCGAGCAGTTCACGCGTCTGCGCCCGGCCACCGCCACCGCCTGCGGGCACAGCCTTTTTGCCGTAGTGGCGGCGGCCGATGATTTCCATCTGCGCCGTCGATGTCTCTACGCCCCAACTGCGGCGTTGCAACATGGATTCGAGCAGGTTCCAGCTGTTGTTGGGCATCAGCTCCAGCAGCGCCTGGTCCACAGCGGCCACGGCCACCTCGGCGTTGGCAGCGGGCTTTCCGCCCGGCAGCGTGGCAGTGATGGTGACCTGCGCCTTGCCGCGCACGGCGTAGCTTTCTTTGTCTGCCACCACCTTCACGTCGATCTGGTGGGCCGCTGTGCCCACGCGGATCTCGGCGAGCCCCAAGCGGAACGCAGGCTTGGACAAATCCACCATCGCCGTGGGCGCCTGGTATTCCTTGCCCTCGTACCAGAACGAGGTCCACCACTCGCGCGGCGCCTTGAAGCCCCAGGTGAAGAAGCTGTACCACGGCACCTCGCGCAGGCGCCCGCGCAGGGCCAGCACGCTCACGTACACGTTGGGGCCCCAGTCAGATTGCACCTTCAGGCTGACGGTGGGGTCTTGGCCGTTGAGCTGCACCACCTGGGTTTCGATGATGCCTTCGCGCTCCACGGCCACCAGGGCAGTAGCAAAGCGGAACGGCATGCGCACCTGAAACTTGGCAATCTCGCCGGGCTGGTAGTTTTTCTTCTCAGGCAGCAGGTCGATGCGGTCGTGGTCTTCGCCACCAAACCACAGCTCGCCCTGGCGCGTGACCCACACCGACGAGGCAGCCACGCTGGTATTGCCGTCCTTGTCAGTGGCGGTGACCACCAGTTCCACCTCGCCGGGCTCGTCCAGCTTGGATTCGCACAGCAGCAGGCCGCGTGCGTCGCTCTTGCCGGTGCACAGCGTTCCCAGGTCCTTGGTTTCGGTCTGGTTGTCGTAGCTGTAAAAGCCGCCCACCATGCGCTTGCGCGTGGTGGTGGTGATGCGGGCAATGGCCTGCACCTGCAGCGAGGTGTCGGCGGCGGGTTTGCCGTTGTGCTGCAGCGCCAGCGCCTGAAAGCGGATCTTCTGGCGGGCCGACACCCAGCCTTCGGTCTTGACGCCAGCCACCACACCGGCGGGCCACAGCGTCTGCGTGCTGCGAATCGTCTGCACCTCGCCATTGGGGTCGGCGTAGGTGGCTTCCATCAACAGCTCTTGCGGTTGGCGCGCCTGGGGCACGTTGTCGATGGTGAGCTTGCCCGCGCCGTCCTTGTTCAGCGTGAGCGGCAGCTTGTCGGCAATCACGCGCGCGTCCTGGCTGGCGGTGGCTTCTTCGTCGTCGCTGTTGGCGTTGGACTGCTCGCGCTTGCGCGGTGGGTTAAAGCTGAAGGTGTCGTAGTCGCTGTATTGCAGGCTTTTGCCGCGCACCATGGCGGACACGCGCACCGGCAGGTTGGCTGCGCCGCCACCGGCCACATAGTTGATCTGCACATCGGTGGGCACCGAGCGCACGCGCACCAGCGCCTGTTTGTCGGTGGGGGTAATGCGGCCTTCCAGCACCGGCAGGCGGAACTCTTCCACCCTGAATTCGCCCGAGCTGAAGCTGCGTTCGTTGCCGGATTCGTTGCGCAGCTCCACCTGGTAAACGCCCAGTTTGGCAGCGGGGGGGATGGCAAAGGTGTTCTGTGCACTCAAGCCGCCAGAGGCAGTGTCGCGCCAGGCCAGCGGCTGGGTGAACTGCTGGCCGCTGCCCACATGGGTGATGACCAGGGTGCCGGGCCGCGTTCTGGGCAGCGCAAAACCCTGGCGGGTTTCAGAGCGCAGCACATGTTTCATCGACACCGTTTCGCCCGCGCGGAACAGCGTGCGGTCAAAAATGGTGTGGGCGCGCTCGTCCGGGCGCGGGTCGCTGCTGGTGGGCACATTAAAGCGCCAGGGCTCAATGCCACGCTGCCAGTCGCTCCAGGTGAAGGCCATGTCATCCACACCATCGGCGCCCGTCTGGCGAGCGCTCACAAAGTAGGCATTGCCGCCCTCGCCATAGTCGCCGCCATCGCTGCAGCGGCTGGGGTCTGGCGAGATGCCTTCGATGCGGGCCACGCCTTGGGCGTCGGTGATGGCGTTGGCCAACTCGTTGCCGCGGCAGTCCGACACACGCACGGTGGCGCCTTGCACCGGCAGACCCTTGTCCAGCGTGGTGACCCAGGCCAGCGCGTTCTCGCGGCCCAGCTTGAAATGCACTCCCAGGTTGGTGACCAGCGCCGAGGTGCGCACATACATCGTGCGGGCGTCGCCATGGCGCTCGTCCAGCAGCGAGGTGCCCAGCTTTTGCGAGGCGATTTCCACCACATGGAAACCCGGGGCCAGCGGAATACCCACCACCTCGAACGGGCGCGGGTCGGTGCTGGCAGGTTTGGGCAAGTCAAGCGTCTTGACGCCCGTTTTGCCCGCCAATAGCGACACCATGCGCGACTGCACATAGTCCTTGTCGTTGTCCAGCACCTGGGGCAGCGGGCCGGACACGTCCTGGCGCGCCTGCTTGCGGTGGACCACGTAGCTGTCGTAGCGCTGCACCTTTTTGAACCAGGCAATGATGTCGGCGTCGGTGCGGGCTTTCAGCGTGCTGACCTTGCCAGCGGGCGCCGTGGCGACAGTGGCGCCACCGGGCTGCAGGCCCTGCACGCGCAGGGCGGCTTCCACGTTGCGCAGCGTCACGGGCAGCAGTGCGGGCGGCTTGTCGGCGGCGGGGCCCTCGGCAAAACGCTCCACCACGCCAAAGGGTGCCGCAGCAAACTTGGCCAGCGGCGGCATGCCGCCGGTGGCGACCTTCAGCGGAAAGTTGTCGGCGTTGCGCAACGGGCGGCCCGAGGCATCCTTGAAGTCCTTGGGCAGCTCTAGCGTGAACGCGGTGCTCTCCGCCAAAGGCGCAGCAAACTGCACGCTGTTGACCAGCGTATCCGCGTCGGCCTGCTGGCCTTCGGTACTGCCATCGATCTGGGGCTTGAGGGTTTCCTTGCCCGATTTGAGGCGAATAGCCGCGGCCAGCTTGCGCGGCACCGGCGCGTTGAACGACAGCGACATCGGCCGGATGGGCAGGCACGCGGCCTGGGCGTTTTCGCGCTCGCAGCTGAAATCGGCGGCAAACGGCTCGCGCACCGTGTAGTCAAACCGCTTTTCGATGGCGTTGGGCACGCCGCTGGGCGTGGCTACGCCCTTGCCAAACACGATCTGCATGCGCGAGCCTGAAGTGAGGCGGCGATTGCAGGCTAGCGTGGCGTATTGCAAAGGCGCTTGCGTGGCGCTCTTTTCCAGGCCCAGGGTCTTGAGCATTTCGGCGCGTTGCGCACCGTCGATCAAGCGCACCGGCACGCGTTCACCCACGCCGTCGGCCGTGCACCACACATTGGCCTGCACGCTGGCCAGCGTGGCGGGGCCGTTGAGCTGCAGCACAAAAAACTGCTCTTCGTCGATCTGCTGGTAGGTGCCCGGCCGAATGCTCTGCACAAATGGGCCACCACTATTGAATTGATAGCTTCTAGCGCCCGTCAGATCTGCGCCAGAGGCCGATTTGAACCCAGGTTTCACGGTGGCGGTGCAACGCACACCCGGGGGCAAGTCACGCTCAAAGTCAAACACCCACTCGCGCTCGCCCGTCCAGCGGCCAGTGCCCTTGGTGGCATCGGCATCACTGCAGCTCAGGCTGATCGGGGCTGGTGCCTTGGGGTCGCCAAAGTTGACAGCCGCAGCGTCGAACTTGGCCACCACCTGCCGCACCCGCGCCACCTCGCCCTGCGGGCTGAAGCTGCTGATCTGCAGGGCCTGCGCCGGGGCTGACAGCAGCCATATGCCCAACAGCAGCGCAGCACTGGCTGGGGCTTTCCTCCAAAGTGTTGTTGTTTTCATTGTGTTTTGCTCATGCCTGCAAGGGCTCTGAGGGTAGCCGATCCACCCGCTCAGGCGCCACCTTGCGCCGCCTGTCCAGAGCGCGAATGTGTGAGAAAGTGCTGCAGATGCCAGCACATGTGTGCCGCCTATACTCGCGCGCAATAATCTGCACGGCCCAAGCCGCGCACCCCGCAAAGGGAGGCGGGAGAACCACCATGGCCACACGTCCAATGGGCAACGACAACGCCGCCCAGCCCACCAAACGGCCCGCGCCCTTCTGGCACCGGCTCAACACCTTCTTCGCGTTTCCGCTGCAATCCAAGCCGTTGATGTACAGCATGCTGCTAGCGTTCTCCAGCATGTTGTACAAGGTGTTTTTCTTCTTGCCGGACGCCCTGGGCATCCTGATCGTGGAGATCGGAATTTTGCTGGCGGCATCGCGTTATGGCTTCAAAGTCACGGCGCTGGGCTCACGTGGCATTTACAAGGTAGAGGACTACCCCGCTGAGCTGGACCCGGAGTGGAAGAACCTGCCCTGGAAGCTGTTTGCCATTCTGATTGCGCAGTCCATCGCCGTGGGCTGGCTGCAGCGGCTCAACCCCGGCCTGGGCACCTTGGCCTGGCTGGCCATGTGCCTTTTGCTGCCCGCCACGCAGATCGTGCTGGTGCAAACCTGCAGCTTCACTGAAACCCTCAACCCCGCCAACGCCTGGAACGCTGTGCGCACCATTGGCTGGCCCTACCTGCTGCTGTGCCTGTTTCTTTTTCTGCTGAGCCAGGGCATTTTCATCGCGCTGGGCCTGTTGCTGCCCGTCTTCAGCGGCTGGATTCTGCTGCCCATCATCAACTGGGTGCTGATCTATTTCGCCTGGGTCATGGCCAGCCTGCTGGGCTACGCCATGTACCAAAACCACGAAGCCTTCGGCATTGACCTGCTGCCGGGCGCGGGACTGGACGAAGACGCGCCCCCCGCTGACCGCCGCAGCCCACGCCGCATCGAGCAAGACGCCCTCGATGCACAAGTGGCCGAGCTGGTCACCGCAGGCGACATGGTGGCCGCCCTGGCGGTGGCCTATGAAGAGCAGCGCACCCATGGCGAAGAAGTGCCCGCACAACGGCGCTACCACCGCGTGCTGGCGCTGGCAGAAGGCAAAACCGCTACCTTGCTCGACCACGCGCAGCGCTACATCCCGCTGCTGATGAAGTCTGGCCACGGTGGAGAAGCGCTCAAAGCCTTTCACACCTGCCGTGCCAAAGACGCCCAGTTTGCACTGCAGGACGCGAACGCCACGCTCAACCTCGCCAAAGCTGCCTGGCATGCCAACGAGGCCAAAGACGCGCTGGACCTGCTGCAAGGCTTTGACCGCCGCTTCAAAGACCACGACAGCGTGCCCGCCGCTTATGAACTGGTCGCCCGCGTGCTGCTGCAGGGCATGAACCGCGCGGACATGGCTTTGCGTGTATTGGCAACGCTGGAGTCACGACACCCGGACACTGAAGCGACGCGGGAGGCGCGGTGGTTGCTGCGGAACCATGTGCCGCAGGGGGCGGCTGAGGGTTAAGGGTCGCGCCAGCCATCGACCGACCCAAACACAAGCAGCCTGCGCTGCATGCGCCTGCCTTCGGCCATCAAACTCAAACGCGAGTGGGTGACTAACTGCCGGGGGCGGCGCCGCCATTGGCCACGTTTCTGGGCATTGTTGCGCTCATCGTGCGGTATTGAGGTCGGGCAGCGGTGGCGGGCAGAACTCAGAACGCAGAACCCAGAACGCAGAACGCATAAAGCGGAACGCAGATTCGACAGGCTTTTCCCGACTCAACCGTCAGGGCTTGGGAAGCGGCGGAACGTCCGGCAACAAGCAGGCTTCGGCCACCTGCAGGTTGTTGTCGCGCGCAAAGTTGATGACGAAATCCCAGGCCATGGGCTCGTGGTCGCGCAGATCGTGGTTCACCACCACACATTTCACGCCATTGAGCGTGGTCGGAATGCACCAGGGCGAATAGCTCAGGTGGCTGCCGGGGCGTGCCCCACCCGGGCGGAAACTGCTCATCACCCCGGCCAGCCGCTCGGCCCAGTCGCTGGGCCGAAAGGTTTTCCCGTCGTGGGTAATGCCCTGAATGAAGACTTCTTTGGAGGAGGGGGAAACCATCGGGGATTGGAGTGGTAATAAGGGTACAGACACAGGATCACTGCATGCTGCACCGCAGCGAGACATTCTAACTCTTATATAAGAGCTGACTCCCTAATCCTTATGCCGTGCTACACATAGAACCCAAACTCAGGTACGCGCAGCATTGCAGTGATGCGCAATCGTCAACAGACGATCACCGTGTGCCCCCTAGAATCGTGCTTCGCTTTTTCGGGTTTCATACCGGCCACAAGCCAACCCCTTACCGTACCGTCTGGAGATTTCTGCATGACCGCTTCCATCCCGGCAGCTTCGCCCCACGTGATGAACACCTATGGCCGTGTGCCGATTGCGCTGGCCCGTGGACAAGGCAGCCGCGTATGGGACGTGAACGGCAAGGAGTTCCTGGACGGCCTGGGCGGCATCGCAGTCAACACGTTGGGCCACAACCACCCCAAGCTCGTGCCTGCGCTGCAGGACCAGATCACCAAGCTGATCCACACCTCCAACTACTACCACGTGCCGCTGCAAGAGCAGCTTGCCGCCAAGCTGGTGGAGCTGTCGGGCATGACCAATGTGTTCTTTTGCAACTCGGGGCTGGAGGCCAATGAGGCTGCGCTCAAGATTGCGCGCAAATACGGCGTGGACAAAGGCATCGCCAAGCCTGAGATCGTGGTGTACGAAAAAGCCTTTCATGGCCGCTCCATTGCCACCATGTCGGCCACGGGCAACCCCAAAATCCACAACGGCTTCGGCCCGCTGGTCGAAGGTTTTGTGCGCGTGCCCATGAACGACATCGACGCCATCAAAAAGGCGACCGAAGGCAACCCCAACGTGGTGGCGGTGTTCTTTGAAACCATCCAGGGCGAAGGCGGCATCAATGGCATGCGCATTGAATACCTGCAACAGCTGCGCGCGCTGTGCGACGAGCGTGGCTGGCTCATGATGATCGACGAAGTGCAGTGCGGCATGGGCCGCACCGGCAAGTGGTTTGCCCACCAGTGGGCCGGCATCGTGCCCGACGTGATGCCTTTGGCCAAGGGCCTGGGTTCTGGCGTGCCGGTAGGCGCGGTGGTAGCGGGCCCCAAGGCTGCCAACGTGCTGCAGCCTGGCAACCACGGCACTACGTTTGGTGGCAACCCGCTGGCCATGCGGGCCGGGGTCGAGACCATCCGCATCATGGAAGAAGACGGCCTGCTGCAAAACGCCGCAGCCGTCGGTGACCACCTGCGTGCCGCCCTGCAGCGCGAGCTGGGCAGCCTGCCCGGCGTGAAAGAAATCCGCGGACAGGGCCTGATGCTGGGCATTGAGCTGAACAAGCCCTGCGGCGCTCTGATTGGCCGCGCGGCAGAAGCGGGCCTGCTGTTGTCGGTGACGGCCGACAGCGTGATCCGTCTGGTCCCCCCGCTGATCCTGACCGCCGCCGAAGCCGACGAAATCGTCGCCAAACTGACCCCGCTGGTCAAAGCCATACTGGCCGAGTAATCGGCTGGCACCGAGACACAAGCCCATGAAACATTACCTGCAGTTCAGCGACCTCAACGCCGACGAATACGCTTACCTGTTCGAGCGCGCCGCGCTCATCAAGAAGAAGTTCAAGGCCTACGAAAAACACCACCCGCTGGTGGACCGCACGCTGGCGATGATTTTTGAGAAAGCCAGCACCCGCACCCGCGTGAGTTTTGAGGCCGGCATGTACCAGCTGGGCGGCAGCGTGGTGCACCTGACTACCGGCGACAGCCAGCTGGGCCGCGCCGAACCGATTGAAGACAGCGCCAAGGTCATCAGCCGCATGGTGGACCTGGTGATGATTCGCACCTACGAACAGACGAAGATCGTGGACTTTGCAGCCAATTCGCGCGTGCCCGTCATCAACGGCCTGACCAACGAATACCACCCCTGCCAGATCCTGGCGGACATCTTTACGTACATCGAGCACCGTGGCTCCATCAAGGGCAAGACGGTAGCCTGGGTAGGCGACGGCAACAACATGGCCAACACCTGGCTGCAGGCTGCGTCCATGCTGGGCTTCAAGGTGCATGTGAGCACGCCCCGCGGTTACGAAGTTGATGAGAAATTGGCCGCTGGCGCCGGTGGAATAAGCGCTGATAGCTATCAATTTTTTAGCGACCCGCTCGAAGCCTGCCAAGGCGCCGACCTGGTCACCACCGACGTGTGGACCAGCATGGGCTACGAGGCCGAGAACGAAGAACGCAGACTAGCGTTTGCCGACTGGTGCGTGGACGCCGAAATGATGGCTGCGGCCAAACCGGATGCATTGTTCATGCACTGCCTGCCAGCGCACCGGGGTGAAGAGGTGGAGGCCGATGTGATCGACGGACCACAGTCGGTGGTGTGGGATGAGGCAGAAAACAGGATGCACGTGCAGAAGGCGCTCATGGAGTACCTACTTTTGGGCAAGTTAGCCTGACTTGCGAAACCCATGCCTTGGCGCCGTCAGCCCGTCCACAGCGCCGAACTGCTGTCCCAATGGCAGTCCTTGGGGCAGGGGCTGCAGTGCGACACCTCGGCCTGGCGCGCAGAAGGCCGTCGCCTCATTCGTAGCTGGGCCCATTGGCCGCGCGCGTACCACGACACTACACACCTTCGGGCCTGCCTGCGGCACCTACAGATGGTGCACGCCGAAAGGCCGGACGCGCTGCACGACGCACACGCGGTTGCCCTGGCCCTGTGGTACCACGACGCCATCTACTGGCCGTGGAGCAAACACAACGAAGAACGCAGCGCCGACTGGGCACATCGATTCGTTTTGAGCCAGGAGTTGCCCGCCGCGCTGGCCCAGACCGTCCACCAGCACATCCTGGACACGCGCCACATCCCAGGCTCACTCACGGGCGATGCGCAATGGGTGGTGGACATCGACCTGGCCGTTCTGGGACAAAGCGATGCGGTCTACGGCCAGTTCGAGCGCAACGTGCGGCGCGAATATTTCTTTGTGCGCTGGCCGCGTTATGTGGCCGGGCGAAGCGCAGTGCTGCAGGGTTTTCTCGACAGGCCGCGCATCTATGGGACGGACTGGTTTTTCCAGCGCTATGAAACGCAGGCGCGCGTCAATCTCAGCAACGCATTGAAGGCGCTGCAGGACGGAAAGAGCTCTGCATAAGCTTCAGTCGCACGGCTGAAAACGCTTGCACTCGTCGACTACGTGGATTGCGGTCACCGTGTTCTCGCCCTCAACCCGTTGGGTGGCGAACTTTACCCAGGCTCCGTCGGGGATATCGACCACAAGCGCACGGTCCGTCACTCGGAAGGTTTGCGTCGCGAAGGGTAGTTTCGAGCGTGGTAAAAGCCTCAGGCGCACGTACAACGATTCCCGTCTTCTTTAAAAACGGACACCAGGCGTGCCCGCGTCAGAACGGGATCCGTCATAACTGCCTCGCGCGCCTCTTCGGCGAGCGTCGGCAGAGAGACGCCCAGGGCCGAAAAACCCAAGGCCAAGGACGCGGCATACACCGATCGGATCATCCACTGCCAAACAGTCCAGACTTCCGTTTTCATGGTGTCTCCTTAAAACTGCGTCCCCACAGTGAGGTAGGCACGCGGTGTCCATTGCATGCTGCTGGTGCTCACCAGTGGCACCGCACCCGATGCATCCACGCGGTCACGGCGAAAGTGCGCATCGCCCACGTTGTAGACCCCCAAGCGCCAGTAGCCCAGCCCCCGCACCAGTTGGCCCACGTATAGGTCGAGCATTGCGCTCGCGCGGTTTCGCCCGGTGAGCGTTGTGTTGATGTCCTGGTCCGCCGATCCCGTCATGGACAGCGTTGCGCCGCCATACCAGCCGCCTGTGCGCGGCATGGGCCGCGCAGCAGTCAACGTGGCCACGTAGCGTGCCTGCCCCGGTATGCGCTTGCCCTCGTTGGGCCCGCTGGTCATGCGCGACTGCAGCACGCTGGCGTTGGCCGACAGCGTCCAGTCGCGCCCCAGCCCCAGCCAAGCCAATCCGGTGCGGGCATCGGCCTCCAGGCCCCACACGATGGCGTCCCCCACGTTGCCGCGCTGCTCCACCCAGCGCGCCCCATTCAACGACAACGTGGGCGCCAGCACCTCGCTCATCCGGCGAACAAACAGGTTCACGCCCGCATGCCCCGTTGCCAGACGCCGCTCAAAACCGGTATCCAGGGTCCACGCTACCTGCGGGCGCAGGTTCGGGTTGCCGATGGTGTCGGGGTTGCTCAGGCTGTTGCTGCCCTGGCTGGGGATGGAGCGGTCCACCAAGTCCCACACGCGCGGCAACTGGGTGACTCGGGCCAGGTTTACGCGCCACTGCAGCTCGTCTGACAGCGGCGTGCGGGTGTGCACCGATGGCTGCAGGATGTTCCATTGCTTGCTGCCCGCCACCGCAGAGCTACCGCCATTAAGTTCAACCCGTTCACCGCGCAAACCCAGCGTGAGCGTGGTGGTGGCTGGCAGCTCCCATTCGTTTTGGCCCCAGACCACCCAGCGGCGAATGCCGGCCTCCTGCGCGGAGCTGACCGGCACTGCGCCTGTCGTTGCTGTGCTGACAAACAATTTTCGGTCTTCGAGTTGCGCCCCCGCGCTCCACAAGAGCGCATCCGCCGTCCCCGTCAGCTTGGTACTGAGATTCCACACATCCTCATGCCGATCGTCCAGAAAGCTGTAGCTGTCCACCAACCCGATCGAGCCCCCGCCACTGCCGCCCATGTTGCGCACCAATGCGCCCCTGCGGTCCACCGTGTCACTGGCGCGGCTGGCGCCGAGGGACGTTTCCAGTTTGCTTGCTGCAAAGCGGTGCGTCCAGTCGGCGGCCGCGTGCACATACCGACGGTCGTAGTCGTGCAGTTCGCGCGAGCTAGATGCGTACGTGCCATCGCCGCCGCCAATGCTGTCTGCCGCCCCACCAAAATTGGCCTTGCTCAGCGTGGCACGCAGCGTCAGCTGGTCGGCCGCCCCCAGCTTGCCGCTGATGCGCGGCACCAGCGCATAGTCGGTGCGCTTGAACCGCCCCCGGGTATCCGACTGCGCCACCTCCACTCCGCTCATTGAACTGCTGCGGTGCGTGTCCGCCCCCAGCAACAGCCCTGTGACCGATGTGGCAACGAAGTAAGACCAAGGCTGAGTGGACTCGGGTTCTGCAGTCTCTTGCGCGCCCGTCGCAGGCACCCCGAGCGGCCCGGTGCGCGAGAAGAACGCCTGCCCCGCATTGCGGCCCCACACGTGGTTGTCGGTCAGGCGCAACGTTGTTTCGCGCTTTACGGTGGCTTGCCGCAACACGATGTTGAGCGTGCCGCCCGTGGCGCCCGAGAACTCCGCGCTGGGCGCGCGCACCACCTCAATGCGCTCAATCAGCTCCGGCGGCAGCTGGTCAATGGGCAACTGGGTGCGTTTGCCGCCCACGCGCTGGCCGTCGATCAGCAACTGCGTGGCGCCGCGCTCCATGCCGCGCATGCGAATCTCCACGCTGCCATCTGCCGAGGGCACCACCTGCACTCCAGGCAACTGGCGCAGCACGTCGGCCACCGAAAACGCACCCATCTGCTCGATGTCGGTGCGGTCCACCACCACCAGCGATCCGGCGGCAAAAAAACGCTGCTCCAGCGAGCGCCGCGCCGTCACCGTAACGCCATCGAGTTGCGGCGTCGTGACGCCCGATCCGTCAGGCGCGCCCTGGGCCATGGCCGTGCTGCCTGCCAGGCACATCGCCCAGGTCATGGCCACACGCTGCCGCTTCTTCATTTTTTTCATACGTCATTCCCTCTCTGAGTGGGATTCTCCAATGCGAAGGCTTAAGCGCAGCCAAAGACAGACCCTGGCCGCTGAGTCAGGGGCAGAGAGCCAAGGCACGCGGCCCCGGGGTCAGGCGACATGAAGAGAACGAAGGGCCAACGGAGGACTTCACAAGACAAGTACCTTATGAACCACCGTGTCCCGCTTGATCACCTCAAAACCGCAGTCCGCATACACCCGATTGGCGCCTGTCAGGTTTTTCCCGTCCACCCCCAAGGCCGACTCCTCCATGCCTTCATCGGCCAGCAGGCGCAGGCTGCGCGCGACCAACGCCCTGGCCAAGCCGCGCTTGCGCCATGAGCGACCCACACTGATGAACTCGGTGTATCCCCTGCGCCGCGAGAGTTGGCGATTTTCCTCTGCATTGATGTAAGTGCGGACTTGGCCCACCACCTCATCGCCGGCCCATGCCACCTGCCAGCGCTCTGGCTGAAACACTCGGCTTGCCAGCCAGGTTTCGTAGTCTCCCGGCAAGGGTCGCCCATGGCCCCAATGGTCCTAAAACGCGGTGTAGTGCGCCTCCCAGATGGCGCGGTAGTGCTGCGGCAGCACGGGCCGCAGCTCGACCCCTTCGGGCAGCGCAAAGTCGGGCACGTCCTGCAGCCGGGTTTGCAGCATTTGAAAGAAGTACCGCACTGGCTCATAACCACGGATTTGAAGGAACTGCGCACGCGCGTCTTCGCCCTGCTGCACGTACGCATGGTGCACATGCGGGCCCGGCGGCAACTGGGCGGCTACGGTCCGATGGCGCTGTTCAATCCAGGTTTGCAGCAACCGGCCAATGCCACGCCCCCGCCAGCGCCCAGGCACAAAGCCGATTTGCGAGTGAAGCGTCAGCCCGTCCGCCTGCCTGAACCGCCGGCAACGGCCATAAGCCACCATCTCTCCATGCAGTTCGGCCACGATGCAGTCCTGAAGCGGATCGCAGCTGGTGAAGGCGGCATAGTCCTGCGCCAAACCTTCTGCAGTGCGCCGCGCCTGGATCCCGTCAGCGTCAAAGCACGCATTGGCCACTGCGGCCATGGCTGGAAAATCTGCAGCGCCGCGAAACAGGCGCAGCACCACGCCATCTACCGGCGCCGAAGCGATCAACAAAGTGCCATCACTCACACCAACCCTCCCGCATTTTTTCCTGGCATTTCTGCACCCATTGCGACATGGTGCATGGCGCCACCTTAACGCGAGCCAAAGACACTGCGATTGCCTGTTTTCCGCGCTTGTGCCTCCCGCCACAATCCCCCCATGCACATCCTGCTCATAGAAGACGACCTGGACCTGGGCCGCGCGCTGCAGTCCGCGCTGAAGGTGGAGGGCCTGACCAGCGAATGGCTGCGCCGCGCGGTAGATGCGCCGAGCGCGCTGGACGCCACCGCGCTGGATTGCGTGCTGCTGGACCTGACACTGCCCGACGGCAGTGGGTTTGACCTGCTGGCGCGCTGGCGCAGCCAGGAAGGGCAAGGCGGGCAGGTGCCGATCATTGTGATCACGGCGCGCTCGGCGGTGGAAGACCGGCTGGCGGGGCTGGACGGCGGGGCGGATGACTTTGTGATCAAGCCCTTTGCCACGGCCGAGCTGATGTCGCGCATTCGCGCCGTGTTGCGCCGCAGCGCACGCCAGGCCAGCGAGCGCTGGGTGCTGGGCGAGCTGGTGATCGAGCCGCGCCGCCACTCCGCCCAGCGTGACGGCGTGGCGCTGGACCTGTCGCCGCGCGAGTTCCAGCTGCTGCTGGAGCTGGCGCGCGAGCCGGGCGTGGTGGTGTCCAAAAGCGTGCTGTCGCAGCGGCTGGACCCGCTGGGCGAGCCGGTGGACTTTGCCGCGATTGAAGTGCATGTGTCCAACCTGCGCCGCAAGATTGGGGCGGAGCTGATTCGCACCGTGCGGGGCGTGGGTTACCTGCTGCAATCATGACGCGCCCGATGTTCATTCCACACAGGCTGCACAGCGCCTGGACAAGACTGGCCGAGCCCACGCTGGTGCGCCGAAGTGTGGTGTCGGTGCTGCTCGCCTTTGTGCTGGTGTGGGCGGTGCTACTGGGCTATATCTTCATCACCTACAAACAGGCCATTAACAACGAGCCAGGGTTGCAAAAGTATGGCGATGCTTTGCTGGTGTCTCTGCAGGACCTGACAGATCCTGCACACGCCGCTGCGGCCATAGCCTCCACAGAAACCTGGACCTACATCCGCCGTCGCCAAAGCGGCATTTTTCCTGGCAAAACACTGCATACACTTAGCGATACGGCCGGTCACCCCGTGTATGTATCGCCCGAGCTGGAGGCTCTGAACCTGCCCCCTCCACGGGCGCAGGCAACAGGAGTGATCACCGAAGCCAACGCGCAAGGCACCGTGTACCGCATCTACACCGGCCACAACGCGCGCTGGGCCCTGCGGGTGTTTGAGCCCAAGCGCACGGATTCGGCCTTTCTCGCCTACAACGGGCGCTTCATCCTGCCCTACCTGTTGCTGGCCATGCCCTTCGTGCTGATCCCCGTATGGCTGTCCGTACGCAACGGCCTGCGCCCCCTGCAGCAACTCGCCCGGCGCATCGCGCAGCGCCATACCGACGACCTGCAGCCCGTGGGTTTCAACGCCCGCCACCGCGAACTCAAGCCGCTGGAGCAATCGCTGGACACCCTGCTGGCCCGCATGCGCCAGAAGGTGGAGCGTGAGCGCGCCTTTGTGCAGGATGCAGCGCACGAGATTCGCACGCCGCTGGC
Source organism: Acidovorax sp. (assembly GCA_030692685.1). Taxonomy (GTDB): domain Bacteria; phylum Pseudomonadota; class Gammaproteobacteria; order Burkholderiales; family Burkholderiaceae_C; genus Acidovorax. The sequence continues at coordinate 27,345 of JAUXZO010000208.1, read as the reverse complement.
GGTGATCAACGCGCAGGCCCACGTGATGGCCCGCTCTCAAAGCGAAGACGAACGCACCCAGGCGCAGGCGCACCTGGAGCAGGCCATTGCCCGCACCTCGCACCTGGCGCAGCAGCTGCTGGACCTGGCCGCGCTCGACGAAGCGCAGCGCCCGGCCCCGCGCGATCTGGATGTCGCGCAGTGGCTGCGCGCAGCCTTGGCACAGGCCGCGCCTGAGGCCATGGCGCGGCAGATCGAGCTGTCGCTGGAAGCCCCCGATACGCTGCCCACACGGCTCGACGTGCCCGCGCTGGAGTCCATCGCGCACAACCTCATCGACAACGCGGTGCGCTACGTGGCGGCGGGTGGCAATGTGGCACTTACTCTGCGCCATGAAAGCGGGCAGTTGCACTTGGCGGTGCAAGACGATGGGCCGGGGATTCCAGCCACTGAACACAATCGCGTGTTCGAGCGCTTTTACCGGGGCCTGGGGCATGCCGCCAACGGCTCGGGGCTGGGCCTGGCCATCGTGCGGCAGGCCGTGCTGCGCATGGGTGGGCAGGTGCGGGTGGGCGATGGGCTAAACGGACAGGGCGTGGGCTTTTTCGTGCGCATTCCCCTGCCCCGCGACGCATGACGTTTGCGCGCACTGCGGCGGTGGCCTCCAGCGCTCTCGTTTTCTACGCCTGCCTCCACCCAACAGCGCCGCGCCTGCTGCGCTGATTTTCGGGTGGACGTGGCGGTGGGCGTGCTGTCACCGCTGCCGAGCGGCTTGTTTTTGTGATCTGCAATCTGCGGCAGGAGGTCGTTTAGACCTCAACAAAAAACCTCTGGGCTGTTGGAAATAACCGACACCACGGGTTTTCCGGGACATGCAAACTTTGTCCCATGTCAACGCCTTCCCGCTCCAATGCCCGCCAGCTGTGGGACATCTCGCCGCCCGTGCACGCAGGCAGCCCGGTCTTCCCAGGTGACACTGCCTACAGCCAGCAATGGTGCGCCACCATCGGCCCCGGCTGCCCGGTCAACGTCAGCGCCATCACGCTCTCGCCCCATGTGGGCGCGCATGCGGATGCGCCCCTGCACTACGACGAAGGTGGCGCGGCCATTGGCGATGTGTCGCTCGACGCGTTTCTCGGCCCATGCCGCGTCATCCACGCGATGGGCTGCGGCCCGCTCATCGAGTGGCACCACATTGAACATGCCGCAGACGACGCCCCGCCCCCGCGCGTGCTCGTCCGCACCTACGCCCAAGCCCCCACACAGTGGGACGGCCAACTCACCGCCTACGCCCCCGACACCATCGAGCGCCTGGCCGACCGGGGCGTGCTGCTGGTGGGCATCGACACCGCCAGCATCGACCCCGCCGACAGCAAGACGCTGGACAGCCACCAGGTCATTCGCCGCCGGGGCCTGCGCGTGCTGGAGAACCTGGTACTCGACAACGTGCCAGAGGGCGACTACGAGCTGATCGCCCTGCCACTCAAGCTGACCACCGCCGATGCGTCGCCGGTCCGCGCTGTGCTGAGAGCGCTCTGACAGCATATTTTCAAGCCTTTTTGGCCTCTAGCGCTTATCCCATAAGCGCTACCAGCTATCAAAACAGAAGTAAACATCCCTGACCGCCATGACCATCACTCAACAAGACTGCCGCGCCCTGGATGCGCAAGACCTGCTCGCCCCGCTGCGCGCGCACTTCAGCCTGCCTGCGGGCGTTATCTATCTAGACGGTAACTCCCTGGGCGTGCTACCCAAGGCCACCGCCGCGCGTGTGGCCGATGTGGTGGCGCGCGAATGGGGCACCGACCTCATCAAATCCTGGAACACCGCAAGCTGGGTGGACCTGCCCCAACGCCTGGGCAACCAGCTGGCCCCGCTGATCGGCGCCGGCACGGATGAGGTGGTGTGCACCGACAGCACATCCATCAACCTGTACAAGGTGCTGAGCGCCGCGCTGAACATTGCGCGCGAAGACAACCCCACACGCAAGCGCGTGGTCAGCGAGCGCAGCAACTTCCCCACCGACCTCTACATTGCCGAAGGCCTGTGCAAGGAGCGCGGCCTGGAGCTGGTGCTGGTAGAGCCCGAAGAAATCAATGCAGCGCTGACCAGCGACGTCGCAGTGCTGATGCTGACCCACGTGAACTACCGCACCGGCGCCATGCACGACATGGCCGCCATCACCGCCGCCGCACACGCCCAGGGCATTTTGTGTGTGTGGGACCTGGCGCACAGCGCGGGCGCCGTGCCGGTGGATTTGAACGGAGCAGGCGCCGACTTCTCCATCGGCTGCGGCTACAAGTATTTGAACGGCGGCCCTGGTGCCCCGGCTTTCGTGTGGGTGCACCCGCGCCACGCAAACCGCTTCTGGCAGCCGTTGTCGGGCTGGTGGGGCCACGCCGCACCGTTTGCGTTTACACCAGACTACCAACCTGCCCCCGGCATCACGCGCTACCTGTGCGGCACGCAGCCCATCATCAGCCTGTCGGCGCTGCAGTGCGGCCTGGATGTTTTTACCGCCGCCGAAGCACTGGGCGGCATGGCCGCGCTGCGCAGCAAATCACTCGCGCTGACTGATCTGTTCATCCAGCTGGTCGAGGAACGCTGCGCGGACTACGGTCTGGGCCTAGCCACACCGCGTGCCCACGTCCAACGCGGCTCGCAAGTCTGCCTGACCCGCGACGAAGGCGCAGGCGTGAACGGCCAGGGCAGCGGCGCCTACGCGATCGTGCAGGCACTGATTGCGCGCGGTGTGATTGGCGACTTTCGCAAAGGCGATAGCGGCAAAGGCCCGCACAAAGACATCCTGCGTTTTGGGTTCACGCCGCTGTACATCGGTTTTGAAGACGTGTGGAATGCAGTGGAGCATCTGCGCCAAGTGCTGGCAGCCGCAGAGTGGCAAAAGCCCGAGTTCAACCAAACGCACGCAGTGACCTGACATCCATTGCATTGAAAACACCACACCCGTTCACGCTGAGCCTGTCGAAGCGCTGCGCAAGGCTTCGACAAGGCTCAGCCCGAACGGCCTGCTGGATAGAACGCGAATCCGTATGAGACGGCGCACGAGCGCAGGAGATTGACCATGTGCCCCTTTTCCCAAACCACCGTCCCCTCTGACGACAACAAGGTAACGCCCGCCCTGCCCGAATCCATCGTGCACGAAGAACGCGCCCAGCTCGACTTCAGCCAGTCGATGAGCTATGGCGACTACCTGCAGCTCGACGCCATCCTCACCGCGCAAAAGCCGCTGTCACCTGCGCACGACGAGATGCTGTTCATCGTGCAGCACCAGACCAGCGAGCTGTGGATGAAGCTGATGCTGCACGAGTTGCGCGCGGCCATTGCGCACATCGCCAACGACGAGTTGCAGATGGCATTCAAGATGCTGGCGCGGGTGAGCAAGATCATGGAGCAACTGGTGCACGCCTGGGATGTGCTGGCCACCATGACGCCGCCGGAATACACGGCCATGCGGCCTTACCTGGGCCAATCCAGCGGGTTCCAGAGTTACCAGTACCGCAGCATTGAATTTTCCCTGGGCAACAAGAACCGCGCCATGCTCAAGCCCCACGAGCACCGCGCCGACCTTCTTGCCCAGGTGCAAGCCGCGTACGAAGCGCCCTCGCTGTACGACGAGGCACTGCGCCTGCTCGCCCGCCGTGGCATCCCCGTGCCCGCCAGCCACACCGACCGCGACTGGACCCTGCCCTACGCGGAAAGCGACGCCGTGGAGCAGGCCTGGCTGGTGGTGTACCGCAACCCCAAAGAGCACTGGGACCTGTACCAGCTGGGCGAAGAACTGACCGACCTGGAAGACGCGTTCCGCCTCTGGCGCTTTCGCCACGTGACCACGGTGGAGCGCGTGATCGGCTTCAAGCGCGGCACGGGTGGCACGGGCGGCGTGAGCTACCTGCGCAAGATGCTGGACGTGGTGCTGTTCCCGGAGATCTGGAAGCTGCGCACCGACCTGTGATACCCAAGCCTGCAACCTGTTGATCCGGCATCTTTGAACTTGAAACACCCGTTCGGGCTGAGCTTGTCGAAGCCTTGCGCGTCGCTTCGACTGCGCTCAGTGAATGGTTCAAGTTGGTTCATGCCGACTCAACAAGCAGGCCCCGGCAGTCAACCCGCTGCCTTCAACGCGCCCTGCAAAAACCGCAGGAACCGCGTGTCGTTGGCATAGGCCACGTTCACCCGCATGGCCTGCGGCGCCTGCTGCAACCCCTGCCGCTGCGGGAAGAACACCGACCCCGGCGCCAGAAAGATACCCCGCTCTGCAGCGCTGCGGGCAAGGCCCAGCTCGGTGATGCCCGGGGGCAGCTCCACCCACAGGTAGTACCCCCCCGGCGGGCTGGGGTGCACCGTGAGGCCCAGGCGAGACAACGCCTTTTGCGCCGGGCCCAGCGCACCGTCCAGCCGGGTCTTGAGCCGGTTCAGGTGCCGCCGGTACTGGCCCGCAGAGATCAACTGGTGCACCACACGCTCCACAAAGTCGGACGTGGACACCACCGTCACCATCTTCAGGTCGCACAGCGCGTTGATGCGGTGCGGCGCCCCCGCGATGTAGCCCACCCGCAGACCGGCCGACAGCGTTTTGGAAAAGCTGCTCACATAGATCACGCGCTCCAGCTGGTCCAGTGCGGCCAGGCGCGGTGCGTTGGGCGGCTGCAGGTCGGCAAACGGGTCGTCTTCCACTACCAAAAACCCATGGGCCGCTGCCAGCTGCAGCAGGCGGTGTGCCTTGGGCAGGCTGATGGAGCCGCCCGTGGGGTTGTGGGCCAGCGACTGCGTGAAGAACACCTTGGGTCGGTGTTTTTCCAGCAGCGCCTGCAGCGCGTCCATGTCCGGGCCGTCCGCCAGGCGGGGCACGCCCAGCATCTCCACCTTGGCGAGCTTGAGCTTGCCAAACAGCGGGTAGTAACCGGGCGAGTCCACCAGCACCTCGTCGCCCGCCTCCAGCAGGTGCCGCACGATGAGGTCCAGCGCATGGTTGGCGCCCTGGGTCAGCAGTACCTGGCGTGGATTGACGGGGATGGTGCGCTCGCCCAGCATGCGCGCGATGGTTTCTCGCAGCGGCAGGTAGCCCCAGGGTGTGCCGTAGCCGTGCTCTATTTCAGACAGACCCTGCGCACGCGCGCGGCGCAGATAGCTGCCCAGTTCAGACCCTTCCATCCAAGACGCGGGCGGGCGGCCGTCGCCCACGCGCACTTCGTAGTGCTGCTCCAGTTGCTCGCGCAGCAGCGACACCACGTCGACCGCCTCGGTCACATGCGGTGCGGGCGCCTGCGCATGACTGCCGCTGGGCTTGCGCACGTAGTAGCCCGAACCGGGCCGCGCCTCCACATAGCCCCTCGCGGCCAGGCGGTTGTAGGCCTCCACCACGGTGTTGCGGCCTACGCCGTCCTTGGCGGCTGCGTCGCGGATGGACCGCAAACGGGTGCCGGCCAGCACGCTGCCTTGTTCGATGGACTGCGCAATGCGGCGCGCCAGCGCTTCGACCTTGCTGTCGGGCGAGGTGTCTTCTTCGGGAGTGGTCATTGTTTTGTCACCTGATCTGTACCCAACTAACGATGGGTACAGTTTTGTTATCTGTGCCCAAACTGTATCTAACGATGCTGCGGTTTGTCCATATACTTTTCCCTACTCGCAACCCACCGGCAGCCGCACCTGCAGCGCACCGGGCCGAGACCAGCAACCCCACGGCGATGGGGGCAAACATTCCAAACCAACCGGAGACAAGACATGGCAGACAAAGCCGTTCAACGCCGCAACATCCTCAAATCTGCCCTGGCCGCAACAGCCGCTGTGGGCGCAGCCGCGCCCCTGGCCAGCCATGCGCAGGCCACCGTGACTTGGCGCATGCAGGCGCTGTGGGACGGCGGCACCACACCGCAGAAATTTGAGGAACGGTTTGTGGCCCGCGTGGCAGAGCTGACCGGCGGTCGCTTCAAGATCAACCTGTTTGCTGCAGGCCAGATCGTGCCCGCCGCCCAGGCGTTTGACGCCGTGCGCGGTGGCGCGTTTGAGCTGATGAAAACCTTCGATGGTTACGAGGCCGGCAAGATTCCGGCGTTTGCCTTCACCAGCACCATTCCGTTTGGCTTTGCCGAAAGCGATGAATACGAAGCCTGGTTCTACGAACGCGGCGGGCTGGAGCTGGTGCGCCAGGCCTATGCGCCCGCAGGCCTGCACTACATCGCCCCCACGGTGTATGGCCAAGAGCCGCTGCACTCCAAGGTGCCTATCCGCAAGATCGCCGACCTGACCGGCAAGAAGGGCCGTTTTGTGGGCCTTGCCTCGGCAGTGATGGGCGCCATGGGTGTGTCGGTGACGCCGCTGCCCACGGGCGAGGTGTATTCGGCGTTGGACAAGGGTGTGATCGACATGGCCGACCGGGGCGACCTGACGGCCAACTTCGAGGCCGGTCTTGCCGAGGTGGCCAAGTTTGTGGTGGTGCCGGGCTTTCACCAGCCCACCACCGCCACCAGCTACGTGGCCAACCGTGGCGCGCACGAGAAGCTGCCCGCCGAGTTCAAGGCCGCCCTGGCCGTGGCCGCGCGCGAGATTTCTGCGGCACTGCGCCAGCACATTCTGGTGAGCGACGCCACCGTGCTGGCCAAGTACGAGGCCAAGGGCTGCGAGATCATCCGCTTCAGCGCTGCCGATGTGGCAGCTGCGCGGCCCAAGGCCATGGCCGCGTGGCGCACCGCCACCAAGGGCGACGCGCTGGCCACCAAGATCCTGGACAGCCAGGTCGCCTTCATGAAAGAGCTGGGCCTGCTGGCCTAAGCAGCGCTGGAACGCCCTAGGGACCCTCTGTACGAATCGAGCGGCAAGTGTGCGCTGCGGATCGGGATGGGCTGCAAGGCGCAAAACGCAGCAATAGCCGTAGCTATTGCGAGTATTTGCAACGCCGCAGACCACCCGAGGCCGCAGATGCACACGGCGCGGTGATTCGTGCAGAGGGTCCCAAGCCCCGGGCGCCCGCAATGGGCGCCCGGGCGCACCTGCCATTGCCCCCAAGGAGTCACCTCATGCCGTCATGGCTCTCTGTCTCCACGTCCGCCATCACCACCTTGAACCGCTGGATCTTCCAGGCCACGGTGTGGTTGCTGGCCATCGTGGTCCCCGTCATGCTTTACGAAGTCATTGCGCGCTATGTGTTCAACGCGCCCACCGTGTGGGGCATGGAGCTGGCCGTGCTGCTGTTCGGCCCCTACTTTTTGCTGGGCGGGCCGTACCTGCTGCACCTCAAAGGGCATGTGGCGCTCGACGTGGCCCGCCAGCGCCTGAGCCCCGCCTGGCAGCGGCGGCTGGACCTGGTGAACTTTCCCATCATCGTGTTGTTCTGCGCCATCCTGCTGTACTTCAGCGCGCCCGCGGCGTACAGCGCCTTCGAGTACCGCGAAACCAGCTTTTCAGCCTGGAACCCGCCCATCTGGCCGGTGAAGGCCGCCGTGCCGCTGGCGCTGGCGTTGATGCTGCTGCAAGCCGTCGTCGAATTCTGTCGTACGCTGTTCTATGAAGACACGGCGCACCCATCGGCTGCGGAGGCACACCCATGACCGCCAACATGATCCTGGTGCTGATGTTCGGCAGCCTCACGCTGTTCATGCTCACCGGCCTGCCAATCGCCTTCGTGCTGGGCGGCCTGTCGCTGCTGTTCACCATCACGCTGTGGGAGCCCAACGCGGTCATCGTGCTGGTGCTGCAGATCTTCGACACCATGAAGTCCGAGGCGCTGCTGGCCATTCCGCTGTTCATCCTGATGGCGTGCATATTGCAGCGTTCTGGCGTCATCGAAGACCTGTACCGCGCGATGGAGCTGTGGTTTGGTCGGCTGAAGGGGGGCCTGGCCATCGGCACCGTCATCATCTGCGTGGTGATGGCGGCCATGACCGGTGTGGTGGGCGCGGCCGTGACGGCCATGGGGATTTTGGCGCTGCCCGAGATGCTCAAGCGTGGTTACAAGCCCGAGTTGGCGCTGGGTACCATCTGCGCGTCGGGAACGCTGGGCATCCTCATTCCGCCGTCGGTGTTGACCATCGTCTACGCCGTCACGGCGCAGATCTCGATCGGCCAAATGCTGATTGCGGGCATCGTGCCCGGCATCCTCCTGGCGGGGCTGTACATCGCTTACATCATCGTGGTGGGCTGGGTCAAACCTGAATGGGTGCCCATTGACCCCAGCACCCGCAAGGCGCCGCTGCGCGAAAAACTGGTCGCGCTGAAGGCACTGATCATCCCGGCGATGCTGATCGTGATGATCCTCGGGTCCATCTTCTTCGGCATTGCCACCCCCACAGAATCCGCTGCCGTTGGCGTGGCGGGCGCCCTGCTACCCAGCCTGATCAAGCGGCGCTTTCAGTTCAACATGCTGCGCGGCGCGGGCACCGATGCGCTCAAGGCCACAGCGATGATCTTGTGGATCACGCTGGGCGCCAAGGCCTATGTGGCCATCTTCACGGGCCTGGGCGGTGCAGACACGCTGCTGCAGTTCATCCAGGGCCTGGACGTGAACCGCTGGCTCATCCTGGCGGCCATGATGCTGTTGCTGGTGTTCCTGGGCACGGTGCTGGACGAGCTGGGAATCATCCTGCTGACCGTGCCCGTGTTCTTGCCCATCGTGCGGTTGCTGGGGTTCGACGAGCTGTGGTTTGGCGTGCTCTTCGCCATCACCATCCAGATGGGCTACATCAGCCCGCCGTTTGGCTACACGCTGTTCTACATCAAGGGCACCCTGCCCAGCCACATCGGCATGAACGCCGTGTACTGGGGCGTGTTGCCGTTCTTCGGGCTGCAGTTTGTCGGCCTGCTCATCTGCGCCGCCTTCCCCGACCTGGTCACTTATTTGCCCCGGCTGATGGCGTCGCGCTGAGCCGCTTGTTCACCCTTCATTCAAAACACTTCCATGACTTCCACCGCACACCCCAGCAGCCGCATCGGCGGTTTTCACAAGCTTGCCATTCCTGCACGCATCGACGCCGTGGCCCAATTTGCGGGCCTCAGCGACGACGACAAGGCCCATTTGCTGAACACCGGCAACCTGCCTGCCGAGCTGGCCGACCACCTCATCGAGAACGTGGTTGGCACCATGAACATACCGGTGGGCATTGCCACCAACATGAAGATCGACGGGCGCGACCGGCTGATCCCCATGGCCACCGAAGAATCGTCGGTGGTGGCCGCAGTGTGCAACGCCGCGCGCCAGTGTTACGACCAAGGAGGGTTCGTCACCTCGATGTCGGGCACCGAGATGATTGCGCAGATCCAGCTCACGCAAGTGTCTGACCCGCAGCACGCGCGTATCCGCATCCTGGAGCACAAGGAAGAAATCCGCACGCTGTGCGACGCGTGCGACCCCATCCTCGTCAAGCTGGGCGGCGGCTTCCGAGACCTGGAAGTGCGCGTCATCGACACCCGCGGCGGCACCATGGTGATCACCCACCTCATCGTGGACACGCGCGACGCCATGGGCGCCAACGCCGTCAACACCATGGCCGAAAAGATTGCACCGCACATCGCCGCGTGGACAGGCGGCACCACCAACCTGCGCATCCTGTCGAACCTGGCCGACCGCCGCCTGGCCCGCGCACGCTGCACGTGGCGCACCGCCGACATTGGTGGCGAGGCGGTGCGCGACGGCATGCTGGCGGCCTACCACTTTGCGGCGGCCGACCCGTACCGCGCTGCCACGCACAACAAGGGCATCATGAACGGCATCAGCGCCGTGGTGCTGGCCACCGGCAACGACACCCGCGCGGTGGAGGCCGGTGCTCACGCCTATGCAGCGCGCGGCGGCCACTACACCAGCCTGACCACCTGGGAGATCACCAACGACGGCGACCTGGCAGGTTCCATCGAAGTGCCCATGGCCGTGGGCCTGGTGGGCGGCGCCACCAAGCTGCATCCCACTGCCAAGACGGCGCTCAAGATTTTGGGCGTCACATCTGCCCGTGAGCTGGCCCAGATCATTGCCGCCGTGGGCCTGGCGCAAAACTTCTCGGCCATGAAGGCGCTGGCCACTACCGGCATCCAAAAAGGCCACATGGCCCTGCATGCGCAGAACATCGCGATGATGGCGGGCGCCGTGGGCGACGAGATTGACCGCGTTGCGCAGGTGCTGGTGGCGCAGGGCACCGTACGCATCGACGTGGCTGAAGCCGAACTGCAGCAGCTGCGCGCAGGCTCTGGCGCATAAATATCAAGAAAAAATGACCGCTAGCGCTTATCCATAAAGCGCTGGCAGCTATCATTTTTGAATTTCCTACTGGGTCAATCGCCCACCTTGTAGAAGGTCTGCCCGCCCGACAGCTGATAGACCGCGTTGTCGATCTGCAGGCTGCGTTCGTTCCACAGCTCGTTTTGGCCGTTCCAGCCCGGCACAGACGGGTCAGCAGAGGTGAGTCTGCTGGACACCAGCATCGACCGCTGTGCGAGCGTGCCCGTGTTGGTGTGGACCTCCCACCGCGCGGCGCCTTGCTCTCCCCGCACCGGCGGCGGCGTGCCAACGATGGCGGACACCCGCATCGCGCGGGCCGGGAAGGCAACCAACACGCGCGAGCCCTGCTGCAGCACGTTGAGCACCGGGCGCACCCCACCCAGCGTGTTGGTGCTGCCGTCAAGCCCCAACGTGTCGGTGGCCACCCGCCGTGCCTGGGCAGGGTTGCGCACATCAAACAGCGCCAGCGGAATGCCGTCTGCCGTGCCTCCATTGCTGCGGTCCTGGCCAATGCCCAGCAGCCAGCCGTTGGGCAAGGGGAATAGATGCTCTTTGTGGCCCGACGCCGCAAACTCGCCCGCCATCGCCGGGTTGGCGGGGTTACCCAGGTCCACCACATACACCGGGTCGGTCTGCAAGAACGTGGTGGCATAGGCCCGCGCGCCCGCAAAGTGCACGGTGTCGATCTGCTGACCGCCCTGCCCCAGGGGCGACAATCGCTGCCGGATGGGCAGCTTGGACAGCAGTGTGAGACGGCTGTCGCCCGGGTGGTCGCGCAACACCGACAACACGGCGGTGGACACGGGCTTGGACTGGATGGTGACGGGCGCGGTGCCGCTTTGGCCCGTCTGGCCCGTGTAGCTCACCACGCGCAGGTCGCCCTGGTATTCGTTCATGCGGGCAGGCAGCCGCCCCAGATCCCAGCCCAGGTGCCCGTCCACACTGCCCGAAGCGCTGTAACCCACCTGCGCGCCGCGCAGTGCAAAACGGTGAATGTCTGTGCGGCTGCCCGTGGGGAACACGGTGTTGGCCACATCGCCCGTATAACGGTACTGGCGCGAACTGGCCAGGTACACGCTGCTCGCGCCCATGTGCAGGCCTTCGCTGCCACCCGCAAAACAGCGGCTGGTGCGCGCCAGACTGCTGGACGACAGATCGATGGCGGTGACCGTGGTGACCTGGAGCGCCAGCGATGCATTGGCGGTCTGCACCAGACAATCGGCCTCGGTCACCAGCGGCTGCGCCTGGCCGCCGTTTACACGCAGGGCGGGCAGGATGTCGGCAGTTTTCAGGTCTTTCAGGGCTGTGTCCACGGCCCACTCCGTAGCGCCCGCCGCCACCGAAAACCGCGTGAGGTCAGGCGACCAGGTGGTGACGAGGTACAGCGTGTTGCCAATCAACCGGCTACCCACCACCAGGCCATCAATGCGCATCTGCTTGAGCTGCGCGGGCGCCACGTCCTTGCCAATGGCAAACACGTCTACCGACAGCGTGCGGCTGTACTCGGGCAGCACGGTAGTGCCCGCGTTTCCATCGCCGGTCAACGGAGCTGCGGCCGCAAATGCAAAGCCCGGCTGCCGGTCAGCATACGGGTCTTGCTGCGACAGGATCGCAGCGCGCGTGCCACCACCGGCCACATAAAAACCATGGGGAACAAATTTGGGGTCCAGCGTCACGCGCCCCACGCTGCGCAGGCTGTCATCGGCAAGCCGCGCCATGGCGGAGAAGCGCGGCGGCTCCTTGCCGGCGTCGGTGGCGTAGCCGCGGTGCAGCGCATACACCATGCTGCCGTCGGCCTTCAGCAGGCCATCCTCTTCCACCATCGGCCCCACCAGTGGCGTGCCCGTGTTGGCCACCACCGAACCCGCCGTAGTCAGCCCGCCCACCGTGGGCACGGTGATGGCTGTGCCCGGCAGCCCGGCCGCCACGCGTTGCACCACCTTGGTCTTGAAGTAGCCCACCACGTCGCCATACCGCGCGTTTTGCAGCCGCGCCTCATTGGGCGTTTGGGGCCCGCCCACATCGCCACTTCCACCACCGCAGCCCCCTACAAACGCGACAGCGCACATCGCGCCCCAACCCAATCCCGCGCCTAGTTTTGCTTCCCAATTCGCCATTTTTTACTTCTCCAGATAGGTATCTGCAGCGGACGGGCGCAAGCGTTCTTTCAATCCGGTGTTGCGTCATCACGGGCCACACCCGCCACAGACAAGTGGGATAATATCCCACATATTTCGACAGCGTCAACCCAAGCACAATGGCAACCCACTACTGCCGCTCTCTCCGTTTTTGACCATGTCTTCCCGCTCCGCCATCGTTCTGGCCTGTGCATTGCACGTGTTGCGCCCGCTGGCGCGGCTGTTGCTGCGCAATGGCGTGGCCTACCCGGCGTTTGCGGTGGCGATGAAGAAGGTGTTTCTGGACGCTGCACACGCCGAATTGCAGGCCAGTGGCAAGAAGCCCACCGACAGCGCGGTCAGCCTAATGTCGGGCGTGCACCGCCGGGACGTGCGCAACCTGGGTCGTCTGGCCGAGCCCACCGCGGCCGATACCGAAGGCGAAACCCCGCTGAACATGGCCAGCCAGGTGGTGGCGCGCTGGCTGAGCCAGACCGATTGCCTGGACGACGAAGGCCAACCTTGCCCCCTGCCCCGGTCTGGTGAGGGCCCCCACTTTGATGCGCTGGTGGCCAGCGTCAGCCGCGATGTGCGCCCGCGCGCCGTGCTGGACGAGCTGGTTCGCCTGGGCATGGCGAAGGAAGACGACCACCACGTCACGCTGCTGATGACCGGCTTTGTGCCGCGCCAGGGCTTCGCCGAGATGGTCCAGCTGATGCAGGACAACCTGCACGACCACATCGCCGCCGCCAGCCTGAACCTGCAGGGCGAGCACAACTACCTGGAGCAGTCCGTTTTTGTGGACCAGCTCAGCGACGCATCTGCGCAGCGCCTGCACACCTTGGCAGCCAAGGCCTGGCGCCAAGCGTTCAAAACGGTAATGACCGAAGCGCAGGCCCGCTACGACCACGACCAGCAACACACCGACCCCAACCTGCGCATTCACCGCGCGCGGTTTGGATGCTACTTTTACGCGGCAGACAAAGATGACCACCCTTCCTGACCTTGCAAGGCGCGCTCTAGGGGCGTACGCACTTTCCATATTGCTGCTGCTGGCGCTGGCGGCGTGTGGGCCTGGCACCGGCGGCACCGGCACGGGCCCCGTCACCGGCGGCACCGGCACGGGCCCCGTCACCGGCGTCTTCGGCTACGGTGGCCCTGGTTTTTCCGCCGGTGCGCCGTGTGTCGACGACTGCCAAAGTGCCAGCCTGGTGCTGGAAAACGACCGCGTGGAGTTCACCGCGCCGTGCCAGCGGTTTATTTACATCGGCCCATGGGAACTGGACGAACAAGGGGTGGTGGTGCTGGAAGGCACGCTCGAAACCACCGATGTGGTCAACGGCCAAAGCCAGACCACCCGCAGCCACGCGGTCATGCGCCTGCAGTTCAACGATGCGGCGGCCAACAGCCGCGAAGTGGCGCTGACGGTGCGCGACGCCACGGGCACTAATCTGGTGGCGCCCGTAACGCTGCAGCAGGGCGCCAGGGCACACACCCCCGCGACGTGCAGCGCTGGCCCGTAGCGCGCCGCAGGCCGCAGGAGCTTGGCGAATAAGCATAAAAAAAGCTGCTAGCGCTTGATGGACAAGCGCTAGCAGCTATCTTTCTCGAATCTCGAATCGCGGCAGTGGCCGCAATGCAGCGATCACTCCTGTTGCCAGAACCCGGTAAGACCGGAAGCCCCGGCCAAATAAACGGCGAGAAGGTGCGCGCCGGTCAGCGACCCGACACCAACATGGGGCGTCCGCGGCACCAGATGGGGGTGAGATAGCCGATCTGGATCGTCATCTCATTGCCCTGGCCACGCACCGTGGTGGGGCCGTTGCTGTACGCGTAGCCGGTGTCGGTGGCCTGCTCGGGCAAGCCCACGGTCCAGCCGTTGCGCATCAGCACGCTCATGCCCTCCTCAGGGAAGAACTGCATTTCTACCTTGTCGCCATTGCCACACGCAAACTGCATGTTGTTGCTGCGCTCGCCAAACGCCACCTTCTCGGCGGGAACGCTTGCACATCCGGTGGTCAGGACGGCTACCAGCAAACCTGTACTCATAGTACCCAGGGTACTCAGTGGGGCAAACTTCTTCATCCGTTACTCCTGATGGCGGCGTGCTCTGCAGCACCCGCATAACCTGCAAATCCCGGCCCAGGGGCGCCGCTAGCGCACCCTGCAAGCCTTCATAAGCACAAACCCTGCCAAAGTCGCTGTGAACACCAAGCTTTACAAACACCTGCAAAAACATCGCTTGGCACTGAAACGTCAGCACGTGGATGCAAGAGTGCCCCATGCAGCCGGGGCCGTCATTGGGGTGATCCCTGCTCGGGTACTACCGAGAGTCTGTCTGCGGCACGTTGCACCCTTGTGACGCCCCCGTGAGCGGTGGAAATTGGGGGTTTACCCGGGGCTGGGGTGAAACGTGTGTGGCCCGATTTGGCGGATTTGGCGGATTTGGCGGATTTGGAGATGTCTGTGGGTGACAGACACGCAGAGATTCAGCGTTTACGCTCGACCACTTGCAGTTGCCGTTGCCACCGCCCTCTCGGCCTCCTCTACCTCACCGCTTCCCTGTGCCACCACCGAACTCTCCCAACGCACTCCACGCTCCCGACCCTGGCGCCGTCGTACCGCCGCCCCTGGCAGCCTTGCCCAGCCGCACCGCATGGACCATGCTGCTCGCGCTGATCTCCGGCTTTGCGCTGAGCCAGGCGTTTCGCACCATCACCGCCATCATGGCCACCGGGTTGCAAGCCGAGTTCGGCTTGTCGGCGCAAGCGCTGGGGCTGTTTGCAGGCGCATTTGCGTTCGCGTTTGGCGCCATGCAGTTGTTCATGGGCATTGGCATCGACCTGTACGGCGTGCGGCGCACGCTGCTGGTGGCGTTTCCGCTGGCCATAGCCGGGGCGCTGGTGTCGGCGCTGGCGCCGGGCTACGGCATGGTGCTGCTGGGACAGGTGTTGATTGGCGTGGGCTGCGCACCCGCCTTTTTGGTGTGCACAGTTTTCATTGCGCGGTATTTCGCGCCGTCGCGGTTTGCCATGGTGTCGGGCGTGGCCATGGGGGTGGGCGGGCTGGGCATGTTGTTCACGGGCACACCGCTGGCGTGGCTGGTGCAGCTGTCGTCCTGGCGCATGGGCTTTGGGGTGTTGGCCGGGTTGTCGGTGCTGGCGTGGTTGCTGATCTTCTGGAAGGTGCACGAGCCCGCACAACCCGCCCATAGCACCCACCCCCGCGAATCGATGGGCGCCGCCATCCGCGGGTTTGGCGCGCTGTTTTTGCTGCCGCACACGGCCGGCATCATGCTGCTGGCGCTGACGACGTATGCATCATTTCTGGCTCTGCGCGGCCTTTGGCTGGGGCCGCTGCTGATCGAGCGGCACGGGTACTCGCTGGTGGCCAGCGGCAATGTGGCGGTGATCGTCTCGCTGGTGTCATTGTTCAGCCCGGCGCTGTTTGGACGGTTCGACCCGGGCCCGGGGCGCCGTAGACGCTGGATCACCGGTTTCACCGTGCTGCTGGCCGCGCTGTTTGCGGCCATCGGTTTTCTGCACCGCGAGTGGCTGGATGTGGGCGGCGCCATCGCCGTGGGCCTGCTATCGGGATACATGGTGCTGCAGTATTCAGACGTGCGCTCGGCCTACGCCCCCGCCGTCACGGGCCGCGCCATGGCGGTGTTCACCATGGCACTTTTCCTGGGCGTGGCGCTGATGCAGTGGGTGACCGGTGTCGCCGCATCGATGGCCGCCGGGCAGGGTGCCGACCCGTATGTGGCGGTGATGTTGACCATTGCCGCCATGCTGGCAGCAGGCACACTGGCCTTCAGATGTTTGCCCGCGCCCGCGCACTGATACGCACTTGCGAAGCGTCCGCGCCACGCCATCCAACCGCCCCAGCAGCAGTGACGGCGCCACCATGCGCGCGAGCGACCACACCACCACCACTGAACCGAGCAGGTTGGCCAACAACACGTGCGTGGCATCGAGCGGGTGCAAGGTGCCGGGCAGCGCCAGCAAGGTCGCCAACATGCCCAGCTGGGCATACCGCCAGACAAAGGTCCAGGGCAACGCAAAGGGCCAGGTGACCAGCAGGTCGTACCCACCGCTGGCAAGCACGATGCGCAGGTAGCGGGCCGCAGACAAAGAGAATGCGGCAGTGGATTGGGCGGCAGTCGCTGGAATGGCGGGGTCTGCAGGAATGGTGGACATGGCAGCGCGGCAATAGCAGTGAAAGAAGCCCGCAGCGTCAGGCCTGAAGTACGCTTTAGGGTCAAGCAGAATCTTCTGCCCCGCCCTTTTGATGGAAACACATGCCCCATGAACCTCATCCAGCTGACCGACCTGCGACCCGAAGACATCCGGCACATCTGGGCCCTGGTCAACGCGCCCGGGCCGACGTTGCAGGGCACGGTGGCGTGGTCGTTTGAAGGCAACGGTATCCGCACCCGCACGACCTTCATCGAGGCCTTCCGGCAGCTCGGGCTGGCGTTTACCGAGCTACCCAATCTGCTCAAGACCGGTGAACGGGCCTGCGACCTGGCGGGCTACCTCGACCCGTTTTATGCGGTGTATGTGGTGCGTGAAACCAACCATGCGCGGCTGTCGGAGTTTGCCGCCGCCTCACAGCGCCCTGTGATCAACGCAATGTCGGCCCAAGGCCACCCATGCGAGGTGCTGACCGACGCGTACTTTGTCGATACGCAGATCAAACCCCTGGCGCAGGCGCGCGTGTGCCTGTGGGGGCCCAGCACCAATGTGTTCCGTTCATGGCACGGGCTGGCCCAGGTGCTGGGGTTTGAGCTGGTGCAAGTGTGCGACCGGCGCTTTCACGAGGTACTGCCGCACGTGGCGTTCGTCGAGCCCTCTGCATTTCAAGGCCCGGTGGATGTGGTGATCACCGACAGCTGGCCCGCAGGCGCCGAGGCCGACGCCGAAACCCAAACCGACATGACACCGCTGACCGAAGAACACCTGGCCGCCCTGGGCAACCCCGCCCTGCTGCCCACACCGCCATTCACCCTGGGCCGGGAGCTGACGGTGGACCCGGTGGAATACCCCGGCTTTGTGGGCTACCCGCAAAAACAACTGCTGCTGCCGGTGCAGGTCGCCATCCTGCGGTGGGCGCTGGGCGCGGCCAGCGACGCGCCCGGCGGAGGCGACCGTGCTGATCGGTGAACTCGCCACCGCCTCGGGCCTGAGCCGCGAGGCCCTGCGGTTTTACGAGCAGCAGGGGCTGATCCGCGCGCAACGCCTGGCCAACGGCTACCGCGATTACCCCACCGAAACCGCCATGCTGGTGCAGTACATCCGCACCGCGCAGCAGCTCGGTTTTACGCTGGCCGAAATCGGCGACCGGCTGCCCGCCATTTGGGATGCCGCCGACCCCGGCCCTGCGCTGGCCCAGGTACTGGCGGTCAAGCTGCAGGAGATCGACACCCGCATCGCGGCCTTGCAGGCCCTGCGCCAGACGCTGGCCGAACGTGTGGCCACGGACTGCCCGCTGAGAGCGGCGTCGGCGGTCTGAGCGGTTCCCGGGCTTTCGGCCGGAAGGACTGAACGGCGAAGCGACCCCACGCTAAGCATCACCATCAAAATATGAGTCAAAACAGGCTCTAGCGCTTATCCAATAAGCGCTAACAGCTATATTTTACATAGCAATAACCCTTGAAACACGCAGCCCACGCAGCCCACGCGGGGCGCAAGAGGTGACTGCAGCTGGTTGGTGGAGCGGTCCGGCGCCCCTCCATGGCGCTGCCATCCCCCTCAGATCGCATTCACGCTCTCAGTACCTGGTCACGCGGCGGACGCAGGCACCGAGTGCAGCAATACCGGGTGGTTGCCATAGGCGTCCACGCTTTCGATCTGCACACCAAATCCCCACAGTCGCGCCACGTGCCGCAGCACCTCCTGCGTGTCGTCGGCCAGTGGGCGGCCCTGGTACTGGGTGTGGCGCAGGGTCAGGCTGCGGTCGCCGCGCAGATTCACGTTCCACACCTGAATGTTGGGTTCGCGCGTGCCCAGGTCGTACTGCTGCGACAGCATCTGGCGCAAGCTGCGGTAGCCTTTTTCGTCGTGGATCTCGCTGACCAGCAGCTCACTTTGGCTGATGTCATCGTGCAGGGCAAACAGGCGCATCTCCCGCATCAGGTGTGGGCTGAGGAACTGACCGATGAAGCTCTCGTCCTTGAAGTTGCGCATGGCATGGTCCAGCGCAGGCAGCCACGGCGTGCCTGCGATGTCGGGGAACCAGTGCCGGTCTTCGGCGGTGGGGTTCTGGCAGATGCGCTGAATGTCGCGGTACATGGCAAAGCCCAACGCATAGGGGTTGATGCCACTGTAGGCGCGGTGCCCCACAGGCGGCTGAAAGACGACGTTGGTGTGCGAGCCCAGCCATTCGATCATCACCCCGTCGCTGAGATAGCCATCGTCGTACAGCGTGTTGAGCAGCGTGTAGTGCCAAAACGTGGCCCAGCCCTCGTTCATGACCTGGGTCTGGCGCTGGGGGTAGAAATACTGCGCGATCTTGCGCACGATGCGCACGATCTCGCGCTGCCAGGGCTCCAGCAGGGGCGCGTTCTTTTCGATGAAATACAGGATGTTTTCCTGTGGCTCCTGAGGGAAGCGGTCATCCTCATGCGCCGCATCTTCCTTGCCTGGGCGGGTGGGGAGCGTGCGCCAGAGTTCGTTCACCTGCTGCTGGGCGTAGGCCTCGCGCTGCGTGCGCTCCAACCGCTCGCGCGCCAGGGGCTTCTTGGAGGGGCGGCGGTAGCGGTCCACGCCAAAACTGGCCAGCGCGTGGCAGGAGTCCATAAGCTGCTCCACTTCGCCCAAACCGTAACGCTCCTCGCACTGGGCTACGTAGTCCTTGGCATACACCAGGTAGTCGATGATGCTGGACGCATCAGTCCACATGCGAAACAGGTAGTTGCCTTTGAAGAAGCTGTTGTGCCCATAGGCAGCATGGGCAATCACCAGCGCCTGCATGGCGGTGGTGTTCTCCTCCATCAGGTAGCTGATGCAGGGGTTGGCGTTGATGACGATCTCGTAAGCCAACCCCATGTGCCCGCGCCGGTAACGTCGCTCCGTGGCCAAAAATTCCTTGCCATAGCTCCAGTGGCGGTAGTTGACCGGCATGCCCACGCTGGAATAAGCGTCCATCATCTGCTCGGCGGTGATGATTTCGAGCTGGTTGGGATAGGTGTCAAGCCCAAAGCGATCAGCTGTGGCGGCAATCGCGGCGTGGTAGCGATCAATCAGTTCAAAGGTCCAGTCGCTCGGGTCGGGCAGCGGCTGCGTGGGCCGCGCCCCGGCAGGCAGGGGCTGCCCAGGCACGGAGCGGTGGCGGCGCTCGCCCACGGCGGCCGCCTTCCAGGGGTTGTCGCGGACACGGCGCTCCAGCACCGGGTACTGGGTCATGTTGATCATGGGGTCACCTCCTTGCTTCGCACCGCGGTGCGGGCTTGGCTTGATAGGCACGGTGCGGCGCTCATACCTGCACCCCCTCTTTCTTGAAGAGGTCGCGGAACACGGGGTAGATGTCGCTCGGCTCGGAAACCTTGCGCATGGCAAAGTGAGAAAACACCGGCAGCAACTGGCTGTATTCCTCCCACAGGTTCTGCTCCACCTCGGTCACCTGCACATAGGCGAAGTAGCGTACCAGCGGCAGGATGCGGTCTACCAGCAGGTTGCGGCAATTGTCGCTGTCGTTGGTGAAGTTGTCGCCATCGCTGGCCTGGGCGACGTAGATGTTCCAGTCTCCCTGCGGGTAGCGCGCGTGAATGATCTGGTCCAGCAACACCAGTGCACTGCTTACCACTGTGCCGCCGCTTTCGGTGGAGTGAAAAAACTGCTCCTCGCTCACCTCGGCAGCCTGGGTGTGGTGGCGAATGAAGACGATGTCGATCTTCTCGTAATGCCGCGTGAGAAACAGGTAGAGCAGGATGAAGAAGCGTTTGGCCAGGTCCTTGCGCGCCTCGTCCATGGAGCCCGAGACGTCCATCAGGCAGAACATCACCGCCTGGCTGTTGGGCACGGGTACCGGGACCCGGGCCCGAAAGCGCAGGTCGATGGGGTCGAGGTATGGAATCCGGCCGATACGCTCCTTGAGCACGTTGATACGGCCCTGCAGCTCCGCCAGCACCTCGCTGGTGCCATCGTCCTGGGCCAGCAGGGTGTCGAGCTGGGCTTGCAGTTCCTGCAGTTCACGGTGCGCGGACTTGCCCAGCGCGATGCGCCGCCCCAGCGCCCCGCGCATGGTGCGAAGCACCGCCAGATTGTTGGGAATGCCGTCCTGGCTGTAGCCTGCGCGGCGCGACTTCCATTGCGGGTTCTCGCCGATGTGGGTGCGCAAGAGGTGCGGCAAAGCGAGGTCCTCAAAAAAGAGCTGCATGAACTCTTCCTTGGTCAGGGTGAAGGTGAAGTCGTCCTCCCCTTCCCCGCTGTCGCTGGCCTGCGAGCCGCGCCCGCTGCCCCCTTTGGGCCGCTCAATGCGGTCGCCACGCACATGCTCGGAATTGCCGGGGTGCACCACGTCGCGGATGCCGCCCTGGCCGTGGTGGAACACCGGCTCGCCAATGTCCTTTTTGGGAATGGTGATGCTTTCGGCCTGCTCGATGTCACGGATGCCACGCTTGGACACTGCACGGCGCACGCTCTCCGCGATCTGCTCCTTGAAGCGGCGGACAAAGCGTTCACGGTTGCCCACAGATTTGTTCTTGCCTGCGAGCCTGCGGTCAATGATTTGCAGTGCCATCCCTTGCCCCCATCATGGGCCAGCGTCCTTGCGCGGCACGCTGGCCAACCCACGGATCGACTAACTACTCTTGCGCACGCGCAGGTACCACTCACACAGCAGGCGAACCTGCTTCGGGGTGTAGCCCTTGTCCACCATGCGGGTGACGAAGTCCTCGTGCTTGCGCGCCTCCTCGGCACTGGCCTTGGCGTTGAAGCTGATCACGGGCAGCAGCTCTTCGGTGTTGGAGAACATTTTCTTCTCGATCACCAGGCGCAGCTTCTCGTAGCTCGTCCAGCTCGGGTTGTTGCCCTGGTTGTTGGCACGCGCGCGCAGCACGAAGTTGACGATCTCGTTGCGAAAATCCTTGGGGTTGGCAATGCCTGCAGGTTTCTCGATCTTCTCCAGCTCGGCGTTGAGCGCGCCCCGGTCAAACACCTCGCCGGTATCGGTGTCGCGGTACTCGTTGTCCTGGATCCAGTAGTCGGCGTAGGTGACGTAGCGGTCGAAGATGTTCTGCCCGTACTCGCTGTAGCTTTCCAGGTAGGCCGTCTGGATCTCCTTGCCGATGAACTCTGCGTAGCGCGGCGAAAGAAATTCCTTGATATAGCTGGTGTACTTGGTCTCCAGCTCGGCAGGGAACTGCTCGCGCTCGATCTGCTGCTCCAGCACGTACATCAGGTGCACCGGATTGGCCGCCACCTCGGCGCTGTCGAAGTTGAACACCCGGGACATGATCTTGAACGCAAAGCGCGTGGAGACTCCCGTCATGCCCTCGTCCACACCGGCGTAGTCGCGATACTCTTGGTAGCTCTTGGCGCGCGGGTCGGTGTCTTTCAGGCTCTCGCCGTCGTACACCTGCATCTTGCTGAAAATGCTGGAGTTTTCGGGCTCCTTCAGGCGCGTGAGGATGGCGAACTGCGACATCATCTTGAGCGTCCCCGGCGCGCACACCGCGTTGCCCAGCGAAGACTCGCGGACCAGTTTTTCGTAGATACGAATCTCCTCGCTCACGCGCAGGCAGTACGGCACCTTGACGATGTAGATGCGGTCGAGGAAGGCCTCGTTGTTCTTGTTGTTCCGAAAAGCCTTCCACTCGCTCTCATTGCTGTGGGCCAGCACCACGCCGTCAAACGGGATGGCGCCAAACCCCTCGGTGCCCTTGTAGTTGCCCTCCTGCGTAGCAGTGAGAAGGGGGTGCAGCACCTTGATGGGCGCCTTGAACATCTCGACAAATTCGAGCAGGCCCTGGTTGGCCAGGCACAGGCCGCCGCTGTAGCTGTAGGCGTCGGTGTCGTCCTGGGCAAAGGTTTCGAGTTTGCGGATGTCCACCTTGCCCACCAGGCTGGAGATATCCTGGTTGTTCTCGTCGCCGGGCTCGGTCTTGGCAATGCCCACCTGCTTCAAGATGCTGGGGTAGCGCTTGACCACCTTGAACTGGCGGATGTCGCCGCCAAACTCTTCCATCCGCTTGACCGCCCAGGGTGAGAGCACGCGCTGCAGGTAGCGCCGGGGGATGCCGAACTGCTCTTCCAGCACCGGGCCGTCCTCCATCGCGTCGAACAGGCCGAGCGGCGATTCGTTCACGGGCGAGCCCTTGAGCGCATAAAACGGTATCTTCTGCATCAGGTGCTTGAGCCGCTCGGCGATTGAACTCTTCCCCCCACCGACGGGGCCCAGCAAGTAGAGGATTTGTTTGCGTTCCTCCAACCCCTGCGCGGCATGGCGGAAGAAGCTCACCACCTGCTCGATGGAGTCTTCCATGCCGTAGAACTCGGCAAACGTGGGGTAGCGTTTGATCAACTTGTTGGCGAAGAGGCGTGACAGGCGCGGGTCGGTGCGCGTGTTCACCATTTCGGGCTCGCCAATGGCAGCCAGCATGCGCTGGGCGGCCGAGGCATAGACCATGGGGTCACGTTTGCACTCGGCGAGGTACTCGTCAATCGACATTTCCTCTTCGCGGCTACGGGCGTAACGCGCGGCGAAACTGCTGATGGCATCCATACGACCTCCTGTGATGACGCCCCCGGCTGGCTCGGGTGGTGTCACGGTGTTGCTCTCGGAATCGTTACCGGCTCAGCCCTTTTTAGCACCACGCCCCCAACTTGAACAGCGAATTCGCGGACCGAATTGTTGCCTTTTTGGAGCTTTGCACACACACGGGTAGAGCGGAGCGCACTGCGTAAAGTTCACTCTGCGGCGCGTTTCCAAGGGTCGTTGCGGACAGGGAAAATACCCAGGCCTTGCCAAGAAGCAGCGTGTTCAATCAGCAAAAGCGCTGTCAAAAAACCACATCAGAGCGAGCTGGCGCTGGAGCCATCGCCCCGGTACAGCCACGGCACGTCCAGCACCCGCTCGCCCAGCAGGCGCAAGGACAGATCCCGCCCCCAGCGCACCGGACCAACCGCGTGAAAAATGCGGCCGTTGCGGGTGGACCGCGCTTGCACACGCGCATTGCGCTGCCAGCGGTTCAGGGCGTATCGGGTGAGGCGCAGCGGCACGTCCATGTCGTGCATGGACAGCGCGCGCTGCAACTCGGCCGCGTCTTCAATAGCCATGCCCGCACCCTGTGCCAGGTAGGGACGCATGGGGTGGGCCGCGTCGCCCAGCAGGGCCACCAGGCCACGCGCCATTTCGCCCGCGTTCTGCACGGGCGGTCGGTCGCATAGAGGCCACAGACGCCAGCCGGCGCCCCCTACGGCGCCCACACTGCGCACAACATCCTGTAGTGCCGTGCAGGTGCCCTGCAGCGCGTGCTCCAGGCCTGCGGCGTTGGCGGCGTGGTCCCAGCTTTCCAGGTCCTGCGGTGCGGCGCCTTGCACGATGACGACGATGTTTTGCAGCTCGCCCCGGCGCACGGGGTACTGCACGGCATGCAGGCGCGGGCCTAGCCACGCGGTGACCTGGCGGGTGCGCAACGCGTCGGGCAGCGCATGCTGCGGCACCAGCGCGCGGTAGGCCAGGTGGCCCGTCACGCGCGGCGCCACAGCGCCCAGCAGCTGGGTGCGGGTGCGGCTCCACAGGCCGTCTGCGCCGATGAGCGCATCGCCCTCGACCTCCTTGCCGCGGCTGGTGCGCACGGTGACGGCACCATCGGCATCGGTGAACCCGTCAATGGCGTGCTCCAGATGCAACTGCGTGTCGGTGTATTTGGTGACTGCCGCCAGCAGCAGGTTGTGCAGGTCGGCGCGGTGGATGGTGGCGTAAGCGGCGCCGTAGCGCTCCACCGCGGTGGGGCCCAGCGGCAGCACCGCCAGCTCTTTGCCGCTCACAGCGCTGCGCACCTGCAAGCGGCTGGGGAACGCGGCCACGGCCTGCAGCGGCCGCTGCAGGCCCCAGGCCTGCAAACGGCGCACCACGTTGGGCCCCATCTGCACGCCCGCCCCCACTTCGCTGAAGGCAGCAGCGCGTTCGAAAAGCCGCACCTCCCACCCCGCACGCGACGCGCCCAACGCGGTGGCCAAACCACCGATGCCGCCACCGGCAACCAACACCTGTTTTTTCATGGGACGATTGTGAACTGGGCGCGCTGGCGGGCCGTTGTCATAGCGCAGGTCAAAGTGCAGGCCGCAGTGCGCGCTCGAGCACATCAGCGGGCATGGGGCGGCCAAACAGGTAGCCCTGAAACGACTTGCAGCCGTGGCGCTGCAAAAACTCCAGCTGGCCAGTGGTCTCCACGCCCTCGGCCACCACCGCCAGATCCAGGCTGTCTGCCAGGGCCAGGATGGTGCGCACGATGGCTGCGTCGTTGGGATCAGTCTGCAGGTCGCGCACAAAACTCTGGTCGATCTTGAGCTGGTCGAGTGGCAGGCGCTTGAGGTAGCTCAGCGACGAATACCCCGTACCAAAGTCGTCCAGCGAAAAACCCACACCAAAGCGGCGCAGGTATTCCATGCGCGCAATGATGTCCTCTACATCGGCCAGCAGCAGGCTTTCGGTCAACTCCAGCTTGAGCCGCTCCGGGTTGGCGCCGCTGGCGTTGAGCACGCCCAGTACCCGCTCTACAAAGTCGGGCTGGCGAAACTGCCGCACGCTTACGTTGACGGACAAAAAGAACTGTCGCGTGAGCGTGCTGCGCGACCAGGCGACAAGTTGCGCACACGCGGTCTCCAGCACCCAATGCCCCAGTGGCAGGATGAGCCCGGTCTGCTCGGCCAGTGGAATGAACTCGGCGGGCGATACCAACCCCCGGCGTGGATGCTTCCAGCGCACCAGCGCCTCGGCGCCCTGCAGGCGGCCCTTGCCATCCACAATGGGTTGGTAATACAGCACCAGTTCTTTATCTTGCAGGCCCCGGCGCAGGTCGGCCTCCAGTGCGGACCGGTTGCTGACAGCCGCCTGCATGTCGGGGTCAAAAAACCGCTGCGTGTTGCGGCCTGCCGCCTTGGCCTGGTACATGGCCAGGTCGGCGTGCTTGAGCAGCTCATCCACGCTGCACACCTGCTGCCCAAACAGCGCTATACCGATGCTGGGCGTGCTGTGGTGGCTGGTATCGCCCAATGCATAGGGCTTGCCCAGCGTGGTGGAGATGTGGCTGGCCACCAGCGCGGCTTCGGCGCTGGCGTGCGCGGTGTCGTAGCTCAGGCCCTCCACCAGCACCACAAACTCATCACCTCCAAAACGAGCCACGGTGTCTACCTCGCGCACACAGGCTTTAAGGCGCTGCGCGGCCTGTAGCAGCAACTGGTCCCCAATATCGTGGCCCAGCGTGTCGTTCAGGTCCTTGAAGTTATCAAGGTCAATGAACAGCAGCGCACCCTGGGATTGGGTGCGCTGCACCGACGCCAATGCGCGCTGCAGGCGGTCGACCAGCAGGCGGCGGTTGGGCAGGCCGGTGAGCGCGTCGTAGAACGCAAGTTGCTCGATCTGGCTCTCCACCCGCTTGCGTTCGGTGATGTCGCGGCCCACACCGCGGTAACCACGCAGCGTGCCCTGTGCATCGAACACCGGCACACCGCTGACCGAGATCCAGTGCATGGAGCCGTCCGGCCGCTCACGCTGCAGCTCCAGGTCGCGAAACGGCTGCTGGGCCTGAAGCACGGCGCGGTGCGCCGTCCAGTCGGCCTCGGTCATGTTGAGGGCGCCGATCTCCCAGCGCGTACGACCCATCACGCTGGACAGCGGGATGCCATTGACGCTCAAATCACCCGCCAGCTGCACAAAGCGTCCCTCGGCGTCGTGCTCCCAGTACCAATCAGAGGACAGGTCGGACAGCGACCGAAAGCGCGCCTCGCTCTCGCGCAGCTCGTTTTCCACCCGCACGTAGTCACTCACATCCGCAAAGGTGCGCACCAGCCCGCCGTCAGGCATTGCGGCGGTGCGCACTTCCAGAGTGCGGCCATCGCGGGCAGTGCGCCAGTACAACGCCGGCGCCGAGGCCACAGCGCCCTGGGCGATGTAGTCGTGCCCGCGCCCGTCTACCAGGCTGTAGCCCTCGCCAAAGTCGCCCCGCTCCGCTTGTATCCGGGTGAGGTCGGCCAGCGTGGGACGGGTGGCGATCAAGGACTCGGGCAGGTTGAGCAGCTCCAGCACGCGCTCGTTGTAAACGGTAATGCGCCCATCCGGTCCCGTCTTGAAAATGCCCTGGCTCATGCTGGCCAGCGTGGCCTGCAGGGTCGCGCGCTGCTCTTGCAGCACGTTCAGCGCGTCTTGCCATATGCGGGCGTCTACCATTCGCACCGGCTGCTCCTTGCCCTGGGCGTTGCGAATGAGCGCCGCCAGGCGTTGCAGCAGTTCACTGAGGTGAGCGACGCCGTCGTCCTCGGGATCTCGCAGCACATAGTCGCCCAGGCCGTAGCGAAACGCGCGTGCGGCCAGCACCTCTTGCGCGGCGTCGATACACAGTAATACAGGGCGTCCTGCGCACAGCTCCAGCACACCGGGCAGCTCGTGCACGGACGGCCTCAGGCACAGCACCACTGCGGCCCAGGCCTGCGACGCCAGCGGTGCCAGGGCGGTGTCTGGCGTTGGAGTGTTGACCACCCGCCAGTCGGGGTGGCGCGCCACCATCAACCGCCGCGCGGCGGCCGCGTGCTGGGTGTCGCTGTCTACCCACAACACGCCGGGTGCCGTCATGTGGCCCCCCCTCCACCAGCAGGTGCCACCACCGGTTGCGACTCCATGAGACCGAGTTCTTGGTCGCGCGCAAAAACGTCAATAGGAACCGGCCGCCCAAACAAATACCCCTGGAAAGCCTCACACCCATGCAGCCTCAAGAACCCCAGCTGCCCCGTCGTCTCCACCCCCTCGGCCACCACCTCCAGGTCCAGGCTGGTCGCCAGCGCCAGGATGGTGCGCACGATCGCC